>JBKHVI010000014.1:23779-50919 GCA_046570105.1 Bacteriovoracia bacterium
AGTGGCGTGAACATGAAACGCTCCACCGCCACAAACGTCAGAGTAAATTCCATACCAGCAAAGGCGGTGATAAAAAAGAAATAGGCCAAGTTGGTTTTATTCACACCCGGAAACGGTAATCCTTGGAAGAGCTTAAAGGGATTAGCTGTGCGATGCAGACCCTCACCACGCCCACGCTTCTCTGGCGGCAGTGTCTCTGGAAATTTCGTCAGCACCAAAATGAAATTCAAAAGCCCCAAGACTCCGGCAATGAGAGCGGCCACTGAGAAGGGATTCACTCCGTACTGAATAAGCTCAGGGTAATAAACCGTCAGATCAAAGAGAGCAGAAATACCACCAAGAGCAGGTCCGATAATAAACCCAAGCGCAAAAGCGATACCAATGACTGCCATCCCTTTTGAGCGATTTTTCTGATCAGTCACATCGGCAACAACCGCTGAAGCAATCGAGAGATTTCCACTCATCAAACCACCAATAGCTCGGCCAAGGATCAAAAGCGTGAATGAACCGGCAAAAAACCACAGGCCATAACTTAAAAACAAACCCAGAATAGAAATGACGAGCACCGGTTTGCGACCCACTTTATCTGAGATCGCGCCCCACATGGGAGCAGCGACAAATTGCAAGAGTGAATAGAGCGCGCCGAGGATGCCACCAAAGAGCACGATCGAGCTGGCGGAATTAGCGAGCGCGCCTTCACCACCGAAAGTTTGCAGATCACCCACCAAAGAGAAAATCGCTTTCAAAAAAACGTTATCAGCATCTGTCGCCAGATAATGTTTTGCCAGCGCGGGGAACATCGGGAAAATTATTGAGAAGCCGATGAGATCCAGGAGCATAGTAAGAAACATCAGCTTCAATACACCCTTGGATTCTTTACTCATGGGTTCAGGGCGCTGAGTTTTTAAATCTTCCATATGAATTTCCAAATCCTTCTTGATATCGATCGTGTGATAGAGCGCTTCTCGCTCCTCACTATTTCCGTTCGCAGTTACATTGATAAAATTCGCATAGTCTTTGATCCAAGCGGGTTCCGCATTGAGACACGGAATCGCCGTGAGTTTACCACCGTGCTCTTCCACCATCTCTTTGAGCTCATGACCGATTTCATCGGTGGTCTCCAAGCAATCCACCACAAAACTTGGGCAATAAACCGCGATGTGTTTTTTGCCTTCCACTTTTACCATGTGTTCAACCGTTTCATCGGTATAGGGCCCGAGCCATATCTCAGACCCAAAGCGCGATTGAAAGAGCATACGCATGGGGTAATTTCTCTCTTCCAGCCCCTTTTCAATCAGCTTATAAGTTTCCAAGCAGTGGCGGAAATAAAGATCACCCTTATCCAACACACGTCGCAAGGGGATGCCGTGAAAAGAAATCACCAACATGTCGGGTTGATTGTTTTTAAGACTCTCTTGTATGAGTCTCACCGAGTGATCAATAAAACATTTGGCGCGATGATAAGAATCAATAACCGTGAATCCGGGAATGTTCACGCGGTTTTTAAATTCATGGCCGAGCCCATCCACCACCGAGGCAATCGTCGATTCGGCGTACTGAGGAAATTGGGGAAAGACGATGACTTTTTGTGCTCGTGTCTCCACTGGCTCTTTTTCCCAATCGTCTAAGATTTTTCCTGGGCGCGGATCGGCCAATAAAAAACAGTGGTTAATTTCCAGATTTGGCGCCAAGTGCGGGCGAATGCCATCAGCGACAAGTTTGGTGGTTTTAACCAAAGGGAAACCGGAACCATCCCAGATTCGTGAGTAGAGTTTGGCCGAGCGCTTGGGGCGAAATGGTAAAATAAAAAGGTTCAAAATGAGAAACCATAACCAGCGTGGGACATCCACTACCCGGGGGTCAGCGAGAAATTCCCTCAAGAAAGCACGCACATCCGAGGTAGATGGGCTTTTGGGTGAGCCTAATTGGCCAATGATTATCTTGGTCTTGGTCATGATTTTCCTAAAGCATTGAAACTTCCTACTATTTCTGCCATAAAAGCCTCATAAGTGGCCATTAGACATGAGGTGTATATGAAGAAAAAAGCGCGCAGTGAGAAAGAACTCAAAGGAGTGACACTCTTAGGCCAAACGCATACCGACTATCCCTCGACTTATGCCCCAGAGGTCCTTGAGTCTTTTCCTAACAAGCACCCGAGCATGGATAATTGGACAACTTTTGTCTGTACCGAATTCACCAGTTTGTGTCCCAAAACTGGCCAACCGGACTTTGCGCGCATCTATATCAACTACATCGCCGATAAGCTGATGGTGGAATCGAAATCTTTGAAGCTCTATCTCTTTAGCTTCAGAAACCATGGCGATTTTCATGAGGATTGTGTCGCTAAAATGTGCCATGACCTAAATTCGCTGATGAAGCCCCGTTATCTTGAGGTTATCGGCGAGTTCACTCCTCGCGGCGGGATTGCTATTTATCCTTATGCCCAGGCCAGCAACGGACAAAAAACCTATGATAACTTACGCTTAACGCGAATGGCGGAATATGCCCCCGGGAAGTACACCCTTCCTTTGCAGCGCGTATACTGATAAAATCGAGGAAACAAAGGAAGCCCCATGTTTGGACTAGGTATTGGCGAGTTACTGATTATTCTTTTAGTCGTTTTAGTCTTCTTTGGAGGCTCACGTTTGCCGAAGCTTGGTAGCTCTCTCGGTGAGGCGATCAATAACTTCAAAAAGGGCATGAAAGAGTCTGATAAGAAAGACGAGACTAAACCTTAATTTTTAAGTTCTCCAGGACTCGGATAACGACGGGTCCTGGTATATTTCGCTCCATCTCTTCAATCACAAGTTTCACTCCATCTTCATAATTAACCGACACTCCTCGACGAAGTGCGAGAGTTTGCACGTAGCGAGTCGCTCGGTCCACCAGTTTATTATTCGATGGTTTCACCCAGCTCATGATGTTATCCAAATAAAATCCTCGTCGCCCCATCATGAGAGTTGAAAGTATATTGAGCGCCATTTTGAGATTGAGATGCAGCCACAAAGGATGAAGGCCCCACACTTCTTGCGACCATTGCAACTCTTCACTCTCCCACAGGATGCGGCCTTGCTTGACGTGAAAACTCACCACTTCTCCACCCCGACGGGCCAAGGACATTTCAGAGATATCAAACCCCATTAAAACATCATGAGTTATTTTTTGCGTCAGTTCTGGCCAGGCGAGACAACGTGGAGTTCTGCCTAACAGAGAATTCCAGGCGGCCTCAGAGTTCTTAGCACCATCCACCACTAAAAATATGGGTGCTTTAGGTGTTTGATCCAATAAATTTTCAAAGGCCGGTTGAGTGAATGTCGGCGAGCGCTCGGTGGTGTCAGTTAAGAGTGAAATAGCTAATTGTGGATCAGCGAGATAAGTTGTGAACTCACCACGTTCATGAGTGGCCGCTTCTTTTTCAATAAAAGGAAGCATCCCTTGATAGCTCTGGACGCCACACCACTCACGCCACTTAGTCAGGGTTTCATAAAAATGTGAGCGATCTTTCCAATCAAATAACAGGGCAAAACCGGCCGCCGCCATTTGCACTGTGGAGGCCTGCATGCGTGTACTGCCTGTGAGGGCCATCGCTCCACAAGTGAGATTTAATTTTTGCACGTGGGGATTATGCAAGACCGCTTGGCAGCGTCTTAAAAACAGGAGCTCTTGATCTGGATTACAGTATATAAACCAGGGTGCCTCGTGAGAAATACGAGCAGCTTCCAAACAAGCGCCTATCACAAAGGGGGTCTCTCCCCCTTCCGTAATGGCCATTAAGAGATCGCCATTTTTAAACCCCAAATCATGGAGCTGTCGTTCACCATAGGGAGTGCGGTCTTCAAAACTTTCGACTGATTTAATGAGGGCGTAATCACCGCCGGCCATGAACGCACGAATGCGTCCTGGATAGCGCTGCATTTGCAGACTGAGTGTTTCGAGTACGAGACTTAATCGTCCCGTCGCTCCACAGCCGACTAATAAAATATCATTGCCGCGCTTGAGAGTGGCTTCCACTCTTTGAAAGAGAGACCATATTCCCTCACGATTGCGCTCGAGAGTGAGGAGTGCCAGTTGATCTACTTGCTTTAGAGTCTCTGTAGCTACTAACAAATTATTGACACTTAATTGAGAGAGATCTTTGGTGAGATGATGCGAGCCTTCAGTCGTTAAATGACCGAGACGAAACTGATCCGCAATCGCCAGAAAGTCCTGCACCTTATTCATGGCGCCATTGTATTAAAATCGTGGTGGAGATGTATATGGAAGGTAAAAAAAAAGGGAGCCCCTGCATGGCTCCCTCTTTTCGGCATCCTGCCTCTCGAAGCAACATCCTGTCACTTCATACTATGATTATACCCATGAACGCACAGGTTCAAAGCGGAAATTTCGATGGGCAATCTTTTCCAAAGTCCTATTGTTTAGCCACCGTCTTTTTCTCGCCTCGGCGAGAGATGTTCGGATAGAATAATCACAACTGAAATGAATCAAGCCCCCGTAAACGCTGGAGAGAGGTCATGAAGAAGTCAACTAAGACTAAACCGACAAAATCGTCCCAGTATTCGGACATTAAGACCTTCACCTACTTTATCGCCTCCCCTCCAAAGCGAAAGACCGGGTATCGCGAGCGGGAATTCGACAAGATCATGCATGGAATTTTGAGTGAAGGGCACGAAGTTTTGGATTGGAAGATGCAATCGGTGAGTGACGGTGTGTATGTCATCTTTATGTTGAAGGGTACTAAAAAAGAAAACCGTGGTGCGGGCCTTGACCTCCATGAGAAATATGGTCTCGCCGATCGCCATAGCGACTCGAGCTTGGAATTATTGGATGATGAAAATTAAATTTCTCACTCTCTTATTAGTGATCGCAGGATGCAGCCAAGTACTGCAGCGCTTAGAGCTTGAGTCGGAGATTCCTCGCTCGCCTATTCAAACTGCCAGTGAACTAACCGCCTGTGCTCGCCCCTCTTTACGCTTACCTCAACTCGTTGGCTCTAATCCCAAAGCTCAGCGTGGCTTCACTGACTTTCTAAAAGAATTAGAAGACCTCAAATTAGATTTCATTGAAAAAACTGTGCTGTGGTCACTCTTACAAATGAACATTCGACCGGATCTTGCCTCACCCACGGCACGTTTTCAATTTCTTGTCCGGCAAAATGAGCAAAGTCTCTATCGGGACTTCTCTATGAGTGAGAAAGGTGGCTACCCTTTCTTTACCGGACTCAATGATCTTTTGAAAAATCATCCTAAGAAACGTGGACTTCATTGGTATGCCAAGCTTTTGGATGACAAATTCAAAACTGAAATTGTAGCTGGAAAAACGCTTGAACTAAGATTGCGTGAAATGAAAGCTGTCTTGGGCCCTGAGCCCATTTTGCGACGCCATTTTTTTCGCGGCGATGAACTCATTCGCGAAAGCGAGCGCCTCTCGAAAGTAAACTTCCAAAAACTCGTCAAAGCGGCTCAAGAAAAGAGTGTTCCTACACCCATGAACGAAACGCTCTTCTCATATCGAAAAACACCTCAGCTCGATGTTCGCTGTAATTATGATTTCACGCTCTACGACAACTCTATTTTCTTAATTGATAAAGACGAGAACGTCGGCCACCTCTTTGGACTCACCCAAGGTAAAGATGCCTTCTTAGCAGTCGTAGCTCAAAAAACTAACGAGCCCAAGGCGCTCTTTGGTGAAGCCGTCATTGAAGGGACGGCTAAAGTTCGCTCGAGCGCATTTTGTCTGATTAAGTCCCAAGCCGAAGAAATTTGGGTCACCTCCAATCAAAGCCGTGATCCCGGCCAGCATGTCTATCACCTTTTCCGTTATGGGCTCACTAAAGCGCATACCCCTGAAGATATTCAGCGCCTGCTTCGTCACTCACGCCATATGTTCCTCTCCGACCCTCTGCGCTTGGTGATTGAGAGTTCCCGCAGTCGTGACAATCAAATCCAAGAACTCTTGAAACTCAATGTTCCCATCTATAATGCAGAGTCTATGGGCAATATTTGGGCCTGGAGTGATTTAGCGAATGAAGGTGGCCGCTTCTTTATTGATGATCGCAACCCTGGAGCACTGTTTTGCGCTCCATGATCGAAGTCTATGGTAGGGCCTCGGGAAAGTTAGTGGGCACTTTTGAAGTGACTGATCCTGAAGAAATTCTGATGTTTTTTCTGATGCGCCATAATCTTCCCATCGCCTCAAGTTGCGCCGGCGATGGAGTCTGCAAAAAGTGTCGTATGAGTAATGACGAACTCTCCTGCCAAAAACGCGTGGGAGATGTCACACGCGTTGAATTCGATTATCTCTAAGCTACTCCCACTCCGATGGCATTGGCAGGACTGTCAATTCTGCTAAGTTCGGGATCTCTTTTGATTTAGGATAAACCACATCAGTGACTTGAACATGGGCCATCTCGATCGACTCTTTCAAAGATAAGAGATGAGAATTCTCAGCTGCCGCAATAGCGCGTGGGCCATTCACCATACCACCTGACTTCACACGAATTTTCAAAAAAACTTTCTTATCTACTGTCGCCATCAAGATTTCTTTGATCTGCGCTGGAGTGAGTGCTGGATTAGCATCCTTCATCTGGCCGGCGATGTTAGATACAAAGGGAGCAGCTTGCGAAGTACCTGAAACTGGCAATGAGCCACCGCCCGGAATCGCCGAGCGAATATAGAGTCCAGGTGCCGCCAGATCGACTGTGCCTGTTCCCCAATTTGAGAATGGAGCGAAGAATTCATCTTTATAAGTGGCCGCTACAGAAATGGTGTTAACAGCTTTAATATTCGCAGGAGAAAAACCAACTTCATCATTATTGAGAGAATCATTACCTGCGGCAAAAACAAAAAGTGTTTTTGGTGCCAGCACGACATAAGACTTTCCATGCTTCACAACGGCATCAAGAAACAACTTAGCGGTGCGATTCTTTTCTTCCGTAGTGGGCTTACGTTTAAAGAGCAGATCAAATACCACGTCTGCATAATTCATGGCCTGAGACTTGCCGGTTCCAAACGAACAATTAGCAATGTCGGCGCCATGAGAATGGATGAATTGCGCAATCTCCTTCATGCCTTGTACCTGACGAACAGCAGCTTGCTCAATAAACGCTTCGACGGCCGGCCAGATATCCGTTGGTTCATTTTTTGGATTGTTCTTAAAGTTCGCCGAAAGACTTGTTCTTAGAAGCGTGATTCCCATGGCCTTATTGTCAGAATCTTTAATGGCGATACCAGCGACATGAGTTCCATGAATGAAAGTTCCAAAAGAGTTCGCCAGACGTTTAAAAAGAGGATCTTTCAATTGCTCACGTGCCCACTCTCTTTCTTCTGGAGTGGTACTAAAGAGAAAGGACTTCCCTTGAATCTCATAAAATTTGCGCAATTTTTCATCAGCGAAAAGCGGCAAAAAGTTGGTATCTATCACTTGATTGTTGTTATTCACAAAATTCCAGCCATGCTGGACGTTCTTATATCGGCCAGTAAACTGCGGTTTTTCGTTAGTCCATAAATTGGGAACAATCATTTCATGCTTTGGATCCATCCCCGAATCAATCACGGCAATCGTGGCGGCCACAACCGGTTGGGCCAGAAGAAGGATGAGCGGTGCTAGTAATTTCATGAATGTCCCTTTGATTGGACTGTTATGCCTAGAAGCGCCGGTGAATGTGAGAGCGATTGTAAAAAGGACAGATTGGTGTCAGACGATGTTAGGACTGGCAAAAAAAAGGGCCCTCAAACGAGGGCCCTTCAACTTAGACAAACTTTCGAAGAACTAGAGCTGAACGAGCTGACCTTTACCCGTGATGTGGTAAGTGTCGTGTGTATCGATTGTGCTCAAAACTGATTCCACTTTGTAATTGACCGACATCACCATACCAGCGACAGGATCTTTACGAGTTCCATGATTCTGTAATCCCACCATTCTCATGCTGGCATTGAAATCAAAGCCCCAAGAAACTTTCACGTCACTTGGAATGATCTGTGCAGCGGTGATGTAAGCACCTTTACCGTCATAAGATCCTGAGTGAGCGAATACCACTGTGTAAGTGAACTTAACGACTGAAGAACCATAAAGATTCTTGTAGTTCATTGTCACTTTTCGAGCAGTCGGGAGCGACCATCCTTCCGTATCCATAATGTCGACTGGCTCACCTGCTTCATTCTTAGGAAGCACTGACAACGGAGCATAGCTGGTGTTGACGACTGGCTTACCTTTCTTAACGATTTCATAAATGCGCTCGCCCAATGCAATCACGTCATTGGCGATTTGAATAACCTGGCCGATATTGGCCTTCTGCCCTGGATGACCATCTACACTTGGCATGCCAGGAAGCTCCTGAGCATTAAGTGTGGTCACTTCTTCTTCTAGAACCGAAGTGAATGTCCCTGCCTCTGTTACTGTCTCTACTTCTAGCTGCACCGAGTTGATCGTGAGATACTTATCGAGATCTGTGGACGCTGACGCTGACATCATACCTAAAGCGACTGACAGAACTGCCATACTCTTAACCATGAAATCCCCCTCAAAACTCGCTGCCTCCAATGGCATTGATTAGGGCATGTTTACCGATAGGTGACTGGATAAGTCAAAAAAGAAATTCCTAACTCTTTCTGACACTCAAAAGACAAATCAAGGGGGCCCTGAAAAACTTACTTAACCCAATTTTAACAAACCCTTGGGGTTGCCAAGGGGCCCCAAGACGCGGTTAAATAGTGGACATTACATATAAGGTTTTCTAATAAGTACTAGTGGCCCGGCTAATTCTAAAGGATTCTGGATGAAGTCTCTTCTCGCCTTGTCTTTAATGTTAAGTCTTTCGGCGTGGGCCGGACTTAAGGTCGGCACTTATAATATCCGTAATTTTGATTACGACGTCCGCGAAGATATCCAAACCAACAAACCAGAATTAGCGCAAATTCTACTCTCACTTAAATTTGATCTATTAGGTGTGAATGAAATTAACAATGGCGAAGAGCTCGCAAGCTTCATCAAATCAAAAATGCCCAGCTACCAGGTTGTATTATCTAATTGTGGTGGCCGTGGTGGGCAGTCGTTAGGCTTTATCTATAATAGCAAAAAAATTCGTCTCATTGAATTTACTGAAGAGCTTGGTATTACTAATCCGGAAGGTCAGCCCACTTGCAATGGCAGTTCACGACCAATGGGTGTCGGGAAATTTGAAAACCTTGAAACAAAAGAAGTGTTTTATTCTTACCAAGTACACTTAAAGGCCGGTGATAATGCTGAAGCTCAAGAGAAGCGTGCCCTACAGTACGAATTCATAAAAAATTATCTTAAAAGCGCAGAAGCTGCTGGTAAGAAAAACTATGTAGTAATGGGTGATTTCAATACCACTGGTTACTTAAGTCGTGACCAAGATTACAAGAAATTCACTGCCATGCTTAACGCTAACAAGCTGACTAATTTAACCGCACCATTGGGCTGCTCGGCTTATTGGTGGGGCGCCACAGACGACAATACCGAAATTCCCTCTCAGCTTGATCATATTGTGATGTCGGCCGGCTATCTTTCCTTAAAGGAATCAACTCCTAAGGCCCAACTGCATGGCCACTGCAAGAAAGTGACCTGCAGGCCCGCTTCTAGTGACTCCCTCGGTGTGAGTTACCAGGAAGTTTCTGATCATTGCCCAATGACTGTTGAAATTTAATATGCGCTATCTCAGTATTGATATTGAGGCCACTGGTCTTGCCCAAGATTGCTTGATGATTGAATTTGCCATGATTCCCTTTGATGCCTCAACTGGCACCATGGAAGAGAGTCTTGCAAAATCGGTTTATATCCAATGCCCAGATTTTGAAACTCTTAAACCCAAGCTTGATCCTTGGGTGATTGAGCACAATGAGACTCTTATCCGTAAGGCCCACGCTGAAGGCATGCCGATGGAAAAGTTTAAAGAGATGATGACAAGTTATCTCGAATCAGCGGAAGTGAAGAGCTACTTTAATAATCAGAAAATTACTTTATTTGGAAAATCAATGTCGGCGATTGATCTTCCCTTTCTCAACCGAGATCTTGGCTGGGAATTTATGCGCAAATACTTTCAGCATCGCCAGCTCGATCTTTCGGGCACCGCCTATGCTTTAATGGATATCGGCCTACTTCCTCAAGGGATGGAATCGGGTTCTGCGCTGATGCGCTATCTGGGATTTGGTGCGGTAGCACACACTGCACTGGAAGATGCTCGTAATACCGCTTTGATGTATCTAAAAATTATCGAGAAGATTAAAAACTAAGGCTTCTTGGCCATCCCCAAATATTGCGCCGGATCCCGCGCTTTATCATGCACTCGAATTTCAAAATGCAGATGCGGTCCAGTTGATCTGCCTGTATTTCCGGTGTGGGCAATCACTTCACCACGCTTCACTCGATCACCCTTATCGACCATCATCTTGTCGAGGTGAGCATAGACTGAGAACACTTTATTCGCATGCTCGATGACAATCATATTTCCATAACCACTAATCTTATCATCTGCGTATTTCACATATCCATCCTGGACGGCCACTGTTGGAGTTCCAATGGGTGCCGGGATATCAATCCCTTCATGTTTTTTGCCCCAGCGATTACCAAAGCCTGAAGAAATACGTTTAACTTTTGGTACCGGCCATGCAAATTCGCCAGTGCCGAGAGAATCATAATTTTCAACCGCGCGCGTCCCTTGCAGGAATGGCAAAATGCCAATTTTGTTGGGAACAAAAACCCACTGCCCCGCCATTAGTTTTGGATTGAGATCTTTCAATTGCTCTACCGTCGTGCCATTTTCACGCGCCAACTTTTCTAAGGGTTGACCGGGTTTCCAGTAAACATGCTGACCACTGCGCATGTGAGAGCAAGAGGCCAATAAGAGAAAGACAAAACTAATTAAAGCGTGCTGCATGAAGTGCCTCCACTGCATTTTTCACTGGACTCCAATCAATCGGCGCTCCAGGAATGAGCACATGAGCTGTGAGGGCCGCAAAACCATGTTCCACGGCATGACAGTCTGATTGATCATCAGAGCGATAACCCTGATAGTGTCCCGCAATCCAGAAATACTCTCTTCCTCGTGCGTCTTCACGATGATGGATCTCTTCTGAATAGTTTCTAAAACCAACGGTGGTAAAGCGCAGGCCTTTGACATCTTTGAGTTCCACATCAGGCACATTTAAATTTAAGAGAGTCATGGGTGGAAGCAGTTTTAAAATTCCTGCTTCGACAATCATGGCGGCAATTTCCGCGGCCGTCGCATAATGATGGCCTTGAGCTTGTAGCTGTTTGAACACGAGGCTTGTGGCCAGCGCCGGTACTCCATGAAAAACGGCTTCGCGAGCTGCTGCGACTGTTCCAGAGTAATAGAGATCTTGACCAAGGTTGGCGCCACGATTAATTCCCGTCACGACGAAGTCTGGACGATCGTTTTTGCAAACATGTCCGAGTCCCATCAAAGTACAGTCGGCCGGAAAGCCACTGCAGCCCCATACGCCTTCAGAGATTTTTTCTAAACGAAGTGGTTTATCTAAAGTGAGAGAGTGTCCTGTGGTTGATCGCTCTTCTAGAGGTGCAACCATAGTTGTGCGGGCCATTTTACTTAAACGGTCATTGAGCGTTTTGATACCAATCGCAAAAACACCATCGTCATTGGAGATGAGAATATGCATACAAGTATTATAAGGCCAAGCGACATAGGGGCAGAATGAAGGCCTCTGGGCAAGATGTTCCCACTGATTCTGGATGAAATTGGTAAGTCAGAGCACGCTTATGGGAGAGCATCACCCACTCACCACCCTCCTCCCAGCCACTCCACTCTCGCGGCAATGTACGTGCTGGAACTCCTAGTGAATTATAGCGCTGAACTTCCACTTGTTTGGGCCATTGGAATTTTTTCTGCCACATCGGCGGCACCTTCCATACAAATGATTCACCATGAGCAGGCCTGTTTGATCGTTCAACAGCAAGTCCTAAAAAGCGGGCAATAAATTGATGACCTAAGCAGATGCCCGCCATAGGAATTCCCGTCTTCCACCACGCCATGATTTTTTCTTCGATACGATAATCATCGGGGTGACCGGGACCTGGTCCTAAGACTAATAAACTTGGCGATCGTGTGGTAGGCAGTGTCCATTCACGCCAAGGGATAATGCGACATTCAACGCCTTGTCGCAAAAACTCAGCAGCGATGTTGTAGGTAAAACTATCATCAAAATCAACTAACCAAACTTGTGCCATTACTGCATCCGTTGCATACGAAACCAATCACGTCGATAGCTCGCAAAACGTTCATCACCAAAGTTAAATAAGACGTTAAAGCCGTAACGGAATCCAACCAGTGATTCTTGGTAATTGAGACTTAAAATCCAGCAATTATTATGAGGCATGATATCCAGCGCGTAGACCGTGCGAATATCGTCACGTGCTTCAAGGTCTACTTGGCGAACATAGGAGAGCCCAATGGTATCCGTTGGTCGAACCTGAATACCTGCGGAAAGAGTATTCAAGCGACGTTCTTCGAGAGAGTTATAATTATAGGCCGTTAAGAGATTTAAAAAATCGAACTCACGTTGCCACGCCATTTGAAACAAGTGTTGGCTGTTGCGATGGAAAAAATACTCCGAAAAAGACAACGACCATTTGGCCGCCAGATACCCGGCCTTAACCGCAAGACGAGTAAGCTTATCGCGTAAATCATCAAACTCTTGGTCAAATAAATAACCTTGCGAGACATTAAAATATCCCTTCTTTTGATAGGAGAAATTATCACGAAGATAGCGCTGATCGGTGCGCCAGTCGGTGGCCTTGGGTGATTTACGAATCAAAACATTGTTCCACTGAAACTCAAGCGTGTTGGAAGGCGGAATAACCGTTCGAGTAATGTTGGCACCGAGCAAGTATTCTTGCGAACGAACCGCATCGGTATAATCAAACCACCCACTGTTTTCTTGAATCTGATTTAAGAATACGGGGTTCCCTGATTCCGTCTCAGAAGTGATGAAGTGATGAATGAATTTATATTCTTGTGAGTAACGATAGGCCTGTCTCGCCACCATCACACCGTCGTTTGTTAAACTCGATTCAAACGGAGGAAGTTTACCTACCAGTTTTGTTTTCTTCTGAGCACGAGTTAAGGGCTTAGGACCTGAGCGCTCTTTTTCGCGCATTCTTTTGAGGTAGGCCTTTGGTAAGTTTTGTGCCGGAATTTTTTCTTCAAAAGCTAAACCAAATATTTTATCAACCGTAAATGAGGCTTCTGTTCGTAAGAGAGTGGCACTCTTCTCAGCACCAAACTCACTAGAAGCTTCTGGAAAGCGGTATTTTTGATAATCAAACGTCGCCTCAGTTTTTACCCCGAGCGGTCCCCAATTAAATAAATGCCAGCCCAAATAAGGTTTGGCGGTAAAACGATCAGCGTCACGGATAGGATTTGACTCTCGATTCTCCACACGTCTAAAACGCGTAAAACTACCATCCACACCGGCGTAGATATGTCGCAAGAAAGGCATATCACTTTGAATCAGCGTAAAAGGTGTAGTCCCAAGACTCACGCGTGGAAGCGTTTGCACATAGTCGCGATCAAATTCTTCGGGATCTGCAAAGAGTTGGTTGCGCGAGTATTCACTTTGTAGGCTTAGGGCCCAACGCTCTCCTCGCCCATCCACAAAACCATTAAAGCCAAAATCACTCGAGTTCACTCGATTATCTGTATACAGTGGATGGTCACGCACGATATCGAGGTCTCGTGTATCGGTGAAGCGCATATGGTGCGACCAGTTGGGATTCCAATACCAATGATTTTCTACATCGCCAAAATAACGAGTGTAATTACGGCCGGACTCGCTTAAATCATTCTTACCTGGCAGATAAATCGTGTCGTTCAAAAATCGGCCATTACCTTCGAACCAACGTTGAGGCGCAAAACGTTGGCGATATTCGAGATCTGTTCCATAACCTCGCTTCGCCCAAAAGGTCGGAGTGATAGTGGCGTCTTTGTCTTCATCAATCGCCCAGAAGACTGGTTGCTCAAGCGAAAGACCGACTCCGTTTTGTGAAGAGATGCGAGGAAAGAGAAGACCCGATTTTCTTTGCGAGAGCGGCACCACCATATAGGGCAAGTAGAGAACGCTCACGCCTTTTATTTTGGCCAGGCCGTGATAAATCTCGGCGCGCTCTTTGAGATAAATCAAAATTTTTCGGCCATAGACTGACCAAGATTCCGTACAATCACGACAAGTGGTAAATTCAGCATCACGAGCTTCAATCAACCCGCCAGGGCGACGATACAATTCACGAGAGACAACATTAAACTGTGGGTGAACAATGCGTGCATTCTTTACTTGGGCATAACCCGAGGCCGCATGATACTCAAGCTGAGAACCATAAAGTGTTAAGTCTTGAGTAATGAAGCGAACATTTCCATCCACCTTAAAGATCATCGTGCGTCGATCAAAAGTGGCAGACTCTCCGTAGAGAGTGTCTTTCTCATTGACTACAACGACGTTACCGACGGCTTCAAAAACGTCCCCTCCTTCCTTACGGAAAGCACGATCAGAAAAAATGGAAAGGGTATCACCGAGTTGAAACTGAGGAGTGGCCGCTTGCAGTTGATTGATGAGTAGGAGCGTGACGCAAATGATCTTGCAGCATGCCCACAAAATAGTATGACCCCACCACCAAGATGGATTGCGAAGTACCGCCTGCGAGTTGTTGAATAAGCTCATTCCATTCATGGACATACTTGGTATGCACTCCTTCGTCATACCCCCACCAGCCTGAAGGCGCTGCCGCCTTCAAATGCGAAAAGCGTGTGATGTTGAGCTGAGTTGACTCATTACTAAGTCTTTTCAGCATCCGAACCATTGCCTTTAAATCGGCAACTGGCCGCTCGGAAAAAGCACCCCACACCTGATGGAAAAACTCCTTCCCTTGATTGTAGGAACTCGACTGCAGAAAATGAACCAATTTCCTCACTCCGTCAGGATTATGTGAGCCGTAAAATGTGAAGCGATGGCCCTGCCACTCCATCACCTCCCCTCGACCGGGGAAAGTTTGTGACGAACATTCAACCTCTGTTTGAAAAAGTGACCGCCACAACTCTCCTGCGAGCCTGCGATTGCGCTCAGAAAAGCCGGTATGACAGCTGATAAGCCCCTCATGAAACAGATCCTGCCACTTGATAGCGAGAGGCTTTATATTTATCGCTGTTTGCTCTCGTAGGTAGACCGATTCCAAGGCCGAGACAAGAGTGCAATTTGGTCGGGTAACTCCCAACTTCTCGCGCAAAATCTGATCAAACCGAGAACCCAGGAATTCTTGATGATCTCGCGAAATTGAGGTCAATCCCACCACCTGAGCGTCACAGAGGCTCACTGCATCAAAGCGGCCACCCAGGCCCACTTCTAAAATCCAAAGTTGAGCTTTTTTGGAAAGCCCCCATCGCAGAAATGTGGCCCACAGTGCTTCGTAGTAACTCAATCCGACTTGCTGATGCGCGCGCTTTTCTTCTCCGGCCAGCAACAATGTTTCCAATTCCTGCAAACTGATCTCACCCTCATTGGTTTGAAAACGTTCACACACTGAGTGAAGATGAGGCGAAGTCCAGAGGACAAAAGAGATTCCCTGTTCACGCGCTAGCTGCGCCAAGGTAAAAGCTGTTTCACCTTTACCGTTAGTTCCGGCAATGGTGACAATTTTAGGATTAAGATTTTTGAGTTGAGCTAACTCATCCCGGAGAAACCCACCGACTCGCTCAAGACCTGGACGAAATTTTTCCGCCCCGTATAGCTGCATAAGCCAGTGCTGTAACTCTTGAGCGGTCATGTCCCGGCGACGGGGGCCAATAGACGCAAGAAGAATGAGAGTTCTTTCTTAAGTTCTTTGCGATCACAGATACGATCTATAAAACCATGATCACGTAAAAACTCTGAACGCTGGAATCCATCCGGCAAAGTTTGGCGAATTGATTGCTCGATCACTCGCGGTCCGGCGAACCCAATGAGTGCCTTGGGCTCAGCGATATTCAAATCACCCAACATGGCATAGCTAGCAGCACAGCCACCGGTGGTGGGATCAGTCAGTACAGAGATATAAGGAATTTTGGCTTCTTTCAAACGAGCACGAGAGGCCGAAGTTTTTGCCATTTGCATGAGCGAGAGAATTCCCTCTTGCATGCGGGCACCACCCGAACAACTCACTACCACACAGGGGATTTTTTTCTCAAAAGCTAGATCCATTGCCAAAGCAACTTTCTCACCGGTCACCACGCCCATCGATCCACCCATAAAACGAAAATCCATCAGCGCCATGGCCACAGGTTGACCTTCGATCAGACCCGTTCCACAGATCGTCCCATCAGTGGTACCGGTACTTTTATAGGCCTGCTGCAAACGAGCAGCATAATCAATCTTGTCTTTAAATTTGAGTGGGTCACTGCTCGCCAAATCAGCAGCGTATTCATGAAAGCTGCCTTCATCACATAGCAGTTCAATACGTTCAATCGCCCCTAAGCGATAATGATGAGAACAATAGGGACACACCTGGAAGTTCTCCTCCAGCTTGTCGGTCTGAATAATCTCGCCACAGGAAACACATTTTTTCCAAAGGCCCGTGGGAGTGGTGCTGACACCCTTCTTGAGGTTTTTAAGCTTAGGATTTTTAATGTCGTGAAAATGGCCCATGGGCCCTCCTCGTTTCCTGCCCCAAATTATCGTCGCCCTTAAGGAAAGGACACTGATCCGGGAGCAGATTTAAGTAGCCGAAACTTAATACCATGACCGGAATTAGGCCGGAAAGTGCTGATTTTAGAGTATCCGCCTAAATAACTCCGTTAAACTATTAAGAAATGGCCATTTAAAACCGATAGGCCCTTGAGGTGGTTTGTATGCGGGGATTCATATCCTTTCTTTTGACAATGTTTATTGGGATGCCCAGTTTTGCCTTCGCGCAAAACGAAGCACTAGGTTTTGATGTCATTGACTACCACTCCTTTCAAGAACTCCCCCGTGAAAGTCAACGTGAGTACCTCGTGCTCATTATGGATACTGTTGTTGAGATGGAACAAGCTCTGATTAAAAAACCAGCTGCCGACGAAAAACGTCGAGTTGAAATCCTTAAAAAACTTCTTAATGAACTGATGATCGATTCAGCTTATGCTTCTTATCCATCCGGCAGCTCGAAGAGCTGTTTGTATGCCGGTTGGTTTTCAACTTACGTCAACACAAGTGCAACGACTGGCTATTGTAATCGTCCGCAGAATTCAAGCGACGCCAATGTTAAGAGCAATTACCGTCCAGTAAGCGCAAAATGCAGCTCCTCTCAACAGGCCTGTAATCCGGATATCTTTGGAACAAGTGCCGATGGTAAACCTTATTGTATCAATATCAATAAAGTTAAAGACGTGAATGCATCACTTTCTTGTCTGATCGCTTTTGAAGACGATGCCGATAAGCTTGGGCGTCTCGATCGTATTATTGATCGTCTTGGTAAAGATGCAGCAGCGGCAGATCGTTTCAACAAAGTCGTACAAACTATTTTTAATACTTGTGTATGCCAAGATAATGCTAAGGATGACGGGAACAATGTTCAAATTGCCCAAGAATATTTTAATTATATGCAAGGACATAGAACTTGTTATTCCCTAGTGGCGCAAACTCAGCATATCGCCGAAAGACTTAAAACGAATAAACCTAATGCTTGTTTGGTGATAGATCCAAATAACGTCGATATTTTGGCCAAAGATTTGAAAGTACTTTCTCATTATACTTTACGTCTCAGAGACGTAGCGAATCTTAACAATATGACCACTGAAGCCATCATGATCAGAGGTCATAGCTCTGATCCACGTAAAACGATCAAAGTACCAGGCGGTGGCTCCGGTGGATTTGTTTTAAAATCTGGAGCAACGGCTGTTGATTACGATAAAGACTCGGCGATTGATAATTGTTTGGCCAAGATGCGTGATCCATCGAGCCCAATAACATGTACCCTTCCCACTGGCGGCAGCTTGTCAGATAAAAAGCATTGCCCCTTCGAGCTTCCACCAGTCACAAATCATACCTGTAAAGTAAAAGTCACTCCCGGTGTTATCGCCGACGGAAAAATGAATTTCGATGCTGTTTTAGAAATAGCTCCCAATGGCGCTGCCTTAGATAATATTGATGTCCATTGGAAACTGGGAGAAGAAGCTCCCAAAACATCAAAGGGTGGCAAATACTCAGGCAGTGTTGCTGTCACAGGGACGACTGCCAAAATTCCACTTAGCGCAAAACTCACGATTGCCGGTAAAGAGATTCCCTGCGCAGCACCTGTGGAAGATTTCCAAGGTGTCGTTGATGATAAAATCAAGTCCTGTGAAATCGGTGAGGCCAGTGCCACAATTAAAGATGGAAAACTTGTCATTACCACGACCGTCAAAGCTCTTCCTCCAGGAGCGAAAGCACCTGCTCCTAAGTGGAAGGTCGGAGAAGAGACAAAAGATAGCTTAGAATTTGCTCTACCTAAAGATGATGTCAATGAAGTCGAACTCACAGCACTCTATGCAGTCGAGGAAGTGGGTAAACCGGCCATTGAGTGTAAAAAAATGGTACCGATCATACGCGCTGAAACTCGCAAGTGTGTCGTCGCAGAACCAAAACTTGCTCGTGTAGATGGTAAGCCTAAGGCCCGTAAAATCACTGCCACTATCAAAATGGCAGAAGACGCGATGGTGCTAAAAGAAGGCGAAGTATTCAAGTACCAAATTGCTCCTGACCTCACCAATCATGAAGGTGCAGCTGTAAGCCAAGAAAAAGAATTTGATACGGAAAATCCTGAAGTCAAAATTATTGGTATGTTGGTCAAAGGTCAACAGACTTTGGCCACTTGTGATGCCTCAGTAAAAGACGAAGCTCCTCAAGCGCCAGGGAGCTGTACGCTCACGCCGATTTTGGCCTTAAATGATAAAGGCGAAGATATTATCGAAGTGTCACTCACCTCGTCTGGTGCCGGTAATGAACCTAAGGGTGATGTGGTCTTCACAGGATTTGAATTTAAAAACTCAAAACCAAAAGTGGCCTCTGTTGTGATCAAAAAAACACCTGCCGCCCAGAAGAAGAAAATTAATGCCACTTATAAAAATGAAGCTGGCCGAGAGTTTAAATGTGAAGTGGGCGTTGAGATTCCTGCCGCTGAAGCGCCAGCTGCTCCAGTGGGACCGATGCCTGGTCAACAGCAGCTACCACCTTCTATGCCTGTACCGGATATTTTCCTTCAGGGCGTAAACTAGAAATTGAATTCCATGCCATCTTTCTGCAAAATCTGAACGCGGGGCTCATCGAGCTCCGCGATCTCTTGCTCTAATTCTCCACGAAAATTAGGCTTCAAATGCGTCAGAATAATAGGTACACCCGGTGGCATCTTTTTGATTTCTTCGGCCAACGTCTGTGGAGTGTGATGATCGCTGGCATCAGCGACTTTTTGTAGTTTATTGGGAAAACTGACTTCGGTAAAAATCGCTTTGAGCGCTGGAAACTCGCGCGCCTTCTCCCAAATTCGACTGGTGGCCGCAGTATCGAGCGTAAAGAGAATCGCCTTCCCTTCTTTCTCAATGATGTATCCCATGGCATCACTTGGATGCTTTACGGCAACAGGTGTGACTCGATAGCCACCAATCTCCGTCATTATTTCTGGAGTAAGAGAATTGAAGTGAATCGTTGGATTTTGTGACGTTGGCAGAATTGAAAAATCTGGCCAGATGGTATCGTTAAACAAGTGATGCTTAATGAGTCCTAACACTGTGTTGTGTGTCCAAACTTCAAACGGCTTTGGGCGCATTCCGAAACAGTTGTCACACAAGAAAGCTAAGTCTTTAATATGATCAAGATGCGGATGAGAAATTAAAATATTATCGATACGGCTTTGTTTCTCAATAGATAACGTCGAGGCGACTGAGCCTGCATCTATAAGCAATACATCATCAATTAAAAATGAAGTCGCTTGAAAACCGATGGTGACGCCGCCATGGCCGCCTAAAATTTTAACTTTCATTAATTAAATTCTAAGCGGTTACCAGAAAACTTCCTAGTCTTTTGCGCCCTTCATCAGTTCGGCATAAATTTCCTTAGAGGGACGCTCGAGTATCTCCCCTAAGAGACGAGATAAATCTTTTTTACCCGCACCTTCAGCAAGAATATCCAACGCCTGCTGTAGGACATTAGGCGGAACTCTCGGACGTGGGTCTTTAGGGATATGAACTAACCAGACAAACTCTCCACGCTCCATCATTTCATCAAGAGCGACCAGCCCTTCGGGCCCTTGAAAGCGACGCACTTTCTGATAGGTCTTGCCCATCTCTTTCACGATAGCAAATTCACTCTCTGCCCACACTTCCACCGCCATCGCCAACGTTTGACGAATGCGTCCCGGAGCTTCAAAAAAAATATGAGTGCCGGCACCAAGAGAAGAAAAATAAGAACGAATCTTTCCTTCATCGCGCGATAAAAATCCATGAAAGCTAAAAGGCAATGGTGGTAAACCTGAGAGTTCAAGAGCAGCAATGACACTCGAGATTCCCGAAAAAGTTTCCACCTCAACGCCTTTCTCATAGGCCAATCGCACTAAGGGAAAAGCTGGATCTGACAGAATGGGACTCCCCGCTTCAGAAGCGACATAAAGATCATGCCCCTGCCAAACCACTTCTAGTAAACGCTCAAACTTGGCATCAGAGCTTTGGTCGTGCAGCGATAAAAGATGTTTATTTTGTGAGTTGATGCCATTGCGATGAAGAAATTCACGAAATGAGCGTGTGTCTTCCACCGCAAAATAGCTGCCATTCTCCAATGCATCTTTCACCCGAGCGGTCATGTCGGCCATGTTGCCGATGGGCATATTAAGCAAAATGAGACGGGCCATGAGAGATCCTTATGCAAATTTTTCCCTCTCAAGAGCGAGGGAAGATTAGTGATATCATACCAAGATGAACCCGTCAGGATGACGGAAAAGGAAAAAAATGAGTATGAACGCCAAAGTTTCTCGCTGTGCCCAAGGTAATATAGTAATTCACATGCAAGGTGACCTTAATTACGAGCACAGTATTCCTTTTCGCCAAGAGCTGCAGACTCTTGCAGTGAAGCATCCTAACGCTCGTATCACAATTGACCTCGGTGCCATCGACTTCGTCGGCTCATCGGGCATTTGTCATTTTGTAGAAACGTTGAAGCTCTTGAAAGACACTAACAATCGTATAGTGGCGCTGGATAATGTGAAGCTAGAGTTTGTGAAGGTCTTCCGTCTCTACGGACTCGATGAAACTCAGCATATCGCTGACCATATGAACTTCGACACGGATGAAACCGAGTCGATGAATCGCTTCCAAGGTCGCACACGCACCTTTGAAAACTAGAAACTGTAACTGAATACGTTGATTTGTAAGGGGGGCATCGTGCTCCCCTTTTTTGTTTCCATCAGACGATAATCCACCGCTGTAGCAAGCGTCTCACCCATTTTGATTTGCTGATAAGACGAATCGAAAAAACCACCCTTGGTATCTGGTGAATCACCTTCGCCGTAGTCTTTATACTCATCCACTGAATCATTATAGGGGGAAGATTGATCGTAACCTTGATTAGCGCCACGTTGATGATGAGAAACAATCACGTAAGTACCAAACAACAAACCAGCATAAAGACCCAGCGACGCTCCCTGAGCAATCGCACGCGGCGAAGTACCAAAGGCCATCGACGCCAAACCTAAGAGCGCACCACCGGCAGCACCGTAACCGGTGACCAGCATAAAGGCCTTAATGCGTGGAGGAATACCACCTGTCGTTTGTGCCTGAGCGAATGAGCGCGAAGGCAACAACGTAAGAGAAATAAGAAGAACAAAAAGCATCATGCGATATGTTTTCATATTAAAAGGTTAATGGAGTTTCGCATCCTTGGCAAACTACAAGTGCTCAGAACTCATCTCTAGTCGAACATTGGCACCCAACATTTTACCCAAAAACTTACCTGCCTCTAATAATCTGCGACGCTGACCAAAGCTCAGATGACCGTGCTGCCCTTTCACTTCTCTGATCTCAATAAGTTTCTTATTTTTCGAAAACCTGACTAGATCGCACTGCCCGAGTCCCCAGCTACGCAAAACTACCGGCGCCACCAATACTGGAATTTCTGTTTGATGGAACTTATACGACTCCAGCCTCTCGCGCTGTTTACCGCGAGAGATATTCGCGGACACCTTTGAAGGTTTTGCGATGGATGGGCGACGGACCGTGGGTGACGATAGAGTCACGATGGGTTTGGGTGGGATAACCGGCGTGACGATCGAATCCGTAGACTGGATATTGTTGATGGAATCGTTGCATGAGTTCATCGCGATAAACCTTGGCGTGAATACTAGCAAGGCCAATCAAGGCACTCTTAGCATCCCCTTTCACTATCGGGTGAATAGACCAAGTGGAATTAGCGTCTTTCGGCGCGCGATGACCATCAATTAACCATACAACCGGCAGTTTTTTATTTTTTGAAACAAGTTTCTCCGCAGAAAGTTTCATCGCCTTAAGTGAGGCGGCGAGAATATTGATTTCATCAATTTCTTGTGCCGAAATTTCTACCGTGGCAACCGTCCAGTCGCCAGCGAGCTTTTGTAATTCTTCGCGCGCCGAAGACGTGAGCTTCTTAGAATCATTCACGCCACTTTTGAGTAGCACTTGAACAATTTTTTTCAACTGCTCTCGACTCTCCACCAAGACCGCTGCACTACTTGCGACCACGGGACCAGCGAGTGGACCACGTCCAGCTTCGTCGCTCGCGACGAGCCAACATGGGAGTGTGTTAATAAATTGTGCCTCGAACATCATGCCGAGATGCTAGCTCGTTGAGCAAAAAAAAACCACACCCGAAGGTGTGGTCTCATAAAAGAAAAACTAAAGTTTTGCTTATTCGCGATTGTAATCAACCGAGATACGAGCAGCTTTACCAACGCGGTCGCGAAGATAGTAGTGCTTCGAGCGACGTGACTTACCTTTCATGATGACTTCAATTGATTCAACAACTGGAGAATGGAAAGGGAATACACGCTCAACACCCACGCCGTCAGAAATCTTACGAACGCGGAAGTGACCGTGGAAGCTTCCTGGGGCCTTCATTGCAATGCAAGTGCCTTGGAAATACTGCGTACGAGTCTTCTCGCCTTCTTTTACTTTCACACCCACGTTAACCGTGTCACCAGTGCGGAAATCAACTTTCTCTGCGCCAGCTTTTAAGTGCTTACTCTCAACCAACTTAACTAGATTCGACATACAAACCTCTTCTACAGATCTTCCATAAATTGAGCGTTCACGACTTACCAATCAGAGGGAAGGAAAATTGTTAGGGGGAACAGAGGCTTCGTGCCAAACGATCACTATAAATAGCAACCGCAGAGCGAACCGACAGATGGTTGTAACCGTCTACTGCCCTACTTAAAATAGGGAGCAAGCGGAAATCCGCTTGATCAGTCATCGAGGCGAGTAATCCCCAGCCGGTACCAAATAACAGGAGGATGGGCGTTTGGTCAAGGATGGCGCGCTGAGCAAGTGCATTTTCATCTCCATCGCCTGCTAAATTCGCCCCGGTCACTACTGTGAGTGGCTTTTTTCCCTCGCGTTCAGTGATGACTCTCTGCGCATCTTCTACTGTGTTTAACAGCTGAGTTTGCGCCAAGGCCTCGGTGCGATCGGGATTATAAAGTGAGCCTTTATCGCTCTCCCAATGCCCCAGGATGCGATTCACTAGCTCATGCTGAATCTGTAGTGGCGTGATGATGAAATACCCGGAGAAGCCAAAGGTGCGTGCTGCACGTGAGATGTCGTGAATATCTAAATTGGTCACCGAGGTGGTGACGGTTGAGCCGGCCTTGTCTTTCACCGGGCCATGCACAAGTCCTAGATAGACCGGAACTTTTAGTGCTTCTTCCATAAATCAGGTCTCATTTTTTTTGTCATGACTTCTTTTTGCTCTTGTTGCCACTCTTTAATTTTGGCGTGATTTCCATTCGCCAAAACTTCCGGAACCTCAAGTCCTTCAAACTCGCGCGGCTTGGTGTACTGCGGGCACTCTAATAAACCATCTTCAAATGAGTCTTCATTGGCAGAAGATTTATTTCCGAGGATTCCAGGCACAAAGCGCACGGATGAATCCAAGAGTGTCATCACGGCGAGCTCTCCCCCGGTCAAAACGTAATCACCAATTGAATAAATCTGATCAACGTAGTTTTCAACAAAGCGCTCATCGATGCCTTCATAGCGGCCACAAATCAGCACAATATCTTTTTGAGCTAAGATTTTTTCTCCAAACTCACGCGCCACTAAGTTATTCCATACCACTCCGCGAGGTGAAGTGTAGATGACCGTCAGTTCATTTTTATTTTGATAGCCACCGGGAATCATCACACCTTCGTGAAATGCCTTCGCTAGTACATCCGCCCGCATAATCATGCCAGGACCACCACCATAAGGCGTATCATCGACGGCACCGTAATTTCCCAGACCCCAGTCACGAATATTAACCGTTTTGAGCGAGAGCTTCATATCGACGGCGCGCTCGCCACGAAGTGCTTGGCCCGCGATCCCACAGGCGAGGAGCGGTTGAAAAAATTCTGGAAAGAGAGTCATGACCCAGATACGACGCTCAATCATTCGATGTCCTCAGGCAACACCACTTGAATCGTGCCTTGAATGAGATCGACATTGGGGAAGAAATGTTTCACGTAAGGAATATCCACTTCACCGCCCTTTTTTAGGCGAATAGTGAAAACCAAATGGCCGGGTGTCTCATACCAATCGGCGACCTTACCCACTTCTTCGCCGCTTTCATCAATCGCTTTAAGTCCCAAGAGATCAGAGACATAGTGCTGGCCTTGTGGGAGGGCGGGAAATTGCGAGCGGTCACAAAAAATCTCAAAGGGCAGAATTTTTTCCAAAGCGGTGCGATCGACAATGCCCATGAGCTTCACGCGCACGTCGTTGCCTTTCTGAATATCTTCAATCTCATACTCCTGGCCCTCTAGTGGTAGCTCAGAAGATGGGCCCGGCTTAAGCCACAGCTTATGGCCTTTCTTGAGATGAGTTTGTTTACCGGAAGTTAAAAAAAACAACGCATGGCCTTTGAGGCCATGGGGCTTTGTTGCAGATCCGAGTAAGACGAGGCTTGGTTTCATAAAAAAAATCCTGACCACTCTTTATCAGAGGGGCCAGGATTCTTAAATCTAAAAGGTATAAGCGTTTGTTATTCGATAATTTCGAGAACAGAGCGCTTGCGAAGCTTGGTCGAGGCAGCGTTTAGAATGGTTCGAAGGGCACGTGCTGTGCGACCTTGCTTACCGATCACTTTTCCTAAGTCCGTTTTATCGACCTTAAGTTCAATCACCGTCGTTTGTTCGCCGGAAATTTCTGTGACCACTACGTTCTCAGGCATATCGACCAAAGCTTTGGAGACATACTCGATCAGTTCTTTTAGCTCACTCATAACAACATCCTAGGTTAGGCTTACCGCCCACCTATTATAGCTTGATGTTGTTCTTCTTAAGCAAAGTTCTCACAGTATCAGAGAGTTGAGCGCCTTTGCTCAACCATGCCTTAATTCCTTCAACATTGATGCTATTCAATGTTTCCGGTGCTTTAGGATTATACTGACCCAATTTCTCTAGGAATTGGCCGTCACGTGGTGAGCGTGAGTCAGTCGCCACGATTGAGAAAATAGGAAGGCCCTTGCGCCCCAAACGTGTCATACGAATCTTAACCATGAAAATGCTCCTCAAATTTATAAGCGCCATTTTTAACGCTTCCCCTAGGGGGAAGTCAAACATTTCGCTTTATTAGAAATACTTCTTACCAAAAGGACTCTTCTTTCCGCCGGTATTCTTCTCTGACGCAAACGGCTGTGCGTCTTTTGGCGCTTGGCGAAACCCTTTTACAGGTCCCATACCCGGAATATTGGGCATCGCGCCGCCCTTCATCATTCCCATCATCCCCACCATCATTTTTTCCATCTGCTCAAATTTTTGGATGAAATCTTTCACGTCGTTTTCAGTTTTTCCTGAACCACGAGCAATACGTGCCAGACGTGTGGGTTGTTTTAAGAGCTTGGTGTCTTCACGCTCTTTAACGGTCATGGAGTTAATCATGACTCGCATTTTTTTCATTTCAGCTTCTGCGGGAGAGAGATCACCCAGCTGTCTCATCATGCCGCCCATGCCTGGAATCATTTTGAGAATAGAACCCATCGAACCGAGCTTGTTGATGGTTTCCATTTGGCGCACGAAATCGGCAATGGTGAAGCGACCTTTCTCAAGGTTCTTCATCATGCCCATCATGTCGTCTTCATTGATGGCGTCTTGGGCTTTCTCAACCAAAGTCAGCACATCACCCATATCAAGAATGCGTTTGGCGAGACGATCCGGATGGAATGGCTCGAGATCTTTCATCTTCTCGCCAGTCGAGACAAACTTAAGCGGCACACCGGTCGCATGACGAATCGAAAGTGCAGCACCACCGCGCGCATCCGAATCCATTTTTGAGAGCACCACACCCGTGAGTTGCACTTTCTCGTGGAAGACTTTGGCGACGTTAACGGCTTCTTGGCCGGTCATGGCATCAGCTACAAGCAGAACTTCGGCAGCATTGATAGAATTTTTCAAATCAACCAGTTGGCCCATCAATTCTTCATCGACTTGCAGGCGACCAGCAGTATCAATGATGACGACGTCTTTACGAAGTTTTTTGGCTTCTTCGATCGCAGCCTTGGCAATCTGAGCAGGTGTCATCGAGAGATCACTGTCAAAGTAATCAATGCTCAAATTGCGGGCGTGCGTGAGAAGTTGGTCTTTAGCCGCCGGACGGAAATTATCCGCTGGCACCAAATAGGGATCTTTTTTTAGTTTGCCACGAAGATGAAGCGCGAGTTTGCCTGAGAATGTGGTTTTACCGGCACCGTTCAAACCCACAATCAAAATGACTGCAGGACTTGGCACATTGAGATTTAATTCTTGATGAGTGTCCCCCATCAAGGCAGTTAATTGATCATGAACAATTTTGATAAATTGCTGGCCGGGCTCAACACCTTTGAGAACTTTCTCCCCTAGCGCCTCTACTTTTACTTTTTCAATGAAGTCTTTAACGACTTTGAAATTGACGTCAG
>JBKHVI010000015.1:0-50701 GCA_046570105.1 Bacteriovoracia bacterium
CCAAGCGATGGCGACAGCCAACGTAAAGTAAGTAGAGCCAAGCGAGCTGTTGAAAAAAGACTCCGATTACCGGAAGAATAAGAAAGAAATGCGAGCTTAAGGCCACATTGGTTATATCGGTCGCAATGTCTTGATGATCCCCTTCAACTTCTAAAAATCCCGCGTAGAGACGAAGAATAAAGCTCCAGACTTCAGTCATAACGAGAGTCAGAATGGGGAAAAAAATTAAATCAAGAGCGCTTGAGAAAACTAAAATGTAATAGGGAAAAAGTCCGTCTTGAGCATCTACAAAAGCAGAAAAAAGATTGTCTTCATTCTGATAGCTCAAGAACAGTTGCACTAAAACATTGGCGATCATGAGACGGGCAATCCCTTGCACTATCGCCAGGGCCCAGGAAACACCAATTTGGTTTGAGAGTTCTGGACGTGGAAGCTCTTCATCTCCGTAAGGAGGCACGCCATGTTGCAACCAATCCAACATGAGACGAGGTCTCAAGAGACATAAAGTATACGAGTGAAGATAGGCCGCGAGAGTTTGCATCATGGTTTTAAAAGGGTAGCAAAATCCATGGGAGACTCCAAGGGAAGACTCCAGGTCCAAGTGAGTCCTGTTTCACAATCAAGTATCGCCCAGCCACTGGAGACACGGCGCCATGCATACTCAATCCCTTGAGTTTTGAGTTGAATCACAGATGTACGCGCCAGTTCCTGACAATCTTTGCCAGTTATCAAACTGAGTATTTCAAAAGTTTGCGCTGTTTGCATAAAACGAGTCAGCGCTTTACTCGCCTCTGATTCAACCGTTACTTGCTGCTTATTTTCGACAATCTCTGGCTTCACGCCAGGCTCGCCAAGTACCATCGAAAACGACTTACTGACTAAGCGCTCAGGGAAGCGGCCAATGAATTCACTGCTCTCTTGATCGAGGGGATAGGCTTTTTTCAGATGGGGCAACCAGACATAGATCAAATCTAAATTGGGATGTTCATAAAACTCCCAAGAGATTTTAGCTCCATTATGCAAAGTAAAAAACCATGGTTGGATTTTGCTTTTTTTAAGTGGAGCTTGATTGAGAATATTGCCTTTCACTTTCAAAGATTGCAGACCTGCCAAAAAAGCATTCATGGCAGCCTTGCCCCAAGGTCTTTTACTTAACACCAGTGAATCGAGTTTCAGTTCACCTTTTTCCCAATTGAGAAACTGTGCAAATTGTAAGAGAGGCAAGAGACGCTCTTCGCGCCAGCGATCTTCAGGATATAACAGCAGATCTCGAAGCCTTTGGTATTTTGATTGCAGCAAAACTTTTTCTTCATCGGCCATGGCAAAAGAGCCCATGGCACGCAAATCGACGACATAAACATTCGGATCACCCACGAGACCCAGAAAAAAACTATCTCCTGACGGGGCCATACTTCCCCATTCAAATGTTTGATCATCTACTGAGAATTTTAAACCTTCACCAAAGAACTCATTGCGATCAGGAGCATCGGAAATAACCCGTGCAATTGTAAGCGATTCAAGTGAGCGATGAAGTTCTTCTAAGACTTCAGCGCGAGCGATCTCACCACTACCGGTACGCCAAACTCCCTCACTCATAGTCAATTCTGCAGCAGGAAGATTAAACTTCTGAGGATTTTGCAAACTTTTGGCCATTACTTTTTCGAGATTAGATTTTTTGTCCATCCAACCACTCTCGGTAAGCACCCAGGTCAGAGTAAGTAGCAAACCTAAAATGCCGACCAAAAGCAAAATCTTTTTCATAGGCGACGACGACGGCGGTAAACTAAGACCGCTAGAATGAAAGCAATAAGTGGAATACTTAAAACTGTGACGACAAAGACAAAACGCAAATGCGGCGTACTTAAAATGACCGGTTCATGTGTCAGCCCTGGACGATTAAGGGTCAAGAGTCCCTCTTCATGAGCAAGCCAGCTCATAATATTTAAAACGAAATTCATATTGGCAGTTTGATTTTGGTACGCATTACGAATGAACACATCATTACCAATCACTGCTACACGAGTATCTTTTTCTTTTGTGTTTTCTGTAATTCTCTCGGCCACCATGGCAACGCCAATGGGCCCTTTCTTATCGAGCTTTTCATCAAAGTTCGCTTTACCTTGAGAGATGGCCGCTAAATCACGTTCCGCCCAGCTACCAGGATAATCAGAAGTCTGGGCAAGAGTTGTTACCGCCACATTTTGATAAAGCGGTAACACTGCTTCAAGTGATGAGCTCAGAGGAAAAATAGTGCGGGAATGAAAGCCACGGGTAATCGGATGATTGGCAGAATATTTAGAGATCACCGGAATAGTGGCTTCATTTGACTCTAGCGTTGAGAGACGATCAATCACCAGATCATTAAATGATTGAATTCCCCATTTCACTAACAGAGCTCGCAAGTCTTTTTGGTGATCCTGTTGAAAGTTAGGTGAATAAGCAAAAAGCAGACTTCCGCCCTTTTCAAGCCAGCGCTGCAATCGCTGAATTTCTTGGGGCAAAATCCCTGCGACTGGTCCCCAAATAATGACGACATCTGCATCCAGTGGAATCTCAGCCGAGCGCTGAAGATCAAGCGGGAGTGCAATAAAGTTCTGTGACTTTAAATGAGCACAAAAAGCCGAAAGTCCTTCTTCTCGAATATTGTCACAAGTCGCCTCACCGTGCGCACTTATAAAATAAGCACGCGTTTGTCTTTCACGAATAATTTTCAGAAGAGCATTGGTAACACTTAACTCATCTTGCAAAGCAAAACTGATTCGTTTGCCGCCACCTTCAACCACCACTGTGCCGTGATCGTTTACGCCAGCAGCACGCGCCGCTTGCGGACGCGTTTCAGGATCAATCGCTTCTAAGACGATATCTCTGCGTACATCGCGGAAGAGACGCAAAAGTGCCATGGCACGCGTCCACTCGGCTCTACGAGCATAGAGAGTCATCTTAGTATCGGCCGGCAATTGCTCAATAATTTTTTGACTCTGATCAGAAAGTGTATTGAGCGAGCGCTCAGTCATATCGACTTGGAAAGGAAATTTCCAGGCCAAGAAAGTGACTAAGCCCGTAATACAACAAACCAGAAAAAATTGTGTGAGTTGGATAAAACTCGCTCGTCCTTGACGACTTTTAAGCCAAGTGACCACCCCAACGCGGCGAGGGTAAAATAAAATCCCACCGAGAAGAATGGTAAATACCGTTACACTTAAGTTAAGCACCAAGTGTTCAGGGGCGACTAACCACAAAGTCATAGTTGAGAGAAGTAACAGGCCTTCAGCAATGACCCACAAACTGTACCACCAGCGATTCATACGGCTCACCAGTTCCTACTTTCTAGCACTTTGACAGAAGCACTGAGACTCAAAAATATAAAAGCTAAGTAATAAGTAAAATCCGACGTAGAAAGAATCCCTTTAACCAGGGTTTCAAAATGTCCGGTCACCGAGAGCCAACGCAGTGTCTCTGCCACCATGAAATTATCTGTCCCCTGGGCTATCCAACTCAAAAGCCAAGTAAACATAATAAACATAAAGCCCAAAAGTGCGGCAATCACTTGGTTATCGGTTAGCGAAGAAGCCAGTAGTCCTACCGCCACATAGCAAGCGGTATTAAATGCTAAGCCGAGGTAACAACCAAGTAAGACTTTTTGATCGGGTACACCCGCCCAGAAGAGCACGATGGGAAAGAGTAAAGTTGGAATCAACAGCACCAGAGTAAAAGCCCACGTGGCCAGAAATTTCCCCAAAACGATTTGAATATCTGAAACGGGGGCGGCCCATAATAGATCGATCGTTCCTTGTTTTTTTTCTTCAGCGAGCAAGCGCATAGTCATAGGAGGAATAAAAAACAGCAAAAAGAAATTGATATTGCCGTACAGGCGCAAGACCACTTCTTCCAAGAAACTAATTTGCGACTGCATATCGGCAGGAATGGCCTGGATATTATCCACATAACCTACGAGTAAGTTAAAAAATGTCCAACCACATAGGAGTGAGAAAATACCTATCAACGTCCACGCCATCGGTGAGCGCCATTGCATAGAAAGTTCGCGCCCTGCTAGCACCCAAACGGCATTCATGGATGATCCTTTTGTTTTGTGACCGCCAAAAAGACTTGTTCTAACTGTGAGCCTGTCATTTGCAAGCCCCGCACGTCGAGATTAAGTTTCACCATGGCACGCACCAACTCCGCACGCATATCTTCTTGTGTGTTAAGATGAAGTCTAAAATGATGCTGATCAGCGGTGGTCTCGATCGCCGAAATATAAGGCAGATTTTTTAGACTTTCCGCTGCCGCATTTGGCAGAGATGCAAGATCCACATCGAGAATGGTTTTCCCACTAAAGCGCTCTCTGACTTCTGTAAGCGTTCCGTGCGCTAACAGTTCACCTTGAGAAATAATCGTAATACTGTCACAAACCTCTTCTACTTCATGCAAAAGATGACTTGAAAAAAGGACCGTCTTCGTCGCTTTTAAACTTTTTATTAAACCTCTGACTTCTACTACGGATTCTGGATCTAGGCCGGCCGTCGGTTCATCCAAAATAACGAGCTTGGGATCATGGATCAGGGCCTGGGCTATTCCCACACGCTGACGATAACCTTTGGATAAATTGCCAATCAAGCGATGGGCGACATGTTGAATCTTCACCATGTCCACAACACGCTCAAAAGCTTCTTGGGGGGTTTTCACGTGATGAAGGCGAGCCGTAAAAAAGAGAAACTCTTTAACAGTCATATCCCGATAGAGCGGTGGATTTTCTGGCAACAGACCGACCAGGGATTTAACCTCATTGGCCGAGCTCACCGGATCAACTCCACACATAAGGACTTGGCCCGAGCTAGGGCGCAAGAGTCCGCTCATCATGCGAATAGTAGTGGATTTCCCCGCTCCGTTTGGTCCCAAGAAGCCATGAATCACACCTTGGGGAACTTGAAAATTAAGCTCCTTGACGGCAACAAGGCCCGGATAGTCCTTTCTGAGCGATTTGGCCTCAATGGCCCAAGAATGATTAGAGTAACCGAGCATTCAGCTCCTCCAATTACAGTGCACTGTTGTGTTGCCCTAAATGGCATAAACAGTGAAAATACTTATTAGTCGCTTAATATCAGTCAGCAATTTTCCGAAAAGTATAAGCATGTCCATTGTAGATAATTTCAAGTCAAGAATTCAAGGGATCAAGTCCGTAGTTTTCACTACGCACGTTATTCCTGATGCCGATGGCATCGGTTCAGAGATTAGTCTTTGCATGGCCCTGCGTCGACTGGGGATTAAAGCTGTCTGCGTTAATGATGAGCCTCTCCCCTTGCGCTATCGCTACATGGATCCTGATCATGTGGTTCAAGGCGTCGATGAGTTTGAGCCCAATGTCTTTGGTCCGATTGATCTTTGGATCGTGGTAGATACCAACACTGTTGATCGTGTCTGCGCGGGCCTGCAGCCTCTCATTCGTAAAAATAATAATGTGCTCTTTGTTGATCACCACCCTGATCCGCTCTTGGAAGGGAAAAGTGATCAATGTGTCGATACCTCAGCAGCGGCCACGGGCCAGCTGGCCGGTGACATCATTCGCGGACTCGGACTTGAATTTGATCGTAAGCTCGCTCTTCCGCTCTATACCGCCATTATTATCGACACGAGCTCTTTTCGTTACCCCAGTGTTTCGGCGGCGACCCATCATCTGGTAGGAGATTTAATGGCGACTGGTATTGCTCCAGGTGAAGCCTATAACGGCATTTATGGCGCCAAAAAAATTGAACATATGCATCTCTTGGGCACCATCCTTTCGACGGCCCAATCTACGAAGTCCGGCGACATCGCTTGGATTCATTTGTCGAAAAATTTAATTAAGCGCTTTGATTCAGATGTGGAAGACACTCACGCCTTTATTAACCATCTGTTGATTTTGGATAATATCAAAGTCGCCTGTATGTTCCGTGATGATGGTGATGTGCTTAAGCTCTCTTTGCGCTCATCAGGCGTTTGGGACGTGGGCCATATCGCTCGTCAAATCGGCGGCGGCGGTCACTCCCACTCGGCAGCAACCGTCATCGTCAAAAAGAATGGCGAGAGCACCGACGACATTATTCATGAGATCATAGGGAAAATGGAAAAAATTCTCTTCTCTATGAAAAAATAGTTCTCTCTATTCAAAAAGTACTTTTCGAGGACTACTAATGAAGTATTTCTTGCTTATTTCACTCACCCTAGTCTCGAATCTGGTGCAAGCCCGTTGGACTTTACTAAGTGATCACAACTATAAAATAAAAAATTATCAAACTGTTATTAAAGTCAATAAAATCGGTGCCGCAACATCTGAAACAAATATTGAATATGAGATTTTGAAAGATCAGGGTCGAAAGGACTTATCCATCTTAAAATTTAGCTATGACCCACTTCTAAGTGTTACCGAGATTCTTGAAGCTAAGATTATAACCAATCAAATTGCTATTGAAATTGATAAGAATAATATCACGACAATTAACTTAGGTTCTAGAGATGGCTCAGACGAATTAAAAGAAATTCGCTTAACAGTTCCATCAATAAAGATTGGTTCAACCCTAAAGCTTAAATATCGCGAAACACAGAAAAAACCAATCCTAACGGGGTATTACTCATTAAGAAAAGACCTCGACTCGCTAGGATACGTTGAGCAATTTTCCACTGAGATTATTTCTGAAATACCTCTCAGCCATCACATAAATGACCCTGAAAATAAAATTGAGTTCGAGGAAAAAAAAGCAGAGGTCTTGTATAGCTATCGGTTTAAAACAAAAAGTCTTTTCAATAGAACATTAATTTCAGAGCCGGGTAAATTAAGTGAGTCAGACAAAACCTTTTTTACCTTAAAGAGTGAGAGCGAATGGAGCAAAATTCAGCTTAATTTCCAGAGTCGATTTCAAAAGTTAATTTCATCGCCTCTCCCCTTATCTCTTGCAGAGGTCATATCAGAAGCGAAACAAAAAAAATCATTGATCGAAAAAGTTGAATTCCTGACTAATTATCTTGCCGAGAATTATAAATATTTAGGTGACTGGCAAAATATGAATAACGCTTTTATTCCACGAAGCTTTGATTCCATCGTTCAATCCAGGAATGGGAATTGCAAAGACCTGTCGCTCTTACTTATGCGCATGCTAAAGGAAATACAAATCAATGCAAGCATTGCATTCGTTCAACGTTCAGCTCCCCAGTATGATAAATTAAAAAAAGATCATCATGCTACATTAGATAGCTTCAATCATGTGGTCGTTGCGATTAAGCAAGATGAGAAATATCTCTGGATTGATCCTACAAAAAATTCCACCTACGGATTTAATATCCGCAAAGATATCGCTGGAAAAAAAGCTCTGATTTTAGACGACACAAGTGCATTGGTTGACATACCTCATATGACACCACCTGAATCTAAAATGATCATAGAGAAAACAATCGACTTTACAGAGTCTTCTGCTTCACAAGTAAAAACTAACATTAAACTTACAGGCGCATTGGCCTATCCATTTATCGGAATTGAAAACGATGCGACTCAAGCAAAAAATAACCGTCAAATACTTTCTTTATTAGACGAACCAACCCATACAGTTATTTCAGCAACTCATAATTTCGATTTTAAGAATAGAACTTATAGGCCAATGAATATTGATTTGAACTACACGAGTCATTCAATCCTTGAACTCAATGATAAAATTGCATTTCTAAGATTAGCATCGATTGAAAAATTCATTGCTCCAATCTTACAAAATACAAAAACATGGCAAGGCCATCTCATTTTCGATGAAGTGTTTGAAATAATTCAAACCTCAAATTTCAAGAATCTTTTTACGAAAGATGGCATTGACGAATGTGCCATTAATTCGAAGTGGCTGGATTATCGTTTTTCAGCAAACTTACTACCTACGGGAACCGTCCTTATTACTAACCTTACACTAAAAGAAAAATATATAGATAATAGTGAATTCAAGACTAGTGATTTCATCAAAATGCAAAATGAGCTCCGAAAATGTATCCGTAACCAATCAATTGAGGTGGCACTTGGTCAAAAGAAACATATCAACCTTGTAGACGATATTGAGAAAAGTTTAAAAAATCTTGAAGTTAGGAAAAAAGCACAAGAAAGATACAATATTATTTTGAGAACAAGTCGAAAGAATAAAAATCTGATCAAAAATAAGGTTTATATCAAACTTGCCAGCAAGAATATCCAAGAAGATCCTGCCTTCGACCGTTCTTTTATATGGCTGAGTAACAACATCTTAACAAATGGCTTTGAGGATGAGGGCAAATATACTGAATCAATACTAGGTGAAGCTTCGAATACTGTTGTGGAAGGCCTTAAGTACAACCCGGAGAGCCAAGGTCTAAAACTAGTCCAGGTGCAAATCTTTATTATACAAAATGATCAAGCCAAAGCGCTTGAATTACTTAATCAAATTCAAATTGATCCAGAGACTTCATTAGTCGAAGACATAATTGCCTTATCACGTATTAAACGCAGCTTAAATAAACACCAAGAAGCTGATGCCCTTTTATCACAGACCTTATTACGAAAAAATCCTAAGTGGGCGATTGCTGATATCAATACCGAGCTTGCAATTAGTAGAAAAAAATTAAACGACTTCACTGGATGTGTAGAATTTTATCAGAAAGTTTTGAGTATTGATCGCTACCGAACCTACCTTTATACAGAATTACCGCTTTGCCTCTACAAACTAAATCAACTTGATGAGGCGATTAAAATTAGCCGGCAGGGCCTTACTATTTCTGAGACTTCTCAATTTAAAAAAACTACCGTCAGTCTGCTGATGCAAAGATTGCAAGGTCACATAGCAAAAAAAGATTTCATTAGTGCTGAAACTGATATTCGTGAATCAATCCAAATAAACCCAACTGAAGAATTATATCTTAAGCTTTCACAAGTTTTAGTTTTAAAAGGTGAGGTAAATTCTGTAGCAGCAGTTATCAAGGATGGTGAGAAATATGCTGAAAATTGCTCAACCTACTTATTAAAAGCTGCTTTGATCACACAGCAGAACAATGACTCCGCTTTAAAATTCGCACAAGGTGCTCTGGATTGCGCCGAGGACAGATCTGCAAGATTACAAGTCCTCGGATATTTAGTTCGCGTAAGTTCAAAGGATGCAAATTTAAACAAAAAATACAGAGAATTGTATCAATCGACACTGCAGCGTTCGAATTAGTCTTCTTTCACGGGCCTAATCCCCGCCCAAATACGCATTTGATTTTTGAACAAACGCTCGTTGAACTTAAGACCGGCCCGACGCAGTTGTTTTTTATCGAAAGATAAAAAATCACGATTTGACATTTTGAAAATGTCAGTCACATTACCTTGCTCAAACCAAACTCCCTCTGAAGGAAGAACTTCACGATAGTGTGGCAAATCAGCGACAACCACAGGACGTCCACAGCAGAGAGCACCCAGGGCCTCGGTTGGAAAACTAGGCTGGCCCAAAATCCAAACAGCACGAGCGGCATGAGTGAAAGCCGCGGTAGTAGCGGCACAGTGATCACCGATAAATTCTAATTGGGGATCGTTGAGTGCTTTCTCTTCAGCATACTCTTCATCATGGCCGACACACTTTATATTGATGTTAGCCTTTTTCGCCTCAGCGAAAATCTCTCGCACCTTAGTGGGATTAGCACCTGTGAGAAGAACTAAGTGATGAGGATACTCACCCGGATGCTGATCATCGGGTACTATTGGATAATCATCCGTTTTGATACCGGGATAAACCACTTTAAGATCACTGCCGATTTTTTTAGCTAAAATGCTTGAAGCTACAGTTAGATTCTTTTCTGAGATGAGACCCTTCTTCTTGAGATCCTCATGATAGAAGCTGAAAACGCTCTTCCAACCTTTGAGCTTCAAGCTTTCTGGACTCAATTGATTGCACCAAACATAGCGCTCGGTTTTGGGATGAGACTTGATTAAATGAGACCAACCACTAGAGAGGATAATCAGCTTATCCACATCTGGAGCGACCGTGAGAGTTTTAACGAAACTCGGTAGCATCCAAGAGCGCTTTGATAAATCGGCTGAGTTTTGGACTAAGCGGCCAAGGGGTGTGGAATGAATGCGATGAGTTTCAATCCGTCCGAGAATTTTTCCTTGGGCATGCGCCAGGCAATAAATATCAGCGTCATCAAAACCAGCGAGCAAAAGCTCAAGCAAAAACACTTCTGGTGTTCGTTCGACAAGAAAATCAATGGCGAAAGCGACTTTCATCTTAGTACTTCTTCAACTGCAGGACAAAGGCGCCGGTCATGAGCAAAGCACCTCCTAAAAGTTGAATATCTGAGAGCTGTTTGCCGAGGAAAAACCAATTGGCAAAAACGGCCATCAAAGGAAAAAACATTTCGAGAATCGAACAAAACTTTGCCGGCAGACGCTTGAGGCCTTGGTAGTAAAACCACATGGCCATGAGTCCGGAGAATATAATCATGACACCTAAACGAGCATAGTCCATTGGGTCGGCAAGAATCATCTTGTGGCCCCAAGGTACGACAAAACAAATCGCCACAAATCCCAAGACAAATCGGCCGGCTAAAAGTGAATTCGTATCAAATCCGGCCATGCTTAATTTTTTTCCAAAGACCGTGGTGGCACCCCAAGCAAGAACTGAGATACCCACCAGAGAATAACCTCTCACGGCCGAATCACTGGCAAATTTATCTGGACTCAACTTTAAAAGCAGCCAAACTTTTTCGACATCGGGTGCACTGATTAGAATAGCGCCAAGTAAACACACCAGCGACCACAGCAAAAATGGTCTTGGCAGTGGTTCACGCAATATCGCCCAAGCTAAAAATATCGCCACCACCGGCTGAAATTTCTGCAACAAAATAACCAACGATGGATTGAGAAAAACAAACGCTCCGGTAAAAGCCACCGTCGCCAAACAACTTCCGACAATCCCCACGATTAAAAATGAGAAGCCGTCTGAGAGTTTCAACTCGCCGATGCGTGGAAGTGAAGCAATTAATTTAGGTAAAAAGATAGCAGCTAAAACGGCGTGCTCAAAAAAGACGATGATCAGCGGATCGACACCCTTCTCAACCAACGGATAGCGAATCAGGGTATCAAGGGCCCATAAGAAGCAGGCGAGAATAATAAACAGAGCACCAGACACAAGGACTCACTAGTTGGAGATAATCCAACTATAGCTGATCTCGAAACACCTCGAAAACCTCTCGTGCACGTGCCGCCGCAAAAGATTTGCGAACTTTCTTCCTTGGCCCCATTTTGCGCTGCTCTTTGGTCAGTTCAACTGAGGGCAGTAAACCAAAGTTAATATTGGACGGTGTTGGCTTCTCGATAGTCATTACATAGTTCACCAGGGCACCAATAGCTGTCTCTTTCGGCCAAACAAGTTCCGCTTGATTGTTCAAACGCTTCCAAAGCTGGCCCGCGACATAAAGTCCCATGGCAGCCGATTCGGTATATCCTTCTACGCCAGTGATTTGACCGGCAAAGCTCAGTTCGGGGTACTTGAGACTTGTCATGCTGGCGTTCAACAGACGACGGCTATTCAAGAAAGAGTTGCGATGACAGGAACCCAAATGAATAAAGCTCGCCTCTTCAAGGCCCGGGATCATACGGAAGATGCGCACCTGCTCTTTGTAGGTTAAGCGAGTTTGAAAACCGACCAAGTTGAAAGCGGCACCAGCGAGGTTCTCTTTGCGTAGCTGCACCACCGCCCAAGGTTCACTCCCATCAGGAAGTTCCAGGCCAATCGGCTTCATACAAGAAAAACGCGCGGTTTCCGGTCCTCGCTCGGCCATCAGGTCAATGGGTAAGCAAGATTCAAAGAATTTCCAATCTTCAAAATCTTTGGGCGGAACTTTCTCGGCGGCCACCATCGCGGCAATAAAAGCATCGTACTGCTCTTTATTCATCGGCGCATTGAGGTAGTCAGCACGCTCATCAGGTTTTCTGTGACGATCTTTATAGTAGAGTTTGTCGTAATCCAAGGTATCAGCGTCCACAACTGGAGCGATGGCATCGTAAAAATAAATGTCTTCAGCACCTAGATTATCTACCATCCACTGTTCGAGAGGTCCGGTCGTCAAAGGGCCAGAAGCCACAATGACATGTTGGCATTCAAATTCACGCATAAGAGCGAGAGGATCACTCGCCTCCACCGCTACCACCCGAATATTGGGATGAGTTGAGAGTTTTTCCGTGATCGCCTTGGAGAAAAGTTCGCGATCAACCGCCAGGGCATCTCCGGCGGGAACAGCGGTTTCGCTGGCAACTGATAGGATCAAAGAACCCATCGCCCGCATTTCTGTTTTGAGCAGTCCGTGGGCCGAATCAGGATCGAGGGATTTAAGCGAATTAGTGCAAACGAGCTCTGCAAAATGAGGAATTTTCTGCGCTGGGTTCTTTTTGAGGGTTTTGACCTCGGCCAATACCACCGACACTCCGCGAGAGGCCAAAAACCAGGCGGCATCTGAGCCAGCAAGGCCCGCGCCAATCACCAACACTCGCGCAGTCGTCATTTTTCATCCTCTTTTTAGAATTACTTAAGCATAATGGGGACGTGTCTTGGGGTATTAACCCTTGAGGCTCTTTCAGTCAACGCGTACAAGGCTTAAGTCTATGCAAATCCATCTGCACCAAACTCATCATACGATCGCTGATTTTCAGGCAATTAACGCAAGCCTCTTAAGCACTCTGGAGCGTCCTGGGCTCCATGTTTTTCCTGAGCTCTACCTGACCGGCTATCCTTTGGCGGATTTGTGTCTGACCGCCCCGTTTATTCAGACCTATCTGGATTTTCTTAAAAAATTAAATAGCGACATTCTTTCTTTGCCGAAAAATGATCAGACGGCGGCCCTCGTCGGAGGACTGGCCTACACTTTGAGTGACGAAGGTGTGCCTCATAGTATTCGCAATGTGATCTTTGAGGTGATTCCCGGCCAAGAATTGCGCGAGCTCTACAGCAAACGCTTGCTGCCGAATTACGATATATTTGATGAACAAAAATATTTCACGCCGGGAACTGAGCCCGCTGTGTGGTCGTGGCAAGGCAAGCGCCTCGCTTTGATGATTTGTGAAGATATGTGGGCCTCTAGTTTTCATAAACTCGATCCGGCACGTGATCTGGTGGCACTCAAACCTTTCGATGGCGTAATTAATCTCTCGGCTTCGCCTTATGATGTCGCCAAAGGCGACAAGCGCCGCGACCGCGCCCGGGTACTCTCACATTTACTGGAAGCGCCCTTTTTCTACGTCAATCGAGTGGGAGGAGAGGACGAAATCCTCTTTGATGGAGCTTCGTTTGCAGTGAATGGAGACGAAACTCTTGGAATTGCTCCCCAGTTTCTCGCTCACACGCTCTCCGTGGAACTGGTCTCTAAAACTAAGTACACCACCCCTTCTACACTTTTAGAAAATACCTGGGAATCACTCTTTGCCCCACGTTTTTCGGCTAATAAGTCCTTCCCGCGCCAATTACAAGAATGGAGCGATGAGGAGTGCGCCAGTGTCTCAAAGGCCCTGCAATTTTCTTTGCAGGAATACGCCAGTAAAAATAAATTTAAGAAGTTCCTCGTCGCCCTATCTGGAGGCATGGATTCGGCGCTGGTGCTGACGCTTGCTAAAATGAGCCTCAAGCCGGGTCAAGAATTAGAAGCTATTTACATGCCAGGCCCCTATTCGCGCTCGATAAGCTGGGATTATTCACTCGAGCTTTGTCAGCGCTTGGGACTTAAGCTCACAAGTTTGCCCATTAAGTTTCTCCACTCCAATGTTCGTATGTCCTTCCAGAATACTTTCCCTGAGCCCTTTGAGGGCCTCACAGATGAGAATGTACAAAGCCGTTTAAGAGGGATGTTGATCTATACGCGCTCGAACCAAACGGGCGCGATGGTCATTAATACTTCAAATAAGTCTGAAATTGCCGTTGGTTACTCGACTCAATATGGCGATGCTGTGGGTGCTTATTCGCTCTTGGGTGACCTCTACAAGACTGAGGTTTATCGACTGGCCGTCTGGATTAATCAAAATCATGGAGGCCTCATCCCGGCCGGTATCATTGAGCGCCCACCTTCGGCTGAACTCAAACCTAACCAAACCGATCAAGACAGTCTTCCTCCTTACCCGCGTCTCGATGCCATTCTCGAGGGGATTTTGAGTTTCCGTCATCGCCAACAAGATCTCATTGCGATGGGATTTAGTGAGGAAGAAGTAAAAAGGGTCTTCCATCTTTATAGCATTGCGGAGTATAAGAGGCGTCAGTTCTGCCCTATAGCTAAAATCAAGGCGAAAAGTTTTGGTTTTGGGTATAGAGTACCACTGAGCAAACACACTGGTTTTTATCAGTAACAACCCTGGGGGCCTGACATGACAAACGAAACTAACACAAGTTCCAACTCTGTCCTTGGCGCAATTGAGAACGTCAAAAAGAACGTCCAAGAAAATGTAAAAACAGTAAAAGAAACAGTCGCGAACTTGGGCCAGTTCAAAGGTCAAGTGAAGGCGATGGTCAAAGAAGCTCAAGGCGAATTCGCAAAACTCGTCAATAAAGACCTCGCAATTGCTAAGAAGAAAATTGCTGCTGAGAAAGCTCTTCTTGAGAAAGAAGTGAAGAAACAAACTTTGATTGCAAAAAAGTTCATTGCGACTCAGAAAAAAGAAATCGCTGTTCTCCAAGCTAAGCTTGAGAAAATTGTTGCTAGTAAGACAACAAAGAAAAAAGCGACGAAGAAAGTTGCTAAGAAAGCGACCAAGAAAGCCACTAAGAAAGTAGCATCTAAGTAATAACCTCCCTCCCTTCGGGGAGGGAACTCTTTGACATTTTTTTGCTAGGGGTGCTGCGAGTAATCGTGGCTGAGACAAACCCTTCGAACCTGAAAGAGATAATGCTCGCGCAGGGAAGCTTATGACACTTCTACTCTATTTTATTTTATTCTTCTCTCCCGCACTGGCGCAGGAGCTACTCGCGCCTATTGATGTGAATGAAGCTGCAATCGACTTATCAAGTTCGACCGGTTTCTCTGGAGCACCACAGACGGCGCCACTCTCGACCGCTAGTTACTCACAAACAGAAATGCGCACCTATGGAGTTGAGCGTCTCTCCGATCTCACTCGTCTCGATGCCGCATTAACAGAGAGCTATAGTGCCGGTGGATACTGGGACATACTTTCTCTGCGAGGTTTGCCATTAGACAATCGCGCCAACTATCTGCGGGAAGGTCTGCCTATAAGTGCCGAAACCGCCATCCCGTTAGATAATAAAGAGCGTGTTGATATCATCAAGGGCCCCGCCGGGATTACCAGTGGCGCACCTACTCCTGCCGGACTTATTCACTTCCAAGTGAAAAGGCCCTCATCCAAGAAGTTCTCCCAACTAAGTCTTTCCTGGAGTGAAGCGAATCAACAGCTCTTGGGTCTTGAAACCAATCGTCCCCTATCAGATAAACTCACCACTCGACTTCAGGCGGTCTTAGAAAAAATTAATCCTTTAATAGAAAACTCTAAAGGTGAAAGATATCTTATGGCCGGGGCCCTCGATTATCGCAGGAGTTCGCGCTCCCTGTGGCAGTTTGAAGTGGAGGCTTCAAAACAAGCACGGCCGAGTGTCGCTGGTTTCTCGCTCGAAGGTAATAAGCTGCCTTCGGTTCCAGATATGCGTCGTAACCTTAATCAGCAAGACTGGAGTAGGCCCGTTGAATTCAAGGCGCTCACCAGTACATTAAAAAATACGACCTCTCTATCAGATAATATTCTTCTTACCACAACCCTAGGCATTCAACATTTAAGGAATGATGATTTTCTGGCCTACCCCTATGGATGCGACAAAGAAGGTCGTTATGATCGCTATTGCAGTGATGGCACCTTTGATGTTTATGACTATCGTAGTGAGAATGAAAGAAGACGAACAACAGCTGCGCGAATCGCCTTAGAGGGAAGCGGCTCAGTTTTAAACTTAGAAAGACAATGGAATATGGGGGCACTTTGGAGCCAACGTTCCGAGCGCTATGGTAAACAGGCCTATAATTATGCTGGCGAGGGAAATACCGCTGGTGATTTTGATCTCCCGGCCAATCCCAGTAAAGATGACCAGAATACAAATCGTGATTTTTTACAAAAAGAAATATTCTGGTTTGAGCAATTATCGATTAAGAATTGGCATCTCAACACCAAATTAAGTCTTCATGACGTAGATCGCACCAGTGAGCGCACTGACCGCTCCGAGAAAACACAATCCCAAGATAAATTCACTCTCCCCTGGATAGCTATTTCTCATCAAGGGAGATTTACCAGTTATATGAGCTATGGCCAAGGCAGCGAACTTTTTATGACTCCTAACCGGAGTGATTATAATAGAGCAGGAAAAAGCCTTGAGAGAGCGCGCTCTGAGCAGTGGGAGCTGGGAATAAAAACGCAGCGATGGTCACTGACGGCATTTTACCTAAAGCGTCCCTCTCTACGTGATGAGGCGCCACTTTATGAATTAAGTGGATACTTTCTTCAAAAAGGGTTGGAGGCCAGCACGCTTTTAGAATGGAATAAATTCTCTTGGCAGCAATCAGCAATGATTGTGCGTATCGATCGATCTGATAGTCTCAAGGTGACTAACGTTCCTCAATACACCTGGAGATCTCATCTCGGATATAAATGGAAAGATGAATCATTGCTTACATTAAGCACCATCTATGAGGGGGAGCGAGAGATTGAGACCCATGGGCAAACTCAACTCGCCGCATGGGTTCGTTGGGATATGAGTCTCAATTATAAAAGCTGGCTTCTGCGAATTGAGAATATTTTTGCCAACAGGTACTGGAGAGAATCCCCCACTCAATACGGGCACATCTACCTCTATCCAGGCATTCAGCGACGAATGAGCTTAAGTTGGAGTCACCAATGGTAATTACTCTGAAAGACAAATCTCTACAAAAAAATCACCGACGTTACTCTCAAAAGGAACAATCACAATCGGCCCTTTGGTTAATGCCGAAAGCGTATGCCCTTTACCTGTAACAACAGAAGGAATGGCCATCTTGATACCATACCCTTTTTCATTCAAAACAACTTTGGCCTGACCGAAGATCATGTTGGTAATTTCGCCGGCCCCATCCACAATCTCTTTATCAAGAGTCGTGATTTCTTCGCCAAGCATGCCTGACATTACTTTCAAAAATGTCTTTTCAGGAAAACTAATAACCACTGAGCCATTAAAGGCATCACTGACGACACCAATAACACCCGAGACATCACCCACTAACATCTCGTGAGGTTTTTTAATAAACGGTTTTCCCGATTTAGCTTCAACGGAAGCTTGAACCTTTAAAACATGAAGTGTTGCCGTTAAAAAAGGATCTACAAATTCTGTATCCATAGTTCTCTTCGCGATAATCCCTAAATCAATCAAAGCAGCCGTCAGCGACTTTGAGATTTGAAAGGCCCCGTCGATCCCTTCTTTTTTGAGGTACGCTAACACGGATTGGTTAACGTTAATTAAGCGCATACTTTTGCCGGAACCCTTAAGTGCCATTTGTAGTCGCAAAAGTGAACGTACCCAATCTTTTGAAAAACTCATGAGCATCTGACAATCAACGATTAAATGATTGTGTGCTGAAGTCAGCATCGGCTCAATTTCTTCATCAAAGGCCTTTCCTTGAGCGAAATCAAGAATGCCCTCTAAGCGAAGTTTCTTATAGCCTTCGCACATCTCAAATTTATGACCAAGCGTGACTGTTGCCATCTAGGCACTCGCTCGTAGACTAATCTTTTTATGGGCCGACTCTAACTTTGCCTTGAGGGCATCTTTACTAAAAGGCTTTACCACATACTGATCAACACCTGTCTTAATTGCTTCAGCAACCTGAGTCGATTCTGCTTCAGCAGTCACCAACAAAAAGGGCGTCGATTTTAACTTTTCATCCGCTCGAACATTTTTCAAGAAATCAAGTCCCGTCATCTTCGGCATATTCCAGTCTGAAATAATCAATCCGAATGGCTTATCCGCACTTTTTGTCTTCTCCCAAGCTTCATGTCCATCAACGGCTTCTTGAATATCGGTATAACCTAATTCACGAAGGATCTTTGAAACAACTTTACGCATAGTAAGCATATCATCAACAACCAACACTTTTGTTTTCAAATCGAACATAAGTACTCCTTCAAGCGACGAGCTTGGATTTTGCATTTTTCTTTCTATAAACGATAACTTTGTCTTGTAGAGTTGTTTGTACTTGATCAGTCACGCCCATCAAGGTTTCACCAACACCTAGGATGAGACCTCCTTGAGAATCCATACGATTAAGCATGGACTCGACTACTTGCTTTTTGGTGGACACCTTTTGATAAATTAAAACATTCCGACACAAAATGAGATGAAAAGTATCATTCACCGTTGAGGACAATAAGTTATTGTACTGGAATGTAATCTTAGATCTGATACTTTGATTGGCCTGCCAACCGAGCGCCGTTTTTACAAAAAAGCGTTTCTTCCTTTCTTCAGAAATACCCCGTGATAACTCAAATTCGGTATAAACGCCGGCCTTGGCTTTATCTAATGCACGCTGACAGATGTCAGTACCTAAGATTTTATAAGGTGGTAGTGAAAAAGTGCTACCGAGCTCCTCGAGTAAGATCGCAACACTGAGTGCTTCCTGTCCGGTACTGGATGCAGCTGACCAGATACGGATTTCTGATGGTCGCTGAGGAATGATTTCTTTAACCACAAATTCTTTTATGGCATCAAAAAAAGCCGGATCTCTAAAGAACAAAGTTTCATTATTGGTTGAGTGATCTAGCAACTTTTGCTTTAAACTATAATCAGGACCTCGTTCAAACTTGGATAATAGTGTGTCCAGATCTGTGATTCCTTCAGTTTTTGCAATTTCCTCTAGGCGAGTTTGTAATTGGTATAAATTAGTTTCATGAAACACGATACCTGTTTCTTGTTCAATAAAATTTGAAAAATAGCTAAGAGCTCTATGCGACACGTGTATGACTCCGGTGAATAGCTATTTGTTGTACCTTGGAAGCAAGATCTTGTGGCGAGCCCGAATAGTCGAAATGCCCCCCATCAAATACAGCTCCGGGCATTCCAAAAACAACACACGTTTCTTGATTTTGAATGAGTACAACACCGTGTTGGTTTTTAATCGCCGCCGCCCCCTGGGCACCGTCTCTCCCCATCCCCGTCAGCACCACCCCAAGTGTATGTCGCCCATAAATGGCGGTAGCCGTTTCAAAAAGATGATCAGCACAGGGCCGTACAAAATTTCTTTGAGGCCCTTGATCAAGCGTTATGATGGGATTTGATTTATCACCCACGACTTTCATGTGATAGTCACCTGGAGCAAGATAGATATGATTATCTTTGAGTACTTCTCCATGAACTGCTTCACGACATATTTTATTACTCGACTTGGCGATTCGTTCAGCTAACGAAGTCGTAAACATAGGTGGCATGTGCTGTGCAATCAAAACGGGAAAAGGTATTTCACAGTTTATTCCACTGAAAAAATCAACCAAGGCATTGGGACCACCAGTGGAAGAGGCGACAACCATTATTTCTGGGCGTAAAGCCTCCCAAATGATTGTTGGGCCAGCCACTTTCGTAGCTGTTTTGACCCTGGTGAGCTTTTCGCCAGGAAAAAGCGAGATGATTTTAGGATAAAGAGCTTCTTTGATTTTTTGAGCAGGTGTCAAAGTTGATTTATCTGGCATAGGCTTTGCGACAAAGTCTGTTGCGCCTATATGCATAGCTTCTAGCGTCTTGGTGGCACCGGCGATACTTTGAGATGAAAAAACGACAACTTTGGGTTGCAAATTTTTCAGCTTCATTTCTTTGAGAGTTGAGATCCCATCAAGAACTGGCATCTCAAGATCAAGTGTTATAAGGTCCACTTCTTGTGACTGCATCTTTTCTATTGCGATTTTTCCATTCGATGCCGTTCCAACGATTTCGATTTCTACGCAGTCTTTAAGCGCTTCTTGAATCTGAGATCTGAACAAAACAGAATCGTCGACAATTAAAACTTTGATCGTTTTCAATTACTTTCCTTTAGGCTGCGCAACGCTTTTCAAGTTCCTGCATAATCGTTTCCATTTTCAAGACACTTAAAATCGCGCCTTCCATTTTGTACACGCCTTGAACAAACATGCGCACATTACTAGGGACTGAAATCGGGCATGATTCAAAGCGATCTTCATCGGCCTCTACGACGTCTCCAATTTGATCTACGAGTAATGAGATGAGAACGTCGTCAATACGACAGACCACCACCATCTTCTCGATACTCTCTTCAGACTTCAAACCGAAGAATTCTCGCAAACCGATAGCTGTGGCAATCTGTCCTCGTAAATTGATCAGACCATTTATAAATGGAGGAGCAGTCCTCATTTTGGTCAATGACATTGGTTTTGTGACCTCTTGAACTTTCATCACATCAATTCCATACCAACGACCATCAATATAGAATGTCGAAAACTGACAAGGTTCTTTCGTCGTTTTGATTGTTGTACTGTCCAATATTGTTTTCATGCGATTTTCCTCTTCTGAGAATTCAAGCATTCACTTACGAGCAAAGTTAGAAGTTTACCTTTTCCTTTTTCTAGAAAAGTAGAAAAGCCTGCCAACTTGGCTTCTTTTAAATCAGCTTGGGAATTTTTTGTAGTAAATGCAATCAAAGCGGTATTTCGCATTCTTTCAATACCACGCACTTTTTTAGCAAATTCGTATCCATTCATTCGTGGCATTTCAATATCTGAGACAATGACATCAAAACTGCAGCGATGATTAGCAATCTGTCGTAAACCTTCGATACCATCGACGGCCACTTCAACCTGATAACCTTCTGCGATTAAGTCTTGAACAATTTTAGTTCGTATCGACTCGGTATCTTCAACGACCAACACTTTACGCCCAGAGTTTCTCGGTATTTCTTGACCAATTTTTTTCAAAGCACCTTCAAAAATTCGCTCTACATCTACCACCACGACGATTTCGTTAGTAGTAACGAGATTTCCAATAATCGCCTCGTGACTTGTGACTGATTGATCTAAATAATCACGAGTAGAAAGTACATCGATGATCTGATCTACTTCTAGGCCAAACAATTGCTCATCCATTTTTACAACGATGACTTGGGTGATATCCTTGTTCTCTTCTTTGTCGTGACCTAAGGCTTCGTTTAAAGAGATGAGGCGCAAGACTCCACCTCGATAACGGATAACTCTCTCCTCACCTGACAGCTCTATTGTTGAAGTTTTAATTTCTTCCATGCGCGATACCATCGAAAGTGGAATAGCATGCTTGGCCCCTTTACCCATCGCAACGAGAACATACTCTCGTGGCCCAACAGCATCAATAACACCCTGTGCATACTTGTCTTGTAGCTCCATTTCACGTTCTTTACTTAATCCGACAGAACCGAAATGCTTAAGCGCTATTCCTTGGACATCCAAAATAAATGCGACTCCCCCGTCTCCCAGGACGGTCGCACCAGAGTAGACGGAAATAGGCTTTAGAAAGCGCGCGAGAGGTTTTACGACAATATCGGCGGTATCAAGGATTTCATCTACGACCATCCCAAAGAGATAGTTATCTGAATTAAGAACGACAATATTGATTGCTTCGCATTCTGTAACGACTTGCCCTTCCAGGACTTCCTTCAAATTTAACAAAGGAAGAATATTTCCTCGCAAGCGATAAACCGGTCGATCTTGCACCATCTCAATGGCACTTTTTTCTACTCTAACTAATTCAACTAATTTGACTTGAGGAATTGCGTAACGATCTTCCCCTGAACGAACAATCATCGCCGGAACAATTGCCAGAGTAAGGGGAATCTTCAAAGTAATCTTTGTCCCCTGACCTTCATTACTCGTTATATCAACGAGACCACCAATTTTCTCGATATTGCTCTTAACCACATCCATTCCCACACCACGGCCGGAAACATTCGTCACTTGCTCCGCTGTTGAAAATCCCGGAGCAAAGATTAGGGCTTGGACATCTCTATCTCGCATTGAAGCGGAATCTTCAGCTTTAATGATTCCACGCTCTATCGCTTTCTTTAATAGCTTTTCACGCGAGAGACCACGACCATCATCACTTATATCTACAATAACTTGACCACCTTCGTGATAGGCCTTAATTGTTACTGTGCCTGTATCACTCTTCCCAGCTGCTGCTCTGACTTCTGGTGTCTCTATACCGTGATCACACGAATTACGCACAATGTGCATAAGAGGATCTTTCACTGCTTCAATTAATGACTTATCGAGTTCCGTTTCAACCCCAATCAAATTGAGATTGATTTTTTTATTGAGGGAACCAGATAAATCTCGAACAACTCTTTGAAATTTGCTCAAGATATTGCCAATCGGCTGCATACGCGTTTTCATCGTTTCTTCTTGCAACTCACTGGTAACAACGTCGAGCTTTTGACTTAAGTTGAGAAACTCGAGATCATCACTTTTGCTGGTATACTGTAAGACTTGGTTTCGTACGAGAACCATTTCACCCATCAGCGCCATGAGTCTATCGAGCAATGAGACTTGTACACGAATTGTACTGTCCGTTTTGTCTGAAGTTTCTGCACTATTATTAACAGGTGCAGCTGAATTGGACTTAACGACATCATGAGTTTGTTCTTTGGTCGACACTTTAACTTCCTTTGCGGGGGGCTTAGGTGCTACCACCGCTTTTGATTTTATAAATGGATCGAGCAGCCCAACCATGAAATTAACTTCTTTGAGCACTTCATCACTTTCTTTGGATTGAATGCATTGTGGGAAAAGGTCAATACAGAGGAGCATGGTACTTACATGTGATTTATCAATTTCTTGTTTTTCACCGGAACGCAAACCTTCTAGGCTGGATTCCATCGCATGGGCCAATGCGGATGCTGAAACGAAACCAAATAATTGCACAGCACCCTTAATAGAATGAATATCGCGGTAAAGCGCATCAACAACACCTTCATCGCATGAGCCGGCCTCAAGTTTCATTAAGGTTGTTGAAATACGATCTAACGAATCATCTACTTCTGATTTAAATTCGGGATTTATCTCTTCTCGCTGGACATTCATTTCAGGTACTACGGCCATCACCACTTCGGACTTGGCCTGTACTTCAACTGGCTCAGTCTCACCGGATTCAGTTGGTAAGTCATAACTAAAGCTATACGGTTGAGCATCCATGATAGCGCGGGTGGCATCGTTTCCTTTTAAAAACCAACCTATGTAATGTTTGGGAATTGATTGTGTCGATTTCGTCTGCATCAAAACACTTTCAAGCTGATGAACGTGGTGCTGTAATTCACCCCAATCCATCATTCCTGCAGCACCCTTGATATTATGATAGGCGCGAAACACTTCATCGTAGAGAGCGGGAGCGGACTCATCATCAGGCAACTGATCAAAGCCTAACAAGGCTTTTTCAGCTCTCTCTATCAGCTCGACTATCTCAACTTTAAATTCTTCGAGTTCATCACTCATTAGTTTTCCTTGCCACTGTTTAAAACATTGCAAACGATACGAAGCCTTACTATTTTCGGAGACTCTTGGATTTTGCTCTAAGCTTATTTTGCGGACACTTTCTGGTACTTTGAAGGAACCATAAAGTACTTCAACAGCTTAAAGAGCTAAGTAGTGAATTTGTTGAACTTATTAATATATTTTGAAGATTCGTTTTCACTTTTCAGAATTGAAACGAGTGAAAAGCATGATCAGAAAGTGTTTTCAACCTAGAAAAGAAAAACTCTCGATTTGTTGGTAATGCCCTGATTCTTGGAACTCAAAAAAAAACGTTGAGCCCTTTGCAACTGAATTACACCACTAAAGTTTAAGTGATTCCGCAGTTCGGCGAAGATCAAGACCTTCATCTTCGAGAGCTTCTTTAATTAACAAAATTTTGCGATAGAACGTGGCGGTACTTTCATCACCACGTACAAAATCAAGCTGGCGATCATTAGCGGAGAGATTCAAATCGAGCCGATAAGTTTGTTCAGGCTGCAAGTACATCAAAAAACCAATTCCACTCTGAGAGAAAACAGTATTCTTTCTCAGATCCATAAAAGCTTGTAGGCGTTCATTATGGGAGCGCTTCGTATCAACTGCTTGGGATAACTTTTTACCGATTCTTCCTAGAGCTGAATCAAACTTAAACTGAGCACTATGTTGAATTCCACCACGATCATGGCGTGGACCGTCCACAAAATAGTCAGTTGCCGTGAGGCCCTTTTGATACAGATAATTTTTAAACAAAGTCACAATCTCATCTGGAGTGAGTTCCGGAGTGTTAAATACCACTTCAGGACCCAAGACAAGCTGATACCGCATACCAAAGTTGCGAAGGATGTCCTTGTCACCTTGTTGCCAAGCATCGAATGGAATATGCGTATACACAAAATCTGGCAACGCCTTCTTCATTTGCAATCGAATGTCCTTAAATTCTTTCTTTCTTAAACGGCTGTCTTTTCTCTCAAAGTTTTGCACAATATTTATTGCTTCTAGTTGCTCAAACTCACTGTCGACAGACTTAAGCAAAACCTCAACGCCCTTCTTAGTGAAGAGACGTGACCATGAATACCCTACGCGCCCATCGTACGTACGATCATAAGATCGAAGTAAATAACGTGTAATAGAATCGTTAGGCTCTCTGATCGAAATTCGGCTAGCAGCTGTCGTGGCATCAAATTCAAACCCAAGAAGTCTATTGCCAATATCCAAGGAGAAACGTGCACCATCTTGATCAGAGGTCGAGCGAAGTGTACGACGAATACGGGCCACATTATTATTATCATGGTCGGCTCGGAAGATATCTTCCAGCGGGGCCAAATCCATAATAATTTTATTTTCAATTTCATTCTTGCTGCTAAATGGAGATGCGAGCTGAAGACTTTTAAAATACTTAGTTTGTCTTAGAACTTTGTCGTAAGCATCTGCCACAGCAGGATCTCTTAAATTAAGTGTGTAATCGACAATAAAGACGCGAGCATTTGTGTCGTTGTAGCTTACTTTAAGAGGTTCTGGGTCAACAATGCGTCGAAGCTGGCGGTCTAATTGTGAAACGCCAAAGACATCAAATTCACCACTCCATCCGACATTGAGGCCGGCACCAATTTCCTTACCTCGGCGAGCTATGATCTTTAAGCGAACGTGATCATCATCCTGACGAACGATATGAATTTGATAAGAACCTTGCAGGAGATAACTAGCAGAAGCTCTCACTCCCCATAATGGCGTTCCCAAAAGCTTAAGCATGTCTGCACTAACAACAAATCCAAGTGAGGCCTTGAAGACGAAGTACTCGCCACGTTGAAACTTATCACTGAGAGCTGCCGTTGCTTTGAGAGGAACACGGCGTGGAGTATAAGGCAGAGCAATTTCGGCCTGGCAGGCATTCTTGAAAAATCGAATGAAGGTGGCTTCAGCGCCATGCTTTGCTCCAATACCTGCGCTCCAAGTATGGCCACCGCTTAACTCTCCATCGGTAGTTGGGACAAGAGATGTATTGATTTGCCAGCGGTCTGTTCTGGCATAGAGACCATTACTATAAGCAGGCTCTACTTCGTATTCATAACCTGCAGAAATGTTTCCACCCGAGAAAATATCGTAATCAACTAAATCGAGATCAACACTTGGATCAAAACTCGCAATTTGTTCGGCTGCTGTTCGAACACGTTGTCCTTCACAAAAACTACGGGCCTGTGCTGTCAGAGACAACAAAAGAGTCGAACAGACAAAAACGATCAATTTAATAGACATAAGATGGAGTTATCCCACAGAACCAGGTGAGAAATGTAAGAACCTGAAAGAAGTGGTATTTTTTACAGACTACAGAACTTCAGTAACATGGAAGACTTTCCCACGACCTGACTTTTTCGACATATACATCATCTGATCAGCAAAATCGATCAAAGCACGAGCAGTCTGTGCATCCTCAGGATAGGTGGCTATTCCTACTGATAAGCTGAGCTTATAAGGCCTGTCTTGTACCGAGAAGTCATGGGCCTTGATGGCACCTGAAAGGCGTAAGGCGGTATGTTTAGCGCTATCTAGCCCGACATCTGGCAAGAGGACAATAAACTCATCACCACCATAGCGATAAATCAAATCACTCCCTCGCAATTCTCGACGAAGAATGGCGGCCATATCGATCAAGAGTTGAGAGCCATGAACATGACCAAACTGATCATTCACATTTTTGAAAAAATCGATATCGATAAAGAGCAATGAGAACGATCCTTGAACTGCCACTTTCTCCTCAAGGTCTTGTGAGAGTTTTCGCTGATTCCATAGCCCTGTGATTTCGTCGGTAAGCGCCAAACGACGCATTCTTTCGCGTTCGAGATGGGCTTCGTAGTGCTCACGTTGGCCACGCAATAGATTGAGGAAATGTGTTCCAAATAATTCATCATGAGAGGCATGACTTAAATTTTGACTTGCCCAATAGCAAGTAAAATCCGGTGCGAGCTTCACAATCCAGGCCAGGTGATTTTTAGATCGCTCTAAACCAAAGAAGATTCCCTTTGGGTCTTGTAAGAAATGTTCCAGTTTTTTTGCCTGCGATTTTCCCAAACGATGCTTTCGGATTAAAAATTCTGCTACACCATGCGGGAGAAGAAAGCGCTTGTGCTCGCCTATCTCTAGAAACAGAGAAAAATAACGATGAAGATTATCGGCTAAGTCATCCCACTGATCTGCAATCGGTCTCGTAAAAAAATGGGCCGCTGCTTGTAGCGGAGACCATTCACCTGAATTGGCAATACTTCCAGGACGCAAGCTTACTCGACGTAAAGCCTGAGCTAATTCAAAATCATCGAAAGGGGCTAGCAATACATCATAGGCGCCGGCACGAAAAAAATGAACCAGCAGATGGGGGTCACTCTTGGGCGAAACTACCAACAAGGCGGCATTAGGAAAACGATAAAGTAATTCTTGTACCAGCTTCAGACCTTGTCCAAAGTGGGCAGGCACTCGCACCAAAAGGATATCAACCCTGGCGAGATCATTATTCATATCGTCAGATGTCGCTGCAAAAGCAGCTCTCACCTTGAGGCGATGTAACTTGAGAGCACCTTTGACTTTCTCGATTAGCGTCGGATCTAGACCTAATCCCAGAAGTCGAGTGCCCGTCTTTGGAGACGAGACCATTTAAACGTCCAAATTCTTTTTCAGTTTTTCAAGGGTCGCTAGTTTTGGGTCGTCTACTTCAAGAATTCCAATGGCAGTTCGTAAAGTTTTAATGGCCTTATCCAGCTTACCTTCCAACTCTGTCTTATCACCCATCGATTTCTGCTCGAGGGAATTAAGAGTGTCCATTTCAAATTCCATAGCGTCAATACGTCGTTTTAATTCTAAGATTTTCATATCGCGATGACGAATTTGTGTTTCGGCATCACTCTTCAATAATTCTAGTTTTTGCTCGAGCTCTCTTTCACGGCTCGAGACTTTTTTGACTTCAAGTTTCACTTTTTGCTGCAGAGCTTGAATCTCGCCCTGATATTCACGTGCTCGCTCTTCTGCCAGTTTGCGACGCTCTTGCTCGAGTTCAAATTGATACTTCAAATCCTGAGATTCTTCAGTCATGCGTTTTTTCATTAACTGAATTTCAATTTTTTTCTCGTCAAGTTCCGCGCGCATATTAAGGCCCAAACGCTGCTGTGAGAGCTTATCCTCTTCCAGTTGCTCGATCTTTTTAAGCAACTCTCCGCGATCCCCTCTCAGATGATTAAGCGTGGCCTGTAGACGCTCGAGCTCTGCATTGTAATTTCCGACCGCACTTTGATAATTGCTGCGTTCTTCTTTGGTTGAGACACTTGAGCTGGACTTAGACTGAGGGACTTCTTGCGGCAAAACAAAGCTCGGTTTAGTGGCTTCTCCAACAGACGGAGATGATATTTTAATAGATGGTGATGTCGCTTTCGAAATTGATTGCTCAACTCTCTCTTCTACTGCAAAAGACAATTCTTCATCACCGCTTTCGTCATCTTGTTCGAGAGTTGGAGCAGAGGGAAGTTGCTTTTTTGCCAAAGTTTTAAGCTCAGCTCCCAGAGAAATGCCGCTTCGAGTAAACAAACTCTCCTCGGGGTCAGCTTCAAAGTTTGCCACTTCGATCATACCAGGGTCACTTAGTTCATTTAAGCTCCCCTCACCTAAATCCAAAGCATCAACATCACCCGACAAACTTAATTCATCGCCAGCACCATCGTCTAACAGGGCTTCGGCCCCAAGTGACAGAGCATCCGCACCGTCATCTGACAAACTAATTTCTTCACCACCCTCAGCAGATAGATCAAGATCATCCATCGCCAGGGCAGGATTAGTGACTTCTTTTAATTCACCTGGTGCAGGACGCATCATCGTTTGAGTAGCATCTGCAACCATAATCTCTTCAATCTCGGCAAGTTTGGCCAAAACATCTTCTTCTAGTCCACCAGCATCTCCGAGACGTAATTCTGTGACCGTCTCTTCGGCAGATGATTCATCTAAACTCAGATCAAAATCTTCGCTCGCACTAGGTGCTTCAACCGATTCATCAGCATCCAATGACAAATCTAAGTCATCATCGGTGGAAATCGTTTGAGGTGCGTCCTCAGACAAAGAAAGCTCACCCACATCATCAAGTTCAAGGTCTTTATCTACCATGGCCACTTCTCCGTCTTGTTCACTTCCAATCGTGAAATCTAAATCAATTTCCATGCTTTTATCATCCGCACCAGATGAGCCTGCTGCTGCTAATCCAACAATTGTTCGAGTCGCTTCCGCTTGGCGCGAAAAGACTTGATCAAACTTGCTTTGGATTTTTTGGTGCTGTGGATTAGCTAAATACTTAGCCAAAGCAGCATCGTCACCAAAACCCATATTTTTTAATGAGTCAGCTAGTGCAGCATCTTGGCCCACAGCTTTTTTCTCCGACACAAAGAGCTCCTCTCGTAATATTAACAACTCAAATAATATCAGGACTTAGAGCGAGAGCACTTCTTTGCTATAAGCGGCAAAGATTTCTAGAGTAATTCGCTCGGAATCTGCTTGGAATGTTCCTTGTACCTACACCCAGAGCGTAATAAAATCTTGAGGATATCTAATTTCGGGAGTTGATACATGAAACTTGCTCGTCTCGCTCTTTTAGCGATGACCTTTATTTTGAATACCGCCAAAGCACAGGATTTTTTTCCTGCCCATCTTATCAATCTCGAAGATCGATTTGCTCATCATGTGCTGCTGGTTGAAAAGTCGACCCACAGTCTTTTTGTCTACGAAAACAAGGGTGGCCTTCCCCAATTAGTAAAAAGCTTTAAAATCGCCAGCGGAAAAAACAAAGGCGATAAAGTTAAAGAGGGAGATCGCAAAACTCCTGAAGGGATCTATACACTTAACGAATTTTTTTCTGAGCAATTGCTTAAACAGCGTCATGGAGACATGGCAAAGATGTACGGTGCCGGTGCATTCACGACGGACTACCCGAACTTAATGGATCAACGTCAAGGTAAAACAGGCAGTGGTATTTGGCTGCATTCAACTGACGATGCGACCAGGATTGATAAAGGTCTTGATTCACGTGGTTGTGTTGTCGTTAACGATCTTGATCTCAAGTCAGTCGCTCAATACCTAGACCTTCCTCACACACCTATGATTGTGGTTCAGGATATAACTTATCTTTCAAAAAAATCTTGGGACAAAACTCGCTCTGAACTGATGGGAACTGTTGAAGGTTGGGCGAACGCCTGGAAAGAAAAACGTTTTAATGATTATATTTCTTACTACCACACGACTGAATTTAAAGATCGTTCGCGTGGAGGTTTCCAGGCCTATCGCGCTTATAAGCAAGCCGTCTTCGCTAGACCAGATAGCCCTAAGATCACCATCGATTCTGTTTCGATTCTCTTTGCAGAAGGCTATGCCGTTGCCACTTTAAGACAGGACTACCGCTCAGTCATCATCAATGACACTGGTAAGAAAACACTCTATCTGCGCCAAGATGATAATTATGATTGGAAAATTGTTGCCGAAATTTGGCAGCAATATCCGGATGAATCTAATGTAGCCTTCACGCCTTCGGCGCGCTTTTTTAAAGAGTAAAGCATGATTGAAAAAGAATCGAATGAGCTTCATCTCATTCTCCATGATCATCCTGAACCACCACGCCTATTGGTGATTCCAAAAGCACGTCTTAAGAGATTTTTAATTCTTGTTCCACTAATTGTTATTATGATGGGCGTTTCTCTTGTATTAACAATAATGTGGTCACGCACACAGAATATCCAAGTGCAGATGCCATCTCTTCCAGTGGCAGGCAACAATTCTAAAATTAATGATCTTGAAGCTGAACTCAAAGCTCTTCAGACAGCACAAAAAGCTTTGCAGTTGAAATTATCGACTCAAGGTGTTCCTGAACTCGACATTTGGTTGGGGCCGGTCAAAAAGCCTTATGCTCTCCAAGACCTCACAAACAAAAAACTTCTCAAGATCGAGAGTATGACTCTTGAAGACGGAGCTGGGAAACGCGTATTGCGCTTTCATCTCATTAATACTGGCAGTGAGCTAGAAAGAGTTACCGGCCATATTTTTGTCTTTCAAATTGATAGTCGCGGACTCTCACCCTACCCTGCGATGACCCAACAAGAATGGCTGGAAGGTATCCGCTACAACAAGGGCGAGAGCTTTGCTGTCGCTCGTCTACGGCCTGTGGAAGCTCCTTTCCCACCAGCTGATGCGGAGGCGCGCTTTCTGGTTGTTGTGTTTAATCGTGAAGGAGATCTACTTATTCGCCAAGAATTAGTGGGGCCGTTTAAAGCTGGAGCACCTTAATGGATATCGAAGATTTTAAAACTACTCGATTTAATGTTTTAGGCCAAGGCACTCGTATTAAAGGTGAGTTTCATTTCTCTGGTCGTAGTTCCGTCAGCGGAGAGATCGAAGGTCAATTGATTGCCTTAGAAGGAAGCTATCTCATTATTGAAAAGACGGCCCATGTGCGTGGAGATATTCAAGCTTTTGATATCGAAGTCCATGGTATCTTCGATGGAACGATCAATGCTCGCGGTACTCTTTCGCTAAAACCTGGCAGCGTCGTAAGTGGACAAATTAAAGCTGCACACCTGGTGATTTATCCAGGGGCACAGCTTAATTCGGAATGTGAGTCAGGGATTTAAAGTAGTGTCTCAGGCTTAATAATTTGTACACGACGAATCTTAGTCAGTGGCAATTCAAGTGATGGATCACCTACAACCACAATAACTAACTCATCCCATGTAAATAGTTTGCCAACAGCATCGGCAATCTCTCGCGCTCCCAGCTTTTTAATCTTTTCTGGAAACATATAGAGACTCTCAAGTGGCTCCTCGACATGATCTAACATGGCAAGTTGCGAGAGAAATCCATTTGATCCTTCAAATCCGAAAGGATAATGACCGATCACATAATTTCTCATGTGATCCACATTTTCTGGTTTGATTTTCGTCGGATCAGTATTTTTCTGCAAAATATCTTTGATGACTTTAATGGTTTCAACCACAGTTTCATTTTTAGAAAAAGTACTAATTCCAGCTCGGCCATACTCCGCTTGAAGACTGACATAACTTCCGACGGAATAGGTAAGGCCACGCTTCACTCGAATTTCTTGTATGAGTTCAGCGGTAAATCCTCCACCCAAATAATCACTGGCAAAACTCAAGCGCTCATCAGGATCGACGGCCTCAGCTGAGGCCAGGTAGCGACCAATACGAATCTGCGCCTGGTTAGCTCCAGGAACTGGAACGAAGAATAAGCGATGTCCCATTGCTGAAAGTGGATTTCTTAAACGGAAAGATTGCGTCCCGCCCACCTTCCATCCGCACTTTGATAAGAAATTATCTTTAATGAAAAGTGCTTCGCGAGGGCCTTTAATATAAAACCGTTTTGGTGCTTCATCTCTTAACTGCGCCCAACGTGTCTTGAGTCCTTCTGACTGTAATAGTTCAAGAGAGGCCAGATTTCCCTCTACCGCTTGTTCATAGCTTGAGCCCTTCATCAGAACACTTCTGAAAGCTCGCTCGGCCAGTGCCGAATGATTAGACGGTAAGTTTCTCAATTGAGTGATAGAGCGCTTCTTATGAGGCACCAATTCACTACGCGGATAATTGGCTTCTTTAACCACATGACAGAATTTTTCAACTACAGCTGGTAAGTCTTTTACCAATGCAGAGAAACTTAGCATGCCATATTCATGAGTCACACTGTGATTGAAATCGACTCCGTAGAAATCAAAAAACTCACTCAGCTTTTTCTGATCTAACTTATTAGTTCCCGAAAACAACAAATCAAAAGCCGCTTGTGTGCGCCCAGCTTCTTTTTGGTTATCACGAAGGGCCCCATCTCCAAAATAAATACTGATGGTAGCCTTTGGAAAGCGTCCGTCATCAAGCCAGGTCGTTTTAAAGTCTCCCCACTGAAGACGATTAATTTCTGACTTTCTAAAATCAGCTGAGATCAGCAATGAACAAAGGGCCAAAAGAATAATTTTTAACATGGTCTACTCCGCTTTCACTTGAGAATTAACAAGCTGTTCATTTTTATCCCAAACCGTTACCCAAACATGAACTGGGTTGGCGAACATCTTTTGGCAGGCCGCTTTCACTTCTTTCAGACCTAATTGTTGATAAATCTGCAGCTCGCGACGATAGTAGGCCCAATCTTGATAGAACGCTTCACGTTCACCCAGAAATTGCGCTAAACCTGCTGAGGTATCGAGACGATCAAACAATCCTGCTTCGTACTGATTTTTTACTTTCTTTAAATTTCTCGCCGTCACCGCTGTTTGGCATGATGACTTTAACTCTTTAATGAGTTTCTTTTTAAATACTTTGGGATCCTGGCCACGCATCATCTCGCCACTCACCATAAAAGCGCCCGCTTTCTCGAGAGTATAATTTCCGGCGTAGATACTTGAAACCAACGGACGCTTGCTAAGAGCAAACTTTTGGATCAAGTGCGAGCTTTTTCCGTCACCCAAGATTGAACTTAAAATATCTTGGGCATAAGCCTCGGCATTGCCGACAGGGGCAGCGGGATATGAAAGCATAAACATCGGTACAGTAGAATTACCATAAAGATTCGTTTCAACAGGTTCTTTAATTTGAATATCAAATGCGGAAGCAGGAACTGCTGCGCGAGAATCGGCTGGTACCGGAGAAGCCGCGAGCTCGGCAAAATGTTTTTTAACCAAATCCTTCACATTTGATGTCTTGACGTCACCGACCAAAACTAATGTGACATTATTAGGGGCATACCATTGACGATAGTATTTATAGATCTGATCACGTGAAACAGACTTTAAATCTTCAATGTCTCCGATAACTGATGTGCCATAAGGAGTGCCTCTAAAGAGTTCTTCCATCATGCGAAGATAGAGTTGTCCGCGAGGTGAATTTTCATAACGCATTTTGCGCTCTTCCAAAACCACTTGGCGCTCTTGTTCGAATTCATTTTTTTTAATAACCAGATTCACCATGCGATCAGCTTCCACACCCAACATTAAATCAAGGGCCGTGGTAGGCATGTTCTCGTGATAAACCGTCATATCATTACTGGTGTAGGCGTTGGAGCTGCCGCCATTACCTTCCACCAAATAATCAAACTTGCTGGCCGACATATTCTTGGTGCCCTTGAACATTAAGTGTTCAAGGAAGTGGCTGGCGCCGGTAATCCCTTTGCGCTCATCCTTCCCCCCTACCTTGTAAAACATATAGAGTGAGAAGACTGGCAGTCGATCATCTTCCAGCACGACAACCTTCAGACCATTGTCCAAAGTAAAACTTGCGACATCGAGCTTCAAAGGATCGGGCAAAGATTGGGAGGGACTTTTTGGTCCCATTGCACAGGCACTCAGCAATAACAAAGCAAAAAGACTAGAGATACAACGCATGTAGGCCCTCAACGGTGATAGGAATAAACATGTTATTTTACGCCCGAACCTCCTCTGCGATCAACCTAGACAGAATAGGCACTGCGTTGCAAACCTGTGAAGACACTCAAGTATTTTCACACCCTCTAGTAGCTTTCCAAAAGCTTGGGTAAGATGGGCGCAAAACTAAATCAGGCGTCTAGCGCCCTTAAGGAGTCTCTCCATGAAAATTGCTATTCCTAAGGAAATTAAAAACAACGAAAACCGAATTGCTATTGTACCAGGTGGCGTGCGCCAACTTGTTCAAGATGGTCACGAAGTTTTCGTCCAGAAAAATGGTGGTCTTGGTATCGGTATCACTGATGAAGAATACATCAAGGCCGGAGCGAAAATTCTCAACACGCTTGAAGAATGTTTTGCTACGGGTGAGATGATCATCAAGGTTAAAGAGCCTCAGCCAAATGAGATCGCGCTCCTAAAGCCTCACCATATCCTCTACACCTATTTGCATCTTGCTGCTGACAAGCCTCAGACTGAAGGTCTAATGAAGTCTGGCGCGACTTGTATCGCCTACGAGACAATCCAGCTTGAAGACAACAGCCTTCCTCTTCTCGTTCCTATGTCAGAAGTCGCTGGTCGCATGTCAGTACAAGTGGGCGCTACTTACTTGCAACTTGATAAGGGCGGTAAAGGAATTCTCTTAGGCGGCGTCCCAGGTGTTCGTCGTGCCAAGGTGACCATCATCGGTTGTGGTGTTGCTGGAACAAACGCTGCAAAAATGGCGATCGGTATGGGTGCAGACGTTACACTTATCGATCTTTCTACTAAGCGCTTGGCCGAGCTTGATGATCTGTTTGAAAATAAAGTGAACACAGTATTTTCTAACTCACAGAATATTGAAGAATGTGTGATTCACTCTGATCTCGTCATCGGGGCAGTTTTGGTTCCAGGCGCGAAAGCACCGAAGCTTGTGACTCGCGATATGATTGCTAAAATGGGTAAAGGCTCAGTCGTTGTTGATATCGCCGTTGACCAAGGTGGCTGTATCGAAACTTGTAAGCCGACCACTCACGAAAACCCTACTTTTATGGTTGATGGAGTTGTTCACTATTGCGTGGCCAATATGCCAGGTGCCGTAGCAAGAACCTCAACTTTTGCTTTGACCAACGTGACCCTGAAGTACGCACGTATGATTGCTGGCATGGGTGTTGATAAGGCCATCATGAAAGACAAGCCATTGCGCCTAGGCGTGAATATCTACAAAGGAAAGCTGGTATACGAGCAAGTCGCCCGTGACCTCGACCTTCCTTACACTCCGCTTGCTCTCGATAAGTATCTTTAGTCTTTTCCGGTCGTGGTTCCGTGTTAATATGGAACCATGACCGGTAATCCTTTATTCGACAAAATTCTCTTAGGTGCCAACGGTGCGATAGTTCTACTCGCTGCCGGGTTAGTCTTTTTTTCTCACACCAAAGTAAAACCACCCCCAACAGATGTTCCTGGCGAAGAACAAAGCTTACTAGATACCGCCATAGCAGAGTCACAGTTAAAGCCACACGCCATGAAACAGATGACGGTGAATTTGTATTCTGAAGGAACTCGTCTTCGTTATTTGAATGCCGAAATGAACTTAGTTCCTTTCAAGCAAACCGATTTGGAAATTTTAAAGGCTAACGAGCATATTGTTAAAAACGAATTGATTCGTATCGCTGCAACCATGACGCCTGATGAATTGGGTTCTATCACTGGCAAAATTCTTCTCGAATCACGTCTAAAAAAAGCCGTGAACGAAAAGCTTAATCAACCTCTGATTAAGAGTATCTTCTTTGCCAAATTCTTAGTGCAGTAGAGTGGAAGTGTCGTCCTACTCCCTTTCGAGAGTAGGATGAAATCGGAAAATTACTGACGAGTAGCAGAGGCTTCAGACTCAAGAGCGACAGCTTTATCTGTGTCGTCTGGGAGGCCCTTAAGCATTTTCTGGATATCTTCTTTAGTGATTTTTCCTTCAGCAAGAAGGCGGTCGCGCAAACGAACATCGAGTAGCTTTTCTTCTAGGGCAAGGCGTAATTTCATGGGTTACCTCTCGTTAAGACGGCTAAACTAACAAAAGCTTTAAAAGCTGTCTACACTGACGCCTAGTGCCAATACTTAGGTTTATCATCGTCGCCCTTAACCAGACGAAGATGCTGCGAGTCACGCTTCTTTCCACCCTTTTCACTGGCACTCGATTCCTTAAGCCACCAACGAATCGGCGTCCAGGTCTGGTGGCGAATGAGCAGAAAGGCAATTCCCATGGAGAACAGATGGCCCCAAGAAGCAGGGTTACCTGAGAACACTCCAATATACAGCTCAACTCCCGCCATTATGAGGCAGAACCACTTGGCCTTAACTGGGAAAGCAAACATCAGCAAAAACTGACGTTCAGGATAGAGAACAGCGTAGGCGGTACACAAAGCATAAGTGAAGCCGGCACTGCCAACTAGCACTCCTCCACCGAGCCAAGTTCCTCGTAAAAATAGGACAGCAAAAAAGAGGTAAACCAGGCCTGCGAGAAAAATACTAGTGAAGAGAAATTTTAAATAAACACGTGGGCCCCACTGGCCTTCTAGCTCAGAACCTAAAAACCAAAGCGCAAGACCATTAAACATGACCGCCATCAATTGAGTTTCGACCCAAGGATAAGTCACTAAAGTATGCAGTCTCAGTGGAAAGGTAGCACCAGGTAGCAAACCAAACCATTGCACGAGTGAAAACCACCCGAGTGCTTGGCCAATGGAGTGAATTAAAAACAAACTCACCAACGTGATCAAGAGAACTTTATTCACTTTCGTAAGGGGTGGTGCTTGAAAACTACTCATGACTTCTTCCTGTCGAGATTTCGATCAATACCCCACCCGTCGATTTAGGATGAATGAAATTGACCATACAACCGCCGGCCCCAGGGCGAGCAACGGGATAAATAAAACGATAACCTTTAGCTTCCATTTCTTTTTGCTTGGCCGCCACATCAGCGACCTTAAAGCAGAGATGATGAAGGCCTTCACCTTTAGTGGCAATAAATTTTCCAATCGGAGTATCAGGCCCGGTGGGTTCTAAGAGTTCAACATGAGCGTGTTGATCGATCGGAGCAAACGCCGTGGTGACACCTTGGTCTGCGACGAGTTCGCGCTTAGCTTCAAATTTTAAACCGAGATCTTCCCAGATCTTGATGCGATCAAGTGAACTCACCGCAATAGCGATATGATCAAGCAGACAGTCTTTAAGTTCGGGAAGCATAGCGATCCTCCGGGGCTTATTATGCCTTGGAAGATCTCAGGAGGCTAGAGATCTGGTGGGTCAATAGCGTCAGCACATGCGTCTGGTGCATTAGGATCGAAGCTTGGATTTAGCCCTGGCGGAGGTGGCTGACAGACACCGGCACGGCAGTCACCAAATTCTTGTGAGTTGTAACAGCGCTTAGCACAAGTGATATTTCCTTGAGGGTCAGTACCCGTTTTCACAATATAGCAGTTAGTCACGTTGGACTTCTGACACCATTCTTTAGCAATACAGAATTGCCCATACGGCTTGTTACACAAGACCGGTGGATCAAGACGATTGTCATGAACACTGCATCGGCCAGTTGAGGTATTACAGCATAAGCTTGAACACTCAAAATCAGACGCACAAGCGGCACCAATCGGAGAATTCCCCACCGTCGGTGCTTGCTCTACACATTGAGTAACTAAATCAGTACTCCAACAACGTTGGTTATAACAACACTCGCCGCTGCCACACTGATTTGAATTGCTGCAAGATTTGAAATTGCTATAAAGATACTCTTGGTTTTCACCAGAAATTTGCGTTGGACGCACTAACTGCAAAATAACCTCTTTGGTTTCTGCCATGACAATGTCGACACCCTCATCATTGGTGGCGAGAATTTCAATTTTTCCTGAAGCATTACATGAACCGATGTGCTCACCTTGGAAGTTCACACTTTGCACGCGAAGGTTACAGCCATCGACTAACTCAGTGGCACCACCTGATGCTTGTGTCGCGACATCTTTCGTATTGAGATTGGCCTGCTCAGTTTTCAGATACTTCACGTTCGTTGGCAGATCCATATAGGAGAAGCGCGGGAATTGTTTTGAGATACTCAAAGCTGCCGAGTCCATTTTAGTTGCAAATGAACTACCCGGCATAACCATCTCTAGGGCCGAGAGCGGTGAATCAGATTCAAATAGACCATATGGGCTGAAGACAGCTTCACCCGTCACTTCCCAATTGGCCGCGTTGATCGGCTTAAATGGACCATGGTACTTGAGTGCCTGAGTGAACAGTGCGGTTCCGCCGGCATCACGAAGTACGAGATTTTTTTGCTGATTGAATAATTCAAAGAATAGATCTTCTACACCAGTGGCCGACGTGGCATTGGAAACACCGCTGGCAATCCAAGTCACAGGATAAGTCGGAGAACCCACTTGCTTATCTGGCAAACAGCGATTCATCAAAGTGTCTGTACTCTGATGATAGTAACCGCGCTTATCAACGGTTAAATCGATTTGTGGTAAAGTAGGAAAGACTGTTGTTTCAGTCGCGCCACTTACACGCGTAAGTGCGCGGTCAACCACTTTGGCATAAGTATAAAGACAGCGCTCTTCTGGATAAGCAGTCCCGTTAGCATACTTACCATCACAAGCACCTTGACCATTAAAAGTCGGATCATCTTGTAAACGTAATCCACGGCAATAAAGATGCGGATCACGGTTAGTTTCTACCGGATCAGCAATTGTGGTCGGATCAAGCGGATCAGTCGGTTCGTAATCACGATAGTCGTACAAATCATAAATCAAACGTTGGTCATCAAATGGTTTATTTCGCAGATCCATGACGAGCACATCAATCTCAGTATTCGGTGTAATACCCGGCGCGCGTGCGACTGTCGCAGGTACCGTCACTTGTTCACGTGAAACACCAAAGGTGAAGCGTACTTTCACGAAACGATTCTGGAGTGAGTTGATGTTGATCCCACCTAAGTACAACAGACCTTGGTAGTTTTTTGGAAGAGTCAGTTTACGAACATAGGAGCCAGCACCCGAGAGACCGGTGCCGGTATAATAACTTGGATAATCACCTGTCGTGATTTTAGGTTCGACGAGATTTCTGATTTCAACTTTCGGAGCAACAGCAGTCGCACCACCACTTGAGCCTGAAGTGGTGCCCACACCTACTCCACCACCCGCCCCTGAAGTCGTACCAGGTGCTACGACTGAGCCCGGCAACTGTCGATTGGGAACTGTTTCGGAAATACACGCGGAAAGACCCAAGCACATGGCCAGCATCGTTGCGGTATGTTTGAAAGAGTTTTTCCAGAATTCCAATCGAGTCTCCTCAATGAAACTTATCGTCCTAAATCCTTAAGACTTTTAGACTTACCTCTATTCTAAGGGGGGGAGAAAAAAGCTCCCTTTTGGGAGCCTAAGCTACCGATAGTTCGAAATAGTAACTGAGCAAGCTGCCCAGTTTTTCACTCACTCGATGGCCTCAAAGGTGCCTTTCTGGCGATTCTTCCTAAATCCGGGCACTGAGAACAGTCGGCCATGAAAAGTCACCCAGTAGCCTGGGGTCAGCATATGGGCCGCAAAAATGGCTTCCACCACATTCTGAGTAGCATCGGAATCGTCAAATCCCATCGGCTTCATCGCTCCGGTCAACACCACCGCCACCTTGGGTTTATGGTGTTCAAAACAATAACTGGCGGTCACATCCATGGTGTCGGTGCCATGGAGAATCACAATGGGAAAACCTAGTTTTTCATGCTCAGCGATTGAGTCACAAATAATTTTGCGGTCATCCTCATCCATATACAGCGAGTCCTTCGCCATCAAGGATTTCACCCGAATATCGGTGTAAGGCAGACGCAGTTTTTGCAGGATTTTATTCTTAATAATGGTATCGCGATTCTGCAGTGTGCCTTCATTCTCATCGTAGATTTTTTCGATGGTTCCGCCAGTGGTCAAAATTGTGAGCGGTCGAACATCATTTATTGCCATAGGCACCCTTGACTCCCGGGGAGTCGTCTCCATATTGTTTGACACAAATTTACCACATTGTTTTGGAGGACTCCATGGCCCGTTCAGGTAGCATCTCAGTAAAAACCCAAGACATCTTCCCGATTATCAAAAAATGGCTTTACTCGGAGCATGATATTTTCTTGCGCGAGCTGGTTTCAAACGCCTGTGACGCCATCACCAAACGCCATGCTTACGCTCGCACAGAAAACCTCGAGGCCCCGGAAGGCAGCGTCGAAGTCATAGTCAATAAAACGGCTGGAACTATTGTTATCAAAGACAACGGCCTTGGTATGAACGAAGCCGAAGTCGAAAAATATCTCGCGCAACTCGCCTTCTCGGGTGCTGCGGAATTCGTAGAGAAAATGAAAGCGTCGGGCCAAGACTCTGACGTCATCGGTAAATTCGGTTTAGGTTTCTACTCGGCGTTTATGGTGGCCGATGAAGTCACCGTTGATACTCTTTCCTACAAAGAAGGTTCAACTCCCGTGAAGTGGACCTGCCAAGGGGACGTTGATTACACTTTTGATACGGGTACTCGTACCGAAGCCGGTACAACCATCACTCTTAAAGTCAGCGAAGATTCAAAAGACTTCTTAAACAAATGGAAAGTATCTGAGACTTTGCGCCGCTACTGTGACTTCATGCCGTGGGACGTATCCGTTCTCGATGCTGAAGAAAAAGACGCTAAAGCGGAAGTCTTTAACGAGAAAGTTCCTCTGTGGAAAAAAGACCCTAAAGACATCACGGATGATCAATATAAAGAATTCTATCGCAAACTCTTCCCAATGGATCCAGAACCTCTTTTCTGGTTACACTTAAATGTCGATCATCCTTTCACATTGCAAGGGATTCTCTATTTTCCAAAAATCAATTTGCAAAAACCGATGCAAGAACAAGGCATCAAGCTTTACTGCAAACAGGTTTTTGTTTCTGACTCAGTTAAAAACGTTCTGCCTGACTTCCTCACCCTTCTCAAAGGTGCGATGGATTCAACTGATATCCCGCTGAACGTGTCGCGTTCAGCTTTGCAAGGTGACCCGAACGTTAAAAAGATCGCTAACTACGTTATTAAGAAAGTCGCTGAAGGTATCAAGAAGCTTGCGAACTCAGATCGCGAACGCTTCAACAAAGTTTGGGAAGACATTGGCCTATTCGTTAAATACGGCTGTGTCTCTGATCCAAAGTTTGATGAGCTCGCACGTCCCTTTGTTCTTTTCAAAAACTCTGAGAACAAACTCGTAACTCTCGCCGAGTACACCGAGTCGATCCCAGAGAAGTACAAAGAAAAAATGAAAGAGAAAGTTCTCACACACGATATGCAAAATGGTGATGAGTCCCTTCGTAAACAAATGCTCTCAGAAGGTGTGCATGCCATCAGCCTTGATCAAATGATTGACCCGCATTTTACACAGCATGCGGAAATGCATGCACAAGGTGAAGTGAAGTATAAGTTCCTCACTATCGAAACAGAAATCGAAAATCTTCTCGAGACAGCTCCAGTAGGCGCCGATGATTTGAAGATTGGCGATTTCTTCAAAGAAGCTTTGGATGCAAAACCAGAAACTCTTGATGTAGAAGTCAAAGGTCTAAAGAACGCAACGACACCAGCTTATTTTAAAGTTGATGAGTCGATGAGACGCTTCCAGCAGATGACGAAATCGATGGGACAGAACTTCCCGATGCCTTTAAAGAAAACTTTGGTAGTGAACCCTACTCACCCCTTGGTTCAAAACGCCTGGAAATTGTCAGAGGGTAAACACAAGGAACTCGCGAAGAAGATGGTCACCCACGTGCAGGATCTCGCGACTCTTTCTAGCGAAGGTTTGACCGCTGAGAACAAAGAAGCCTTCGTCGCTCGCTCGCAAGCTTTGATTCAAGAACTCTCGGGCCTAGCACTTCATTAAAGTTCTTCATTAAAGTTCCAACACTCTTTTACGTAAGCAATGCACAAAACGCAGAGCTTACGTAAAAGTCATTTGGAACCTTCTCAAAGTTAAAATGACATTTATTTCGATTCAGAAAAACGCCAAAGGCATTTCCTTGATTGCTATTTCTAATATCAGTAGTCCAATATTTTGGAGTGTTAGGAATAAAAATGATGAGCTTTTTCGTAAGGTACAAGCTATCTATCAAAAGTAGCTTATTGGGTCGCATTAAACAGAAGACCTTTTGAAAATAGAAATTCATCTCTGAAAAACTAATCAAAACTAGTCACATCAAACAGAAAACCCAGCTCGAGTTGTTATACACAAGCTGGGCTCTTCTATGATCGCCAATGACGGCGACCTTTAACTAAGGAAATTCATGGAGGAGTTGTTAAGGGTTCTTGCTCTTATCATCATCTTGTTACAGCTCGCTGTAATGTTGAAGATGGTTTGATTCGGATTTGGGGAAGGGAGCAGCAACTCCCTTCCCACCTTTTCAACTTTCCACAAATCTATTCTATGTATCTTTTGAAATTGAGCGCAAGCATTTTGAACAAAACTCAATAACGCGCAACGATTAAGTTCGAATTTCCTAAAAGTAGCTGACACCTTTTAGCCGGCAGTTGGATCAAGTTCGGGCTCACCCATCTTCACACTCAAATTGCCCGTTTGATCTTCTTTACCACCCAAACGGCCACCGCTATTGATGGCAAAAACATTACTGCCAGCAAATTTCACCGAATGACGGTTACCGTGAATCATTTGCTTTTCGCCACGCTCTTCTTCTTCTTTACAGTGAATACAAAGAGTCGCTGTAGGACGAGCACTCAAGCGCGATAAACCGATTTCCGCGCCACAGTCCTCACACTCTCCGAACTGACCTGCTTGAATTTTATCAAGCGCGTATTTAACTTTCTTAAGATAGACCGAGTTGCGCGACTTCAAGCGCAGATCCATCTGCTGTTGTTTTTCCTGGGTGAAAGTATCGATCTCATCACCACCGATGATTTCGGTGAGGACGTTCTCGGTAACAAACTCTGCGCCCAAGATATTGAGGAACATTGTCTTGAAACCTTCGATCTGTGACTTCTCCATAACAACTCCTTCTTTTTCCATCATGCCCAAATCCTTCTGGGCCTTTTTGTTTCCCCTACCAATCCTTGGCGGGGGCCAATCCTTTGGGAAGCTTCGGTGGAGATCCCTCTCCTAGAGTGTCTCATCCATGAGACCCCCTCAGCTTCGTGCCAACACTAGAGCAGGAACGATGCCAAGTTTGGCCTCATGAAAAAACTGGGGGTTACTCATAACGCAGGTGTCAAACAGGCCTTATACGGGCCAAAGAGACACTGGGGCAGGGACAAAAAGGTCTAACCTAAAATGACTTACAGTGAGGAATTCTAAGATGTTAGATGTCGTTTGATTATGATGCGGCCCTTTTAACGACCAAATTCACACCTAATATGAGTGCCACCTTGGCAATAAAATCTAAGCTCACCTCGCTCACTAGGCCTGATTCCATGCGAGCGATAGCCGGCTGCTTTGTATGGCAAAGACTCGCTAAAACACTTTGAGATAGACCTTGAGCTTTTCGAGCTTTGATCAATTTTTCAATCATAAGTTTCTTTTGCTTAACAAGATCCATTTCCACATCACTAAGACCTAAAAATGCACCAAACTCTTTAGCGCTTTTGAATTTGATATTTTTCTTCATGCAATCCCCCTTAAGCGTTGCTTGAGTAATCGAATGGTCTGCTGTTGCATCTTTTGCGATTTTTTTACAGCAGCATGAATTACATAAATCGCTTCTTTGACCCTTATTACGTAGAAGACCCTTAACTCTCCGGACACGCCAGTTAATCTAAGTTCATTTAATCCTGGAGCAATACTTGCGAGAGATCTGGAAATTGGCATTTCAAGTTTTTTGCCTCTCGAGAGATCTTCAAAAAGTGAATAGATATCTTCTGAAAACTCTTTAGGGCATCTCCTCAGCTCTCTTTGTGCTTGCTTGAGTACAACAATCACCACGGCAACTCCTTTAATATAACGCATTCGTTATTATATGTAAATCCTGTCCAGATAGAGTTACTGCAAGCGCGTCACCACAAAGGGACGATCTTAGATAGTCCGAATTATTGAGTTTCTTTTTTAATTAGGAGAAATAATTCCCCGGGTTGGGGAAATTTTTGGACTAGCTAAGCTGAGAGAGATTTTCCTGAAAGCCTTGATACATTTTCGCGAAAGAGAATCCGCGTTTAATCACTTCATCGCGCACGCCGAGACCACGCAATAAGAAACGAGTGAGATTGGTCAGACGCTCCCGTTCAGTTTCCCAACTCACCATCAGGTGAGGACGAGAAGCTTCCGTGAGGGCGAGCGAGAGCATCTGACCAAACGCCAGCCACAAAGTTTCGTCGGAGACCTCTTCTGTATGAAGGTCTCCGGCGGAACATGCGGCCTCATAAGACATCATCCACCACGGCAGGAGGGTGTGGGCGAAATGCTCTTGGTGAAAACGCAATGGTCCTTCGGTTTCGAAGAGACCGTGACCCAAGAGCCGCAGGATTTGCGGATGTCGTGGTACTGACTCCAAAGAGCCAGGGCGACGTCCGAGGGTAATTCCCCAAACCAACATGCCGGTGATGAACAAGAAGTGACCCGTCGAAGGCGTGGGCCCTCGAACAAAAGATTCCCAGGCATGGAAAGGAAAGCGATGAAGACGCTTAACTTCCATCCAAAGATCATCCTTTGATTGGAAATGACGATAAAGAATTGGTTCGGTGATGAGCAGTCGCTGCGAGAGTTCGCGAGTGGTAACTCCATAATATCCGCGCTCGGCGAACATCTGTGAAGCTATCTCTAAAATCTGTGAACGCCGATCCTCGGCCTTCATACGGATCTTCTGTGTCATTCTCTTCCTTGAGGCGACTGTCTTTTGATTAGTATAAGCTAACTTAAGCTTTTTGGAGGGAATTTTTTGCCTGAGTTAGTAAGCGCTAACTAACTTGCCCAAGTATTTTCATCCGGTACTAAAGTTAAGTCCCCATATTTCCGATACGGTTCCATGGGCCAGAATTTGACACAACTCTGTCGGGAAGAATGTTTGCGACTTTTACGCGAACTGCCACGCCATACCCAACCTAAAATTATTTTGCACACTCTCAAAGCTAACGTTCATGCTTTGGGTTTGGTCATTCTTGCCAAAGAAATTCATGCGGCAGAAGAGAAGAAAATCCCAGTAAAAGATCTTCCACTTGAGCGCTGGAACAATGAAGTTAAAAAGCTTCATCCGCGCGAAAAAAGTTGGGAAGAAACACTGATGATGCTCGCTCGTGAGAATGAAAAAACACTGACGCTTCATTGGCATGGGCCACACTTAGAAGAACTCTCATCGATCGTTTTGCATCTCGCTCGTAACACCATCGCTCACGGACAGAAAAAAGATTTAAGTCTCTGGGTCACAGTTAAGCAGCGTAATGATCGCTGGCATGTACAAGTGCGCGACGATGCCGGTGGTATGCATTCTCATGCGCGTGAGAGTGATCTGTTTGCTGGACAGGGCGAAGGTCTAAACTATGTCCGCGCAACCCTTAAGCTCTGGGGTGGCTCATGCGGAATTTTGTCTAATCCAGGTCAAGGTGTGACGGTAACTCTCCAATTTCCGATGCAAGCGCAAATGCCGCTCAAGAAAACCGCCTAATTCACTTCGTTGCCAGTCGCTCTCGCTCCATGATGAGATAAGGTAATTCTTTTCTCAAGGAGTGAGAGATGTATCAAATTACTAGTAAATTCTTACTACCCCTTCTCGTCTTATTCACAGTTGTTCAAAGTAGCGCGGTAGAAGCCCCCTACACCGACAGCACCAATCTCGTGGTATTCGGTGACTCTGGAAAAGATAATCAAGGCCAACTTGATGTCAGCATGGCGATGCAAGAATTTTGTACTCGTGAAAAATGTGATTATGGCGCACTCGTGGGTGATGTCGTTTATCCAACGGGTGTGAAAAGTGCCAAAGATCCTATTCTTGAAACGATGTTTGATAAGTACTACAACCCGCTCAACATCCCTTTCATCATTTCTCTCGGAAATCATGACTACGGAAAACTGACTCTTCAGTGGAAGCGCGGCTATTATCACAAGCTACACGCGCAAAAGAATCCGAACTACCTTTTCCCACACTACTACTACGTGCACGAAACGCCTGAAGCTGTTATCGCAGTCCTAGATACCACTCGCTTGATGTGGATTCGTAGCTACACCGCTCAAAGAAAAATGGTTCAGGCCGCATACAAACGTGCCCAAGCGACAGGTAAATGGTTCTTTGTACAAGGCCATCACCCTTATCTCTCAAATGGTAAGCATGGTAATGCCGGTTACTACGAGCAGTTCCCACTTCCTTTCTTTGCCTCAGGTCGAATTGTAAAAAAATTCTTTGATCGCTACGTCTGCGGTAAAGCTCACTTCTATCTTGCGGGCCATGATCACAGCTTGCAACTTATGAATGGCGTTCAAGCTGGTTGCGAAACACAACTCATCGTCTCGGGCTCAGGTGCAAGCTCAACGAAGCTCTACACCCGCAACTTCGTCGAATTCGAAAGTCTTGAAAAAGGCTTCTTCCATGTTTCCATCGAAGCGCAAAATGTTCATGTTAAAGCGGTAAATAGTAATGCTGAAGTGATGTTCGAAAAGTCTTACACCAAAACTCGTTAATCAACTCATCTGATCGGTAGGAAGAGATTCTTACCGATCAGTTTCTTCTTAAGACAACCTTCCCCATATCTTTGCCAGTTGAATCGAAGTATTGCTCAAGGTTCTGCTCAAGGTTCCAACACACTTTTACTTAAGCAAAGCATCAAACGCAGCGCTTACGTAAAGGTGTGTTGGAACTTAAATAAATGAGATTCTTACCGATCAGTTTCTTCTTAAGACAACCTTCCCCATATCTTTGCCAGTTGAATCGAAGTATTTTCCGGAAAAACGATAAGAGTTCTTTATGTTCAGGTGAATAAAATCACCTGGTGTAGGCTCGATATAAATTTCGTCTTTTTTCCCAGGAACTAACTTCAGCGAATTATTTCCACCTGTTCCTCGCTTGTTGGAATAGAGCTTTCCGCTGGGATCATAAATGAGAATTTCTACTTCACCCTCAAGACTATTTTTTTCACCCACTACAAAATTCACATTCATCACAATGCGATCTTCTCGACCTTTATTCTTCCCTTCGTGACTAAGAATCCCAGTGTAGCTGCCATTTATCCGACGGATCTGTGGAGTCATCTTGCGGGCATAAGGTGCTTTGGCGTAATTGACTAGATTCTGTACTGACTTCTGCGCAGGAAGACTCGCCTCTGCATTTTTAACTTCGGCTTTCGCGGCCATGAGTTTCGCTAACTCGACTTGTTCACTCACTTTCACCGCTTCTTGCGGAGCAATTTCTTTCACAATCGGTTCACCTAAATTCGCTACCGGCGCATCACCACTCACGCGATTGGCAAGACTGGCGAGAAATAGCACAACGGCTTTGCCGTAATACTCTTCGGCAGCTTTAAGTTGTTCTTCGCGAGGAAGCTCACTGATTTGATCAGCGCCTTTCTGTGCCCACACTCGTGACTCTTCCGTTTTCTGGGCTTCTGGTGCTGAACGAAACATCGCCGAGCCTAAGACTCCAATGATAAAACCAAAAACGAGGAGGCCCCAGGTTTTCAAACGTATTTCTCACTTTTTGATTTAGAAAGAACGATTTCGCCCTTCTCTTTCATTTTCAAAACCACATCCATGATTCGGCGTTGAGCTTCCATCACTTCATTTAAAGGCTTGGGTTTTCCTTTGAGAAGCTCATCCACATCGGCGCGATTGTTTTTTGATAACAAAGTGAGAATATGATTTTTCACTTCTAAGGATGATCCGCGCAAAGCGAGACCCCAATCGTTGATATGTGTCTCAGGCCAGAGCTTCGCCATCATGGCGATGGTTAAATACTGAAGATCATCAAACGTCGTAAGACTGGCTTTCAAACGAATCGCCATCTCAGGATCTTGGCGCGCGATATCCGAGAGAATATTTTGTTGTTGTGCAAGATCAAGGTGCTGCAGCATCTCAAGGGCGGCCTTGAATCCATCGATTTTTTTTCCGCCTGCCATGCTTATACTCCTAGATAGGGATGCTTCTGATTCAAGTGATTTTTCACATAATCACCCACCGCTGCTTCAAGTCCCATGAACTTAAATTTCGGCAGTGCTTTTTTGAGTTTCGCCATATCGGCCTCAGTAAAATACTGATACTGAGCGCGAAGATTTTCTGGCATCTCGATGTAGCGAATGTTGGGTTCTTTTCCTAGGCCTGCGAAAGTAGCGCGCGCGAGATCAGCAAAGGTGCGAGCTTCACCGGTGCCAAGATTATAAATGCCTGAAAGAGATTTTTTCTTTTTGCCGGCATTCATGAGTTCAACCATGGCGCGGCAAACATCTTTCACATAAACAAAGTCACGCTTCTGCCCACCATCGACATAACCTTCGCGATGAGACTTAAAGAGCTTCACTTCGCCCTCGGCTTGGATTTGTTTGAAACCGTGATAAACCACTGAGCTCATTTTGCCTTTGTGGTATTCGTTCGGGCCAAAGACATTGAAGAACTTCACACCAAACCAGCATGGCGGAGTTTTCGCTTGCTGGAGCACCCACTGATCACTCAATTGTTTTGACCAGCCGTACTTGTTCAAAGGTTTGAGTTCCGGAATTTTTTTTTGATCGTCTTTGTAGCCAAGCTCTCCATCACCGTAAGTGGCAGCCGAACTGGCATAAACCAGGGGGACTTTTTTCTTGGTGCACACTTCAAACAACATATTGGTGTAGAGCGTGTTGTTGTCGTAGAGAAAATCCATGTTGGTCTCGGTGGTATCCGAGCAAGCGCCCATATGGAAGACACCTTTGATGGCCAGAGGTTTTGTCCAAACCGGGTGATTCCACAATTCTTCCGGCAGAATAATGCCACTGAATTTGAGGTCACGAAGGTTAAGCCACTTGTCACCAGACTCCATGCGATCGACCAAGAGCAGGTTTGTGATACCCAACTGATTGAAATGCCATACCAATACACTTCCAATAAACCCTGCTGCGCCCGTGATGATGTACATGAAATGATCCTCTTTTATGTCTATCATCCTAGCGCATTTGAGCTTTAAAAAAAGGCCATTTTTCAGTATAACCTCGCCTACTTAACATTATGCTTCAAGGATAACGCCCATGAATGTCGACGGATGGAAGATCGAAGAGTCATTTCGTAACACTTTTGCCATGGGTTTTAAGGTCACGGCACAGCTTCATTCTGAAAAAAGTGAATACCAACAGATCGATGTAGTGGAAACCGACGCAGTGGGACGCCTTTTGCTTCTTGATGGCAAAACCATGGTTTCAGACAAAGACGAATTCGTTTATCACGAAGTCGTTTCTCACATCCCTTATATGGTTTCACGCCAATGCAAAAACGTTTTGATCATCGGTGGCGGTGATGGCGGTGTGGTTCGCGAGTTTGTGAAACACAAAGACATTCAACGCATCGACCTAGTTGAGATTGATGAGCGCGTGATTGAAGTTTCTAAAAAATACTTCCCGGACTGCACCAGCGGATTGTCGGACGCCCGCGTCCGAGTCCTTTGCCAAGATGGTTTTGCCTTTATCAAAAAAGCCAAAAAAGAATACGACATCATCGTGATTGATTCGACGGATCCGGTGGATTTTGCGACAGCGCTTTTCACTGATACTTTCTATCAAGACGTCTATAACGCTTTGACGGATGAAGGCATCATGCTGAATCAAACCGAGAATCCATTCTTGGACGAGTGGGGCGTAAAAGATATCTACAACAATATGAGAAAGATTTTTCCGATCGTAAAATCTTTCACTGCTCCGATGCTGGTTTACCCAGGAGTCTTTTGGACTTGGGGTTTCTCGTCGAAGAAATTCTCACCAACTGACATCAATCCAGTTCGCGTCTCTTCAATGTCTAAGATCGAGCGCGATTTGAAGTGGTACAACATGGACTGGCATCGTGGAGCTTTCAGTATTTCTAACTTCCATAAAAAGACCATTGGTCAGGAGTAGTTATGGAGCAAAAACTTATTCGAGAAATCGAAGGACTTGAGAGCGCTCGCCCGTTTATTGGCACGCAGTACGCTCAAGCGATTTTCTCCAACACCACTCACTTGGTGGGATTCTGTTTTGACGGCACGACGAGTTTTCGTCCCGGTGCACGTTTCGGACCAGGGGCCCTTCGTGAAGCTTCTTATGGCCTCGAAGACTATTCGCCTTATTTAGATAAGGACACGCAAGACTATAACTTCGTCACCATGGGCGATCTGCCGGTTTATCCCTCGAAGTGGCACATCACCAATGAATTTTTCATGGAGATGACCAAGAATCTTGATTTCAAAAAAGATAAAATCAAATTCATCGTTTTGGGTGGCGAGCATTCTATCTCTTATGGCCCAATCGTACGCCACCTTGAGCAGTATCCAGACATGGTACTGTTGCATTTAGATGCGCATGCCGATTTGCGTGATGGCTATCTTGAAGAAAAGTATTCCCACGCCTCGATCATTCGTCGTGTGCTCGATCACTTCACTGAAAAGAACACGCTTATTCAGTACGGCATCCGTTCAAGCCCGCGTGATGAATTTAACTGGATGAAAGAGAATGGCACACTCATGCAGTCACTCAAAGAGTGCTGTGAGAAGCTGGAAGCCATTCCTGACTCTCGTCCAATCTATCTCACACTTGATTTGGATTTCTTTGATCCGGCCTATATGCCGGGCACAGGAACCCCTGAAACTGGTGGCGAAGACTTCCACGGCTTTATG
>JBKHVI010000016.1:0-50289 GCA_046570105.1 Bacteriovoracia bacterium
CATATTTGGGGCGGCGGGGTTGCCGGGCTCTTAATGGCCCACCATCTCTCGAAAGAGGGATATAAAATCCATCTCTATGAAAAAGCCGCGCGCGTTGGTGGCAAGATCCATAGTCATCAATTAGCAAGTGGTGTGATTGAAGAAGGCCCCAACGCCATTTTTGCCACTCCCGAAATTGAGATATGGCTCAAGAGTCTCGGTCTCAATGTCATCGCTGCCACTCCTAAACTTAAACGTCGCATCTGGAATCAAAAACCTTACGCACCATTATCTCTCTCGCGTGCTCTTAAATTAGTCACTCGCTTGTGGATGAAAACACCTGCCTTCACAGATGAAACAACGGTTGCCGATTTTTTTCGCCCGCTCTTGGATAAAGACGTTGAAGAGTTACTCTCCCCTGCTCTGCAAGGAATTTACGGCAGTGGTGCCCATGAGCTGACAGTCACTTCCCTCTGGCCCCACCTCCCAAAAGGTGTCAGCTACTTTGAGGCTTTTAAAAGTATCAAAGGACCCCGAGCACGCTCTGTTAGCTTCACTGGTGGCATGAAAGAGTTCATCGAGGCCCTCGCACAAAGTTTTTCTGGTGAAATTCATTTGAACCACCAAGGCCCATTTATTTTAAGGCCCAACACTATTATTTGCACCGACGCTCATGCCGCAAGTGAAGTTTTGCAAACAAGCTGGCCTTCAGGTAGTCGCGCTTTAAGTGAAGTGCAGTATCTTCCCCTACAAAGCGTGGCGGTATTGAATACTCCACCGGCCGAAACCTATCGCACTTTTGGCTATCTCTTCCCTCGCACTAGCGGAATACAATCCCTCGGTGTGCTTTTTAATCAAGAAATTTTCCCTGGGCGCACAGGCATGACCTTTATTGTGCCAGGGAATGAGTTTGCTGAATCACTAGTTACTTCTGATCTACAAAGACTAGGCTGGGCCACAGGAGAGATGAAAATTCATTCGTGGCACAAGGCCCTCCCTCGCTACAACCAGGCCCGTACTCAAGCAATCAAAAAACTTCACTCAGACAAGACTAGACCAGATGGTCTGGTGCTTTTTGGAAATTATGTGGCAGGAATTTCTTTGCGTGACATGATTCAGACAAGCGCCTCTTTTTCCACTCCCAAACGACTACATTAGGAGCATCCCATGGCCGAAAATTTTCCATATCTCCACGGTTTCTCAGAAAAAGAACAAGCACGCTTACGTGCTCAAGCTGCTTTCGCGGAACAAACTGTCTATGGAGGGCTGTCGCTTGGTGAAGGAAAAAATATTCTAGAAGTTGGTTGTGGCGTTGGTGCGCAAAGTGAAATTCTACTGCGACGCTTTCCCAAAATTAACATCACGGGAATAGATCTCAATCCTAAGCAGTTGGCAGCGGCCCAAAAGAATCTGGAAAAACACTCGTGGGCAAAAGATCGCTGGGAACTCAAACAAATGTCGGCCGACGATATGACCTTTGAAAATCAAAGTTTTGATGGGGCCTTTATCTGTTGGCTCTTGGAACACGTACCGAGTCCGGCCAAGGTTCTAGCAGAAGTACGTCGAGTGCTTCGTCCTGGTGGTCGCGTGGTGATTACAGAAGTGATGAATTCATCCTTCTTTCTAGATCCCTACTCACCGAATGTTTGGAAATACTGGATGGCGTTTAATGATTATCAACATGATCAAGCGGGTGATCCCTTTGTTGGAGCAAAATTAGGAAATCTCTTAACGGCCGGTGGGTTTAGAGATGTGCGCACAGAAGTTAAGACCTGGCATTTCGATAACCGCGTTCCTGGTCAGCGCAAAGAAGCAATAGAGTATTGGACAGAACTACTACTCTCAGGAGCAGATGCACTTGTCGAAGCTAAATATGTGGATAAAGAAGTTGTAACGGCGGCAGAAAAAGAACTTAAAGCTGTAGCCCGTGACCCTAATGCTGTCTTTTTCTACTCATTTATTCAGGCATCAGCGTTAGCGAGCTAGTATTCGTTTTCTTCTTCCTCTTCAACTCGTAGTAATTCTTCCAGACGAACGTGGGCGCCTAGGCGTCCACTCCCGTCTGAACTAAAATTGACAGTCTCAAGGCCCAAGCCTGAGAATTCTGGGTAGTTGAGTGAAAGAACATCCTTGCCCAAGAACTTATTCAACTTCTGCTTAATCGTTTTCAAGATCTTACCTTTAAAGCGAGGTACATCCTGAATGGTACTTTCCAGATTAAGTGCAGGAATTCCGTTACGCAAAATATGATCACTTAAATCGGCATCCACCATCTTCACTAGTAGAACGGGGATATTTCCAGCTTTCTTCTCAATTCTCATCGAACATTTTAGCACCAGAGGAAAGCGGATTTTACTCTGACCGACGGCCAGTCTCTGAAGACCTTTTATGTCATAAATCACATCAGCGTAGAGGGTGGCTGTTTCGCCTTTTTCATCTAGGCGGATAAACACTTTTCTAGGACCTAAAGCTGCATCCGCCTCTGCTAACATTTCAGTATAAAGTCCTGCATCGAAAGTCGCTCCCAACAATTTGTTGAGATAGTCTTCTGAAATACTCGCCACCAAGTTCACATCACCGGACAACGAATCCTTGATTGCATCCATTGAGTTTTGATGATCTTCAAGAGTGATCAATGACGATGGCGTCTTAGTTTCTTTTAAATTTACACAATTTTTATTAAAGGACTTGAAGCGACTATTGGTACAAAAATCGGCCGGTAAGCTCACTTCTAGGTTTTTATCAAAACGACCAGATGAAATCTTGCCGATGGTAAATTGACTTGAAACTGAGTTCGTACTCAACCAGTGTTCGCGAGGGATAACAACTTCTTCCAATACTTTTACGATAGGAGCTGCGGCTCCTTCTTGCAATTTTACACGTAACTGATCGATTAGAAGTGACTTCAATTGATCTTCACGAGCAGCGATAAAGTTTTTTACTTTTTCAGGCTCGATTACAACTGTTTTGCTGCCGATCCGAACTGAGATGCGGGGAATTTCTAAATCCGCAAAGCCCATTTCAATACTATTAGGTCTTGTCGCTAACAAATCAGCGATTTTGGCAAAATCACTTTGTAATACTTTGAAACGGATATCATCTTTACCTTCTACTAATTGAACCGATGCGCCCACCGTTAAATGGTTCTGGCCTTCAGTCAGGAAGAATGGCTTTTTAATTTTCACTTCAACCAAGGGCATTTGTCCGCCGCTGGCCGTTGGTATCTCAAGGATTAAGCTAATTTCGTCCGAGATCACTTTGATTTCTCCGGCCGAAAAATCACCATCAACAATAAGACCCTTATTTGTTTTACGAGTCGTTTTCAGATCGGTCGTGATACTGCCAATTTCATAAGAAAAGTTCTTAACAACAATACGAGAGCGGGCATTTAAAAGTTTAACCCCGATCATTTGGCCCAAATCGTTTAATAGCGCACGTGATCCAGGAGCGACAAGCTGAGAGGCGACAGAATCAACAATAACAATCTCTGTTTCCACTTTGTTTCTAAATGGATCAGCGTGACCCTTATTAACTAAAAGACGTCGGATTTTTTGAACGAGCATGTCACTCCAGTTAAAATCTAACTTGGAGTCAATCACGATATCCGGAGTGTTTTGCATGACCGTGGCCATGGCACTGCTGGCAAAAATAAGAGTCAGTATGAGCGCTAAACTTTTCATTACTGACAGCCCCCAGCTGTTGACGTTGGGTTGCTATTGAGTTCACGCAAATCTAGTTTTGTGATATCGGCCGACAACATCATGTAGGCCGAATCAACTAAGCGCAGTGACTTTGGTTCAATGCGAAGACCTTTTTGGCTTAAGTATGAGTCTAGAGGGAAACGGAATTCCTTATTCACAAATGCGCCTAGACCCGTCGCCAACTGCTCAAGCACAGTATCCCTCACAACTCCAGTCACAAATGGAACAGAGTTAGGATAATTAAAGTCGTTTCTTAAAGCTGAAGTCGAAACGAATGGAGAATTTACTTTAAGCATCAGCTCCAATTTTCCTGCAGCATTCTTTACCAAGCGAGGCATTGCTTCTAATTGAACAGGAAAGTATAGAACTGCGCTGGTATCACTTTCTAGCCAAACTGCAATTAAGCGCTTAATGCGGGCCCAGACACCATCGGCAGCTGTTTCCTTAAGGTGCACACGCATATTCGCAACAATATAGTAACGATCGTACTCTGGTCTGAAGCCAGTCTTAAAATGCGCTTTAATACTCGTGATATAAATCCCAGACATATTTGGTTGTTTACGAATGAGTTCCTGGAACACACCCGTAGAACTTAGTAAATCAAGTGAGGCGTTAATCATCGGCTCACTTATTGCGAGAGCGACATGGTCCTTGCGATCCACCAACTTATCAATATCGAGCGCTGGAAGTTTTCTTGATGAATTCGCTACGGTTGTACGCATGAACCATGATCTTTGATTCATACGAAGTGCACCATTCAGGCGCAACTCAACATCTTGATCAAGTGGTGTGCGGACAGACTTCATACTGACATCAAACGATGCGGACTTAACAATTCGTGCCAAGTCTTGTTGTAGAATTTCCATGAGAGTCGGTTGGTTCTTATTATCACCAGCATAAATACTAAACTGATGATCACGCGTGCCCAAGGCAACTGGAAGTGAGGTGTAACCTCCACCGCTGGCCGGTTTGTCTTCGCTGCCCATCTCCAACAAACGAAGACTTGTAGGCAAACATTGATTCTTAAGTGCTTTGTTAACCATTTCTGCGAGATCGCCAGCAATAAACTCTGAAGCAAAGCTCAAAAGTTTTTGCGCTAAGAAATCACGACGAGCGAGAATTTCACTACGAATACCAGAGGTATCGAGCTGTGACTCTTGGTCGTTAATAATAATTGAAATGGGTGGAACAATTACATCACCAATACTGATATCAAGCTTAGGGCCTGAGGCAATATTGCTCACAACTTTAAGCAAAGTCATGCGGGCCTTATCAGCCGCCATGTTTACTTTGAAGTCAGCGGTTAGGCTTACTTTGTTACCTGCTCGCAAGGCGACAGATACATTTTTAAAACTTGCTTTTAGACCATTGCCGCAACGTGAACCTTTCTTCGTTTCACAAAGAGAGAGATCGCGAGCAGATAATTTCACCTTATCAACAACAAATGAAATTTTAAGATCAAACCCACTTGAAGTATAATTAGACACTTTGGTGCGTAGACTTGATTCAACGATGCTGCCAACCACCGAGATCTCAGAATTTGAAACATAAAAAGGCAGATCTTTAGTGAGGTTTACATCAGAAACTTCATTTAATATTCCTACAATTGGATTTTTTGCGAGATCGGCGCGTGCGACTTTGAAACTATAAAGCCCGGCAGGAATCTTAAAGCCTGTTTGCCCGTTGCCCGCTTGGTTATATTGCAGTGACATTTTCATCAACTGCACAATGCCTGCGTGATTCATACGAAGCATCATCTGGTCTTGTGCCCATGTCGCAAAAGACATACTCAAAACCAGTATTAGTAATAGACCACGCATAAGCGTTCTCCCCGTCATAAGACCAAGCTATAGGGGTCTAATATGCAAAGGGAAGGCCATTCAACTACTTAGGAAGTCGCGGGGTTACAGAGGGAAAAGTGTCTAAATTTTAGACAGTGTAGAAGGCTTCCAGCCATTTCGATGGCTTTGCAAATGCGCCTGTCTTAACTCAGTCAAAAGGAAGGAATCCTTGGATTTACTAGCGATCTCCCAAGTCTGCAGTTGCTGGAGAAGGTCGCGCACTTCGAGTTGGTTCCAACCTCGAGCGAGTGTCTGAATCTCTTGGTCATATTTCGTTAAGCGCGCCTTATCCTTGAGATAGCTTACATCGGCGAGCTTCAACAAATGGCCCTGCAAAAATGAGAATAAACCGCGATATCGATCGAAGTCTTCCTCAATCGACAATAAACGTTTGAAGAATGGCTCCCATGCCTTTTTACCCATATCACGGGCCAGCGCGAATTGATCCAGGCGATCCACTCCGATCAAATCTTGCACTTCTTTAAGAGTGATTGAATTTTTCTCTGGGTGATTGAGTTTAATCAAACGACAGGCATCAAAGAGTGGCATGAATTCATTTTCAATCGCTTCGACTAGATAGTTCTTACTATCGTGTCCCAAAGGCAGGCGGAAGAAAGTACAGAGAAAATCAACCAGCTTGGCGGTTTCCCAGAAGCGAGGAGCTTCGAGTTGAATATGTGTGACATTTTCCAGTTTCAAAAACTTCTTGAGATAGGCGGTATCAGAATGAAAGGCCAAAGCAAGTGCGCGCCCCTCAAGCAACAAATCATCACGTAAAAGAATATCACGCGCAGCAATCGGTGCCTCATCAGGTGTATTAATAATCCACGATTCAGTATTACCAAATAGGCCGAGTGATAAGAATTGATCCTCGATCCAAGAGGCCTGAACTTCATTCCCGACCACTTGCTTAGGCCGCTCAGTTACACCGGCCAACAAATGATCTTTCATCAAACGCAAAGCCAGTGGATCAAAGGCTTGTAGCGCAACTCGACCCGAAAGAGAGCTCCAGCTCCCCTTTGGATATGATTGAAAAAAGTCCCATAATTGCCACTTAGAATGCATAAAGAATCATGTCTCGGATTTGTTCAGCGGCTTTCATCGCCAAAGTCTCTTTGGTGCGACGAAGAGCGCCGGCGTTTTGAGTACCGACCACACTGACGGCTTCTTTGTCCAAGTACTCTCGGTTAAAAGCTTCAGTCAGATGGAAAGTTTCGTTAAAGAGGATCTTTCCTTGCGCCGGAAGCTTTTGTCCTAAATCCGATTGCAACAATGCCAACTCATCTTCCGTCGGACGCTTAATGACAATCACTTGGAGTGACAAATAAACCACGGTCGCACCAGGAACATAGAATTCCGGTCGCTCAGTCCCGATTTTATCTGGTGCTACCCCTTGGGCCACCCGCAAGTTGGTGGGCACAAGCGTTTCAGTTAATCTCTCTGGTGAACGAATAATACCCACCATCACAGCATCAGCACTACGCGACCATCCCGACTTGAGTTTTAATCCGCTAAAACCGCTCAAAAGCTTGTAGGTTTCGCGGGTAAAACTTGAAGAGACTTCTGGAAGCGATGAGAAGTTATAAAACATAGGGAGAGAGAGGGAATCAACGCCGTATTGCTGAAACGGATTGCTGGTTTGCCCATAGCGAAAACCGCTACAGGAGACCATAAACATAAGACAAATCAGGGCAATATGACGCATGGCCTTTTATATCATGTCAGAGGTATAACGAGAAGCCATGTGGAAGAAACTCAAATTTTCGGCCTTTGTTCCTGCAGTGCGCGGCGAAGGAATGTCTGCTCCTGAAGAGTGGCAGCGCTTCGTTGAGGGCTTCGATTTTTTTGCTCTGATCGAAGCTTGGCGCGATATCGTGGGTGATATGCAGGCAGAACAATCCATCCCATTGCGTCTCAAAAATCGCACGCTTTTCATTCTCACCAAACACCCCGCGATTGCTTCCAACATGAAGTACTCGGAAGCACTCTTGCTCAAAAAAATCGCTGAACGCTTCCCTGAAGCGGCACCTATGTTAAAGCAAATTGCCTTTGAATCAAACGAGGCTTTTTTCCTAGAAAAGGCCAAGGTTCATATCAAACCTCGTCCGGCCAAACTTCACCCTTTCTCCCCTGAGTACCGCCGGGCCCGTGCCGAAGCTGAAAAAATCTTCAGCGACGCCAGCGATCCTGTTGAAAAAGAACGCTGGATCTCCCTTTATATCCAAAGCACCACGACTCCACCTAAAGAGTAAGTAGAATTTACCGGCCCACCCCCACGTATCGTCCTTATCCCTTACCCTTTATTTATGAAAACACTGCTCACTTTGGTTTTATCCATGCTGTCGCTTGCTACTCATGCAAGCATCAATCGCTGCGAGATTCATAACAAACTTATCTGTCAAAATCTCAAAGCAGAAATGGGCTCGACTCCTACCAAAGAAATGTTTTTTTTCATCAAGGCCATTGTTGAAAAAGAAAGTGGCTGGGACGAAATGAGTTCGCGCCAAGAACCCGATGGTCGAGTGAGTTATGGTTTGATGCATGTTCTAGACGAAACGGCCGCTGAGATGGGCCTGAGTAATCCCAAGGCCATGTATAAGGCCGACATCGCTCTTCGCTACGGCATTCGCTACGCTCTTAAAAAAATCAAAGAAGCTCAAAATAAGCCACGCGGAGAATACTCCGTCTGGCGCAAAGCTGCTGCCGGCTACAACGCTGGCAGCATCCGCTACCGCGCAAATGGCACGCTCATCTGTCACAGCGAAAATATCGGTAATGGAAAACGCTTAGGTTACGATGAGGCCATCGAAAACTTACAACAACACTTCTTACAAGAATGTCGTCACTGGTCGATTCAGATGCTTTGTAAGTGACAGCCCAAAAATCCCGCTTTAGCATAACTCATGATTATTATCTTCTGGATTATGAGTGCACTCGCTCTATCGCCTCAATCACCTAAAGATATCCTTAAGGATACAGCAGAAAATTTAAATGCCCATAAGACCCTTCATAATGAAGGCTGGTTATTTATTCCCTCTTCAAAACAAGCTCTCGAATTCAGCCAAAAAATGAGTATTGATACTGCAGCAGAAGCCATCGAGAAAATAAAAAAGAGACATCATAAACTAAAAATCAATCCGACAAATGTAATTCCTGCCGCAAAGACTGCCCTAGAAACCTCAATTCCAGAAGCCAAGAAACAGCAAGCTGATGTCAAAAAATCCTCAAAACAAATGGCTAAAAATCTAAATCGATATTCAAATGAATCATTCAAGTCCGCATGGAATAGCTTAATTCTTGGAACAATTAGCTGGAATAAGCTTACAATTGACGAAGTCAGGCAGATTAAAAAATTAACTCGAATAAATGAAACCCAAACGTGGGGACAAAGACTTAGATCTCAGCATTATGCAGATGTTGAAATAAGTTGGCAGTCTGCAATCAACCGTGCTCAAGAAGAATTTAATCAATCGTACGAAAAATCCGGCCAGCGTAGTAACTCACTCTTAGCATTACCTGACATTATCTGGGGACACTTGAAAGCGATGTGGTATGGCCTAGTCAAACCCGTAACGCATTCAACCTACTTTGCTGTCGAAGAGAGCTTTGTTCTAACTGAAAAAACAGTTCGTTCGTTAGGTGGAGTTCTCTACTATTCAACAAAAGCTAGTGGGCGGATCATAGGCGAAAATCTCAAAGCTGGTTTATTGGCATCAGTTGCCATTCTTAGCTTCATCGCAGAGAAACCAGTGCAATACAGTTTAGAAGGTCTTGGTTATATCAATCGCGTTGCTTGGCCTGCGACACAAGTGACATCTTCACTTGCCATCGAATCAGCTAAAACCATCGGTCAATCTACTTCTTATGCTGCCAGCATGATTTACGAGCTTGGAAAAGAAAGTTCCAAAGTTGCTATCGGCAGCTCGGTTGCAGGTCTCACTTTGGGGCTAAGTTCCCTCACCATTATTCCAGCGCAAACATTACTCTTGTCACTCAATACCGCTTATTTCTTGGTTTATGATGGACCAAAACTTGCTGTGTATGCCATTACTGGCAACATAGGTGATAACTCAATCACTGATCTGCCTGTTGGAACGGTCATTGACGTCAACAAACTTCCTGAGGATTTCACGAAAGAGATTCTTCCGGTTACTCCGGAAGAATTAGATAAAGTCTTAGAAAGTATCAAGAGAGATCATCCATGAGATTCATTTTCTTCTTTCTAATTATCTTGATTGCCTCATGTTCAACAACCCATGACCCACTTCAAAACACTAAAAAATTAGCGAAAGATGGTCATAGCAGCCTCTATCACAACGGCGCCTTTCAGATTCCACTCACAAAAGTTAAACTTATACCTCCTGCTCCTTCTGCCTGGGAACTTGCTCAAAGCATGGCTGGTCTTAAAGCACGAGCCTCTTTTCTTGCAGCACTTCAAGGAATCAAAGACTCCTATCAATTAGTTGAAGTGGGCTCAATCAAATCATGGAAGGCCGCAGCTAAAATTCGAACTGGTACAGGCGAGGTTGTCGAGGCCATACACTATCAAGGAAAAAGCTTCTCAAAATTAATCATCGAAAAGTCTCTACCACTCCCTGAAAATTTTCTCAGATCTTCCGTTCAACTTTCAAAAGAAGTTAATGAAGAGCTTCGTATCGTAGCAGACAAAATTAAAGTCATAAGCAAAAGTGAATCTAAAACTCTTAAGTCCAATTTTTATGACATGGCAACACGCTTGTCAGACAAGATGAATAACAGTGCTAAAAAAGATATTTTCAAAGCTTGGTCAGACGCGACCCAATCACTCAATCTCACCGAAAAGCGTGTAAAACGAATTGAATCTAAATTATCAACAAGCGGCGATACAATAGCAAAAAGCTTACATCATTCTGCAAAAGAGAATGTTGATCTTGGCCTGAATAAATTTGTTAAAGGTTATCTCGCGATCCCTAAGAACCTAAAATCATCAGCAAATAATATCAAAGATGCTGCAACGACTTTTCCAGATGGGTTCACTAAAATCAATCAAGACCGATCAGAGTTATCTGAAAACCTTCTGATATACATCAATGAAGGTTGGCGAGAGATAGATGATGATGTACGACAAAGTCTTCATCTACCAAGAACAGATTCGGGCTCGTTAAATATTTTATACTCACTAGCAGGAGTCATAAAGATTCTCGCTTGGGATGTTACAGTTAAACCCATTACAAAAATCGGCAGCGGGGCCCTTGGATATGTTCTAGTTAACACTCTCGCCTATCCTGCCATGATCAGCTTTGAAGCAGGAAAATCAGTCACCTATTTGGCCACTGAACTCACTCTCTCATCCGGTAAATTGCTTTACGACCTAACGGCTCCTTCAATTAGTGCTGCACTTGCAGGCGGACTTGCTGCACTCCAGTGGACTGCCGCCACAAGTACAGAATGGCTCACTCAAGGTGCAGAAACCACCACCCGCTTTGGCCTCTATTCTTTAGAGCTATCTCTGAGAGCAGGTAAATTGGTGAGCAGATACCCCATGGGTACAGCAAAATTCTTGGGAGCACAGCTCACAGAAACAACCCTTAACCTTTCTGGTGAAATTCTCAGTATAGGAACTCGGGCTTCCGGTGAAATAGCACAGGCCACGCTCAAATACATAGCCGTCCCTATCTCTTCAGTGGGTATTCCCTCTCTCGGTGTGACCAGCGGAGTTGCGATTGCTGGAACTGGCGTCGCTACCGGTGGAATCGCTTCACTTGGAAGTAACACAATAGCTGGCGGAGGCTGGGTATTTGGCCAGACACTCGCGGCCACCACCGGCACAGCAGGTACCGTCGCCAGTGCGGGATTAGGTGCAACCGTGGCAGCTTATGAAACAGCAAAATCAGTCACTGTTCCTCCTGGTTACATCATGGGAAGTGGTGTCGTTTTAAGTTATGGCGCCCTCGTTCATTTAGGAGCGCAGTCCATTCTGGCGGTAAGTGACGCAGCCTATTTAGTGCTCTCGCTCGAAGGTGCCCATTGGGTCATTTACGCCGTCAGCGGAAAACTTAATGACGGGACTGATCTTATGCCCGGCACCGTTCTCGATTTAGAAGAAATGAAAAAACAAGGCGAAGAGTTCCAAGTAGTACCTGTGGGACAAGATGAACTGAGAAGAGTAATAGAGAATGTTTCAAACTAAGACAAACTATACTGCCCCACATGCTCTCTCAATTAATTGCTCTGATTTCGTGCTCAATAAAATTGAGAAATTCATGGGTGAGTGCAAACGGATAACATCATACTCAAATGCTAGTTCCGGCCGAAGACTTGCTCGCGCATCTCGAGAGTCAACAAGCTTGATAAATCCAACTAATTCCAAATGACGACAATCTTTCAAGGTGTGCTGAGAAGGACGTCCAAGGATTTTTGCTAATTGGTAAACAGAGCTGGGGTTATAACGTGCAATAGCCACAAGAATTTCTTGTTTTTGATTATTCATTAAACTGCGCCAAGTTTGTGGAGAATCAAAGTTTATGGAACTTTTCTTCTGCACGAGAGGCTTTTTCTTACTAATGGATTGGTTTATTTCTCCAAACAAGTCATCAGTCTTTTTAAAATAAACATTCATCGCCTTTAATTTCATCTCAATATCTCCTTACATCGCTCTTGAAAATAAACCAAAGCTGTCTGCCATGTTTCTACATTAAGTTTTCTTCTTGAAGAATGATTCTGAGGCAGTAGATCATGTTCATGAAAACCATAAGGAGCATGATTATCGATCAAAAGCACAACTTGATCCTTACTTCTATAGTTAAGCTCAAAGCGAATTAACCGGAATACAGCTTTAACTCCTTCCGGGTACAGCTCATTTGCTGGCATTAAGCGCACTGAAATCTCCCAACGATAAAGTCTTCCCGAGCTATCCTGACATTGAGAGCTTCTTTCAATTGGAAGTCTCATTGTGATTGCCCCATATTAACATTTTTCGCACATATACACAAAATGTGCACATAAAGTATTAGAAATACAGAATGAACCATGACAACTCCCCTCCCGCAGGTGAGCAGTTCATAGCGACAGAAGCGATGGGGCGGCCATTCTTAAATTTGTGATAATTGATTAAGTTCAGATATGAACTTAATACCTAAAAGTAGCTGACACCTTTTAGAGGTTACGACTCAAGCAAATCACTCGCATTTTGTTAGAGCGCTTGACGTGCTTCCATTCAAAGCCAGCAGGCAGAATCGGTTTACCGGGAGGGCCGGGGTCGCGGTGGAGCCAGAAGGCCTGGCCCTGAGGAGCGAGTGAACGAATCATGCAATCAATCCATTCTTGCCAAGAATTAATCACGAAGCGACGAGCGATATTGCGACGAGGATCAACTGACTTGCGCCCACTCTCTGGTAAAAAGTAAGGTGGGTTGGCGACAATTAAGGGGACTTGAATTTTTTGATCGAGGTTAAACTCACCTACCGATTGCCAATGATAGATTGTTTCTGCGAGCTTCGCTTTTTTTGTAATATTAGGGATAAGAAATTCTTCCCAATCTGCTTTTTGATATTCCACCAGGTGAGCTGTCTGTATTGGAATTTTCTGTGAGAGTTCACAAGTGATCACTCCCGAACCTGCTCCTAGCTCAAGCATTTGTTCCACTTGTTTGAACTTTAGAAACTCCAGCACTGTCTCGACGAGAAAGAGCTGATCCCAACCAAAGCGAAAGAAGTCGGGTTGTAGATAATCATCGGGATCAATCATGGACGCGCGAGCTTCTCGACCAGAGCTTCGTCTATTTGCCCAAGCTCAACTAACTGTGAAAGGGCCCAAGTGTCTTTTTCATTCTCATTAAATCGCTTGAGATAAAGATGGCGACGTTCTTTGAGAAGATTTTTAGCTGAAGCAGGAGCAACACGCACCAAAACTCCCCGCAAATCCTCTTGTTCGGCAAGCGCATGAAAGAGCACCGGATTTTTTTCTTTGAGTGCAGGAAGAGTCTGTGCCAATTTTTCTCGATACTGAGCATCGACAGGAAGGCGGCCTAGAAAAATCCAGACCCTGTCAGCAAAATCTTTTTCGTTAAAAAATTCTTCCATAAATCTCATATAACGAGCGCCACGCAGCTCACGATTTTGGAGCCAGCCTGCAAAGCCAGGAACTAAATTTTGATGGTAGCGTAAGTTGAGTTTGCTAAGTATTTCCGCTAAGTCCATCTCTTGTGCTTTGGTGGCTTCCTCAATGAGCTCTTCTTGATTTGAAAATTCAAGAATGCCTTGGAAAAAGACATCGACAATGACTCTCCCCTTTAAACCTCTCGCCAAAGATTGAAATAAATCTTCTACAATCCCTAGGGTAAATTTCCCCAATAGATCATTACGCAAAGGAGTAATTCGAATACGTTCAATCGGATCACGTTCAAGCCACTCGGCCAGGATTTTTTCAGTTCTCACCCAATTACCAAGTTTCAAATACCCTACTGCTCTTAGGAGTGTGTAATCCAAATAAGGAGGAAGCTCATCTAACTCATCCAATAGCTGAATAAGGATTTGTCGCTCATTAGGTTTGAGGGCATGTTCGCTCGACCAAATATTTTTGATTTTACCTTCAAGTTTTTGCTGAATTCCTTTGGCACTCTCCGAGATGTTTTGCAAATTCTTCTGCTGAGAAACCCAGTCTTTGAGCGGATGACCTTTGGGTAAGGTGACGACGCAATCACGAAGCGAGAGCAAAAAAACTTCGTTGGCCGTTTGAGAATTGTGAAGCAAGAGGGCCAACTGCATAGCCGGATCATCGAATTGCTTGCAATCTAAGCGAACTTTTCTGAAAACACCTTCAAGTGCAAAGCCGTCGATATGGCTCATAAGCTGAAATGAGTAGGTGTCGTTCAGAGCGATTGGCTCAAAAAGACTTTTTTTTTGATATCAATGGGTGTGGTCTGGGCATACGCCGTCGGTACGACTATCGAAATCGCCGTAGGCATTATTTCATTCAAGAGACGTTTCCTAAAATAAAGCATGCTGGCCAGAACCAGCAAAATGACAATGGCACCCATCATGACGACTTTATCGCTGATGAGACGGGCCTTAGGCACATAGGCAACTCGAGGTGGTGGAACAATCGTTGTCCCCTTCTTAGCACGTCCTGGGGCCACCGGTGTTGGTGTTGGTGCAACTTCTCTGGAGCGAGGTTTGGGTGGAACAGGAATCGGCGATTCATCCACACTTTCAGAGCTTAAATCATCTGCTAAAATTTCATTTTTTTTTTCTGGATCTATCGCAGGCGCACGTCCAGCAGGCTTAGGTGCTGCTACTGGCGGTGGTGGTGGATCGTCTTTTAATGAAGAGATATCAATCCCACCTACCATCGTTATATCGTCTTGTTCCTCATGCCCCACTTGATGTGAGTCTAGATCGGCTGTCAGAACATCACGCGCTTCGCTGATAGGATTGAAAGACTGTTTTTGATTTCCTAGCAGGTAGCGCTCGAGCTGGTCTTTTTCACGCAGATAGAACCAATAGCCATTACCACTGCAAATCTCGTCTTCTTGGCGAATAGAACCATTATGATAGAGCTCTAAAACCTTTTCTTTCGAGACTGGCCCCAAGATATGATTTGATTTTGTACGGATGAGCCAGTTCTTCTGCATTCAGATCACCGTGCCAAAAGGCCAATCATGGCCGCCAAGTCTTGATCGTTGAAACGCAAACCCAAACTAATCGTAGCGGACGAGTTGCCTTCCTTCGAGATTAAGTCCTCACCGGACACTCGCGCAAAGAGAACGTTCCATAATTTCACTTCGGCCAACAGTCGAGCATTCGGTCCGGCATCTTGCTGATAATCAAATACCTCTAAACCAGTACGAATTCCCCAATCTGGGAAGAAGTAGTCGACACCTACACCACCCGTGCTTTCGATCAAACCAGCACGAATACCAAGTCGCTGAATACGACGGCCAATCTGAAGGTTGAACTTAAATTGGCTCTTATTAATTTTACGTGATTCCTTACAGGTCTCAGGTCCGTCATCAACACTGGTACAGGTTTCGTTTTCGCGTTCAATTTCTGGCCCGTAGTCATTGGTAACAACACCAATACGGAAGAAGCGTTCAGGAGCTGGGTAGATATCCAGATCGAAGCGTGTATCTGTTCCCATGCGTGTGTTCGCACCCGTTGAGAGGCCGATATCCGCTTCAATATTGTTAATTCGGTTAACTAGTCGGTTTACGCTTGAAAGTGTTTGGGAAACTTGGTCGACGACAGCATCATCACGCAAGAGCTTACCCACAGTCCCCTTACCATCTTTTACGTCAGCGATTATGTCTTTAAGATCTGTGACAGCTTTATCGGCCTTATCAAGAATTGGGCCAATTTTTGTGAGATCGGCCATGAGGGAATTTTTTTGTAAACGATCTGTTTCGTATTGAAGCTGCTCTGTAATGAGTTTGATGTTATCGACGATCTCATCAACTTTGGTTTCATTCTTATCCATCACGCGCTTCAAGCTCGCAGTGAGATCACGAATATTACCAGTGATCGCTTCCAGACGATTGGAGCCGTCTTTTTCTTTGAGTGATTCTTTAATCAGAATGGCGACTTCTTTAATTTCTTTGATCATGCCACCGGCATCTTTGCCGATAGTATCAAGGCCGCCAGCAACATCAGAAGGAACGAGTGCTCCCTCTTCAAGACGATTAGGATGATCAGCACCTAAATCAATATCCAAATACTTATCACCTAAGAAACCAACACTCTTAATCTGTAAGCGTGAGTTGGGTGTCATGATGATGTCTTCATTCATTTCAAATTCAACAAGTGCCTTATTACCCTGTAATCGAATTTGTTTGATTCGTCCGGCATTAATACCGGCCACTTTGATGGGAGTTTTTTCAACGATCCCACTGGCATCTTCCAGCATCGTTTGATAGCCGACGTAATTTCCAAACCCTGATTGATTAGAAGTAATCTTCAATGACATGAAGACGACACTAGCGAGGGCGAATAATGATAAGAGGCCGACTTTTAATTCACTCAATTGATTTCACTCCATGAAATCTGGGCACATCCATGTGCGCGTATATATATAGAATGATAACCGAATCCGCCTACAACTCAAGGAATCTGCGTATAGTTGGATTGTTTGAATTTTTAAATCCTTCCACTGTGGAATACTCAACTATCTTCCCTTTCTCTAGAAACATAATGTGGTCAGATATTCGCAGAGATGCGCGCACATCATGGGAGATAATGAGCGAGGTAAGCTTAATGTCAGCATTGGCCTTCGCAGTGTTAGCAATCAAATCGCAAACGACTTGCGTACTAATAGGATCAAGACCTGAAGTTGGCTCATCATACAACATGATGCGAGGCTCAAGCGCCAACGCACGCGCGAGACCTACACGCTTTCTCATACCACCTGATAACTCCGACGGTAGTCGATGCCAGGACTCAGGAACTAATTCTACCGACTCCATCAGCTTGGTCACTTTGGCTTTAATCGCCGACTCTTTAAGTTTAGTAAATTCGCGCAAAGGGAAAGCGACATTTTCAAAGGCCGAAAGATTATCAAACAGAGCGGCGTACTGAAATACCATTCCGAAATTGCGGCGAAACTCACGAAGACCTAACTCATCGAGTGTCTCCATATCGGTTCCTAGAGAAACAATTTTTCCACTCGTTGGATGAGTCAGACCCAAGATGTGTTTCATCAAAGTTGATTTACCCGCGCCTGAGAAACCAAGAATTGTGGTGATCTGGCCTTCTGGAATTCCAAAAGTGAGATCGTTTAATACAGTCGCTTCGCCGTATTTTTTTGTTACATGATTAAAGCTAATCGCGTCTGGCATACTTATCCTTACAAAATCTTCGTCAAGAAACTTGAAATGAAATAATCACTCACGAGTACTGTGACCATCCCCCACACCACAGCGAGGTTTGTTCCCTTACCAACTCCCTCAGCGCCGCCTTTGACTTCAAAGCCGTGGTAAGAGCCGATGAGGCTGATAAGAAAGCCAAAACAAGCCGATTTAATTAAACCTTCAGCGACATGGCCCAAGCGCATAAAGTCGGAAAGTTTTTGAAAATACATCACATCATCAATACCTAAGACATGAACACCCACAAGCCATGATCCAAAATTTCCGATGAGCATGAATATGCCACACAAGAGAGGCATGGAAAGTGTCGCGCCAATCACACGGGGAACGGCAAGATATTGGTGAGCATTAATCCCCATCACCTCGAGTGCATCAAGTTGCTCCGTCACTTTCATTGAGCCAATTTGTGCGGCCATCGCCGAACCACAACGTCCCGCCACAACTAATCCGGCAAAAACGGGAGCAAGTTCTTTAGCGAGTGAGATCGCCACCACAGGACCCACAATCGAATCCATATTGATCGCCTGGATTCCTAAGTACATTTGCAAAGCAAAAACGGCTCCAGAAAATAGCGATGTAAGACCGACAATGAACAAGCTCTTGTTACCAATGAAGTACATCTGATCCATCAAGAGTTTGATTCTAAACGGAGGCTGGACTCCCCAGAAAAAAACTTTGCCGGTAAATTGTGTAAATTTCCCAAGACCTCCCAAGAGACCTAAGACTCCGGCACCAATACCTTCAATATATGTTTTCACCATCACCATAAGTTATCCTATTCGATAAACGCGAGGTACTCGCGCACTAATGCCACACAACGCCTGATAAGCATGTGTGTTCATATGTGTTGCCCAATCTATTAATGTTTTAGGATTGGCTTCCCAAAATTTAACTTCATCACCGACATTAATTTTTCCGAGCGCACTGGAATTAAAAAACAAAAATGCCATATCCATATTCACGCGGCCAAAGACGCGTGCTTTCTCACCATTAATCATAAAATCATGGCCGGTGCTCTGAGTGGGAAACCCATCGCCATATCCAATCGGCAATACTGCGACAACTCCGTCTTCACCGGCCACATGGGTGCCGTAACCAATCGGAGTTCCCTTTTTCACAGGGAAGACTTTCATCACACGAGTGATGAGACTTGAGACCATTTGAGTTGTTCCCTGATAGCTCCATGGACCATAGAGCATGAGTCCAGGTCTTACCCATGTTTCATCACAGGCAAAATTTTGCTCAATCGCTCCAGAGTTTGCTAGCGATGTTTCTTCAATCGCAATACCCATGCCGCGAAATAAGGCCAGTGCCTCATTGAATTGAGCACGTTGTTTGTGAGATTTATCATCAGGTTTAATTTCACTCGCGGCCCGCGCGAAATGACTCATCAAATGCTGAATAGATTTGCGGCCACTTTTAACAATCGCTCGTCCCATCTCTTCCCAATTTTCCGCATCCACTCCAATGCGATTCATGCCGGTGTTAAGCTTAATAGTGAGTGGAAGATGTTTAAAGCAAGGATCATGTAAAAAAGTTTTAAGTGATTCCATGTCGTGGATGACGGGCAAAAGATTTTTACTAGCGTAACGACTATGAAATTTGGGTTCGTTAACGAGCGTGTCGGAGAAAACATATATGCGACCGGGATAATGAGGCAGTGCCTGCTGGAGACTCTCTCCTTCTGCTAACGTTGCGACTCCCATGGCCTCTGCTTTTATCTCTTCGGCCAAAAATCTGCCAACCGGCAAAAGTCCGTGCCCGTAAGCATCGGCCTTAATCATGGGAAGCACGCGCGCCTTGGGAGCAAGTTTTTTCACTTGCTCAAAGTTGTGGGCCAGCGTGGCCCAATTAACTTCTAGGCGGGTATGAGCTCGCATATTATTATTGGGCCGATGAGTTCATGGGGCGCGCTTGCATGCGGGCCTGGGCTTCCATAATCGGAAACTCATCAAACTCACGCTCAAGCACGCGCAAATAATTCACGGCCGATGGAGCAATTAACTTCACGGTTGGTTTTGCCTCTTCACCTAGCAAACGAGTCTCGTCTTCGAAGTATTTCCAAAAAGGAAAAGCCGCCAAGAGATCTTTCGCCTGATTGAAATCGCGTTCAAGAAATGGCTGTTGAATAAAGAGCACCACATGCCATGGCCCCATGAAACTAAAACGAGTTGTTTCATGCATGACTTCACCCAAACGAATGAAGAAATCATTAAAGGCCGGTGAGTAGTGATAACGATTGCCAGTTTTTTTCTTAATCAAATTCATTAATGGAGTGAAGCTCAAAAGCACAACTTTCTCACTGGCTTCCACTTGATGATGATGAAGCTTGTCTAAGTGATCGAGTGCTTCCCAAACTGGTCGCGCCTGCATCTGTGGACGAGGCATCTCGCGGCTTAAGCGCCAACGACGCCAGCTAGCCGTCAACATCTGGCCCATTAAATCCCATGGGAACTCAATCAAGCGCTCTTGATCAACTTCTACATACACCAACATCTCAGGATGAGCCGTTCCTCCCAAGAGGCGCAACTCCACTGGATCATTTTCAAATAAATCGCTCGCTACCTGCCAGGCCATATCAATAGCGAAGGGCTCAATTCCTTGGGCGCAGTCTTTGCCAATCCAAAGTCCTGGTAGCGCTAACCACTTCGGGCGCTGGATACTGGGAGTCACGAGTTTTTGACGATTGTGGCCCAGTTCATACATCGCCACTTTTTTTACTGGCTCCCAGTCTGTGAGTTTTTTAAAGAGTGCTGTGGTGAATTCACCATTCATCGCTTCTTCTTCTAAATTTCTCATCATGGAGTCGATAAATTCAAAGTGGGCTTTAAATTGTTCGCTTTCATTTTTCTCACCAATCAAACGAGCCGAACGCGTTTGCAAGCGTGAAATGCGCTCTTCCAATTCTTGATTACGCGTTTCGATGGCAAGTTCTCTACGACGTCGCTCAGTTAGAGCAAACACTTGCGCCTGGAGTGCGCTATCACCAGAGATGTAAGCATAGGCCGGTAGATTAAATGTTGATTGCAATAAAAACTGCGTTTCAATTTTATGATAAAAAGCGGTGCAAAGAGTTCCATCTTTCACACGAGGGTGATCTTTGAATTTTGTGGCACCAAAACTTATCTTCGTCACATCGACGATCGCGAGATCAGGTGCTTCGAGTTTTACCGCCATCCAGAATTCATCGAGTTCACGATAAAAATGGGCAAAGATGCCGGCCTCACGCAAGGCCAGTGAAAGATTCTGCGCACCCTGAACGTCTTCCATGAGAAGGGCGACACTTAAATCACGTTTCTTAAATTCTGTTTTCTTCATAAAACCCACTCCGTTGGTTTTTAATACACTCTCAGGCTAGCCCGACGAGTCGCAGAATGGCCAGAGCGACCTCCTCTGGAGAGCGACTGGCATCGACTTTTTTTGTCACTTGATCAAACTGCTCTTTTCTCTCTGAAAAAAGCTTACTTAAAGTTTCTTTTCCTTGGGCCACTAAGGGCCTTGTGGCGCTCGTTTCTTGAATCCGTTGCCAGCAAACTTCAAACGGACAGTCGAGGTGAATCACCACCGCGTCACTTTGCTGAAGCAGACCCAAGCCATGCCCTAAACTCCCTCCGCCCAGGGCCAGAATCCAAGGAGTGGGCATTTTTAAAACATCAGCGAGGACCTGTTTTTCGCGGGCGCGAAACTCATCCCAGCCCCATTTTTCGATTAATTCACCTAACGGGGCTTCGCCCTTTGACACCAACAGATCCAAATCCATGGCCATAAGGCCAGGTCGCTGCCGACTTAACTCGGCCAAAACCGTTGTTTTTCCAGCTCCACTGAATCCAGCCAGCACGAGTTTGAGGTCAGGGCTTTTCATTCTAGGTGCCTTCCATTAGTAATGTCTCACCAGAAGGATAAAGCATGATGACCCCTTTAGAAACTACTCTCGAAGCTCGCATCAATATGGCGAAGCTGCCACTCAATGCGCGCTTGAACTACAAACTCGATAAAACGCAAAATTGGCTAAAAGATATTTTGCTCGAGATGAACGAAAATGCCAAAGATCGCACTCCTGATGAGTGGCTCAACGAGACAGAAATCACTCTTGAGTTAGAACTCATGAAAAGTTTTAAGGGCGAAATTGGAGAATATCTTTTGGTGGCGGGCCATCTTGAAGCAACATACGCCACCGAGTGCGTGCGCACTTTGAAGCCGATGAAAGAGAGTATCACCGCTGATTTCAAATCCTGTTTTGCTCCCGAGGCGCTGCTAAGTTCTGAAGAATACGCAGAGTCTGGTGAAATCTGGACCGATAATCATACCTGGGAACTTTATGGCTATGAGCGCCATCAAGTGGAGCTCTTCGAGATGGTACGTGAGCAGGCGTACTTAAATTATAACTACTACCCTCGCATTGATGCGGAGGGTCCTTTGGATCTTGATTTCCCTGCCGACAAGTCGCGTCAGTAGCCAAAAAATTATTCTTGGCAAAGACGGCCTCATGTCATAGAAATAGGGACTCTTTTTAACTGTTTTGACTGATTTTCCTGGAGGATTACCGTGGCTGTTCCTAAGAAACGCACGAGCGTGTCTCGCAAAGGTCTGCGTCGTGCCGGCCAACATCATAAGCTCTACCGCAAGTTCCCTATGGCTTGCTCTAACTGCGGCGACTTCACTATGCCTCACCATGTGTGCCCTTCTTGCGGTCACTACAAAGGCAAACAAGTTGTTGAAGTAAAAGAAAAAGCCAGTGCAGAAAGCGCTGAAGCGTAATTTGTTGAAAAACTGATTTTGACCTTAACAAAAAGCCTTCTTCAAAGAAGGCTTTTTTGTTTCGAAAGGAAGTTCGTATGTTTCAGACAAAAATCCTCGGCACTGGTCACTATGTTCCTCCTCGTGTGATGACCAACGATGAAATCTCAAAAATGGTCGACACCTCTCACCAGTGGATCGTTGAGCGAACAGGAATTCACGAGAGAAGAATCGCTGATCCTAAAGTTGATATTCCAAGTAGCATGGCCCACAAAGCAGCCGTCAAAGCTCTTGAGGCCGCCAATCTTCAACCTAACGATGTTGAATTGATTTTGTTCTCAACGACTTTTCCCGACATGTTCTTTCCTAACACCGCCACCCAACTACAGGCCAAACTCGGGATCACAAATAATTGTGGCTGTCTTGATATGAACGCAGCTTGTACTGGTTTCATGTATGCCTTCACTTTAGCTGACGGCATGATTCGCTCGGGTATGTACAAAACCATTTTGGTGGTGGGTGCTGAGATGACGAGTGGATTTAATAACTGGAAAGATCGCAACACTTGCATTCTTTTCGGTGACGGCGCTGGTGTGGCCGTTTTAGGTCGTGCTCCAGAAGGTGACAAAGCAGGAGTGAAAGCTCACGTGCTATCTGGCGATGCCACTAAAGGTGAACACCTTATGCTTCGAGGCGGTGGTGCTGCTATTCCGATCAACACAGAAAACGTCGGTACCGATGTTCAATGTGTCGTGATGGATGGCAAAGAAGTTTTCAAGGCTGCCGTAAAAACTATGGCAGCACATGCTGAGCAACTTCTTACTGACTCAGGTCTCTCGATGGAAAAGGTTGATTGGTTTATTCCTCATCAAGCGAATCTTCGTATTATTGAAGCCGTTGCCAATCGTTTCAACTTCCCGCTTGAGCGCGCAGTTGTGAACGTAAATAAATATGCCAACACCTCTTCCGCCACTATTCCTATCGCTTTAGATGAAGCGATTCGTGATGGCCGTATTAAGCGTGGTCAAACATTGATGCTCACAGCTTTCGGAGCTGGCATGACATCAGGTGGATCACTTCTGACTTACTAAGGAGTTTTAAATGGGTATTACTCTCGTATTTCCCGGCCAGGGATCTCAATACGTCGGCATGGGCTCAACCTTTAAAGACCATGCGGCTTTTAATTATTTCTCACGCGCTGATCAGGCACTGGGTTTCTCGCTCACTTCATTGTGCTTAGAAGGTCCTGAAGACCAACTTAAAATGACCGAGTTCACTCAACCGGCGATTGTTACTCATTCGGTGGCGATGTTTGAAATCTTAAAACCCAAACTCTCTGCCATGGGAATTAGTATTGATCGCGTGCTTGGTCATTCAGTTGGTGAATACGCAGCACTGGTGGCGGCAGGAGCTTTGAGTTTTGAAGAAGCCGTTAAAGCGGTCAACCTTCGTGGCAAGGCCATGCAAGAAGCTGTTCCAGTCGGCCAAGGAAAAATGATCGCGATTTTAAAAATCTCACAAGACTGGGTAGAAAGGGCATGCGCTGCTGGAAGCAGCGCTCATGAGAGCGTGATGCCCGCAAACTTCAATGATCCCAAGCAAATTGTGATCTCTGGTCATGCCGCTGCTTGTGAGCGTGCGGTTACGTGGCTGGCGGAAAATTGTTCAGAAAAACATGGCGCCATTCCCTTGAACGTTTCAGCACCATTCCATTCAACGCTGATGGAGCCAGCGGCTCGCGTAATGGAAAAACATTTAGCAACGCTTGCTTTCAAAGCACCTCATACTGCTTACGTCGCCAACGTGGATGCTAAAGAATACACCGCAGGATCGAATCCCGAAGGGATTCGCAATCGCCTGGTAGAGCAAGTCTGTGGTTCAGTTCGCTGGACGCAGTCGATTCAATCTCTCCCTGCTAATACAAAATATATTGAAGTGGGTCCGGGCAAAGTGCTCCAGGGACTCATTAAACGCATTCAACCAGAAGCTCAAACACTCTCACTGGATTCAGTGGGCGCGCTTGATAAGCTGGAGGAGTTTCTCAAATGATGTTTAACGATCTATCGCAAAAATCAATTCTTGTTACAGGTGCCTCACGCGGAATCGGTCGCGCTATCGCACTCACGCTGGCAGCTCAAAAAGCTCACGTGGTTTTCAACTACCGCGGAGATGAGGCACAAGCTAAAGAACTTGCTGGCGCGATTGAAGCGGCCGGTGGAAAAGCGACGGCTTTAAAATTTGATATGACAGATTTTGAAGCCATGAAGTCAGCACTTGATGGTTACTATGCCGCCGGTCACACGCTCCAAGGTCTAGTGAACAACGCCGGAAAATCAAAAGATCAACTCGTGCTTCGAGTGAAGCCGGAAGATATTGATGATTTAATGAATGTGAACTTAAAAGCGACCATGGTGTTGACCAATTATCTCGCTAAGCATTTGATGAAAGCGCAAGGTGCGAGCATTGTGAACATGAGTTCAATCGTTGGATTGATGGGCAACACGGCTCAAACAGTTTACGCCGCAACCAAAGCGGGATTGATTGGTTATACCAAATCCATGGCGAAAGAACTTTCAAGTCGCCAGGTTCGCTGTAATGCTGTTTGCCCAGGCTTTATTGCCACTGATATGACGGCCGCCCTTCCGGACAAAGCTAAAGAGGAATACGCCAAAAGTATTCCCTTAGGTCGCATGGGGGAAGCTCAAGATATCGCGAATCTCGTGTGTTTTCTGCTAAGTAACGCATCTGGCTACATAACTGGTGAAGTGATAAAAATTGACGGCGGATTATACATTTAATAACCTCGCTGTGATTCTATTTCCCTTTAAGGAGTAACTGAATGGAAGTTCAAGACAAAGTCATTAAGCTCGTTAGCGAAGCCACAAAAATGGACGCTGCGAACATCAGCATCAACACTACATTCGTTGATGATCTTAACCTCGACTCACTCGACATGGTTGAGTTGATGATGAAGATGGAAGACGAGTTCGGCGTTGAGATTCCGGAAGATGAGACTGAGAACTTGAAGTCTATTGGAGACGTCGTTAACTATCTCAAAACTAAGTCACACTGATACGTACAAAGGCCCCTTACGGGGCCTTTGTCGTTTTAGGGGTATAATATGCAACTGCAACGTGTCGCTGTAACGGGTCTCGGAGCCATCTGTGGCCTAGGAAACTCAATCGAAGAAGTTTGGACCAATGCCCTCGCAGGCAAACCTGGTATCACCAAACTTGAAAAACAAGATACCACTGACTGGCCGGTGACTTTTGGGGGAGAAGTTAAAAACTTCAAACTCTCTGAAGAGCTGATGCCTCTTAAAGATCAAGAGCGCTTTGATTTATTTAATCATTTCGCCCTTCACGCGGGTGCGGCTGCTATTAAGCAAGCTGGTATCTCAAAAGAAACATACGAGAGCACTCGCATCGGTATTATTTTTGGTACTGGGCTTGGTGGCTTTCCACATATTGAAATGCACCATAAGACCTATCTAGAAAAAGGTTTCCGTCGCATTTCTCCGTTCTTCATTCCATCAGTCATTCCTAATATGGCGCCAGGATTGTTGAGCATCCATTTTGGTTTCCGTGGTTTGAATTATTCTATCGCCAGCGCCTGTGCTTCATCGGCCCATGCGATTGGTGCCGCAGCAACAGAGATTATGCTCGGTCGCCAAGATGCGATGATTACCGGCGGAACGGAAGCTGTCATCACTCCCTACACGATTGGTGGCTTTGCCTCCATGAAGGCGCTCTCTAAACGCAACGAAGAGCCAGGTCGCGCTTCACGTCCCTTCGATGTGGACCGTGACGGATTTGTCATGGGCGAAGGTGCAGGTATTCTTGTTTTAGAAAATTATGAAAAAGCTAAAGCGCGCGGCGCACGCATCATTGCTGAAGTCGTCGGCTGGGGTGCCACCAGTGATTCTTATCACATCACCGCTCCTCATCCAGAAGGCGAAGGTACTATTCCTTGTATGCAACAAGCTCTCTCGCAAGCGGGCATCGCTCGCGAACTCGTGGGCTACATCAATGCCCACGGAACATCGACTCCTCAAGGGGACATCGCGGAAACGAATGCCATTAAACGTGTCTTTGGTGATCACGCTAAAAAGCTAGCGGTGAGTTCAACGAAATCCATGACGGGCCACTTGCTCGGAGCTGCTGGCGGTCTTGAAAGTATTTTCTGTATCAAGGCCCTTGAGACTGGCATGCTTCCTCCAACGATCAACTTGGACAAGCAGGATCCTCAATGTGATCTCGATTATGTCGCAAATAAAACTCGTAAAGCAGATATTCAGTACGCCATGAATAATTCATTCGGTTTTGGTGGAACAAACTCAAGTACCATTTTCAAAAAGGCATAACACATGAAGCACTTAGAGAAGGTAGATCCTGAAGTTTTTAAAAGTATTAATCTTGAGGCCCACCGCCAAGAAGATGGTCTTGAACTCATCGCTTCGGAAAACTACTGCTCACGTGCTGTCATGGAAGCGCAGGGCTCATGCCTCACTAACAAATACGCTGAAGGCTATCCAGGCAAACGCTATTACAACGGTTGCGAATTCGTTGACCAAGTTGAGACGCTTGCCATTGAACGTTTAAAGAAAATTTTCGGAAGCTCTTATGCCAACGTTCAGCCTCACTCTGGCTCGGGCGCTAACATGGCCGTCTACATGGCTTGCCTTCAACCGGGCGATACATTCTTAGGAATGGATCTCGCTGAAGGCGGACATCTTACTCACGGCTCACCCGTTAACTTCTCTGGAAAACTCTACAAAGCTCTGCACTACGGCCTTGATCCAAAAACGGAGACGATTGACTACAATCGCTTGGAAGAGATCGCTAAGAAAGAGCGTCCTAAAATGATTATCGCCGGAGCTTCGGCGTATCCGCGCTTTATTGATTTTGCTCGCATGAAAGAAGTCGCCTCATCAGTGGGCGCAGTTTTCATGGTAGATATGGCCCATATTGCAGGTCTTGTTGCTGCTGGTGTTCACCCCAGCCCTATCGGTATTGCTGATGTGACAACATCAACAACTCATAAAACTCTTCGTGGTCCGCGCGGTGGAATTATTCTCACTAACTCAGAAGACTGGGCGAAAAAATTTAACTCGCTGATTTTCCCAGGAATTCAAGGTGGTCCACTAGAGCATGTGATCGCTGCTAAAGCCGTCGCATTCCAAGAAGCGCTTCAGCCAAGCTTCAAAACATATCAACAGCAAGTCGTGAAGAACGCCCAGGTACTAGCCACTACTTTGATGAGTGAAGGCATTGATCTGGTTTCTGGTGGAACTGATAACCATCTCGTCCTTCTCAAAACCGACTCCGTGAATATGAGCGGTAAAGAAGCCTCAGAACTACTTGAGCGCGTCTTGATCACTTGTAACAAAAATATGGTTCCAGGCGACAAGCGCTCACCTTTCGTCACATCTGGTGTTCGCCTTGGTACTCCGGCCGTCACAACTCGTGGATTCAAAGAGTCTGAGACAAAAACCATGGCGCAATTAATTGCTCGTGCTTTAAAAAACTCTCAAGATGCTGGTATTTTAGAAAAAGTAAAAACCGACGTGCGCGATTTGTGCCGTCAATTCCCGGTGTACCCATGAAAATTTTGATCCTTCTTGCTCTCGTTGCTTGCTCTGCTCCTCAAACTGAAAAGGCCGCAGAAGCTCCTCAAAAGAGTCCCTATACTGCAGAAAAGCCCTGTGCCTGTATGAAGATCTACATGCCAGTCTGCGGCACAGATGGAATAACTTACGGGAATTCATGCGAAGCTGAGTGCCAAAAGGTGAAATGGACGGATGGTCCTTGTAAAAAGGCCCAGTAACTCTCTTCTTTTCGGTCACTTGACGCACTAGTTTCTGGACATTACGACTCAGCATAGGTTAAGTTTCGAATATGAATTGCCCGTTTTGCAACACGACAGATACCAAGGTGCTCGACTCACGTCTTCTTGCTGAAGGCAACGAAGTCCGTCGTCGCCGTAAGTGCGAGTCTTGCCAAAAACGTTTCACGACTTATGAGAAAGTCGAAGTCAGCATGCCTCTTGTTTTAAAACGTGATGGCCGCACGGAAGACTACCGTCCTGAAAAATTACGCGGCGGAATTGAAGTCGCCTGTAAAAAATTATCCGTTAAAACAGAACAGATTGATCGCGTGGTGGGCAATATTGAAAAAGCCATCATGGATATCTCTGACAAAGAAGTTCCTACCGAGACGATTGGCAAACTCGTGATGATGTACCTTCGTCACTTAGACCCAGTCGCTTATGTTCGTTTTGCTGCTGTTTACTACCGTGAGTTTAAAGACGTTGATCAGTTCCTAAGCAAACTGCAAGACGAAGAAAAGCATTTCAAAATTCATCCCTCGAAGGAAGTTCCCATTGAATACCAGGCGTGAAGCGCGCGAATTTTGCCTTCAATTTCTCTATCATTTTCAACTACCGGCATTTCAAAACCAAAAAAAGTCTGTGGCGACAGATAGTGTAGAGCTATTTGAGCGTATGACCGCCTTTCGTGAAACGCTCAATATCACCATGGCATCGCAAGAACAGGCCTGGGTTGCCACTATGGTTAAAGGCATCCTTGCTCACGCTGATGAAGTTGAGGAATGGGTCGTAAAACATCTCAAAAACTGGAAGCTTGAACGCCTCTCACGTATCGAACATACTCTTCTAGTCATGGCCGCCTACGAATTGAAATTCCACCCAGAGACACCTTTTAAAGTTGTCATTAACGAAGCCATTGAACTCGGAAAGAAATACTCCACCAAAGAATCAGGGCACTTTTTAAATGGTGTTCTTGATGGCCTAGCGAAAGATCTTAAGCATGATGCCTGATCCAGCGATTCTGGCCAAGATCACTCCTCAAACGACTGTGGTTGTATGGGCCTCTGATCGAAACCTCAATCACCAAGTTCCAGGCTTTGGAACGATCGATTATCTACTTGATGGATTGGTAAGAAAACATATCAGCAACCAAGAAAATGCCGATCAAGTGAGTTTCGTCCACACTCTATTTGGAAATAATTTTCGAGTGGCATTTGTGAATATTGAAACGAAAAGCGTGGATGATTTCATGAAAGGTCTCACCACTTTAGTTCCTGAAAAAGAGCGCGAGTATCTTGTGGTAATCAACTCGCACTTTCTTCCAAAAAGCTTTGATCAGAAACTCGACAAAACTTTTGGTTTTGTCGAAAAGCTGTAATCACTTACAACGAACCATCACTTTTACTTCAGGGAATTCAAAACTAAGCTCAGGAGCTTTGGGCTCACGTACTCCCTTCCAGATATTTTTCACTGAACGAGTCGCCACTTTTTTCTGCGTGCCTTCGCGAACTTCTACCGTAAAACTTTCATCCTCTAAGCGGACCTTATAAGAAAATCTGCGCAGATTGTTGTCCCAATCAGGGCGCGATGGCATCAACTCAAACTTTTCAATATATCCTTCTGAGTCTTTTTCTTTGCGAATATATTCGCAACTTACTTCGCTAGAGAAGGCATTCACTGAAAAAGTGAGAGCTAAGAGAAATAGTATTTTCATTGTTGAGTTGCTCCTGAATTAGAAGGTGTCGCAGCAGGTGCCATTGGGCCTTTCTCCGCGGCAAAACTGTTAGTGACACTTTCACAGTATCTTTTGACTACCGAATCATCAAAAGACGTCACCATGGTTAATCGAACATAATTGGCCAATACTTCTCTTCGGCGATCATCCTCTTTCGTCTTCTCTTCGTTACTTCCAGAATGAGGCCAGCCGCCTGGTGGCATCTTTTTAAGAATCATCTTTTCAATCATCGCCAGACCAAAAGGCTTCGCACCAGCTTCACCTCTCAGGAAACCTTCAAACTCATTCCAGCTCTCATCCGTCCAGGGACCTGCGGTCTGTGTTAAATAAGGCCCATTACTAATTAATTTATTCATCCCAGGGAATGGATAAAATCCGGCACTTCCATGGCAATCCAAACATTTAACGGTAAGACTTTGCGCCTCTTCCTTAAGCATCGCCTTATTCACTTGAAAGAGACTCTTCATCGAGTCTAGCACGCCCATGCTTTCACCAAGCGCTTCATTCGTCATACGATCACGACACCACGATTCCACATCATTGGTAACGGGATTCGCTACTTCTTGTTTCACTTCATCTGTTACAAGGGCCTGGTAACTTCTCGTTTTGAGTTTTTCGCAAGTACTTCCACCCGAAGTATCTTTCTTTATCTCAGCAATAACTTCGCGAATAGCACCCTGCTGGTACAATAGTGAGAACTGATCTGAGAATGCTAGGCTATTATAGTTCGGATCATCCCCACGCATCATCGACCACTGAGTGACATCTACGCCCAAAGGCTCAAGCACTGCGCGAATCGCCGTAATATCTCGTTGATGAGCTTCGGCAACTCCATTCACGCCACCAAAATCCTCAATAGCATGAAACCCACTTCGAACTGGTGTTTTAAGCTTATTAGAGAATTCTTCTGCTTCTTCTTGAATGTCTTTGGCACTGCCGTTTTCTACCTCTTTAAGATAGCTTTCAAGAAAGCGCTCATGACGTTTGACTTTGAACTGATCCGCACGACTGTGATTTTCCCCTGTATCATCATTAATGGCCTTCACTGTATCGTCAAAACCATTGAGCTGCGTAGGTGTTCGCTTAGCAAGTGCCAAGTTTCTTAGACGCGTTTCAGGTGATTCCTTATAAAAGCCATGAATCTTAGATTGCATGGACTCAGGAATCCATTCTTTCATTCTCTTTGGATCAGGTGAGATACAACGATTGGCAACACCTGCTAGATAGTATTTAAACTTATCATAATTAGGGTGCTCTTTAAGGCGTGTCGAGATACGACAAAAGTTCTGACCACTCATTTGATCAAAAGCCGCTTGCGAGGGACCAGTGTAGCTGGCCGTTTTAAAGTCAAAATTTTGCGCGCGCATTTCATCAGCGTATGGGAAGTGCGGAATACGATAAAATCCTGATTCTTCGGTTTTCTTTTTTATCGCCGCCAGCTGCTCACGCGGAGGAAGACTTGAAACCGGAGGATTCTGTCCCTGGAATTGAACGCGGTCATCAACCGGCAAATCAAGCATCGCCAACCGAGATTTCGGGTCTTTCTCTTTGGCGTCCACCACTTGATCTAAGAATGAAAGATATGCTCTTCCGTCTGCTCCCATATCTGGCTTCATTTGTTGATGCGCTACTTTTGCATCTTGCCCCATGTGAGCTGCGATCGGATTAAGCGTGACAGGTTTTTTCTTACCTTGAGGGTACATCTCCAGCATGTCATCTCGAGAAGGAACCACACCCGCCCAAGCGCGATAGGTATCCCAGTTCGGACGTGGATCAGGTTCTTTGTGACATGAAAGACATTTTTCTCCTGTGCCATCCATATGACGATGCTTAGGATTAAAGTCCAATTCCATAAACTCGTATTTGGCGTCTTTACCGTTCCAGCGCATAATTTCGAGTGTTGAGTAAGCGGCATTAGCTGGGTCAGTTGAGAAAGTGACCCACAACTCTGAGTTAGGACTTTTAAGCGCCACGCGAGGATACATTTTTCCATCACGAACAGCGGAAGGCTGCAAACTTTCGGACTCTCCAATAACAATAAAGTTGAGACCCTCTCCTCCACCCTTATTACTTTTCTTAAGCATGGCCTTAATTTTAGAAAGCGTATCTTCCAGAGTGACACCTTCACGAATGGAGCGTTTTTTAGTTAAGTCTCCACCCCAATGCCCATCAGTTCCCTTTCCTGCACCGGTAATGTCTGCGATCAGACTATTAAAGTCGTCTTGCAGTTCTGTTTCACACTCTCCACAAGCGAAATTTCCTTCTTTAGGCATACAGTTCACGTTAAGTGAGTTGGCGCCAGCTAAATCGATATCTTCTTCTTCAGGCTCAACTTCATCTTTTGAAATCGACGAACTAAACCCACCTACCGCGCCCCCCACAATTCCACCTGTGGTAACACTGGGTACTGGAGTCTGCGGCCCACTTCCATTCAGTACTTCGTTACCACTTCCATTTAGAATCGGATTGCCAGAACCATTCGTCACTTGCCCCCAGATGTAAGGGGACAATAGCATGCTTACAAGTACTAGCAGCTTCATTGCAGCTCTCCGGTTTCTAAATAATAATTTTGCAGTGGCACGTTCACGCTTTTGTCTTTTAGAGTGAAACTACGCTTGCTTCCATCTTGTTTCGTTTGGAAGCGGACGTGATTGAGATCGCCAATATTTTGTTGCATGAATTTTGTTGCGTCAGATCCGGTAACAGGAAAGATATGATCGACACTGGGTCTTCTGCCTATCACTCTAGCTGCGAAGTAATTTCCTTTTTCACCAAACACAATATAATCATCATCGCGCTTCGGATCAGCAGGAGCTGGGGCTGCCGGATCAGTCGTACTCAATTCTTTATAATAAACAACACGCTTAATTTTAAAATTGGCCGAACCTAGTTTTTTAGGTTTTTGATCATATCTCTCAAAGTGACCACTATAGACTGCACCGTATAATTCTTTATTTCCTGTCGCCTTGGCATGACAAGTCAGCTCTGGGATTTTGTAGGAACGTGAGTCTTGGGTTTCATCCTTAGGATTTACCCCGGGAGCGAATGTTCCATAGCGTTCACCTTTAACATTTTCCAAAAAACTCTTTTTAAGCTCTTGACCACTTTCTGAATCAGGAAATTCCACTTCGTAAATCGCTTGATAGTTATGCGGCTGTGAATAGAGAGGAAGATGAGAAACATAAAAAGGGCCAGTGCCAAAGAAGAGCTGTCCATGAAAACCTGCTTGCGCTCTTTCAAATTCTGCGCGATCACAGGTGATATCGTTTTTCGTTTCACATTCGACAGTTGAAGGCACAAGCGTACTCTGAGTTAATGCATTTGCATTAACAGCAACATCTCGAACTAAGTCATGGCCGTAACCGTGACTAGAGAGGAATAGTAAAGTCGTTGCGAACAATAGATCTTGGATCGCCTTGCATGACTTCATTGAGCTCATCTAGATGCCTCTGATACAATGGGAGCTGGTGCTCCTCAGGTTGATAAGTTGAACCATAGGGATAATCCTTGCCTGGAGTGCTGGTCATTTCAATGTGAGAGCCAAGGATGTTGCGTACTTTATTTTTTCCAGAGAATTCTTTAAGACGAGCAACACTGGCTCGAAAAGTTTTCCACTGGGCCCCAGATAAAAAGATGTTGCCGGGATAAAGACTATCGCCCGTTAAAAGATCTCCTGTCGCATGATCGTAAAATGCGACACTACTGGCCTCATGGCCAGGTATCGCAATGACAGAAAGCTTGCGACCGCCTAAATCAAGAGTGCCAACATCGTTAGGCCAATCTTTTATTCCATAGGCCTTGGCAACATCAGTCGGACGAAGTCCTACAACTGTCGTATTAGGACGATCGCGAAAATGATGATCTCCGGCGGTATGATCGCCATGGGAATGTCCATGACCAACGGTGAGGTGAATCGGACGGCCTAACTCTTTTTCTTTTTTAGCAAGAATTCCATCAATCAACTCTCGAATGGGAAATTCATCCGAACTGTGGTTGGCGCCCGTATCATGTAAGAAGGCACCGTTTTCACCTATCATGAGATACATGAACGGAGCTTCAAAAGTTATGCATTTATTCTGGCGAATGACGAAATAACCTGGATTCAATTCCAAGACTTCATACTTAGGTTCTTTGGCACCTGGAGCATTGCAGTTGGGCACTCCATGAATCCATTTCTTACTCGCTAATCTCTGTGACTCTTCATCCACTGGATCAGTAGCTTCTTTTGAAGCCTGTCCACAATCTGTTGGGACATCACCCACCTGTAGAGATGGTTGACTCAGTAAACGAATGGCATGCCTGGTGTCCCCTTTTTGCAGGACACGACAACTTTCTCCACAACTAAAACTATTGGCCGACCAAAGTATGGCAAACAAGATATAGACAAGTTTATTCACTAAAACTCTCCCCCTAGCAGAATACCAACTGGAAAAACTGCATGCACGCTTACAAAAAACGGCTATTTCTGCCGAGAAATGCATACTGGATAGTTTTGCTTTAGACTTGGAACTTGCTGAATTTAAAGCGTTCCGCCAATTGAATCGAAGGCGCTCTTTAAGCTTAAAAAACGCTCTGAACTCAAACACCCATGCTCGGTACGGGACTTCTTACCATTTGAAAATACCTGGTACCGGTAGGTTCCCCCGTAACAATTCTTTAGCGGAATGCGTACGGTAGTGCCGAGAACCTTAATGGCCTGAGGATTATTCACAATTCTTTCTGGCTTGAGCATGAGCCCATTCAGCTTGTGCCCTTCTTTATCCCGTTCTAGTTTCCAGATTTTTTTTGTGCCAGTTGTTGTTTCCGACATAAGTTGGAACTTCATTTGCTGAGGCTTTGCGGCCTCCACACTAAAACACAAAAGACCAAACACTAAAAATTTAAGGTTCACAGTATTTTCCAATGAAAGCTTCGCCTTTACAGCCTAAGCGATTTTTAAGTTGTGGTTGTAAACGAAGGGCGCTGAATTCGATCAACTGCGGGTGGATGTGAGCCAGCGTCCATTTGTTGGAGTTGACCAAAGGTCTGTCCGATCTGATAAGCCTCTGGCAAAACTTGCGCAAATGCCGCTTGAGGATCTTGTTGTGGAAGACAATTGTATTGTTGTAGCTGCTGCATGAGCGCGGGCGAAATATCAGGCGCAAGCCCAGGACAATCACTTACAAAAAAGATTCCACCTACTTCTGTTAAATTAATTGGAATATTAGAAACGACCAGGGCTTCGGCCGCAAGCCAGTCAGAGAATGCTTCCTGTTGGCGTGAATTCCCTGGGAGGACTGAACAGCCCCCATAATATTTTTCAATTTCAGGAACTGCCGCCAAAAACTGCTTAATGCCGGAAGCATCTTGACCCGCTTCTTCAGTAAGGCGAATTTGATTCTCAAGTAACTTCTTCATTTGCGCACCATCAGCTTTGCGCGCCATCACCGAATCTTTCCCTTCTAAACATGTCAGCACTTCTGAATAGGGATTATCTTTAAAAGGTATGGGCATGGCCTTGGGAGGATTTTTTTCATGATCACTGCCATAGAGTGTCGGTAAATCCAGAATACTATATTGAGTCATCGAGCCATTTTTCAATTGGTGAAGGGGGCACGCCGCCGCACAAGGATCGATTGAATGCCCGATTTCATGGGCAATCACCATGCGTAAATGGGCTTCAGGCATCGCCATCATTTGCGGACAAATTTTTAAGGTGTGAGACATTCCATCGTAAAAAGCATTCGGAGTGACACAGACCGTATTCACTTCTTGCTGAGATGAAACTAATTCAAATTTAACCGTACTCACTCTCTTCTGAAGTTCTTCGAGATTATCCTTTCTATCAGGATATTTGGCGGCCTGTTTCTCGAGCACTGTTTTAACATGCCCTCTGGTTTGCTCAACCAACGCTTGAATTTGACGACCTTTGATTTCATATTTCTCACGAGCTTTTTGCCCTCGTGCAGTTTGATCAAAAATCACACTTGGAGTTTGAAATGGATCATCAAGAACTTCTCGTAATTGGGCAGGCACTTTTTCCCAATCAATAGCGCCCATACCCATTCCCATCCCTCCGCCGTAACCACCGCTATAGGGACTACCAAAGGCCGACATACTCTCAAACATCTTTTGCTGTGATTCAGACCATTGCTTAACAAGCTCTTTCACTTCATCAGTCTGTTCAATTTTGAGCGCCTCGACGGAAGCCAGCATTCTTTTCGAGTAGTATTCCGCCTTCGCAAAATCCTCTAATGGGGCAAGGCCTCCCATTCCACCACCCATACCAGCTCCTTGCATCGCCGAATCGGCCATGTGAAGCATGATCTTGTTATAATTAACTTGGGTTTGAGGTGATTGCTCTACCAGCCAACGCTGAAAAGCTTGTTGATCAATTTGCGGTTTTTCTACTGGCTTAGGCGCGTAGACACCGTTACTGGCACTACATTGAAAAATGAGATTAGCAATTTGTTGAGCAGCGATGTTGGGAAGTTTTTCTCCCGCCGCATTTTCATAAACACTGAGCGAATTACGATTGGTGGCAAGCTTGCTGCAGACTTGAGCAAAGGAACATTCACCCTGATCACTTTTCTCATCACAATTGACCGCTGGTTTTCCCGCATCTAAGAGAGATTGCATCATGACTTCAAGATGAGTTGCCACCGGAGAAGTTTGCGCGGATGTGCCAAACGAAATCAGTAATATGACTAAACCAAAATATTTGATCATCCAAACTCCCCATTTAAACCCTCTTTAGTTTAATTGATGAAGGCCAATACGCACGAGGTGGGAAATTCTTCCGATCAAAACGAATAAGGGCACCGAAGTGCCCTTATTTTAGAAACTTAGAGTTCTTGAGTTAGTAAGTCGCCAACTCGCGAGCGGCCTTAAGAACTTTCTGTGTATCAGGAAGTGTGGCACGCTCCAAAATTCGGTTGAAGCCGACGGGGACAAACGGAGAGCCTACTCGACGGACTGGAGCATCGAGCTCTTCAAAGCAATGCTCGTTAATCACACCGACCAGCTCACCACCGAATCCACCAAAAACCTTGTCCTCATGAACAATCAGCGCTCGATGAGTTTTGGCGACTGTTGCTTTAATAGCAACATAATCAAGTGGATTAAGTGAACGAAGATCTAGCACTTCTACTTCAATTCCTTCCTTAGCAAGCTCTTCAGCGGCTTCCAATGAGAAATGAACGGTATTACCAAAAGTGATAATCGAGAGATGTTTGCCTTCACGACGTAGACGGGCCTTTCCAAAGGGTACTTCGAAATCTTCTGGAACAGAAGTCATGGCGTGCTTAGCATTATAGAGAGTTTTAGGTTCAAGATAAACTGTGCAACCACGTGAACGCATAGCAGTTCTCAAAAGCCCAGCAGCATCGTCAGCAAATGCCGGAACAACTACGCGAATACCAGGCAATGTTGTAAGTGTTCCTTCGATGTTTTGTGAGTGATAAAGACCACCACCGATATAGCCGCCTGAGGCCAAGCGAACAACGATGTTCGGAGAGAATGCACCATTTGAGCGCCAATAATCGTGAGATGTTTCTACCATCTGTTCCATCGCTGGCCAGAAGTAGTCAGCAAACTCAGCTCCCTCAACTACAACGCGAATTTTTTCATCAAAGCGCACCATACCGTTAGCAGTTCCAAGAATGAAATCTTCTGCAATCGGTCCGTTGAAGACACGGTGTTTACCAAACTCTTGTTGCATGCCTTTGGTAACATTGAAGATACCGCCCTTTTCTTTGTTGGCGACGTCTTGGCCCCAAATATAGGTATCAGGATTATGACGGAATTCAGCTTTTAGAGTTCCATTTAAAGCATCAATGAACTTAATGGGCTCACTGCTATCGTTATGAGTGCCATCAACATACTTTTGCGGAACGTGCGCTTCAGGCACCACAAAATCAAAAATACTTTCTGGTGTTGGGGCCGGAGCTTTCATCGCTTTAGTATGAGCGTCGAGCATTTCTGCTTTTGCGGCTTCTTCAATCTTAGTGAGTTCTTTTTCAGTGAAGATTTTCGACTTTAAAAGGTCCGCTTTGAATTTTGGCAAGGGATCTTGTGCTTTAGCTTCCGCCAATTCTTTTTCATCACGGTACCACTCATGTTTATCAGAGTTTGAGTGATTACCAATACGCACACACATGGCATGAACAATAACTGGTTCGTGATGTTTGGCGGCGTGCTCACGAGCAGCAATCATGGCGTTCATCGAATCAAAAACATCTTTACCGTCACAAATGATGATCTGAAGATTTTTAAATCCACGGAAGTTTTCGGCGACGATCTCATTGGCCGTTTGGTCAGACTTTGGAACTGAAATGCCATAACCATTATCTTGGAACACAAAAACCACTGGAAGTTTCTCACGACTAGCGCCATTGATCGCTTCGTAACAATAGCCTTCAGATACTGATGATTCACCTTGTGAAGAAAACGCGACACCTTTGCTCTTATACGTTTTCATCGCACGGCCAACGCCCACTGCGTGCAAAGTATGGTTACCAGTGCAACTTGAAACGTTATGGATATTCCATTCAGGCTTGGCGAAGTGATTCGACATGTGACGTCCACCTGAAGCGAGATCAGTCGCTTTAGATAAACCATTCAAAATAATTTCTTCAGCTGATAGTCCAGCAGATAGTGCTGTCAACATGTCACGGTAGTAAGGGAAAAGATGATCGGTCTTACGCTCAAAAACTTGCCCAATTGCTAATTGAATCGCATCGTGACCGGCGTAAGGAGCATGATAAGACCAACCCAAGGCCTGCTTAAGATAGTTGGGTGCGCGCTCATCGAGCATACGGCCCAAGGTCAAAAGGTGGTACCAGTGGGCGAGAGTTTTTTTGTCTGTTTTTTTAAGGTCGTGCGTCTTCTTCACAAGCATGGCGTGCTCCAGCGATTTCATAAAGTTGAAAGTCATTAAAGCTAACACAAGGCCTTGCTATCGACAATCAAGCAAAGCACTGCGTCTAGTAGCTGTAAAAGATTGCAAAAAATGATGATTCATCATCAGATGAAGTTGAGATGAAAAAGGTCTATAAATACATTATTTTAGTCGCCGCCTTCTTAACGATGATTTTCATTATCGCTCTTGCTTCAAGCGTCACAAATCAATGGTGGACGGGCGCTCTGATTGGACTAGGCATCACTGCGCTATTTGGGGCGATCATTGCCTATGGCGCCTATGATATGCGGGCCCGGGCGCATTTACCCGTGGCGCAAGTTTCATCTCATGAAATTGAAATACAACTCCCGCACCCCCACCCTCGCCTCAATTTTCCCGTCTTAAAATTCTTTATCGCCATTGGACTTTTTCTCGCCATGCTCGATTTAGTATTAGTCGTTAACGATGCGGGACCTCAGCAACTGACACATATGTTTGTCGGCATGAATTTAGGCTTTCTCTTTTTTGCGGCGATTATTTGTTGGGTGAAAACGGCCCCTCTCAACGCTGCGCGCGCACTGGTTAACAAACATCCCACTCGTAAATTTATTCTCAATGAGAAAGGCCTAGAGATTCCTCTCGAGCTGCTCACAATACCTGCTTTTCACATTGCTCTGCGCGAAGGTAAGGCCTCCATTATCATTCCCTGGAAAGAAATTCTTTCTTTTGAAGCTCATCGTCAAAGAGGTTCCAGCCCAAGGCAGTTTTCTTTGAAAACCTCTGGAGAAACCGAGAAGTATGGTGGATTAATGGGATCATTTGGCGTGATCTGTGATGCTGCCTTAGTCGCTCAGGAATCAAATATCCTGGCGTCGGCACGGCGCTATTTGCACAACACATTATCTGTTCACTTCGATAACTCCAAGTAGCCGAGCAAAGCACTTCACAGATTTTTTTGCCTCTCTCATGGACTGCCTCAAGTCTCGGGTTTAAAGTCTCGAAAAGTCGTTTATATACCTTTCGTTTTAGGAGCAATCCCATGAAGACCGTCGCCCATGGTTTCTTTCAAGACCCGCGTATCCAAGAAGCTAAAAAACTTATTCGTGATGCCGTCAAAGAACATCAGAAAAAAATCACTGGAGTGAAGCCAGCTGATCCAGCACTCAAAGAAGAATACCAAGCAACGCTCAAAAAATTTGGTGAACAACGTGGCGGTCCGCTTTTTTATCAATACCTCGGTTCAGGAATTGGTAATGGTGCTCTGGTTGAACTTGCTGATGGTTCAGTGAAATACGATTTCATTACAGGTATTGGTGTCCATTATATGGGCCACTCAAATGCTGATGTGATTGAAGCGCAAATTGAAGGCTCAATCAGCAACACGGTAATGAATGGACATCTCCAACAAAATACCGACTCAGCTCGCTTAGTTGATTTGATTTCAACACAAGCATGTAAAAACGGCGCTGCTGTTAAAAATGTTTTCCTGACTACCTCAGGCGCCATGGCGAATGAAAACGCCTTCAAAATGATTTATCAAAAACGCGCAGGAGCTCAGCGCTTCTTCTCATTTGAGAAATGTTTCTCAGGAAGAACACTGGGGATGGCGTGGGTGACTGATAAGGCCGCCTATCGTGCAGGCCTTCCGAAAACTATCGACGTTGATTACATTCCTTTCTATTGCGAGTCAGACCATAAAGGCTCAATCGAAGTTTCAGTCAATGCAATGAAAAAGCATCTGACACGCTACCCTGGTCAATACGCTGGCTTCATCATGGAAATGATTCAAGGTGAAAACGGCTCGTGGGTTGGGAACACAGAATTCTTCGAGGCGCTCATACAAGTCTGCAAAGACAATAATATTTCGGTTTTCGTTGATGAAGTACAAACCTTCATGCGCACACATGAACTATTTGCTTTTCAACATTTCAAACTTGATAAACATGTCGATGTTGTGAGCATCGGTAAAAACTCACAAGTGTGTGCCACACTGTTCACAGATGACCACAAGCCAAAACCAGGTCTCATGTCGCAAACCTTCACTGGTGCCTCAAGCCAAATTTCGGCCAGCTTAAAAATCATTTCTGAAGTTGTGAATGGAGATTATTTGGGCAAAGAAGGCAAAATCGAAAAATGTCATCAGCGCTTTAAAACAAATCTCGAAAAAATTGCAGCCAAGCACCCTACTAAATTAAACGGACCTTGGGGAATCGGTGCCATGGTGGCAATGACAGTCTTCGGTGGCATCGAAGAGAAGTCTAAACAATTTACTTTCAAACTTTTTGAAAATGGCGTTCTCTCTTTCATGGCGGGCGGTGGAACATCAACACGTGTGCGCTTCTTGATGCCGATTGTCGCTGTGACGATGGAAGATATTGATAATGTCTGCGCCCTGATCGAAAAAACTCTCGTTGAGATGGAGTAGCCCTTGTTTATCATTCGTCCGATTGAACAAAAAGACCTTGATCGCCTGATGGAGCTTCTCGAAGACTCAGGCCATGGTCTTACTACGCTTCCAAAAGACCCCGAGGTTTTGAGAAAACGTATTATTCATTCGGAGCGCAGTTTCACACAACGTGATGGTCGCCCTAAAGGCGAAGACTATCTCTTTGTGATGGAAGAACTCTTCACCGGTAAAATTGTCGGAGTTTGCGGAATCATTTCTAAGATTGGTGGCTTTGAACCTTACTATTTCTATCGAATGGAAACCCATCACCACGAAAGTAAACTTGTTGGCGTAAAAAACGACATCGTTACTCTACACTTTCATTATGTGCACAATGGGCCTGCTGAGATTTGCTCACTCTATCTTCATCCAAAATTTAGAAATGCTCAAAACGGCCGTTTTCTTTCACTCTCCCGCTTCTTGTTTATGGCAGAGAATCGCAAGCATTTTGAAAATGAAGTGATCGCAGAAATGCGAGGCATGGTCAACGATTCGGGGCACTCTCCATTCTGGGATGCCGTCGGAGCGAAGTGCTTTAAGATTGATTTCCCTGAAGCCGACTCGATGTATTTCGAAAACAAAAAATTTGTCGAAGAGCTGATGCCCAAGCATCCCATCATCGCCAATCTTCTCCCGGAAGAAGCTCAGTTTGTTATCGGAAAAGTTCATCCGAATACCGAACCAGCGAAACGCATCCTAGAGCAAGAAGGCTTTAAATTCGCAGGCCTTGTTGGTCTCTTTGAACCAGGCCCGGTGGTTATTGCTGAAATCGATAAAGTGAGAACCGTAAAAGATAGTATCGTGGGCGAGATTAAAGAGATCGCCGATAAATCATTTCGCTCAGAGACCTTTATCATCTCACGCACAGGAACAAAGTTTCGTGCCACATTAGGTGGTGTGGTGAAACTCAAAACCGGCGGACTTAAAATTTCGAGTGTCACAGCGGCCGCTCTCAAGTTACGTCTTGGTGATAAAATCCGCTTCTCCACTTTCCGTCCCAAAGACAAAAAGAAGCGCGCCCAAACGAACGTTATGAAAGTCGACAAGCCGGTGGCCAAAAAGAAGAAGAAAAAATGATACTTTGGATTTTCCTTATCACTTCTTCATTTGCAGATTCAGACCAATTGATGGGTCAGTATTTTCACGCTAAAGCGGAAACGTCACTCATCGAATTTCTAGAAGCCAAAGAACTCTCCATTCCTAGTGCTCTTCAAGACGACAAAATCAACTGCGTGGGAGTCGAAGAATTTGCTCCTACTCTTGATGCCATTCGCACAGAAGCTCAGGCGACACTCAGTGATTTGAAGAATAATGGCTTTCGTTGGCGCCAACCCCAGACCTATGGAAAAGACGAAAAGATCCTAATGCCCCCTGATCGGGCCAGAGCTTATGCGAATGAAAGATTGCGGTTTTTCCGTCTAGAAGCCTTTGGCCGCCTCTCTCGTTTGGCACCGGGCTGCCTTAATATATTTAGGCAGGATCCAACTGGGACTAGAAAATCCAATGACATACCTCGCTTTAGGTTGGAATCATTAAAAAACGTGACTCCCGAAGCATTCTGCTCTGTAACCATGAGATACTGGAAGGAGTTGTACTCTGAACTCCCGGCCGCTTGCAAAGTAGCAGCGGACGAATAGGAGAAAAGCATGCGCTTTCTCGTCCTCATAATGCTGAGCTCATCATTCGCTATGGCCGCAGAATTCCCCGACCGGGAATATCGTCAAGCTGAGACCAAACTTGGTTTACTCAAAATTGGTGAATCTCTTAGCCAGATTGCAGGTCGCGAAGGGCAATTTGATTCTGCAGCAGCACTGCAAAAGTGTGACAGTGTTGATAAGGCCCTCAATGATGGATTCAAAGCTCGCCGTCAGGCCCGTCTCAAATCTATCCGCGAATCAGAAGTCAATGTGATGGGATGGGAAGCACGTGCCAAAGATGCTCTGATGCTGGATTCCTCTGATAAGGTCACATTAACTGAAGCCTTAAAAAAAGAAGCCAAAAAATGGCGCTCAGAAGCTAAACAATCTCTTCCCTGCACTGACGCTGTTTCGATAGATTTCGTCGAAAACTTAGCTGACGATTTTAATGCTGCTGATGAGCCCGTATTCAATCTGTGCGTTAGAACCGTCAAGGCCCTGCGTAAATCACCTGAGTGTGGCCGCTCAATTCAAGAAGCCCAAACCGGTGCTGTAAAGCTTTCCATTCCTACGCCGTAAGAGCTAAAATCCAGCTATGAAATTATCATTTTTTGGTGCTGCTGGTACCGTCACTGGTTCACGTACTCTTTGCGAAACTTCTGGTAAAAAGTTTTTAATCGATGCCGGGCTTTTTCAAGGCCCCAAAGATTTGCGACTACGCAACTGGGTGACACCTTTTAAATCTTCTACTCTTGATGGTGTTATTCTCACCCATGCGCATATTGATCATTCGGGCCTCCTACCTAGACTTGTTCGAGAAGGATACAACAAGCCCATCTGGTGCTCTAAAGCAACAGCAGCACTGGGAAAGTTCATGCTTTTAGATGCCGCCAAACTTCAAGAGGAAGATGCAGGTCATGCCAATCGCACAGGATACTCAAATCACAAACCGGCCGAACCTCTTTACACAATTAAAGATGCTGAAGCGGCGATCAAGCTTTTTGAAGTGGTAGATGATGAAGAATGGTTCTCACCGTTCAAAAATATCCAATTCCGTTTTTTTAGAGCAGGCCATATTTTGGGTGCACGCTTCGTACAACTCTCCTACCCCGCTGCTGAGGGCGCTAAGACCATCGTCTTTAGTGGTGATCTTGGTAACGGACGCTCACGCCTCATTAAGCCTCCCGTCTCTCCGCCTCAAGCTGAAACTCTTATGCTTGAATCCACTTACGGAGATCGCCTTTTACCTCACGGCAATCCCAATCAAGAGTTAGCAGAAATTATCAACAAAGTGATGCGCCGAAATGGTGTACTGGTCATACCGGCCTTCGCTGTTGGGCGGACGCAAGATGTGTTGCAGGCGATAGCTGAGCTGCAACGTGAGAACATGATTGATAAAGAGATTCCTGTTTATGTTGATAGCCCGATGGCCCGTTCCGCGACTAAGGCCCATTTGAAATTCCCTGATGAGCTCGCTTGGCAGCCGGCCCCGGGTGGAGTGCAAGGTCCCATCGATACTGACATGTTTAAGTGCACTGAAAGTTTTGAAGAATCAATTGCGCTTCAAGAGATCAATCGCCCTCATATCGTGATCTCGGCGTCTGGCATGGTGACTGGCGGTCGAGTCATGCATCATCTGAAGAATCGTCTGCCTGATCCCAAAAATGGAGTTCTGTTTGTAGGCTATCAAGCGGAAGGAACGAAAGGACGCGTGCTTTTGAGTGGCGAAAAAGAATTCCGTATTCATCACGAGCGCATTAATGTGGCCGCTGAAATTTTTAAAGTAGATCACTTCTCCGCTCATGCTGATTACGAAGACTCACTTCGCTGGGTCGCACAGATGCCAGTACCACCTAAGAGAATTATTTTGAATCACGGTGAAGACGGCCCCAGACGAGCACTGGCGGACAAAATCAAAGAGAAATGGCCAGAGATGGAAATTCTCATCCCCGATCAAGGGGATGAGATTAATGTGTAACTACTGACCTTTTGAAGTTGATTCAAAAATCTTGTCAGCGCTTGCCGCTACAAAACCTTGATAGAGTTCACCACTCTTCAATGGATAACGACGAGCAAACTCATAATAGCAGGCCGGAATAGTCATTGCGCCATCATCAAATTTTACTTCGATATTATTTGCGAGAGTCGATGACTGCTCCAGAAACACTTCTGGTGTTCCCTTAATTTCACCACCACTTGAATTTAATTTTACACCCTGATCTTTCAAGAAAATATTCAGTGATTGAATATCTTTAAAACTCTTAAGTGCATTAATAAATACGGTGAAGTGATTCGGACGGTAACCAAAAGCTGCCACCCAGGCGGCGTAGTCTGATTCTTTCATCAGCTTTTCATAAGTCGCTTTGGTAACTTTCCATGGACGACCGATCGAAGAGAAATCAAAAGTGTGCTCCATGTCGGCAGGAATCTGCTCAACCAAAGCATTCACTGTGTTTTGCAGCTCGGGTGAAAAATCTTGCAGTTTGAGCTCAGAGATAAAAATCTTAGGGAGATTTTTATCCGGATGTTCATAATGTTTGGCGTAAAGCTTTTTATCGGTGAAGTGATAATCCCCGCCATAGACATAGCCTGAAGCAACAAAAGGGGCCGCGATTACATCCACGGTTAAACGTGGGTGATTGAATGTGCGAAGCGCAATATGATCATTCAAGACCTTATCCCCACGGGCAATAAATAGGTCATAGACCTTTTGTGCCAGAGGGTTAATCGCCACATAGTCAGTCCACATTTTGTCCAACAAAGCAGGTAGGTTTTTCGCCATAAAGCACTCCTTAATTATCTCGCCTAAGTTACCGCGGAATCCTTAGAACTTCCATAGCAACAGGAGTATGATTCTCCTCATTCCAATGGAGTGGTTTATGTTTATGAAACTCAAGGGTGATTTTTTTGACGGACAGTGGCATTCGCCTACAACTCCCCCCAATGAAACCCTAAAAAAACAAAGTCCTGCCGATTTATCCGTGACTCTCTGGGAGGCCCAAGTTTGGCATGCCCACACTGACGCTGTTGTGGAGTCGGCCATCAAAGGTTTTGAGACTTGGCGCAAACTCTCTTTTGAAGAGCGCTCGGTTTATATTCGCCGCTATCAAGAAGCTGTCAAAAAACGTGGCGATCAAATTGCGGAACGTCTTGCTTGGGAAGTCGGAAAACCACTTTGGGAAGCCAAAACAGAAGCCGCTGCACTTGTGAGTAAAGTTGATGTAACGCTGGCCGATTCATGGAAGCGCATCGAAACCAAAACGATTAAAGAAGTCATGCCTAAGATTGATGGTCACACCGTGATGAAACCGATTGGTCCGTCATTTGTTATTGGCCCTTTCAATTTCCCCTGTCACTTGGCCAACGGTCAAATCTTGGCCGCTCTGACTGCCGGCAATAGCGTGATCTTTAAGCCTTCAGAAAAAACTATTGGCAGTGCTGAACTCATGATGGAAGCCTTTGTGGAAGCAGGGTTCCCTAAGGGTGTCATCAATTTCATTAACGGCACTGGAGTCACCGCAGGAAAACTTACCGCTGACCCACGTGTGCGCGCTGTCTTTTTCACCGGCTCGCGTGCTGTTGGGAAAATGATTCTAAAAAACACACACCAAGATTTGAAAAAAATGGTCGCCCTTGAACTCGGTGGCAAGAACTCCACGATTGTTCATCACGATGCTCACATTCCTCATGCTCTGCCAGAATTACTGCGTGCCTGCTATCTCACTTCGGGTCAGCGTTGTACTTCAACCTCGATGATTCTTGTTCATCGTAAAATCGCTAATCAATTTATCGATGAATTTAAAAAAGTCGCAGAACGTATTCGCGTCGATCATCCCGTGCTATCAGAAAAACCTGCTTTCATGGGCCCGGTGATTGATGCACAAGCCGAAAAATTATACTTAGACTTCTGCGCGCAAGGCCTTAAAGAAGGTGCAGAAGAATTGATCGCTCCTCGTAAACTAGAAATGAAGTGGCAGGGACATTATGTTTCGCCTTCTCTGCATTTCTTAGAGAAAGTCGATCTCAGGGGTAAATTCGTTCAAGAAGAAATCTTTGGACCCAATGCCTGCTTTATGCCTTATGACGATATTGATGAGGCCATCGCCCATGCCAACTGTACTGAGTACGGCCTGGCCGCGTCAGTCTTCACACGCGATCAAAGTATCTTCCAGCATTGTTTACGTGATCTTGATGCCGGCCTTATTAATCTCAATCGCTCAACGGTAGGAGCTACTGCACGTCTGCCATTTGGTGGAGTCAAAGATTCTGGAAATTTCCGTCCGGCTGCTGTCAGCATGATTGACCATTGCGTCCACACGGTCGCTGCTCTTGAGACGACTGATGACACTAGCTCGAAGCTTACCGACGTGGTGGGCCTGAAGGATTAAATGAACACCACAACTCTAGAGCAAGACGCTCTAAAGAAAGAAAATCTCATCATCTATATTTTAGGTGCGATTCAATTCGTCCACATTCTCGACTTCGTTATTTTGATGCCGCTAGGACCGATGCTCATGCGTACGTTCCAAGTATCACCTTCGCAATTTGGTATGTTGGTATCGAGCTATACTTTTGCCGCAGGTATCGCCAATTTCTTAGCTTCGATTGTGGCCGATCGCTTTGAGCGCAAACGTATGTTGCAAGTTTGTTTTGCTGGTTTCCTCGTCGGAACTCTGCTTTGTGCTCTCGCTCCAAATTTTGAAATGCTCTTGGCGGCAAGAATATTTGCTGGTGCCTTTGGTGGCGTCTTAAACGCGGTGGTGTTTGCACTCGTGCCAGACATTATTCCTCCTCAAAGACGTGGTACTGCAAACGGTGTGATCATGTCAGCATTCTCTGTTTCAAGCGTTATCGGAGTTCCGATAGGTCTTGCCCTCGCTGAATGGTTTGATTGGCATGCCCCATTTCTCTTCATTGTCGTGATTGGTCTTTTGATTTGGTGGCTAGCGGCCCTTATCATTCCCAAGGTCAACAATCGCACTGAACCACGACCTGCGATGGATACGCTTCGCCAATTTGCCGCGATTGCGACAGAGAGAAAACATATTGAAGGTTTTTTACTAACCTCCCTGTTGGCATTCGGCATTTTTATGATCGTGCCTTTTATCTCTCCTTCCATGGTGAGAAACGTAGGTCTCGCTGAATCAGATCTTAAATACATTTATCTCGTTGGTGGAGCCGCCACCGTTTTCTCCGCGCGCTGGATTGGACGCTTATGCGATCGTCTGGGGTGCTTTCGTATGTTTACTTGGGTGGGTGGAATTTCCTTTATTCCTATTCTTTTGATAACTCACCTTGGAGTGACTCCATTGGTACTCACCCTTTGTGTCTCATCACTCTTTATGATGACAGGATCGGGGCGATTCATTCCTGCTATGACTTTGCTATCACTGGTGGTTGAACCTAAGAAGCGCGGAACATTCATGGGTCTTGAGAATGCTTTCCGCCAACTGGCTTCTGGAGCAGCCTCACTCTTTGCTGGCGTGGTTATCTATGAAGGCAGCAACGGTAGATTAGAAAACTTTGGACTACTGGGTATATTGACTGTCATTGTGACGTTTCTTGCTTGGGTATTCGCTCGACGAATTGCTCGTGAGGCCGGAGTTAACTAATGTCTGAATTCACTCGGGCGCTTTTTGCCGGTATCTTGGCCTTTGCTTGCTGGGGACTATTTCCCATTTACTGGAAACTCTTTCCCGAACTCACTGGCGATCGTCTGTTCATGCATCGATTGTTTTGGAGTTTAATCACACTCGCGATCATCATCCCGTTAGTGAACAGAACTAAAAGTTTGCTGGCGATCTTTAAAGACAATCGACGTTGGTGGCTACTCTTATCGGCAGTGCTTATATCATCCAACTGGCTGCTTTATATGGTGGCGGTGACCAGCGGCCATATTTTAGAAGCCAGCATGGGTTATTTCCTGAACCCACTTTTAAATATCTTATTTGGTTGGCTCTTTTTAAAAGAGCGTTTGAGGCTCACCCAAATCCCAGCGGTGATATTGGCGGTTCTTGGTGTTGTTTGGATTGGAATGACAGCGGGCCTTGATGCTTTTCCTTGGATGGCGCTGTCTCTCTCACTGACTTGGGGATCTTATGGAGTGATTCGTAAACTCACGCATGTGGGTCCCTTGGAAGGACTCACCTATGAAACCGCAGTTGTTTTTCTACCCTTTCTCATTTGGTACTCCCAACTGGGTGGCTCAGTCGCTCAAGACATTGAGGCACTAGGAGCACTCAAAACCTTTGGCCTCATGCTCTCTGGCGTCATTACTTGTCTCCCCTTGGTTCTCTTTGCCTATGCCGCTCGCAGACTTCCTCTACAAACACTAGGCTTTATCCAATACCTCTCTCCCACTCTCAAATTTATCTGCGGCTGGGCGATTTTCCACGAGCCTATGCCCGCCAGTCGTTGGCAGGGTTTTATTTATATTTGGGTAGGGCTTCTTTGGTATACAATTGAACAAGTGCTCCATAACCGATACCAGGCGCGAAAAATACGTGAACTCCCCGTTTAAAATTCTTATTGTTGATGATGAGGTTGAACTCACTGAAATCCTCTCAACTATTATTGCCAAAGATGATCGACAGATTGAAGTCGCACTCAACGGAAAACTAGCGCTTGAGAAAACTCAATCTACGACATTTGATTTAATTATCTGTGATCTTTCGATGCCGCAAATGAGTGGAACGGCTTTCTTTGAAAAAGCACGCGCCCAAAAGGTTTTCTGTCCTTTTATCTTCTTAACAGGGCATTATGATCATTTATCTGAAGCCGTTAATTTAAATAAATATGGAGTAAGTATTTTTGGAAAAACACAACTCCAAAGCATGATCAAACAAATCGACATAATACTAGCCCAAGCAAATAACAATTTCATTACGGATGATATTAGTGATGCGATTAAGGCCTTACTTAGCCTTAAAGGCCGTGTTTAAAAATCAATCCTATAAGAGAGATAATAGTTATTCACTGTTTCGCGATTATCTTCAAAATTGAATGAATCAGACTTAGCAGTATAATTGTAAAGGCCTACACGAATAATTTGAGCGTACTTAAACGGCATCGTAAAAAAGATATGTTGCCCAGAGTTTCGTGAGCGAATGTAGAAATCATTAAAATGCAAATAGGCTCTATCGTCTAAATAATAAGCGCGACCCGTATGAATCAATTCTGCTCCGAGAATTTGACCTTTCTCAAACTGATAACTCAAACTTGTTAAGTAAGCATCAAAAGTATCAGGGGCCTCACCACTCATCTCTTGTTGAACATGCAAATGACTTAAAGATAAGTTGAGACCGGTTTGAGCAATTCTTTCTAGCCCTAGATAAAAAGTGTGATTAAACGCACGAAAGTATTCAATACCAGGTCTGTCAGCGTCTTGGTATTCACTGTCGTAATAATCATCGTAGTACCAGAGCATGGAATATACTGATAAACGCTCAGTCCATTTGAGTTTGCTTATTTCCCATTCATTCAAAATAGCAATTTGATCTGAGCGTGAAGTGACTCGATCTCCTGTCGTAGCATCATTAAGAGCTGTCGCACGGTCTGTATCATTAAGTGAGATAAAGGGAGTATAGAAAACTCTTGTTATGAATGATTGATTCGAAGGCATAAAATCTTTGAAGTTATAACCGGCTGCCACACCATCAAAAATGGCATTATAG
>JBKHVI010000017.1:0-46102 GCA_046570105.1 Bacteriovoracia bacterium
AAAGACTACGGCTTCTACACTGATCCCTACTCAGACTTTGGCCGTCTTGCGATGGAGCTATGGCGTGCCGCTCGTCTCGTAGTTGATACCGCCGTTCACACTAAGGGCTGGACCCGCGCAGAGGCCATCAAATGGCTCGATGACAATACCTCAAGCCCTCACACAGAGAACGTGCGTGCAATCGAGCGCTATATCGTGATGCCAGGACAGGCGACCGCCTACAAAATCGGTATGCTGAAAATTCTTGAACTCCGCGAGAAAGCGAAAGCTGCCTTGGGTGCAAAATTTGATATCCGCGCCTTCCACGACGAAGTCTTAAAAGACGGAGCTGTGCCGATGAGTGTGTTAGAAGAAAAAATTAACGCTTGGATTAAACGAATTTAGCCTTTTAATGGTGAGCCTCTATCCGTAGAGGCTCATTTATTTCCATTCATGTGCAAATCAATTCTCTCAGTGATCCAATTCAATCTGCTTGGTCGCTTTTGCACCTAGCTCTTTCAGTTTTTCTAAACGCGAAACAATATTTCCTCGACCGGTATTGAGTTTTGAGAAGGCTTCGTCATAGTGCTTTTGCGTGACATCCATGGAGCCTTTGACCTTCTCCATATCACCCACAAATCCGACAAATTTGTCATAGAGTTCACCTGCTTGGCGGGCGATTTCGAAGGCGTTTTTATTTTGTTTCTCTTGTCGCCAAATTGATTCAATTGTTCTGAGAGTCACCATCAGAGTGGTGGGTGAAACGATGATAATTTTACGATCCCAGCCATAATTAAATATGTCCGCGTCCGTTTGTAGAGCAGTGGCAAAAGCTCCTTCAACCGGCACAAACAATAATACAAAATCCGGAGTGAGGAGTTTTTCTAAAAGATGATACTTCTTATCTGAAAGACCACTCACATGGCGCTTCAAGGAAGTCGTAAAATCTTTAAGCGCCACTACTTGCTCGGCATCATCCGTTGAAGAAATATAGCGCTCATAACTCACCAGACTCACTTTTGAATCGATGATAATGTGTTTGCCTTCTGGAAGATGAATGATGACATCGGGGCGCGAACTATTGCCTTCACCATCTTTGAGCTGCATATCACTACCCTGCAGAACATATTCTTCTCCGGCCCTAAGTCCTGAGGCCTCAAGAACTTTCTCAAGGATCAACTCACCCCAATTGCCTTGCATCTTAGTATCACCACGAAGAGCTCGCGTGAGGTTTTCTGCATCCGAACTTAGTTTTTGATTGAGCTTTAGGATATGCGCAATTTCAGTTTTAAGGGTGGTTGCTTCTTTCATTTCGTCTTCACGATACTGTGTGACCTTAAGCTGAAACTCGTTGAGCTTTTCCTTAAAAGGATCAAGCATGCGCAAATTATCTTTTTGTATATAGACCATCTTCTCATGAAAAATTTTATTGGCGAGTCCTTCAAACTCCTTTCCCATACGGTCTTTCATTTCTTTGAGATCCCGTATTTTTTCGTCAGATGATCGCTGCGATTCTTTTAAAGTGGCGTTCTCAGTTGAAAGGAAAAGGATTTGTCCCTGTAACCTCTCAACCTCGCTCGTCTTCGTTCTTAACAGGTAAAACAGAATACCTGAACCAACAAAAACACCCGCTAAAAAAAATAATATTTCCATATGTTCCTACTGAACTTGTTGCGAGAGCGCTTGAATAATTAACTGGCGAAGGGGTTCATAACCAAATGTCGTGAGAGGCACTCCGTTTACAAAAAACGAAGGCGTCATGCGAACACCTAAAGTCTGACCTTCTTGCGTATCTTGTTTGATAATCTCTTCAATCTCAGGTGAGTTCATCTCTGCTTTTAGTTTTTCAATATCTAGATCAAGTTTAGAAATATAATTCCAAATTAGCTCTGGCCGTGGATTGTGATGATCGCCCCACTGTGGCTGATACTGATAGAGCGTATCAAGCGTTTCCCAATAGCGATTTTGCTTGCGGGCCGCTTCTAAAATTTGAATAGCAAAGCGTGAGTTGGGATGAAAAGGTGCGTATCTAAAAACAAAAAGCACCTTACCTTGAAATTCCTCCAAAAGCATTTTTGTCATAGGATGAAAGGCGCGGCAACTCTCACATTCTGGATCAAAAAATTCAACAACAGTGACTGGCGCACCTTCACGTCCAAGGCGAGCGGCCGTTCTGCGAATAAGAATATCAGAGGAGGTTTTAGTAATTTCACTCACTCGAGCGACTTCTCTATTTTCAAGAAAGCGCTTACCAAAGAAAAAACCTGCTACCGCTAAGGCCACAACTCCTACAACGAGGAATGCGCGATTAAACTTCATAAGACTTCCTTAAATGAATGAGACCGCTAAGAATAATAGTAAAGGCGACCAGTGAGAGTAAGGGAATGGTGATAAAACCAAGCCACTCCAGCTGAACCGTAGTGCATGAAATTCCCTGAGTGCAAGGGGCCATATGTTCTGGAATAAGCTTGTAGTAAAGCAGATTGTGATAAACAGCAATTCCCCATCCGATCAAGGTCAACGGCAGAGCATAACGAATAACTTTCATATCAAGTGGAAAGAGAGCGAGTCCAAAGAGCAAAACTAACGGATACATCGCAATACGTTGATACCAGCACAAAAGACAGGGTGGCAGCAGCATCACTTCGCTAAAAAACAAACTTCCCGTTGTCGCGCCAACACTTACGATCCATAGGACAAAAAGTTTAAACCAATTATCCATGAGCATTCTCCCAGCTATGGTGATCGGTGTTACGGTAACGAGAATGAATTTCATCTGTTTGCGAGAAAGAAATCAAACCTTGATCAAATTGTATTAAGTGATTACCAATGGCTCGACCCAGCTCACAGGGAACTGCATTCCCAATTTGCTTGTACTGCTGCAAAACTTTACCCGCAAACCTAAAAGATTTCGGGAAAGTTTGAATGGCGGCATATTCTTCAACTGAAAGTGGGCGATCAAGCTCCGGGTGACAGAGATCAGTCGCCGGCATAGTAGGAGACGTTACCAGGGTGGGTGAAGGATTATCCCAAGCAAGGCGACGATAAAAACCAGTGCGCCCTCCTCCTGAATGAAGACTCTTCCCCATCGCCGCCTCTTTGTGCTTTTCAGGAAGACTGCGCCAATTCTGACCAGGGCCTAGCATCTTAAAAAACTTTAAACGCTTTTCAGGAAAATTCACATGAGTCTGAACCGTGGTCTTTTTGATTGAACCAATGGCATCTTCCACCGTTCTCCAACGTTTTTTTCCAACGCCCGGCTCTTTGGCATGTGTCGCTCTTAACAAGGGAATATCAAGTCCGTCTCGACTAGCGAGCATGACAATCCGCTCACGAATCTGAGGAACCCCAAAATTGGCCGCATTATAAAGTGTGAATGAAACGCGATATCCCGCCTTATTGAGTTTATTGATAATAAACTTCAAGGCCCCACCTGGAAGTTCATCTCGACTCAACGGTGGAAAGCCGTTCCCTCTTTGTTCATGAGGACGATGCTTGAGAGCGGCCGACAATAATCCGCGAACATTTTCAATCACCGCATACTTGGGCTGCAGACCTTCAATCAGATCGATAAAATGAATGAAGACATTTCCTCGATCATCGTTCAAGGAATTTCTTTTGCCGGCCGTTGAGAAGGCCTGACAGGGAGGCCCCCCGACAACGGCAAATAGCTCGCCTTTTTTGAGCTTATGATCTTTCAGTAATTGTTTAGCTGTTAGTTCGCGAATATCAGACTCGTATAATTTCACCTGAGGGCGATTGAGCCGAATTGTTTGGCAAAAAACTTTTTCTACTTCATTAAAACTCACGGCCTCAAGGCCTGCTTCTTCCAGACCTAAATCGAGACCTAAAGCTCCTGAGAAAAATGACATGTATTTGTAGGCCATGCCCACTAGGCTACACAAAGCCCAACCCTTCTCCCAGAGGGAGCCTTAAACTTCTAAGCGACAGAGGGAAAATGTCAAAAAAGTGACTCTCCCCTAGTCGAAACCAGGGGAGAAAATGAATTTAGTAAACTGAACCGTCGGCGCGGTAGCACTGCTGACCTTTTTCAGGTTGTTCAGCATATTGATCGGTAAAGCTCGTCACCTCACCACTTGAGTCAAACATAAGCGAGTCATCATAGCTCCAACTGAAGTAAACAGGCGCCTCAGTGGTCACTGTTCCAAGGAACGGACGTGTAACTTCTAACAAAAGGCTCGTTTTAGAATCGCGAGCTTTATCGATCGCCATTTGATAACAATCCTGCCAATTTTTGGTTCTTTTTTTGAACTTGGCCGAAGTGATCCGCACAGTATTTAGCACTGTTCCAGTAGTTGAAAGAATCGCTGCGTGGCCCTGAACGGTGCACATTTCTCCGGCCATGCTCACCGAACTGGCCAATATTAGGCCTGTCGCAAGAAGAAAGTTTTTCATATAAACCTCACTGAATTTGTATGTAGTGATTCTGACACAGTTTTTGACCCCTCTTAGAACCTTTGAAATTCTTTCACGTCCTGATTTGTAAATACCGAATCAAGGTAGAGTTCAGCTCTTTATTCAACGAGGTTAAGTCTTGAAAAGAGCATTCTTTCTTGTACTCCTTCTCACCTGTGTGCCCGCTTGGGCCCTCCAGGAGCTGCCCTTTGATTCTCAGCTCACGAGCAGCATCCAAGAGACTTTCTTTGAAGGTCCGGGACTTGCTGAAACCAAGATAACAATCTTTGAAGAAAAAATTCAAAAACGCCGTCATGAGATCGTGACACTCATCAGCCGCAACCATCTTTTGCGCGAGAGAAAGAAACCCGAAAAACTCGAAGAAGAATTGGCCAACGAAGAACTCATTCGGCTTTATGATCTTATTTTAAATGACCTCAAGCTGATACGGACTTCGGCCAGTATGACAGAGGCGCAGTTAATTGCATCTCGCATCTTGGAAATGGAATACTCAACTTTGGTTGAGGGAGTAAGGCCCATTGTCGAAATCGGTCTTAACTACATTCCAAACATTCTTAAACGTTGGAAAATTAAAAAACAAACCCCACCCGGATCAGAAGCTTCCAATCTCTTTGATCAAGTGAGTGGTCTCTATTTTACACCTCAAGAGCTCGATCAACTTAAAACTGAGGGTGTGGATATCTCCCAATTGGATCCCGCCAATGAAACCAGCTTTTGGACGAAGCGAGAGATTAAAGATGTAAGTGTTAAGGATGTCTCACAAGGCAAACTCAGACTTTATGAAGACATTGCTATCAATTTCCCTGAAGGCGTCGCTGAATACAAAAAAGTTCGCAAGACACAAACCAAGCCGAAAATTGATGTCGTTGCCGTTGTAAATGGAAAAAAACAAACTTTCAAAATAAAAGTTGGCGCCGAAGTTCACTCCGAAATCACGGCAGGCCTCTTGATGGCGACATTAGGCTACAACATCGACATGTCTCGCTATGCTCGTGATTTTAAAATGATCCTGCCTAAGAAAGTTAAGTTCCGTGATGTCAAAAAAGAGTGGAACTCATATTTCCAAAACTATGACCTTGATAAATATATCAAAGAGCATGGCAAGACTGATAAGGGCGAAGACTATGTTGTCTTCACCGAAACTATCATTGAAACAAAACCGGAAGAAATTCTACGAGCGGGCCCTTGGGCCTGGGGAAAATTAGGGAAACGCGGTCTACGTGAGGCCCGCGGGATTCTTTTGTTTAATATGTGGATCGGAAATACTGACATTAAAGAATCTGAAAATAACAAAATGGTCATGAAGCCAAAAGCCGATGGCTCATTTGAAATTTTCCATATGCAGCACGATATGGGACTTAGCTTTGGACGTTGGATATCAGAGAAGCCAGGTGAATTCCCCTGGGACATCATTTCAAAAAACAGCGCTGGAGAAATTGGCATCAACTATCGCAGTTTTCAAACCAATAGTGGTTTTGATCATGTGACTTATGCTGATATGAAATGGATGGCACGCCAGATTGCCCAACTTTCGCGCGAGCAAATTTCTCAAAGTGTCGAATTAGCTGGCTGGCCTATTTCACTTCAAAAACTTATTACTGAAAAGCTTATCAATCGTCGTAATCAACTCGTGAGTGCTTTTGAAATGGAAGATGAATTTCCATTGATCGATTGTAATCGCACACTCACAACCGAAGACAGTGCAGTTCAAGATGGCCGCTTAACTCGCTCACAATTTGAAGGCCACACGCAGAACTATCACAATGAAGTCTTCAATCTTCTTAAGCCTGTGTATGAAGGCCTTGAGATGATTGCAGTACAGACACTTCAAGGGATCGCATCGAGTTTTGATAAAAAGACTTTTCTAGCGAGTGACTTTGGTCTTGAAACAGATATTGTCTCCGAAGTTGAAGTGACTTTTGGTCGTGATATTATTCCCAACACTCGCCAAACTGGTGACGATGATAAATTCATTGTCGAAGACACCATGAATGTCCGCTTTGGATTGGGCTATGGCATCATCGTTCGAGGCAAGGCCAATTACGTTAAGACTTACAAACTCGCTTACCCTGTCAAAGATCGCCAGACGGGGATGTACAATAACAACTTTATTGTAAATGTGTTGCTCCCCTACCACGCTCGCAAAGGAAAACTTCCAGAAAGCTATGTGCTCATCATGGAAGATGCTATTGAGGCAGAAGGGATTGTAGAGTTCGCGCCTTCACAGCTTTATCTTGGAACATCATTCTCGGCCTTGGTTGGTAAGCTCAGTCGCACGGTGGTCTCCCATAAAGAAAATAAGTACAAAATTTTTAAAGACAAGAGTCTTTACCGCGAATTCAATCATCGCATTTTTGCGCACTTCTGGATTCTACGAATTCCTATATGGAAATGGACTAATAACAAGGGCCATCTGCATCGTGATATTTACGAGATTAATCCAGCAAAAGGTGACTCTGAGGCTAAACTTGCTGCGATTGATAGATTCTTGCGATCAAATGATGAGTATCACTTAGAAGAGGTCTCTGAACGCAGTGACCTCAGCACCCAGTACCACTTAAATAGAATGCGACTTAATTTCTTATCGCTATATAAATTTAGATCGCTCCGTCGCATTGACTATATCCGTGAAAACGAAATCGATAATGGCGTGGTGGAAGAGTCGAGAAATCTTCTCCAAATCAGCCATCTTGGTCTTTCTCAATGGGCCATCGTAGGCAATGACCATACCAAGGAACTAAAACTCACCGCCAAGATTGAAAGCGATGGTGAAGTTAAAAATCCCTCAGTCCAAATCAATCTTTTGGTGGTTGATCGTGATACCAAATCAAAAGAACTATCACGTGACTATATTCCCATGCTCAATGGTCTCTCAAACGATCAGAAGTTTATTGATTTCACCCCTACTCTTCACACTACCAATGACCGCTGGGGCGAAACACATATGTATGCCAATTTGGTATACGGTGAAAAAGCGATTAATAAAATTATCGCTTTCACAGACAAGGAATTATGGACATCTCTCTCTGAAGTGACGGGTGTGTCTATTGAAAAGCTCCAATTCCGCCCGACCGGTAGTCCAAGGACACATAATCAACGCCACCCTCATCCATTGGGCCAAAGACTTCGAACGATTATTTCTAAACTTAAGAAGGCCCGTGCGCAAACAGGCAAGGCGCAATTGATAAGCTTTATGGAAGCTCTCAATAAGTCCGTGTGGAAAGGCGAAGGCAGTTTTAATCCTTTCATCCTCGCTACGTTTAATAAGCTCCTAAGTACCAAGCACTTTTATTTGACTGGTTTGATTATGCAGGCGCCAGATAAAGAAAATAAATATCCCGCTCGCACTCCTCTCTATAATGAAATGGGTGAAGAGAGAGAACTCAAATATGCTTATAAAGAATTCGACTTCAATGACGTCCGAATGGTTTGGGAAGTTTTCTAAATTTTCGTATCGATTGCTAGAAGCTTAAATTCACCCACTGGTAATTCAGCAAGATTGAGTTCACCAAATTTTGAGCGATGAAGCTTCACCACGTGAGTTCCAACGGCTGCAAACATCCTTCTGACTTGATGATAGCGTCCTTCCTGAAGTGTCACCCTGGCCTCAAACTCACTCACAATTTCAAGTTTAGCAGGCAAACAAGGTTTGCTCTCTCCATTGAGCATTAACTCACCTGAAGCGAAAATACTCACCATCTCAGGTCGCAGCGGTTTTTCGACAGTGGCCACGTACACTTTGGCAACATGATGCTTGGGAGAAGTCAAAGTGTGAACGAGTTCATGTCGATCCGTTAAGAGTAAAAGGCCGCTGGTGTCTTTATCAAGGCGACCTACGCTCACCACTTGTGGATTACGCTCCCGCCAGCGAGCTGGCAAAAGATCATAAACCAACTTGCCTTCCTCATCGTTATGGGAACATACAAACCCCAAAGGTTTATGCATAAGAATGAGAAGACCTAGAGGGTTGTCGAGCGGCTCCCCTTCAAAGCGAATCAAGCTGGGATCAACGCGAAGATCTGATTTCACTTTATCGATACCATCGATTGTGATCAGTTTCTTTTTCAATAAAATATCGACTTCACGGCGAGAGCCATAACCTAGGCTTGCCAGTAATTGATCAAGGCGTGGGTGTCGCTTATCGCTCGGCATGGATCACCTTAAAGCCATCTTGCACCAGCACTTTTTCAGAATGTTTAAAAAGTCGCGAAATGGTATTTTCATAACCCAAAAAAACATTCGCTACGAGATAGAGTTTTCCTCCCTCTTTAAGCATCGAAGCCGCGGCATCAATGAAAGAGAGACCCAAGGTGGTATCAGCTGTATTGCCCTCATGAAATGGCGGATTCATGATGATCCAATCGAGCCCTTTGAGAATTCTCGCTTCAGGTCGAGTGATATCGACCCAATGAAACTCATTGCCTGAATAACTCACAAGATTGGCCCTGGCACATTCAAGGGCACGGTATTCAGCTTCCATCAGATGAATTTTTACGTCGCTATTTTTTCGTAGAATTTCTCGAGAAAGAAGACCTGAGCCAGACCCAAGATCGGCCCCCACACCGGCCAGAGTCGGTATGGTCGTTAATAAAAGCTGCGAACCTCGATCAACTTTATTCCAACCATAAATACCCGGGATAGTATGGTGCCCATCAACTTCACTCATGCCCGCTTCTTGCTCCCATAAACGCAGTAAATCCTCGTTCTGAACCATTGAACGCTTAAGCTTTACATACCGGCACTTGCGTTTACTCTCGGCTTCGAAATCACCACACAGCTCTTTAAGATGAGTGATATACCCACGGGCCCCTAGATCGTTGTCACAGACAAAAAGCAACTCTCCATCGTGGGCCAAGTGCTTTAACCCATGGGCGATGAGCCCCAGAGTTTCGATGCGCTGTCTGGTGGGAATAATGATGATGGAATGAAAATGCCCAGGACTGAGAGTTTGAGTGGCGTTAATCCCCAGCGTCTGTAGCTTCAAAACCTCCGGTCTCATGGTCTCAAAGACCAGACTGTCAGGAAGGCAGAGCTCTTTAACTAATTGAGAATCCAAACGTGGCAACCAACGACTCCCTTGAGGTAGGTCTTTTGAGAGCTCAATCGCTAAGGGAATTGCATTCATGGCCTCAACCTAGCACAAATTGACACACCCTCGACACATTGAATATCAATAATCTTATTTTTAGATTGTACGCTGCGCCTCCATCGAATTATAACTCGCTCAGCTTTTAAGGGAGGCCGTATGAAACTTGTTATTTTAGCAGCACTTTTGATCACTTCTACTCAACTTTTCGCTCAGGACATGTCTCGCACAGAGACCTATGAAGAAGCTTACCAGGACATGGAAGATGGCTCGAGCATGTACGTGGGCGGCTGTTCACTTCATCAAGAATTTGAAGGAACAAAGTTCGTCGTCACTCAAGAAATCGTCGAATATTTTGAACCAGAATCGGATGAAGTGGCGGACTACAATCGCCGTATGAAGCATGTCGATCCAAAATTGATTGCCGCCGTTATGCCCATCGTTGGCTGGGGCGACAGCTTGATCGAAACAGACGATATTACGCTAGAAAAAATTGAAAGCCTTTTGTTCCCTCATTTAGATCTCTATCGTTTCAACATTGGTGTGGGCGGCGGAAATGGTTTTTACGCCGTTCTCAGTAAAGTTGGATCGCATTACGAAGTCCTCTCTCATGTATTCGACGGTGACGTTGAATTCTGTGATAAAAAAGTTTGGACTAAGTAATCCCTTAAAGGGGTCGCTTGCAAAAGCGGCCCTTTTTTTCTTACACTGACTAACTTCCTCTTAGGTTTAACCCAATCTTCACCACCTAAGCTTGCTAACTTACCCCCATCTTCTGATAAACTTACTCAATCAAGGCAGAATCTACCCGCACGCATGAAGAGGAGTCTCTTTCTATAATAAGACTATGACTCATATAAAAATCCTCTTACTCTCACTTATTTTTTCTCTCTCTGCTTTCGCCAACGAAACAGAACTCAACAATTGGTTGATCGAGCAAGTGCCGGAAGCCAAAGCTTACAGCTCACAGGGACAAGCGCAAAACAGTGCTTTCAATCCGAAATCAATTAAAGCTCTCGTTTGGAATATCAAAAAAAGTGAGGAAGATGGCTGGCAAGCCGAATTTCTCAATTACACTCGCAATCGTTCGCTCTTCTTACTGCAAGAAGTTTATCAAACCTCTCACTTTCAATTCACGCAGAACTTTTTTCCACAGTTTCGTTTTGATATGACGACTGGTTTTAAATATAAAGGAACCAACACAGGTGTTATGAACGCATCTATTGTGCGTCCTTCGCAGATTCGTTTCAGTCACTCAGTCGATACAGAGCCGGTCGTAAATACGCCCAAGGCCAATATCTTTACGAAGTATCCTATCAAGGGCATGACAGAAGAGTTGTTAGTGATTTCAATTCATGGAATCAATCTCACCGGCTTTGATACATTTAAACGTCATATGCAACAAATCATTCGTGTCATCAAAGAGCACCAAGGACCAGTCTTATGGGCAGGTGATTTTAACACTCGCACCAAAGAGCGCACTGAGTACCTCATGCAACAGACAAAAGAACTGGGCATGACTGAGGTCAAATTTATCAATGGTGACAAAAGAATGGCCTGGATTTTGACTAAGAATTATCTCGATCATGCCTTTGTTCGCGGCCTGCAAGTGAAACACGCCGAAGTGATTGCCAACTCCAAGGGCAGTGATCATAAGCCGATGATCTTGGATCTATTTATACCTGACGCTTCAGAAAGAATTTCAAACTCTCCAGGCCATCGCCAAAATCTTTTGGATTAAGTCCGGACAGTTTTAAAAGATTAAGTGCGTCGGGACGATGCTGCTTCAATGGTAGATAGATCTTTTGCTGACGCTCAGTCATATTGGCCACCAGCACCTGACCTTCCAAACGATCGATCTCACGATAAACATCATCCAATAAATAATCGATGGGGCCTTTAATCACTTGGGCCACCAGTTTAGGTTCACTAGAAACCTCGATCAAACTCTCCATGCTTTTAAGAACTTTTATCTCTTCAATAAAATCCCTACTGCGCTGAAGCTCTTCAATACCCCCTCTATCAATTAGTACCTCACCTACTTCCTCTATAAGACGAGTGAGGTATGAGACTTGAAACGGATTGTTTTCTAGAAAGGGCATATTCTCAAGGCATATAACACTTTGCATTTTCTCAAATGAGGCCCGCATCTCTTCAGGGGCATAAAAATCATCAAATGATATTTCTGCTAGGATGGGCTGAACATCCACTGTCGCTAGCTCATCTAATAAACGCTCGAAGCGTGTTAATTCAATCTCACTGAAAAGATCACCCAGGATTGTTTCAAACTCTTTACGAAAAAGCTCCACCTGAACTTCAAGTTCAAGTGGAGCTGTCGATGAATATAAATAGAGAACCATTAAATGGTTGGGTGGACTTTTAAAGTCTTCGGGTGAATCAACTCTGTCGAGCTCTTATAGATACGAGGAGTCTTATATAAAAGCTTGAGTGCTTTGAACTTACTCATGACTTGGAAGCGATCAGGGTAGAGCTCACGCATTTTGGCATGAACCTTCTTAGCATGACGGCCAGAGAGTCTTGGGAAGATATGGTGTTCCGTGTGGTAACCAAAGTTCAAATGAATGAACTCAAAAAACTTGTTATTCGTCACCGTCAGAGAATTAACCAGAGGGTCGTTCACTTTTGTATAAGGCGAGAGATTGTGATTGGTCGCTACATAACTCATGTTTGTATAGTTTTGTGACATGAAAGGAATCACGATCAAAAACAAGATATCATTTAGTCCCACAAACCAAACATAGTTCGCCATCAAGATACAAATCATCGCGAATTCAATGCTCACCCGTTTGTGATCCATCTTCTCCCACATTTTGTTTCCAAAACGGAAGCTGACTTGATTTATGACAGCTTGTAGAGGGAACCAGTAGCAAAAATATAGCAAACTAATCTTGGTGCCGCTGCCCGGAGTAAGAGGAAAAATAGCACGCATAAAGCGTGAGCGCTTATACACACTAATGGTTGGGAAAGCGTCTGGATCTTTATAAAGAAGCTGCGTGTTTCCGTGATGAAGATTGTTGTGCCAGAAACGCCAGTAGGTCGGAGAAATGAAATAAGGAGCAAACCCCAAGAAACCAATAATGTCTTGCAACCATTTCTGCTTCACAATCGAGCCATGAAGCGTTTCATGCGCAAGAAAACTCATCGCCACATGACATTGACCCACCACGATCGCCAAGAACAGTTTGGCATACCAAGGAAGACCGGCCGTCATAATTAAATAAAGTGACATTACCGAGACCGGAATTAAGACAAACGCCCACAAGGCCCGTGAGGGTGTTCTTAAAAAGATTTCTTCCGGCAAATGCTTACGCAAATCCGTTTGATACCAAGAAACTGAGCGCAACTCAGATCCTTTAGCAGGTTTAGTTTCATTCATTTCAGTGAGAGGGATACGAGAGGGCGATATGACTTCAGTCGTATTGATGTCCACGTGACTTCCTAGCAAAAAGTGAAACCCAAAACTAACAGGGTTAACGCGTTTTGCCTAGGATTCGCATGCATGTGGGTCATCTGTCTAAGCAGATAACCCACTAAAATTACATTAATTAATAGCGGCAACCGCAAAAATCGTAGCTCGCAACTTCACATGTGCCTGGGCTTTGAGTGCGACTGTAACAATCCCGGAAAGCTCTTTCGGTGGCATCTTCCGCCGAGCGATTACTAGAACCATAATAATGACCACGGTCCATATCAGTTACCGAACATTCGCAGCGACGACGCCACTTAAGTTCATTTTCTTCGTTTTGTGTTTCATTGGCAGAAGCCGCACCGACTGAGGCCAAGAAGGCGATTGCAAGCAAGAGTTTCATAGATCCTCCTAAAAATTTATTAGCAATATTTCAAGATAATCAGTGGCACCATGACCGGGCACAAAAAAATGAAATGACTCACTGTTTGGCTTCACAGGTCGTGTAAAACTGACAAAATTGAGAGCTTTTAGCTGCTGACTAGAGATAGATCGACTAATGTTCGCTTAATTGATCTCACCCTAGGAGTTTTATGAAATTTATTGCATTGGCTTGCCTACTTTTGAGTTTCCATACACTAGCCGAAGTTCCTTCACGCTTGATCAAAGTTCTCGATGGCACAACAGCTATCTGCAAAAGCAAACAGGATATCGTTAGACAAGTGAACGGCGCTTACCGTCTCTCAAAACAAAACGTCTCACTAGAAAATGAAATTCTTAAACTCAGCTATAATGCTGAATTCTTCACGTGTGGTGAATTTAGTGGAGAAATTGGTTTTAAGGCGATCGGCTTTAGTGAAACATTTGAACAAACGATTTACTCTCTGAATCGCGGAATTTCGACAGCTACGATTTCAACCGAGACAGCTGAATTGCGCTTTATGCGCGATGGAGTTTACAAAATTGTTTCGACCATAAATATGGAAAATGCTCCTGCACGCATCAACACTGAAATAGCATTAAGTGATCTATTAAATGAAGCAGAGCTTTTAAAGCTTTCGAACGGAGAATCAATCACCGTTTCAGTAGACGCCTTTTTGATCAAAAAAGTTATTTTCACTTCGAGTGAATTAACGATGAAAAATCCAATTAGCTTTGGTGCCTTCCGCACTCTTATGACTATTAGTTCAAACAATGGCGTATTAAGCGCCGCCCTTCAGTAACAATATCCAAAGTTGCCCACGATACGATAAGTGGGCAACTTTTCTCAGTTTTTGGCCATAAAGCCATTCGAAGAATCAAATACTTAGCCCACATTTTTGTCATTTCGGCTCACTCGCATACAATAACTGCATGAGAAAAAAGCCCTTCATCTTCACGTTGATTTCAATCCTCTGTTTGGTAGAGCCACTCATCAAAGTCCTCTACTTTCGTGCCATCACCCATTTTGACTTTGTCCTGATTATTAAAAATCTGAGTGCTCGTGAATCCTTTTTAGAGGTCATCGACTTTTGGCTCGTATTCCCGATAGCGGGGCTTCTCATCATGAAACTTCGCAAATTTAACTATTACGCTTTCATGGGCGTCTTGGGATATATCATTTACTCCATCATTACTTACGAAGAATACACTTGGCCCTACAACAGTGATTCACCTTTCTTCTATAACTACGCCCTAACCGTCTGCTCGTTGATGGTTTTCATGTACTTCTTGTTGCCTGGAACCAGAAAACCTTTCTTCGACTCTCGTGTGCGCTGGTGGGAGCCGATGAAGCGCTACAACGTGCTGTTGCCCTGTTTTCTAAGTCGCGGCGACCTTACCTTCACAGGACGTATTCTCAATATTTCTAAATCCGGTGTCTTTATTGAAGATTCAGTTCACGTCAAAGTTGGTGACACACTCAAGATGAATTTAAATATTTTTGGGCAGAACCTTGATGTCACTCTAGAAGTCATGAATAAGCACACGATCAAAGGCCAGGCCGGCTTCGGTGCAAAATTCAGACTGGAAGATTGGATGCAAAACTTTAAAGTTCGCTCGGTGATTAGAAAAATCAAAAATGCTCAGGCAACTGAGAAACCTTCTCTCCAAGAAGTTTAAAGTAGCCGATCCTCACATTCCTTAAGGCTTAATCCTTCGATCAAAATCGACTTCTGTCTCGAGGAATCTCCTCTATGCAGGCGGATGGCCTTCATACCCAAACCCAATTTTTTTGCCAAAAATTTTATTAACTCTTCGTTGGCCTTGCCATCTACTGGTGGGGCATGAATACGAATTTTTAAGCGACCATCGTGCATGCCCATTATCTCGGAGCACCGCCCTCCTGGCTGAGCATAGACCTCAAGTAAAATTCCCTCTTTGTGCACTTTCAACATACTTACATTAGGCATTAAGCAGTTAGAAAATGTCACTCGTTTGATTCACCTGCCGTGACATAATAGCGTGATGAAATTTCTTTTTATAATTTGGCTCACTGTCACATCGGCTTGGGCCAATGAGATTTGTCTTAATCCAGCAGCGCAAAATACCAACTACTGGTATAACAAAACTTCTCAGAGTATCGATGAAGCTATCGCTGAGACTCGCACACAGGATCTCTCACTTCAGGTTATGCGCAACTTGCTCGTAACCCGAGCCTATCTCGAGTTTTTTAAAACAGCTTCCAATTCAAATGTCAGACTCATGGGTTATGTTTACGCCCATGCCTCTCATCACTTGGGTCGCTTAGTGCGCTATAAATACTGGAGCCAAATTGCTGAATCTCATGAATGGAAGAAACTAGATTACTCTTTAATTCAGGGCCGTGCACTCGAGCGAACTGTCGCAACATTTCCTCAACTCTTAGCGACTCGCCTGATGGATTTTAGTCTCGATCTCTACAAAACATTGGCCACTCAACTAACCATTTTAGAAACATGCGGGCCGACTTTCGCCGCCAGGATCACAGATAATTCGCAACTCACATTAGCTTTTGGCAGCAACTCTCCAGCGGAATTCATGCGCCACTTTGTGGCCTTCGAGCAGAGCTATTTGCAAAAAACTATGTATGCGCAGCTAGATATTATGACGGCGACAAAATCAGGAATGCTTGATCCTATGCGATTTATTCCATTTAACGGAGAAAGAACAATCTCTTTTGCCGAATGGAGAGAACACGAAGGCCTAAAGGGCACATCATTTGACCTCACTCAACGCATTCGTTTTGACCAAATGGTCATTAATTTTGAATTAAATGAAACAGAAAATCGGCCTGGCCTCATGCTTGAACGTCTAAATAAAACTCAAATTGAAAGTATGTTGGAATTTTTGAAGAATTCTCTAGAGTAGCTTCAAGGCATTTGAGCCCTGAGTATTAGCCTGCGCACCCACCGCCGTCGCAGCCGATTGAACTACTGAATTTCGTGCCTGCTTAGATGCCTCTTCAGCGTAATCCAAATCTCTAATGCGAGAATTTGAAGCACTCATATTTAGCCCATAGGTATCGAGGTTAGATGAACTCACCATCAGACGGTTTTGAATTGAACCTAAGAGAGATCTCTGAGATGAAAGTTTATCTAGGGCCATACCAATATTAGCAATACTGTTTTGTGCACTCGCCTTTGTCCCGACAGACAAGCCTGACACACCCAGCCCTGCAGTCGTAGCATTAAAACTCGCCGTGTTCATACTAATGCGATCATCAGCTGAGTCTTCACCCACACCGACTTGGAAATCCATCGCAAGATTAGTTCCGTTCAAAACTTTCTTGCCATTAAATTGAGTGACCTGAGCAATGCGATCCAGTTCATTTTTCATCGTCTGATATTCATAATCTGTCAGACCGCGCTCGGTATCTGAAAGCGTGTCTGTCGCCGCTTGAATGGCGAGCTCACGCATTCGAGTCAAGATACTAGAGGATTCATTCAAACCACCCTCGGCAACCTGGACAAGAGAAATAGCATCATTGGCATTTCGATTAGCCTGCTTGGATGAGCGAATATGTGCTTTGAGTTTTTCCGAGATCGCCAAACCAGCAGCATCGTCTGATGCCTTAGTAATACGCTGCCCAGACGAGAGCTTCCCTAGACTCTCCTCCGTCTCACGATTAACCGTCGACATCGCTCTCTGCGATGCTAATGCGGCCACATTGGTGTTAATTCTGAAACCCATACCTTGGGATTATCGGTAGAATTTGCCGATTTATTAACTTCAGCAATCATCCGATCAAATCACTCACCTATGGCCGAATCTGACAGACCTCATTTTTACAAAAGGTCTGAATTTTGGAGGTATCACACGCCTCACACGTACGCTGGCACTTATCCTTTACCCGCCATTGATTATCTAACTTCGTTAAAGCCGCCAGCTTGTTCTTATTCACTGACCACACATAAGAGCAACTTCGACAGGCCTCTTGGTAAACCACACAGTCGCTGTCTTGATGGCAGGCAAAGTACATCATAGGAAAGGCGACTTTTGGTTTTAGACATGCTGAGGCCGAGAGAGAAAACAGCACACCTAGAATAAAATATTTCATCGTCACACCTCTTGCACCTATTCTAATTCACCCAAAAACATGGGGCAAGATCAGTTTCCTGACTGATTTAGATCATATTGCTTATCTCTCTAGAGGCGTAGTTTATCAACAGGAGGACTCTATGAAACCCATTCCCCAAGTCCAGAAATACATGTCAACCACCCCGATAAGTGTAGATAAAAATACTAATCTCCTGGTCGCAGCTAAAATGATGAAGGAGCACGATATACGCCATTTGCCTGTGACATATGATGGGAAACTAGAGGGCATCCTTTCCTCGACTGATATCAACTTGATCCGCACAATTCACGGGGCAGAAATCGAACAACTTTTGGTGCGTGATTGCTTCACGGCCAATCCAGATACTGTTCAGGCCAGTGCGCTTATTGATTCAGTAATGAGCCATATGGCGAAAAATAAATTTGGCTGCATGCCGGTACTAGATAATGAAAAACTTGTAGGGATTTTTACCTGGGTTGATGCTCTCAATGCTGCCAGCGATCTCCTGCACACTCGACTCAAATAAGGAGACCTCATGTTGTTTAAAAAAATTGTTGTCGCTATCGATTTGGATGAAACGACTTGGCCCACTTTGGAAAAGATTCGAGAAATCGGACTCTCAAAAGAAGCAGAAATTCATCTGGTACATGCTTTTGAAATTGCACCTGTCGCTTATGATTTTTTGGCATCGTACTTACCTACAGATATCGAGAAAAAAGAAATTCAACAAGTGGTGGAAGCAAAAATTGCTGGACTCGTAGAGCGCCTAGGTCTCAAAAATCAGTCTAAAATTAAATGTCAGTGCTTAGTGTCTGGTAATGCTCGTCAAGATTTTCTTAACTATGTTGAGAAGTTGGGATGTGATTTGATCATTACCGCTTCTCAAGAAAAGACCTTAATGCGCGGAATTTTCGAAGGATCGTTTGCTAGTTATCTTAACAAATATGCCCGCCCCAACCTACTTGTGCTGCGACCGGCATAAACAAGGCCGAGACAGTGGCCACAAAGCCGGGCCTCTTTCTCGGCGACTCATTAAACTAGAACAAAAGAGGTGGTTTAATGTTTGGCCTATTTAAGCAAGATCCAGTCAAAAAACTCAAAGAGCTGTACGCCAAGAAACTCAGTGAAGCTGTCGAAGCACAGCGCAATGGTAAAATTGAGCTCTACGCAAATCTTACAGTTGAGTCCGAGAAGATTTTAACGCAAATTGATGAACTGGAAGGTAAATAAAAAGAGCACTGACAGCCGAGCTGAGAAAGTGTCATGATTGATCCATGAAACTTACTCAAACAGTCCAAAAGGGCGGTTGTGCCGCCAAAGTCCCAGCAATAATTTTGCGTGAAATTTTGTCTGGGCTTAAATTCCCTCCCCTTATTCCTGGCGTAGCAGTTGATGGAGCACTGTTTGATGATGCCGCCATTTTTAATATTTCAGAAGAAGTGGCCTTAGTTCAAACACTCGATTTTTTTACACCTATTCTTGATGATCCTTACGATTTTGGTGCCGTAGCAGCTGTCAATGCTATCAGCGATGTCTATGCGATGGGTGGCAAGCCTAAAACAGCGATGGCAATTCTAGCGGCACCACTCGCGGTCTTAGAACCAAGCGTGATTCAACAAGTGCTTCAGGGTGCCAGTGACAAAATAGCTGAAGCCCAATGCTCTCTAGTAGGCGGTCACTCCATCGACGATGACACACTTAAATTTGGTCTCTCTGTCACCGGCGTGATTCATCCCCAAAAGGTTTGGAAAAACGATGGGGCCAAAGTGGGTGATGTTCTTATCCTCACAAAACCCCTAGGCACTGGAACTCTTTGTGCCGGACTCAAACGCGGCAGCTACACTCAAGCAGACATTCAAGATGCCATTGATTCCATGAAGACCTTAAATAATGTTATCGATTATGTGAGTGATGGAATCCATGCGGCCACCGATATTACCGGCTTTGGCCTTGCAGGACACTCGGTACAGATGTCTCGGGCCTCACAAACTCAACTTCATTTTGATTTTACCGCTCTCCCACTCTTTAAAAAAGTTTGGGAATCACTTGAGAAAGGTCATCTCACCAAAGCCCATCGATCAAACAAAGAATACACGCAAAATGAATTGATCTGTGATGATCTAACCGAGCTACAAACGAATGTGCTCTTTGACCCCCAAACCAGCGGTGGACTTCTTTTAAGTGTCGCTTCCGACAAAGCTGAAGCCATTTTAGATTTAATTAGGCCATATTTTAGTAGCGCAGCGATTGTTGGAAATGTTCAACGAGGATCTGGCGTTCATGTATCAAGATAGAGAGTTAATTGAAATCTTTTTGCATAAACTCCGCTCATAGATGTCCGTGCACCTATTGAATACAACGCAGGAATAATTCCCTATTCAGTTAATCTCCCCTTGATGACAGATAGCGAGCGTCACCAAGTAGGAATTTGCTACAAAGAAAAAGGACAGCAGGCGGCCATCGATCTTGGTCACCAACTTGTATCAGGCGATATTAAAGAAGCACGTATCAAGGCCTGGCTTAAATTTTTACAATTAAACCCAGAGGCACAAGTCTTCTGTTTTCGTGGAGGGCTTCGCTCACAAATCAGTTGCCAATGGATGACCGATAATGGAATTGCTCGCAAGCCTATCGTGGGTGGTTACAAGCGCTTACGTCAATTTTTCTTGGCATGGTTAGAAATCGCTCCCCTCCCTCGTCTTTTACGAATCGCAGGTCCTACTGGTTCAGGTAAAACCCAATTTTTAACAAAACTCCCCAATCGGATTGATCTAGAAGATTTGGCACATCATCGCGGCTCGGCTTTTGGTCAACTTGGTCTACAGCCCTCGCAAATTACCTTCGAAAATAATCTCGCGCTCGGTCTTATCAACCAAGATTTTCTTTATATCGAAGATGAGTCATCACACCTTGGTGATATAAGGCTACCTAATCGCTTTTACCAACACTTAAGACTATCTCCAATGGTGGTCTTGCGAGTTCCTATGGAAGAGAGAGTCCGAAATATTTTTAAGGATTATGTTTTGGAAAGGGACCAGGCCTTCTTTATCAATGCAACCCAAAAAATTGCAAAAAAATTAGGTGGCGAGAGGACTGATCGTCTCATGAAACTTATAGAGCGCGGGTTTCTTGAGCAGACGATTGAGTCTCATGCTCCTTGGATAAAATTACTACTGTCCGAGTACTATGACCCAATGTACGAAAAAGACTTGGCACGACAAAAATCTTTGATCATCCACGAAGGTAACTCAGAAGAACTTGCTTCATTTTTGCGCAAACGGCAGTGATAGCGCTAAGACATCACAGGTGTTCGAGACCATTTTTTTTTCTTGAATCAAAAATCTCCCTACCGCTTCATGCAATCCCGAATGACTCATGCCATGGGCAGAGAGAATAATTGTCGGTACAAAGCCGCGAGCAATTTTATGTTCACCTTGCGCACCGGCCTCAAAAACCCTGAGTTTATTTTTCAATGTGAAATCGATTCCCTGATAGTAACAAAGTTCAAAATGTAAAAACTCACGCTCTTCCCGACACCCCCAATAACGGCCATATAACTTATCTCCTTTGTAGAAGAAAAGTGCTTCCGCGATGTCGGTTCTCACTAACAAAACACGATGCTTCATACGTTCAACTATTAGCTTGAAAAATTCTTCGTTGAGATACCCAAAGGCATTTTTGTCTTGAATCGTATTCTTGTATAGCGGATAAAAAGTTTCGCCGTCTTTTGCCGACAATTCTGCACCAGTCAGCTGTTCAACTTTCATATCATTTAAAGCGGCCCGTTCTTTTTTGAGTGTTTTGGCCTTTTTAGTTCGAAGCTTTGTAAGATAGTCAGCGAAGTCGACAAAGCCAGAATTCACAAAATGATATTGAAAACTATGCCGCTCCAATAGCTGTCCCGCGAAGGCATGCACTTCATTGCTATCCAGAAACAAACTATGAAAAGATGAGACGCGCATGCTACGCCAAAGTTTCATTAACTCATCCACCAGCACTGTCTGCCACTTCTCATCAATGTACAAAAGCTTTCGTGCACTCGCTGGAGTAAAAGGAGCTGCCATTAAAAGCTTGGGATAATAAGCTAATCCCGCTTGTTCAGCGGCCTCGGCCCATGACCAATCAAAAATGTACTCTCCATAGCTATGAAATTTCACATAGACTACTGCCGCCGCGACTAGATCAGTCGTACGAATCGTTAGATAAATCGGTCGCCAACCAGCTTTATCGCCAATCACGCCCGAATCTTCTAAGGAAGAATGGAATTCATAATCCTGAAATGGAGAATGAGGATCTTCCAACTTACGCCATTCCTCGATGGGAATTTCATAAATCGAGCTATGGTGATGACAGCTATACATCGTTTGAGCTTAGCAAAAACTTTGAGGATTAGCTTACAGAAGTCATCTGAGATTAGGATGTCTAACAGAAATTATCCAAACGAATCAGTCGACTTTAACGCTTGTTTAAGAGCTCTGGGGCCAAATCTAAGCTGAATTCTTTTTCTTAACGTTAACTTTTCAACACAATTTTTTTTTTATGATTATTATGAGTGCAACTATTTAAAGATTGTTGCCTAAAAATAATAGTCTTTAAACTTCTACTGGCCTTGGAATTTAAAACCTCCAAGGCCAGTCTATTTACTCCACTGAAATTGTGTCAGATCGATTTTTCCATTCTCATTCAATTCAACTCCCTCACTTTCAAGTAGTTTTTTTTGTTTGAGATAGTTGGGTGACATTTCTGGAAATGAAATCTTTCCCTTGGCATTAATCACTCTATGCCAAGGGAGATCTTTTAAAATTGAACTTGAGTGAAGAATCCAAACTACTCCACGAGTACCGTTTGGATTACCTGCGAGGCGAGCAATTTGAGAGTATGTCGCCACTTTCCCTTTCGGGATTTTCTTAAGAGTGGCGACAACTCGTTGACTAAACTCGGTTGCCAAAAACTTTCGCATCTATTGAGAAGCGACCTGGTCCTTGAACGACAAAGTAAACAGCAAATAAAAGATAGAGCACCGCCATCTCATACGCGCCACCTTGGCCTGTACTGATGAATGGATCTTTTAAAACTACTGCATGAAAGAGCGCTGCGACCACCATAGTTATAGCAATACCAAGAGAGGCCAAGCGAGTGACTAGACCAATAGCTAAAGCGATACCGCCGCCAAATTCTGAAAAAGCCGCTAAGAACTGGAAGAAGCCAGGAACTGGAGAATCAGGACCCATCCAACTCATGGGATTTTGAATTTTACCCCACCCATGGGCCGCCATAGCGTATCCCACTACTAAGCGAGTTATGAGCATTACAACTTCCGTGTCGACAGCAATCAAGCGAGTCGAAAAACACTTTTTAAACATGATCTCTCCTTAATCAGGTTGAATGAAACAATTCACATCCGAAGTCCAACAACGTTCTTCTACACAAAATTCTCTTTGAATCTTAATTTCATTTTTTAGTACCAACAAACTACGAATAACCTCACCTCTTCCAGAACTCTCACGAGCACCATGAGCAGCAAATCCCCAAGTCGCCTGGGTAAAAGACAAATGAGGAGTTACCAGAAAATCATGACGTCTTGGAGTAAAAATCTGTACTAAGACATCCCCACCGACACGATTGATGAAATCCACCGTGCATTTCTCTTGCATACGATTAGTGCCTTGATATTCATCAAAGCGGATATAGGACTTAAGTGTTTGTACGGCGTTGGCAAAGGCGTGGGTGTTGATGAAAAGCAGAGATAAATAGACTAATTTCTTCATGAAATTAGTCTAAATAAGGTTTAATGACTTTGAAAACAAATATCTAGGTCGTTGAGTCGTAAGAGATATACAGAACAGTACCGTTGGTGAAGTAAAGATCCATGCTCTCTGTTGAACAGTATTCGCTATAGCCTTCAGCGCCGTCCCAGTAGTAACCCAAGGCCGCTTTTAATTGCTTCGACTGTTGAAGTTTCTTTAAAATTTTGATGGCTTCATTTGAATCAGCGAAAATAGTAAACGCATCAGCATAATTGACGACGTTAGCACGACCAATCACTGGGCTATACTTGCACTCACTATCTTTAATAGACGCGAACAAGTTACGGATCACTTTATTGTAATTAAAAGCGGCCACAACGTATTTTTCGATGGTCGCTTCGCCACCGTTAGATCCAACTTCGGCAAGTGAGGCAAGCTTAGCAATATCTTTATCAAGTTGAGAGGCATGGGCCGAAACAGAAACAATCATCGCTAGTAATAGGATAAAACGCATAGAACCCCCTTAAATATGGGGCGAACATACGAAACTCCCTTCAGTTGGGCAAATTTGAGAATTGGGCAGGTAATTTTTTACTCAACACTGACCCCATTACCCTCATACAACTCCCCGTTTTTCTGCCATAGACGGCAGATAGGAATCATGAGGCTGTAGCCCTCACCCAGCGGATAGCTTCTGGGCTCACCCACCCCACCATGAGTTTTACTCCCTATTAGGCCGGCCCGTTTTTCATGTTTTAAAACACCTGCAACGATTTCACAGGATGAAAAGCAGCCCGCTCCAACTAAGACTTGCAGTTTATTGTCCAAAACCTTGGCCTCAACAGGTTTAGTTAGATAATCCACTTTTACGCTATCCCAGCGCTTAAAAGGAAAGGTTTGATACAACTTTTTCCAAATGCCAGGTTGAGTTTGGGCAAGATATTGGTAGTGAAAAACCTCTACCGGCTTTGAGAAAAATGTTTGCAAGACGTGCATCACTTCCTCATCCCCTCCGCCACTATTATTTCGTAAATCCAATTCGACCTGGTCATCGACCTTTACTTCTGCAATCACTTTGTCCCATTGCATTTTAAAATTTTTGACCATTTCTTTGCGTGAAAGATTCTTACCTTCTGTGCACCAAAAATTCCGCAAGGTGATTTTGTATAATCCTGAGTTTATCCGCTCGCCAGATACACAGGGAGGAAAGCGATCCTTTACTACCCAAGTTAACTCATAATCTGAGCCCTTAATTTTAACTGTTTTAATAAAGGGATGAGTGCTCTCTTGAAGTGAATTCAATAAGCGAAAACGCCGGCCATGTGAACTAGAGGCCGCCACCTTCAATGACTGGGAGTTGAGCCAATCATTTAGTGCTACACCATCAACCGACGAAATCGCATAACGACCAGGTTTCAGTGTCGGTTTACAAGTAGGACACGCTAAGACTTCTTCCGTCGCAAAGTCTATGACCATACCGCTCTCATATGTGATCACTGGCCAGGAATAATGTTCAAGTTTTATGTGACCATCACCTAATTCATTAAGCAGAGTCACAACATCAGATTCCGAGTTTTTGTTTAAGGATTTTTTTCTAAGCAGTTTCTCTAAACGGGCAATGACCTCTCGTTTATGAATCTCATTGACTTCGATATTGGCATATTTGTTTTTGAGTAAATGAATCAACTCTACTTCGGGGGCACGAGAGCAGGCAGCAACCATGAGGAATAAAATAATTAAACGCATCCTTATATGAAAGCATGGATTAGTGTTTTTCAGCAATACCCATATAGGAAAGCAGCAAGGAAGAACATAGTTTAAAGCGCAGTCCTTGCGGAACAATCCCCGTCAAAAGACTCTTAAAGGTGATTGTTCGCAAACTAGGCCTAATTCCTACCATCTCTTTCACTTGCAGGTTTGCTTTGTGGCAATAGTCATTGAGTTCGGCTGGTTTAATAAATAAGCGAATGACATGCATATTTTTAGGAGTGTTTTTTACCACCCACTCTACAAATTTGATGATAATCAAATGTGCCAAAAGATTTCGATTGAAAGTGTGAAAAATGAAAATACCACCTGGCTTTAACACCCTTGAAAATTCTTTGATCACTCGCTCGGGATCTTCAATATGTTCTAAAAAATCCATCGCCGTTACGACTTCAAAACTTTCATCCGGAAAAGGTAAATGATAAGCATCGGCCGTTTGATAGATGACAGAACCAGTCTTATCAAAGCGCTTGGCCACATTAATGCTTTCCTGAGAAATATCTACCCCGGTCACACTAAGACCATGAAGCGCCAACTCATTACTTAAAAAACCCGCCCCACAACCAACATCTAATACCCGCGCCTTTCCGTGAAGATGCTTATGCTTTGTAATTTGCGCAAGCGTCCACGGTGTTTTAGCTTTTGATTCGGCCCGCAACAGCGCAATCGGATCATCGTCTGCGGTATACCAGCGGTCGCCGTATTCATGATAAATATCGTTATTCACTTTTTGCATATCGGCTCCAATAAATGATCTGATAAAGCATAAAGCCGCCAACGACGAGTGGCTGTAAAAAGAGGAAATCAACAGATAAGTCTTGATACCAAATCACTCCTGCGCAGAAAAAAGTGATAGGGTGTAGTACAAACAATAGGGCATGCAGCCAGTTTTCACTTGGCTCGCAGCGCTCACTATGCACGAACTCATCTTTGGTTATTAACAGACAAGAAAAAAAACTGAGTCCAGCATAGATAGTAATGTTTTTAAGTGTCGGTAAGGTTAACAATAAGAAAAGATAGCAAAGCAAAACGGAAAAGGAATCGATGGGATGCCCTACTCTTTCCCAACGGGGCAATCCTCTTTTGCGATGAAAATAGAATTCATCAACAAACATCGCTGTGGCCTGAAGAGCAATTGGGATGATTAATAAATAAATCATTATACCACCTCAAAAACCGATCCAAACATGGTTAATCCCGGACCAAAAGCATAGCTCGTTACCTTTGTTCCTGTGGGGTAATCTTTGGACAATATGAGTTCCCAGACATGAGGCAAAGTTGCCGAAGACATGTTTCCTCGCTCAAACAAGACCTGCTTACTCTCACTGACTTGTTCATTAGATAATTCTAAGACATCTTGAACCGCTTCAATTATTTTTGGACCACCCGGGTGAATAGCAAAGATTCCCGCCATCATATCTGTATAGCTAATTCCAGCCTTCTTGATCAGCTCTTCAGTGAACTCAACGATTGAGCCCTTGATCTTACCTGGAACTTCACGTGACAAATTCATTGTCATCCCATGAGCAGCAGGCATCCAACTCATATCGTGCTGCGAATCGGGTAAAACCTTTTCATGAATGGCCAAAAGTTTGAACCCCTTGTTAGGCTGCTGGGTTGAGGCCGTATACTTAATATGCCCATCGGCAAATAACGTCTGCACAACCATTTGCTCGGGATTATGCATTTGCGGATTCATATGCAAACTGCACATCTCATTGTGTGCGACATCAACATTAAATTCATCGTTAAGTTCTGCGAGGACAAGGCCAGCTGCGATGCGAATGGCGGGTAAAGCAGCATAACAGCCCATATGATAGGCATGAGAGATCGCTGTCTCTGCACCCCACATTTTGTCGGCAACAACTAGCTGGGCGGCACTAGGTGAAACATAACCAGTACAGGTTACATGAATAAGGTGGTCTGGGCGTTGTACTTGTTTGGTTAAATCGTAAAACTTGGCAAAGACTTCTTGTGCTTTTTCGGCAAAGAACAAAGCTCGTTGCTGAATATCAACTCCGCTGGGAGCTTTCTCATTGAGTTGATAGATCTGGCTTTGCTCTGAGGATGATTTCAATATATCGCTAGATTCACTATATCGACTGCCAATTTGCTCAGGCTTAACACCAATACGGCGAAACATTTTTTCCATCAATTCACTATCCATCGCTGTGGAAGTAGCTTGAAGTGATTCTGACTTTTGATGAATATTGATCAACCAATCGATGATATCGGCCTGGGCCATGCGGTATTGCGGCAATATAGGTTGAAAGTTGAAAAGGTAGATTGCACGCATAAGAGTCCCTGGCTAAGGCATTCACTCTTTATGGCATACAACTGAGCTAGACTGATAGATATTTGTCTTAAACGAGCATAAAACTGGCAAAAATATCCCAGTTAATTAACAAATGTTCGCAAATAATTAATGATATCTTCTCTATCCCTATGATCTAGTGGTGCTCGCCACCCAGGCATCTCACCTTGCAGCTGAGAAATGCTAAGATAGAACTCAAAATGGGCCACTTCTTTCAGCGTTCTTTGCAGATTGGCAGGTTGTACTTTTTGCTGTTTCGCTAAATGGCCATCACCCCTGCCTCGCTCACCATGGCACTCAAGACAATTCTTCTTATAGAGTTCTTGACCTCGCAGAATACTGTCTTTGAGCATTTCTTTTTTTACGATAGTTGGTTTGGGTGAAGAAAGTGGTACGATACCATGTCGCATTTGTCGAGTATCATAGGCTTCACGTTCAACGGTATTTAAACGCGAACAACTTAAAACCAAAAAAACCAACAGAAAAAATTTCATCTTAATCCTTTAGATCGCTTCGTTCTCGCGCATTTGGCATCAGGAGCTCAACTAAGGCATTCAATGCATCAGTCGTCGTAAAGATTCCATATAATGAATTATCATCATCTAGGATAATCGCTGAGCCAATTTTTAGTGAAGATAATTTATAGGCAACAGCTCCTAAACTATCATTCCTGTAAGCCGTCAGAAGTGAAGTATGCATAATATCTTCTACCAATAATTTTTCACTCCAGGGCCTTGTTATGAAAGTAACAATGTCTCTTTCTGAGATAATGCCTACGACTGACGATCCATGGATGACTGGCAAGTGCCTAATCTTATGGGTCTGCATTAAATCGAAGGCACTGCCCAGAGACTCACCCGACGTGATAGTGTGGACAATAGGACTGGTAAATTCTTCGACAGTTAGATCATTAAAACTCATATTCCCCCCGCAATTTAATGTGTCATAATCTACTTTTATAAAAACTGATTTGGCTCAGCTTTTTTTTAGAATTTGTGCTGTAACCTCAGAGTTAAGAGGATATTTATGAAATTTTTGTCTGTTTTCTTGCTTTTCAGCACCCTGAGCTACGCTGCTCCTACTCAGCAAATGAATGAGGCCTTTGAGGCGCTTGTTAGACTGTTGCCATTTTTGGTTAACGAAAATGACTTCGCTGATGCTAAAAAGCAAGCTGAAGTAAGCGCATCACTACGCAAACTTCAAGGTGCCTTTACCAAAGTACGCCATCAAGACTTACTCAAAGAAGATATTTTTTCCCCTTCTTATGAACTCGTTAGTGAAAGTCTATCAGAGGCTTCAAAGGCATTTGATAATGGTCAAAAAGATTATGCTTACTGGCGTCTTAAAGAAGTCACCACTTTCTGTATCGACTGTCACACTAGAATTCCTAAAGAAGTCACTTCTAGCTATCAAAACAGCGGTCTTTTTCTAAAGAAAGAACTCTTTAAAGACACTTACAATCGTGCCCTAGCAGCACTTATTGTCCGTCGCTACACTGATGCAACTGCGGCATTTCGCCAGACTATCCAAGAAGGGATAATAAAAAAGGATCACTCACGCACTCCTCTCGCCCTTAAGAACTTAGTGATCATCGATGCAAAGATTTTGCGCAACCTCAGCAATCTCAAAGCGGAACTCACCTCTTATTCGAAAAAAGAACTTCCAACAGTCATAAAAACCCAAATCCAAAACTGGTTAACTGAAATCAACAGTATCCAGCAAAGCAAATGGTTTAAAGAAGACTACCAAGAGAATGAGGTTGAACTCATTTTTAAAGAACTCAAAGAATTACGCCTTGGTCAAACGTCTATCGAAAAAAATGATATTAAAATCTTAGTCAGTTCTGGTCAGCTGGCACAGTATTCTTTTCTCTATCCTAAAACTAAGTTCGCTGCAGAAATTAATTTTTGGCTTGGGTGGAGCGAAAAACAACTCAAAAGAGAGAACTTCTTTAGCACTGGCAATAATTTCTTCAAACAATGCATCCGAAAATATCCTAAGCATCCTATCGCCAAAGAATGTCTCTCGGAACTTAAAGAAAGTATCGAGTTTGATTTTACGGGTTCGTCGGGAACGAATATCCCCAAAGAAATTAAAAATGAGCTTCTAAAATTGGAAAATCAAATTTATCAATAACCACTAGCAGAATAGCCAAACATTTTGACACCTATTATAGTGACAAGTTTCATTAAATTCACGCCTCCATCACCTTGTCCGTCGATCTCAACAGGGCCTTTTATTTAATTCCGACAAAGACGATCCACTTCATATCAATCTGATTGAGTATGGCCCTTAATTAGGTATTGTTATTAGAGAGATAAAGAGGATACCTAAATGAATCTTAAAGTGATCTTTGCCTTTCTTGCTGTCTACCTCATTTGGGGCTCAACCTTCACTGCAATCGTGTATGGACTCGAGAGTTTTCCACCCTTCCTATTAGCAGCTTCACGCTTTTTATTAGCAGGACTGATCTTTGTGCTAATGACCAAAGGCCGAGGCTTTGGTGGTATGAGCAGGTCACTATTTTTAAAAGAAGCGGGAGTGGGTGTACTCATCACTACCGCAAACGCCTTAGTCTGTTGGGTTGAACAGTATATCTCCTCAGGGGTGACGGCGCTTATTGTTGGAGCAATGCCAATTTGGTTTATTCTTTTTAACTGGCTTGGTTTTGAAAAAAAAGTTCCTCACATCAGCGCCATCTTAGCGTTAATGGTGGGCTTCGTTGGAATAGCCGCTATCTCCGTCGACAAACTCCATTCACCTGACTGGCGCATGGTTCTTGTGCTTATCACTTCAAATTGCCTATGGGTGATTGGCTCCCTACTTATCCGCAGCAATCCCTCTCCTCTCAATTATAACAATAGAGCGGCCATCCAAATGTTAAGTGGTGGCGTTTTTCTATTCCTCGTTTCTTTATTGATCGGTGAAAAGATTTTGCATGTTTCCATGCAAGGATATTTAAGCGTTGCTTACCTGGCGATCGCAGGAACCATCATTGCCTATAGTTCTTACAGTTACCTCTTGAGAACTGTAAGCCCCGAGATGACATCTACTTATGCATTAGTAAATCCTTTGCTCGCTATGCTCTTGGGAGTGATTTGGCTTAATGAACCGTTTACTTCCCGACTTGCTATTGCCAGCGCACTAATTATTTTTAGTGTGATGATGGTGCTTTATGGAAGAGTGCTATTTAAGAAATTAACGATGAGGAACTGAAACAAGGTCTTTAACTGAGTAGCCCGTTGCTTCGACTTGCTGAATGATCTTTTTAACTTCTGTTGATGAAATTTTCGGATCTCGGGCCATAATCCACAGATAAGCTTGATCAGGCACCCCAATCGCCGTCCACTGATAATTGGGATCAAGAGCAATGACTAAGTAATTAAACTTCAAAGGCCAGAAAGGCTGAACCTTCCAATGAGCGTTGGTCTTGGTGTTATAAATCCAGGCTTTTTGTGGAATTGATTTTAGTTTTCCATCTAAGCTATCAGCATTAAATGTGAAGTCTATATCGATACGTTCTTTGTCTTCATTCCAAGTATATTTCTCAAGTGCATTGTGCGCACCTTTTTCAAGAAAACTAGTGCGGCCAGTGATGACATACCAATCACCCATAAAGCGCTTAGTATCTACGTAATCAACTGTCTTGTTATAGGACATGGAGCTACACCCCAGAAGAAATAAAAGGAATATTTTCATCGTTGTAGTGTAGCTCATTCATGCAAGCGATTGAGAGAATCAAACATTTGTCTTAATCTTGTCTAACTCAATTGCTCGCGATATTCTTAAGAGCAGACCTGCTTTTATACAAAGGCCCAGAGATGGAATTAAGTTTAAAAAATCGCTGGATTAATATTCTCGCAATTGCTTGGCCGCTCATCATTGCCAATAGTTTTTGGAATTTGCAGCTCACTATTGATCGAATATTTTTAGGTATGCATGCCACTGAATCTCTCGGTGCTGCCATGGCGGTCATGGGTGTCTTCTGGGTTCCTATGGCGCTTTTGCAACAAACAGCGAGCTATGTGACGACTTTCGTCGCTCAATATTTTGGTGCCAATGAACAAAGTAAGATCGGTGCCTGTGTCTGGCAGGCCTTTTACGTTAGTATCATTGGTGGAATTCTATTTATTGGTCTTAATTTTCTGACTCCATGGTTTTTCTCTTTGGTAGGCCATGCTCCCACCATACAAGTATTAGAGGTTGAATATTTCAACTCACTTGCCTACTCCGCTCTTCCCACAGCTTTAGTCGCTGCCATCAGTGGTTTTTTTACGGGCCTAGGAAGAACACGTACTGTTATTGGAATTAACTTCGTCGGACTGGTTTTGAATGTGATTTTGGATTACCTGTTCATATTTGGTAATTATGGTTTCCCACAGATGGGAATAGCCGGTGCAGGCTACGCCACCTCCATTGCCACTTTAGGGGCTGCCCTCTACGGCATCTACTTACTCTTTGATAAAAAACATGAAGAACAGTTCAATCTTAAAAGCCAATGGCATTTCGACACAACGCTCATTAAGCAGTTTCTTAAATTTGGATTACCAAGCGGTATGCAATGGGCCCTTGAGGGGCTCGCCTTCACTGTCTTTCTTATTGTTATGGGACGTCTACCCAATGGCGAAGCGGCCCTCGCAAGTTCGAGCATTGCGGTCACAGTGATGATGCTATCTGTTCTCCCTACTATGGGAGTCGCTCAATCAGTACTCACTCTAGTCGGACAAAAACTTGGTGAGAAAAAACCAGAAGAAGCCGCTGCTATCACTTGGGATGGTGTTCAAATCTCTCTCGTCTATATGTTCATCATTGCTATGAGTTTCTGGTTTGTGCCTGAGTTTTATCTTTCTTGGTTTAAGAATGAGGAAAATGCGGCATTGTGGAGTCAGGTGCAAATCCTTGCTCCAAAGCTCTTAGCGATTGTCGCCCTCTTTACTGTTTTTGATAGCGCTTATCTTAATATCTCATTCGCCCTTAAAGGTGCAGGTGATACCAAGTTTGTTTCAGTGATTGCACTTCTGGTTCCGTGGCCTCTTATGGTATTGCCTGCCTTCCTACTTAAGGAGCATGAGAATGCGGTGGTGCTTTCCTGGGCCTTTGTAGTGCTTTATTCAATTACTATCACGGCCATCCTCGCTTGGCGTTTTCGCCAAGGTAAGTGGAAGTCGATGAGTGTGATTCATTAATTAATTAATTTATTTAAAGTTTTAAGAATTGCGATATGATGACGGCATGTCTTTTCATGCAGTCGACTTCGGAACCTCAAATTCCCTTCTCAACTTTGTCTCCTCATCCGGAGAGATCACTCCCATAAAACTCGATCCACAAGGAGGAGTGGTTTTGCGCTCACTTCTCTACACTCCCCAAAAAGGAACTTGGTTTTTTGGTAGTGAAGCAATAACGGAATATATTAATCACGACGGTGAGGGCCGCTTCTTACGCTCGATTAAAAAATTTCTACCCGAACAAAGCTATTCGGGAACTGCCATTCACAATCAAAATATGAATATTTCTGAAATCGTTGCCAAGATTTTGGGAGAAATGCGCCAGCGGGCCAATAAACAAACGGGCGTTGTAGTAGATAAAGTTGTACTAGGTCGTCCTGCACTTTATTCACTTGAACCTGAACTCGATCAATTGGCGCAGTCACGAATGCATAAAGCAGCCGAACTCGCTGGATATAAAGAAATTCATTTCTGTCCAGAGCCAGTGGCTGCAGGACTCGATTACAACACCAATCCCAACGATGAACGAATTGTTTTAATCGCAGACTTTGGCGGTGGAACTTCTGACTTCACCTTAATGAAAAATAGTGAAATTTTGGGATTAAGTGGTGTCTTTCTCGCCGGTGATGCTCTCGATGGTGTCATGATGAAAGATTTTATTTCCCCTCACTTTGGCTCGCAATTCGAATACCAACTTCCCGGCAGTGAGAATCTGCTGAAATTTCCCAAAGGCCTTTTGAAGAAAATCTGCTCTCCTGCCCACATCACTCACCTACGTGAACGCGACACTTGGGAATTCCTACAACAGATTGCAAAATTTGCACTCTCTGCAGAAGATCAGCGCTACATCGAACAGCTCTTTACTTTAGTCGAAGCCCAATTGGGCTTTCCACTTTTTAACGAAATAGAGAAAACTAAAATCTCCTTGGGCAAAAATGCTGAATCTATTTTCCGTTATGAATATCCTGGCATCGCCATTGAACAAAAGGTTACTGATGCTGGATTTCGACAATCTGTCGCCTCGACAGTTGATGAGGTCATGGACAGCATGCTGGAAGTGTTCAAACAAGCTCAACTCACGCCCACTCAAGTCCAGCAAGTCTGTCTTACTGGTGGGACTTCACAGTTCCCGCTGATTCGTGAACGCCTGGTCGACTATTTTGGTCAACAAAAGATGCAAAATCATAGTCTTTACGAATCTGTAGTTAATGGCCTCGCTCAATTTGCTAAAAAACTCGTCTAGATCTCTCTACCTGCGGTAGAAAGAATCATGCACGTACTATCCGCAATTATCATTATTCTCTCTAGTGTCAGCGCCTGGTCAGAAGAACTGTTTCTTAAAACGGCCGACAAAACTTACCTCGTTAACGAAACAGACCTACAGCTTATTTCTGAAGAGCAGCATCAAAGAAATCGTGGCTGCGGTGGTTTTATTGTCACTGATTCGCCTCTTCCAAAAAGTACTCCTGTCATTAATGAGCTCGCCTACTCCATCAATCGCCCGCAATTAGTGAACGAAGCAATGGGACATGTGACCGAAGAAAAGTTACTGAGCTTTATTGAAGATTTTAGCGCTTATCATACTCGTTACTACACTTCTCCCTCAGGCGTTAAGGCCCTTGAAGATTTGGCGACACGCTGGAAAAACATGACCCAGCATCGCCAAGATATTACTGTCACTGCGCTCTACCATAATAAATGGCCTCAACCTTCCGTCATCCTAACCATCAAAGGTCAGACATCTGCTAATATTGTGCTAGGCGGGCACGCTGACTCTATTAATACCGATGACGAAGGCAATCACTCTCATGCTCCGGGTGCTGACGACAATGCCTCAGGAATTTCTACTCTGACTGAGATCATTCGTGTCTTAACTCAAATGAACTATGCCCCTCGCAATACCATTCACTTTATGGCCTATGCCGCTGAAGAAGTGGGCCTGCGTGGCTCAATGGAGATTGCTGATAAGTACGCTTCGCAAAATAAAAAAGTCTTGGGCGTGATGCAATTTGACGGCACTAATTACAACGGCAGTCAGATTAAAATTGCGTTGATAAAAGACAATACAGATAAAAAACAGAACGCCTTTCTTGGCAGCTTGATTGATACTTATCTGCAAGTTCCATGGAGCTATGATCAATGCCATTATGCTTGCTCTGATCATTACTCATGGACATACAAAGGTTTTGTGGCGTCATTTGCTGGCGAATCTAAAGTGAAAGAAGAAAATCCATTTATTCATACCGCGCTTGATACACTCGCCGCTTCTAACCATACTGCCAGTCATGCGGCCCTCTTCACCAAACTAGGCCTGGCCTATGTGATTGAGTTGGATAAATAAATAGCGCGCTTCCTCAAGGAAAGCTAACTTGCAACTGTCATTCAAAATAAGCAGAGAATCCATAGGACATAATTCCTCATGCTCTGTTTTAATCTTTCCCTGCAAGCAAAAAACTGCCGTCATATCCATCGTCTGAATTAGTTTTGATTGAGTGTCTGAATTTATTAATTCAATTGATCCCACAAACTTATCACGACGATAAATCAAATTAAAATCACTTCCCTTATCATGAATTGTGGCAGAAGTTTGCCAGTCACCAGAGAACTGGTAAGGCGTAAATAGTGGCAACGACTGCTCTAAGGGCCGGCCCTGATGGTTGATTCCAATTTCAGAACCTGTTAGCAACACCAGGATTCGCTCCATCCCCGGAAACAAAGAAAAGGGTCCTGACTCTACGATGTCGGCCATACTCAACCGCCAATCATAGTCCTCACCCTCATGAGAAACAGCTATCTCATGAGTTGAGCCACGACCATTTTTCCAAAGTTTTTTTTGGTAATCTTTTTGTTTGATGAGCTTAATCATCACGAGTCCGAACTTCTAGAAGTTCAATCTCAAATTGCAAATCTGAATGAGGTGGAATGATATTTCCAATTTGTCTTTCACCATAAGCTAAATGTGAGGGCACCCACAACTTGCGCTTTCCACCGACTTTCATACCCATCACACCCTGATCCCAACCCTTGATAACTCGTCCTGTTCCCAAAACAAATTGAAATGGGCGACCTTTATCAATAGATGAATCAAACTTAGATCCATCAGTAAGTAATCCCGTATAGTGGACGAGGCAAAGAGCGCCTTTAACGGCGACTTTGCCTTCCCCTTGAATGATGTCGGTAATAATGAGTTCTGTATGATTCATAGTTAATTACCTGTAAACATGGCAATCACTTCAGCTTCAGTCATCTCGATTGTCTTGTCTGCAAAGCTATAATTAGCTGGTTTAGAATCAGTATAAATTTGCACATGGAATTTTAGATCTTCATTCTTTTCAAGTAGACCAAGCGGAACATTACAAAAGTTCCCTTTCTTCATACGATAAAACAAATGGGTGCCACATTGTTTACAGAAACCCCGTTGCGCCCATTCTGAAGAATCATAAACCGAGATAAAATCCTCACCCTCAAACTTGGCCTTGCCTCCTGTCTCCACAGTCAACCCAGGCCCTCCACTCCATTTACGGCACATGCCACAGTGACAGGCATCAAAGACTTCTTTCTCAAGTGGAAAGCTGACTTTGACTGAGCCACAGAGACATTTTCCGGATGCCATTTTCATATAAACCTTTTGTTAAGCGAATATATTAATTCTGACTCATGCGCGTCGCGTTCTTGTACCCTAAAACAATTTTCTGAGTTTGCAGATCAGCTACTCCTATGATGCAATTTAAGAAACCAAGGATGCCCTATGAATAAGTGGATTTTAGTCGCTCTTCTCTTTGTCTTCTCATTCGCAGGAACACCGCCAGCGACTCATTACGACTATTTCCCAGAAACTGAACCAACTCCCTATACGGCAGAGATTCTCGACTTCTATTTGCGTTCAAAACCTTATGGCGAATTTTCTAACTTCGCGCTCTTTCCTTTGTTCATCGACGGCAAGTGGTGGCCTACCAGCGAGCACTACTTTCAAGCGATGAAATATGAGAAAGAAGAATTGATTGAATGGGTACGTACTGCTGAAACGCCGATGGAAGCTGCTAATCGTGGTCGCGATCCGCAAATTCCGAAGCGCCCCGATTGGTTTCACATCCGTGAACAAGTTATGTTCAAGGCCCTTTGGGATAAATACACCCGTTACGAATCACTTAAAACTCTACTTCTTTCAACGGGAGAAGCCCGTATATTTGAGCACACCAAGAATGATTGCTATTGGGGTGATTGCGGCGATCGCAGCGGCAAAAATAAGTTAGGTATTATGTTGGAAGATATTCGCGCGCGTCTGAATAGCACCTCGAACTAACGGGTAAAACCTTCAGGGCCTCTAGGCACTTAAAGTTAACTTTCATAGAAGGGTTAAAACTTTTAACCCTAAGAGGTCTCTATGAAATTTTTAATTATTGCCCTGGCCCTCATGACGACAATGACTGCTGAAGCTCGCTCAATCCTAACTTTTAAACCAGTTTATAAGTGTGTCTTGGCCGATGCTCCTAAATCAGATGAATTAGTCATCACTGTTAACGAAGCTCAAAATGGTCAATCACAACTCGTTGTGAAATTTGCTCAAGATGCAAAACCAAGCTTCATCACCACTAAAAAAATGATTCCACCTCCGATGATGGCCGGCGGTTCAATCCGTTACGTCGGTAAGTTCACCAGCTTGAACAACAAAGCAACCACTCTTGCGATTACTAGCCGCCCACTTCGCGTGGAAGGTGTTGTAGGTCGCTCATCATCATTCACTGTAGATCAGCTATTCGATCGTCTTGCGATGATTTGTACTTTCGTTAAATAGATTTTGAAATAAAGGATCCTCCAAGCGGGGATCCTTTATTATTGGCAGCTCGTGCCTTCAAACTGAATCGTCGAATAAACGACATGTTTCTTTTTTAGATAGGCCTGAATTTCAAGTCTCAAATTATCGACATCCTTCATGCGTAAATCTGCATCGACTTTTATATGCAAAGTAAGGTTAAAGCTCGATTCATCTACCGACCAGCCTTGCAAGAAGTGTACGTCGACCACATGTTCAATTTTTACCAGGTCTTTAATCAACTCTTCGCGATTGAGTGTATCGGGAAATGCCTGCAAAAAAATCTTAGTTACATTTCGCAAATTTCTCATCACGCCGCTGATAATCATAAAAGCGATGAGTACTGAGAGAACTGAATCGAGGAAGTACCAAGGTTTAAACAGCAACACGACACTGACGACCAATACAGCACACCAGCCTAGAATATCTTCCAACAGGTGCAACTTTATCATCTGAGAATTCATTCCAGAATTCTTCGACATACGATAAGCGGCAAACCCGTTGACCGCGATGCCAAGTATCGCCAGTCCAAAGACTCCCGGTGCATGAATAGGCTCGGGACTTTGAAAGCGCTCAATCGCTTCGCTAATGATAAAGACTGAGCCAACGAGCAGTATTAAGCCATTTATTAAGGCGGCCAAGACGGAGAAACGACGATACCCAAAAGTATATTTTTGATCCGCTTTTTTTAAACTTAGCTTCTCGGCGAAATAGGCAAACAAAAGCGCTAAGCTGTCACCTAGATCATGAAGAGCGTCGGAATAGATCGCCACGCTATTGGTAAGATAACCACCCACAAATTCGATGACAGCAAAACTGGCGTTGAGGGCAAACGCCAATAAAATATTTTTTTGATTGGAGTGACTATGCCCATGATGATGATCGCCGTGAGCGTGTCCGTGGTGGTGATTATGCATAATGAAATGCTATTTCGCCTGCTGCCAACATGCCATCAAAATCTCTTCCACCCAATCAATCTTTTTTTGCAAGAGCCGATCATGTGTCACATCAAACTCAAAGCCAGCAAACTTCCAAAGGCCGCCGCGTCGATAGCCGTTACTGGCATAGGCACCGAGAACCTCACAGAAGTCCTCGGTGCCGTTGACCATGGCATACCAACTCACCCATCCACCTGGCGCTGGAACATCCTGTTCCATAAGCTCAATCGCTTTGGTGCGTGAAAGCCCTGGGCTCTCACTCACAAAGCGGGATAGAAGCTTCAGTGGGACGACGTACTGATCTATGAGCGCGTGGCCCAATTCATGATAAACAAATTCGCGTAAAACGGGCCCCCGTGCTGAACGTGGGAGCATTAATTGTCTGGTTGAAATATCGTAATAGGCATCAAAAGGTTTCGCCCAGAAGCGGGGCTTTCGTAGAGTTAAAGGAATGCCGTGGCCCTTTTGAAAATCATCAATCAAACGTTGCGTGGTATGAATCGGTGGTGTCATGCGTTTTCTCCTTAAAAGAACATGAGAAAGCAAACAGCGGGCCAAGGCATAGGTCTGCTAAGGACTTGATAAACAAGAACGAAACGGTAATAAGGAGAAAAAATCGGACAGTCCCGAGGAAATTTTTTCTCTTCGAACAAGAACAACATGTCTTTGATTGCAGAAGAGTTGAATTAATCTCTTCTCACCTCACTATTCTATAAAAACAGGCGATCGATTTCAACGCACCAAAAAGCTTTAAATTCAATGCCAACTTATTGAAGTTTTGAATAACTTCTGCAGAATGTCATAGCAAAACTGTTGGTCGCCTACTGCTCTTTTGTCTTACAATATGCTGATGAATAAACCTGTTTTCACTCCTCCTCAAAATGTCGCCGATGTTCTCTCTCGCCTCACGCCGCCTAAAACTGCGGTCGTAACAGGTGGTATGCCCTATGCCAACGGCCCACTTCATTTGGGACATATGGCGGGAGCGATAGTACCTCCAGATATTATGGCGCGCTATCTGCGTATGTGGATTGGCGCTGAGAATGTTTTGTTTGTTTCCGGAAATGATGATCATGGATCGACATCAGAAGTGGCGGCTCACAAGGCCGGTATTCCAGTGCGTGAATTCATCGACAAGATTCATGATCAGCAAGTCGCCACCACCACTCGCTACGGCATTTCCTACGATATTTTTTCTGGTACTTCACAGCCCGATTGTTACCCGACCCACGTCGAAACGTCGCAAGAGTTTATGAAAAAACTTTGGGACAATGGTTTGCTAGAGAAAAAAACCACGAAGCAATGGTTTGATCCCAAGCTCAGTCGCTTTTTGCAAGATCGAAACGTCACGGGCAAATGCCCCAACACAAATTGCACTAACGAGCGCGCTTATAGTGATGAGTGCGAAGTCTGTGGCACGCAGTACGATCCTTCACAACTACTTAGCCCCAAATCATCACTCTCTGATGCGACACCTGAGCTCAAAGACACCGATCATCTTTGGCTCGATATGTGGAAGGTGGGCGATCAGCTCACTGAGTGGATCAAATCGAAACAAAATAAGTGGCGTAAAGGTGTCTTTAACGAAGTTTTTGAAACAGTTCAGCCAGCTTTTCAATTTGATAATACTCACGAACCACTTTTTAAAGAAATGCGTCCGACACTTCCCAAACATAAGTCGCGCTACGCTCCTGGAAAAAAAGTCGTGGTGCAATTTGAAAATAAAGCTGACTTCACTACCGGTCTTAAAATGCTTAACGACGCCGGTGTTCCTACGCAATTAATGAATGGCTGGGCACTGCGCTCAATCACGCGTGATGTGACTTGGGGCATTCCAGTTCCCGCAACGATAGATCCCAGCATGAAAGACAAAACTCTTTACGTCTGGCCCGACTCACTGATTGCTCCGATCTCATTTACGAAAGTCGCCTTAAAGAAAAAAGGCCGTGACCCATCGGAATATAAACGCTTCTGGAAAGATCCCGAGTCGCGTATCTTTCAATTCTTGGGGCAAGACAACGTTTACTTCTATGTGCTTATGCAAGGAGCGATGTGGCTGGGAGTGAAAGATAATTGGACGATGACCGATGTCTACTCTGTTTTTCATTTGCTAGTTAATGGTGAGAAGATGAGTAAGTCGACCGGTAACTACTACACTGCCGATCAGTTGACTGAAGAGATGGATTATCACCCGGATCAACTGCGCTACTTCCTCTCAACTCTGGGTCTCGCCGATAAGCAGTCTAATTTTGATTTTGAGACGTTTAAAGAACGCAACAAGTTCTTAGCGGGACCTATGAATGCAGCGATTGAGAAGCCCATTTCCGCGGCTCATTCGCGCTTTGAAGGAAAGGTGCCAGAAGGCAAACTCTTAGAGAAGGCCGAAAAAGAAACCATGAAGATCATCCAGATGTATGTGAAGAATATGGAGAAAGCCGAGTACTTGACTCTCTTGGGTCAAATTGAAAACTACGCACGTCTCATCAATTCATTCTTTGTGCAGTACAAGCCCCATGACGATCGTGCCGACCTACAAGGTCGCCAAGATGCCCTCTATTCATGTTTCTATGTTTTAAAAAATCTCATGATTATGCTCTACCCCTTTGTCCCTCAGACGATGGATAAGGTCAGAAAGTCACTGAATCTTCCTGAGAGTGTTTTTCAATTAAATGAGTTGGGGGCAGCGATTCCTGCCGGACATAGCGTTGGCCAGAAGCAAGTATTCTTCCCAGCGGTAGAGGGTGTTGAGATGCAAGAGTAAAAAAAAACCGCCCAAAGGCGGTTTTTTATTTATTGCTGAGGAGCAGCTGGGTCTGTACCTTCACCATTTTCAGGATCTTCATAGTACATCAAGAAATCGGCTGGTTTTTCAGAATCGATGAGTGCAAGCTCAACCACATCCTGACCCAGTGATTTCGTAGCATCGAAGATATCAATGAAGAGACCGATCTTGTTTTTTACAATCCCATTGGTCTTGTCATCAGCATTAACTGATTGGAACAAGAACATCCCTTCACGTGGCTCAGTCACACTGAATTCACCTTGAAGGAAAGCTGAATCAGGGTGAGTGAACATTGCAGCACGCTTTTTCTCTGACATCTTGGCATACTTCGGATTGAGAACAAATTCTGCCACATTGTTATCACGCAACTTCAACACTACATCATCACGCTTGTAGTACTGAGAAAGATACGGACCTTTTAGAAAGTTTTTTCTCCAAGTCGACTCAAGCTTTGCTAGCTTATAAGCAGTACGTGCCGGCTTCAGTGCCTTCTAATTACGAATCTCAAACCGCGTGCGAGAAACAAGAAGTGTTGTGGCAAGAAGTTCAAAAATCTCTCCATGCTGACCTACCGGTTTACGATAAATTTGGCGTCATGCAATTAATCAAAATGAGTTTTCAAGAATTAAAACTTAAAGGCGAACACTTCTCTGATTTTGCCCCACAAGGCTGGACGAAATATATCCATCGCCGTGGCGCTCTCGCCAAAGTAAAAATCGTGGCGCGTGACCATGCTTACACTGGCGTCTTGAAAGGTGCTGATTGCGCTCTTTTGCGTCTCTCCCTCACCTATAAAGCTAAAGGAAGTAAGCCAGTAGCTCCTGGTCTTGCTCTTAAAATTTTACGCGACGGCAATCCCAGCGCTAACCTCTCTGCACTCGTCTCACTAGAGGGCCAAGGGGATGATTTCAATTTCATGCAAAGACCCATGTCAAATATTGTTCCCATGAGTAGCAAACTCGGTCAAAAACTCGTGCACAGATTGTTCGGTAAAGTTTCATCTTATCCAGAAGAGCTAGAGCTCAATCACTTTGCTGATTTAGATTCACAAGGTGTAACGGTGCAATCTCCAAAAGCTCCTCGCCAAGTCTTCTTCGTTCCCAAGCTTTCTTTCGCATCGACTGAACATGATGTGCGTGAAGATTTCCTCAGCATTCCACAAGGCTCAGTCATTTACGAGATTCATGCTTTAGGTGATGAACACAAAAGTTTTGATTACGGCAATTACACAGACGAAAAAGCTGAAGAGTTTCTCAAAGCTTCAACTCACATCGCAGACATTGTAACGACCTCTGAATTCGCAGCCTCTTCATTTGGTGATGATGGTCTCTTCTTCCGTCACGAAATGCGTCCGAAGCAGACGGGAAAGTACTAATTAACCCAGCACTTTTTGGTCATTGCATTAAATCTTCCCCCGTTTTAAAATAAAAAAACTGGTGAGGGGTTAACCCCATGCGCGACCATGGGCCCTCACCAGAAATCATCCCTTCATTCGTGAATTTAAAACGCGTAAGTATAGGTGATAGCAATCTGAGCATTGTTATTGCTGATGATCTGCGAATCATCTTCAAAACTCATGACATACATATCAAATCCAAGTGACAAGAGATGGCGCTTCTTAAAGGCGCCTCCCCAATTGAAAGCAAACTCAAATTGCTCGACAACTTCACCTGAAGATTGAAAGGCGGGACCTGCGCCCATTTTGACTCTAAAATAAAGTGAAGAGTATTGCATGAGATAGTCGTAACCCAGCATTGGCCCCCAAGAGAAGGCCTGAAAGAAGCGACTATAAGTAATATCTTCTTCGGTTAATTCTGCGAGATGCTCAGGTGCTAAATTTTCAGGCAAAGTGAGGCGCCGACGATCAAGATTGAGTCCCGCAAACCACGAACGCGAATGATTAAAGCCTTCATTAGTGGCGACTCGCTCAATCAGCTTCTTTCCATCACGTACGTAATTCAAATGCTCAGAATTTCCATAGTAGTGAATACGACCGTTGAGCGATTTGACTTCATAATCCTTATAAAATTTTGAAAGCCCACCCTCTTTCACCACCGCGCCTCGATAGTGTTGATAGTTTAGTCGGAAATCAAAATGCCGAAGATGAAAATTGAAGCGAATGTCTTGATACTTACTTCTAGGAAATTCTTTAAACTGAGACTCATTGCCGGTAAAAAGATAGGCCAATCCAATATACTTCGTCTCAATCGCCAGACCGCTACCACTGGCGACATTTGGCCTAAACGTCAGCGCCTTCTCTTGATCCGGATTTTTTAACTCTACATCGCTACTGACTGTCGTAACTGCAAAGCCAGCGGAATGAAGCCAATGCTCTTTTTGAGCAAAGGCGCAATGAGATACAAAGATAATCAGGATTAATATCCATTTCATGAGATAAGTTTATCTTAGAAATGAATTTTATTCTTTAGGTTTTGCGACCACACCACGAACTCGAGCTGTGACGCCTTTCAAAACTTGACGCAGATATTGGTCACCGCATTCTTTATAGTTTTGATGGCCCTCTTTACGAAAGAGCGCGCTTAACTCTGACTTTGAGACTTCGAAGCCGCCCTCTTTTAAGATTTCCATGATGTCCGTGTCCTTGAGTTCAAAGGCGACACGCAGTTTTTTTAAGACAACATTGTTGGTGGGAAGATCAGTGGTAAGAGGTGGGCGACTGGTATCGCGTCCACGCTTTAGATAAATCATGCCATTGAGAAAATGCGCCAAGACGTTTTGCTTGCATGCTACAAAGCCGGGTTCATCTTCTTTTTTTATATAGGTATTAATCTCGGCCTGAGTGACCTGACCGCCACCCATTTTGACAATTTCAACCATCTCAAACTCGTTCACGTTCAAGATATAGCGCAGACTTCTAAGAACATCATTATTAAGCATGAAGAGATTGTACTTAATCCTTCTAAATATGTCTCTATGACTTGCTGTTTGTTTGTGTTGGGTAGAAGATAACAAGTATGTGGAATTTTAATGGCTTAACCTTTCGACAGTTGTTTGGGCAAACCTGTCATCAATTCAAACATAAGCACTTGCTTGATCAATCGGCTAAGCTGGCCTTCTATTTTCTACTCTCCTTTTTCCCCATTTTATTATTTTTAGTCGCCCTGCTTGGACTCTTCCTTCACGCTGAAACCAATTTTCAAACGACTCTCTATTCATACCTCACTTCCGTCGTGCCCTACTCAGCAACAGGATTGATCAATACATCTTTAACTGAAATTACACGCGATAGTAATGGTTTAAGCTTCTTTCTGATTTTGCTATTTACCTGGTGGACGGCAACCAGTGCGATGCTGGCCTTAATTGAGGCGATTAATCTTTGTTACGATCTTCGACTCACTCGAATTTGGTGGAAAAAATATCTGCTCGCCTGGAGTCTAACTTTAGCGGTGATTGTGTTTGCAGCGATGAGTATCTTGGCCTTAGTTTATATTCCAGATACTTTCTCCATTTTGCGCTGGTTGGTGTTGCTCGTTTTTGTTGTGCTCACACTCAACACAATCTTTCACTATGCTCCCAATCGAAAACGCGCGCTTACATTCGTTCCGATGCCAGGAACTGTGCTGGCCATGTTGCTTTGGCTGTTTGCCACTTTTGGTTTTAGAATCTATCTTCTTTATTTCAACAAATACGCCATCATCTACGGCTCAATTGGAGTCGTGATCATCTTGTTGTTATGGTTTTATTTAACCGGAGCGGCGCTTTTATCAGGCGCCGCGGTCAATGCTGAAATCGAAAAGCAGAAACTATTTAAGAAGTGATTCGCCAGCTGCTGAGCCTTTGAACATCACGCCATTACTTCGATAGTAGCTGCCACTTGGGCTTGCAGAAAAACTTGGAATGACCAAGGCCAGTTTAAATTTTTCTTTGAGCTTAATCTTCTTTAATACCAACGCCAACTTTGCAAACGCCTCTTTATCTTCTGGAACGATATCGACAAAGAAGAAAGAATCTTTTGCTCCAGAGCTGTCTTGCAATTTCAGACTGAAGTTCTCTTTCTCTTGTTTGATATCAAGAATTTTGACGTTATCCAGATTAGCAGCATTTGCATTTGTCATAAGTAGTGCCAGGGTAAGAATAAATAGTGTTTTCATATGATGATCCTTATTGCTCTTTTACGCCGGCTTCATTTGCAGGCTTATTCGCCTCTGAAGCTGGTGTCTCTTTCTCAACTCCACGATCGACATCGTTAACTTTTATTTCTGTCTGTACTGTCTCTGCAACAATGTCTACACTGCCTTCCACTTCTTTAAAGCTACAAGAAGCACAGGTCGGAGTAAAATTATAATGCCCCTTATAGGGATAGATAAATTCTTTGTAGTTAAAATCGGCCACGCCCTGACTGACAGAAGTCACACTGTAGTTATGGTGGTGTAAGAAATCTTGTGTAAATTCTGATTTGGCCTAAGCATGGCCCTCTCCATAGAATTGGTTTGCTTCAACTAATTTTCAAGGAGATAGACCATGCTACAGGTTGATGTGAATGTATCGGAACTGAGGGAATTCGCCAAGCGACTCCCGGAGCTCAAAGAAGGAATTTTCCCGCTGATGAACCTGGATCTGAAGGCGACCGCAACTCAGTTTCTGAACGACCTCTTGGCCGCCGAGTTTTCACTCTTTATCGGTCGGGAGAAGTACGAGCGAGATCTTGTGGAGATTTCTTCACGAGTTCTTCGCAATGGGCATTACCAGCGCTCATTTGCGGTCAAGGGTCTAGGTCGGCTAGTGGTCAGGATTCCACGAGATCGCGGCGGGAAATTCAAGACAAAGGTCTTAGAGCCCTATCGCCGGATGGAGGCGAGCCTCGAAGAAGATCTGGCGGTGCTCTACCTGATGGGTCTCTCCACTCGCGGGTTAGCGTTGATCTCGAAGCGCCTCACCGGCACGGCCGTGAGTCACGATAAAGTCTCGGACTGCTCGGCCCGCATCGTGGAGTCGGTTGAAGCTTGGAGAACGAGACCGATTACGGATAGTTTTAAATACCTCTACCTCGACGGCACGAACTTCTCCATGAGAGTAGACGGCTCGGTGGAGAAAGTGAATGTTCTGGTGG
>JBKHVI010000018.1:0-44805 GCA_046570105.1 Bacteriovoracia bacterium
AACTTCAGTTAAATTAAATATTAAAATCCGCAAAGGTAAGTTCATTACTTTTAACCGCCTAGTTATTGTAGGTAATAAAGTTACCAAGGGCTCAGTCATTCGTAGGAAATCTCCATTTACTCGTGGTAAACCGATCACACCGAATCAAGTAAAGGATTTTGAAAATGTTCTGAGTTCACTCGGAATTTTTAGTAGTGTAAAAGTCCGACCAATATTCCATAAAGGAACAACGGCGTTATCTGATGTTGTTGTTGAAGTAGCCGAACGTGATTATGGACTAATTGAAATTGCTCCAGGATATCGAACTGATATTGGTTTAAAGCTTTCTGGTACTATTTCTTGGCTTAATCTTTTTGGCGAAAATATTTCCTCATCACTTACAGGTCAAGTTAACCAGCGTTTAGATAACCAAGCGTTTGACCAGCGCAGACGTGATGAAGACAAGAAGCTCCTTGAGTATAATATCAGCTCGCAATTTAACGTTCCTGATCTTGAGGAAACATCAATTGATTATGGACTTGCTCTAAGTTTTCAACGTCGTCGCTTCTTTTCTTTCGATGCAGATATCAGGCGTTTATCTAATACGATTAGTCGGGAGTTGGGGCCTCGCTTCTCGGTTTCGCTACGACACCAATTTGAAAGTATTAACCAGTTCGATGCGACTGAGAAACGTGATAACGGAAGTTTTGAAATTGGTGCACTCACACCAAGTTTCACGGCGGACTTCCGTAATACTCGTATTAATCCTACAGCGGGTGCTTGGTTCAATATCTCAAATGAGTTTGCGAATCCTTATTTTCTTTCTCAGAAACAAGATGATCTCACGATTAATTTTTACAAATTAATTTCACGTAATCGTTTTTATATTCCCATTCCAAGAGGCACCATTGCGATATCGATGGTGGGAGGAATTCAAGAGAACTTGGCTAAAGAACTTCAGCGCGATAGCGATGGACAGCCTATTGTGCAGGATGGCGTAAAGCTGACTGAAGGCTACATACCCAACATTAAATTGTTCCGTTTGACGGGTACCGACATTGTGCGCGGCTATAGCGATGAGGAGATTAATCGCCTCACCAATGGAGAAGATATTGGCGAGGGCCGGGTGCAAAACAAGGCCTATATGGCCAATTTGAAGATCGAACCCCGCTATTTTATTAATGATAGTCTGATGGCCGGGGTCTTTTTTGACGCGGGCCGCATCTATGTCGATACGGTCGACATCGGCGAACTTCGTCAGTCTGTAGGTGTCACTTTTAAGGTCGTCACGCCGGTTGGTACTTTGGACTTTGATTACGGCATCAAGCTCTTGAGAAAACGTGACCTCAATGGTAACCTCGAGGCCCCCGGACGCTTCCATGTGTCAATTGGCTTCTTCTAGTCCCCCTTAAACCTAGAAGATTCTCAAGTGAAGAATGCTGAAAACCCTTAGAAGTTTTGGCCTCTACTTCAGCATCATGAGCTGCGACGGTAACCGGGGTTGCTAGTAAAAATTTTTGTTTATTGTTTTTTATGAGGTGTTTTTTATGATTACGCAAAAGTCGTTCGCTCTTAAAGAAGCGGACATGTTGAACAAAAAATGGTGGGTCGTCGACGCCACAGACCTGGTGGTGGGACGCCTGGCTTCTGAAGTTGCGAAAGTTCTTCGCGGCAAAAACAAAGCTACTTTCTGCACAAACAATGATGCAGGCGATTTCGTTATCGTGATCAACGCTGAAAAAGTGAAGTTCACTGGTAAGAAGTGGGACGAGAAAGAGTACAACTGGCACACAAACCACATTGGTGGAATTAAGCGCCGTACTGCTAAAGAGCAACTTGCTAAGCACCCAGAGTTGATCGTGTATGAAGCCGTTAAGGGCATGCTTCCTAAAAATACTTTAGGTCGTAAGCAATTAACTAAGTTGAAAGTGGTTGTAGGCGCTACACACACTCACGATGCACAGAAACCCGAAGCCTTGACGCTGAAATTCTAAGGAACAGACCATGAGCAAAGTAAAAGCATACGATGTCCACACTCTAGGCCGCCGCAAAACTTCTGTGGCCCGTGTATATGTTTCTCGTGGAAACGGGAAAATCCTCATTAACCAACGCGAGCTTACTGACTATTTTCCAGTCGGTACTAGCCGCATTATCGTGAACCAACCTCTTCAGCTTTTGAAGATGGACTCAAGCTATGACTTCCACATCAACGTCAAAGGCGGTGGTGTTACAGGTCAAGCGGGTGCTATCCGTTTGGGTATCGCTCGTGCTCTTTTGAAACTCGCTCCAAACTCACGTGGCGAACTCAAGAAAGCTGGCTTCCTTACTCGCGACTCACGTAAAGTTGAGCGTAAGAAGTACGGTCTACGTGGTGCACGTCGTTCTTGTCAGTTCTCTAAGCGTTAATCTTAGCGACATTCGCATTAAAGAAAGGGACTCTTCGGAGTCCCTTTTCTTTATCATTCCTCCAACAAATTCTTTTCCCTCTTCGCCTAGAGCGCTCAAAAGACTATGCTGTCCCCATGAAGGAACAAGATCATATTCGAATTCGTGGTGCACGAGTTCATAATCTTAAGAACGTGGATCTCGATATCCCGCTGAAGAAGATGATTTGTTTTGCAGGGCCTTCAGGCTCCGGAAAAACATCCTTGGCCTTTCATACACTCTTGAGTGAATCCAAGCGTCGTTTTGTGAATTCGTTTCCCAATTCCATGAAGTTCTTCGCCGACAGGCCTAGTGCTGTCGATGTGGATGAGATTTTTCCCGTGTTACCAGTTTTTGGATTGCCTCAAATTAACCCGGTTATGGGTTCGAGATCCGTCGTAGCTGACATCATGCGACTGACAGAAACGCTGCAGGGACTCTATTTTCATTACGCTAAAGAGTACTGTCCTGAGCATGATGAGGAAGTGAAACCGGTTTCTTTTTCTGCGCAACTTTCGACTGCGATCAATGGAAAGTTAGAGCAAGTATGGCATGTCGTGATTCCTAATGATCTGGGACAAGCCATTTTAGGACTGGAATTTGCTCCGCCGCGCTCATGGAGCAGTGAAAGAAAAACCATCAGTTCATTTGAGCCACAGGATGATTACTGGGAAATTCTACGATTCAAGGGATCAACACTATCTTCAATCGATCATAAGAACGCCGATGTGATTAAGAAGATTGAGGGACGTCCTCTGTTTTTATGGACTGAAGGTCAAAAGAAGCTAGTTCCATTTAAATACGTATCGCAAAAAAAATGCTCCAAGTGTGACTATGCTGGGAAGGCGGGTTTAGGAGTCAGTGCTTTTACTCCCCATTCAGCATTAGGAGCCTGTAAGTCGTGTAATGGCTATGGGGCCAATCTTATTTACGACGAAAAGAAGATGATCGATCGAGAACTTTCTCTCGATGAGAACGGAGTGGCTTTTCTTAAGTTTGGACCACTTGATTGGTGGATGAAAGAACTTCGTAAGGTCATGAAAAAGAAAAAATGGGCGACGAATGTACCTTTAAAAAAACTTCCGAAAGAGTTTTTTCGATGTTTGGAAGAAGGCGATGGCGATTGGGAAGGGTTTGGTGGGGTAAAAAAATACCTCGAATCAAAACGCTATAAGCCTGCTGTGCGTGTGTTCATGCGCAAGATGCAACGGGAAGAAACCTGCCCTGTATGTCTGGGTTCACGACTGGATGAAACGGTTCAGAATTTTAAATTTAAGCTTTCAAATAAAAAGTTTGCACTCGGTGAATTCGCCGGCATGACGATTGAGGAGTTTAATAAGATTGTCGACAAGACTCCAGCGAATGAAAAGAGTCATGTTTCTGATCTTATTAAAGATTTGAAACATAAAACAGACCTGGCGACATCGATGGGTCTTGGTCATCTGTATATCGGTCGTAAATCACGCTCACTCTCTGCGGGAGAATATCAACGCTTACTTTTATTAAAGTATTTATCTTTTCAAGGCACGGATGCACTTTTTGTTTTGGATGAACCAAGCCTTGGTCTCGGAATTGAAGAACAAACGAAACTCATTCAAGGACTTCGAGAAGTCATTAAACAGGGCAACACAGTAATTGTAATTGATCACTCTGAAACGATGCTTCGTGCGAGCGATCATATTATTATGATGGGCCCTGAGTCCGGCAATCGTGGTGGAGAAATTCTTTATCAAGGACTTACTAAAAATTGGAAATTTCAAAAACCGGATGAGCTAGTTTTTGCTAAGCGAGAAACTCCAAAAACTAGAGAATTAATTGAAGTAGTAGGCGCGCAGACTTATGGAAAGAATTGGGGAGACTTTAACCTACCCTTGGGTCAAGTCATTTGGGCCCACGGCTCATCAGGAATGGGTAAGAGTTCGTGTTTAGTGAAAGTACTCGCTCAACATGTCTATCGCGGAATGTATAAAGAGAATCTTATCGATGAGCCAGGAACATTTGATTCAATCAAAGGGCACAAGGGTCTCCAGGATGTGATTGTGGTTGATGCGAATTTGAATCGCTATACATCTCGTTCCTCAGTGGGAAGTCTAACGGAATTAGCTCCAGCCGTGAGAAAACATTTTCTCAAGCTTCCTGTGGCAAAGGCCATGGGTCTTAAAGACGGCCATCTATCTCCCAATTCTGAATTGGGAATGTGTGGCCGTTGCGAAGGAAAAGGTCATCTTGTTATTGAGATGCAATATCTCGAAGACATTGTGCTTCCTTGTGAAGACTGCAAAGGAAAGCGCATCAAGCCTCTCTATGCAGAAATCAGTGATGGTTATATGTCAGTCGCTGATGCTTTTAATAAACCGCTGGGTGAAGTATTAACGAGAATTGATCTGACTCCGAAGTTTAAAAGAACTTGGGAGTACATGAAGATTCTCAATTTAGATTATCTTTCACTTGATCGCCCTCTCAATACTTTATCGGGTGGAGAGAAACAGCGACTCTATCTTCTTTCAAAACTGTTACGTGATATCGAAGAGTCGTTAATTATTTTCGAGAATCTATCTTTTGGCCTTTCCGCTAGAGAGATCGTGAGAGTTGGAAATTTTCTTCGAGATCTATCTCAGAAAAATAACACGTTAGTGGTGATTGATTCTGAGCCTCTTTTTGCAAGAATCGCTCATTCGGAGATGCTTTTCACGGGCAGCAAAATCACCACTAAACGTCTCTCGTAAGTAAAAAGCTCAAGTTTTTCCCCGAGTAAGCCGATCAGGCTTACATGAAGAGATTTGCTACATTAGTGCTCACTAACTTACTTGTAATTACAAGTGCTTGGGCTACAACTTTTCAACCTGTTCCATTGGATAAATTGATCGCTCCGGCCGATGCCATCATGCTGGGAGACTTTCTCCAAAGTAAGTCCGTAGAGCTCGAAGATGGAATGATAGTCACTGAAGCACGTTTTAAAATTGATAAAGAGATTGGGCTAGATGCAGAGGATTTTGGACTAACTGAAGTAAAAGTCTACTACCCAGGTGGAAAACTCAAAGAGCGCTCAAGCTTTATTGAAGGAACGCCTAGCTTTGTTCCTGGTGAGAAGAACGTTCTCCTACTGACTCAAGGACAAGATGGTCGTCTTTGGGTGCAAGGCCTTGCGATGGGGACATTTAAAGTTGTTCGCATAGGGAAACAAACTGTACTGATCAATCCTGTGTTTCCCTCCCATCCTGAATTGTCGCGAATTGAAATGTCGAAATTCATGCGTAAGGTATCGAGTATTAAAGAGAAACCGCTCAAAGAGATTTACTCGGATAAATACATTCGTGAAAACGAAAAAGACCGCACTCGTACAGTAGCAACTGAAGAGGGCAATTCCCGCTCAATTGCTTCGAACTCTGATAAACGGGAAAATACCAAGGAACCTAATCTGATGAACAGCTTTTGGCTGCTCATGATTTTAGGATTTTTAGGTGCGTTTGCCGGATGGTGGAGACGCGGAAAAACGAGGTAAACCATAGCGGTTTTCCAAAAGAGATATTGGCTAATTTTGGGGCTGACATTTATGTCGGCCGCTTTTGCATATAATCAATCTGAATCCACTCAACGTGTTCCGATTCGATGGCAATCTCCACAAGTCAGCTTAGTTTTAAGTCACAATTCGACAGATGTTTCTGCTAATCAAAGTGCCGTGATTATGGCGGATGTGATCAATCAATGGAATTCACTTGTCCCATTCTCGTTGCAACAAACTTCCTATGGCCGAAACACCGTTTCGTATTCTAACGATCCTCGATTTTTTGGTCCAGGAGTGGTGGCGGTGACTGTTCTCTCATATGATCCAGCAGTGGGAAGAGTTGTTGATGGTCAGATTTATGTCAACCAAACTGAATCACGAGGCTTTTGTCTTACTGCTGACCAAGCGGCAAACAATTGCACTACACCAGGCGCAGGATTTTTATCACGGGTGTATTTAGGAGATGTGCTCGCCCACGAACTTGGGCACTTAATGGGCTTAGGCCATTCCGAAGTTCGTGATAGCACCATGGTCTTTACAAGTTTTAAGGGTCAATCTTCCCCTCACACCGATGATGTTGCTGGTGTTCGTAGCATTTATAATTCTGTTAATTCAGGAACTCTAGCCGGCCGTGTCCTCGGAGGAAATAATATTCCAGTCTTTGGGGCCCACGTACAGGCCATCAGTAATTTGCGTGGAACAGTTGCTGCGGCGGCATTTTCTCAAGAAGATGGAAGTTTTGAAATTCTAGGTCTTGATTTAAATGACACATATTACATTTATGTTGAACCACTGCGAAGACTTGAATCTCTGTCCGATGCTTATCGAAGTGCCAAGACAGAATTTTGTCCAGCTGCTTACGTCGGAAGTTTTTTTGAAAAGTGTGGAACATCAGGTAAGGGTCATCCTCAACCACTTTCATTAACGACATCTCGAACAAGTATTAATGTGGGAGTAGTTAGCATCCGATGCCAATTGAGAGTGGGTGAAAATTATTTAAAAGAAAAAATTGAAACCAATGGTGGGCAATACGATTTTATCGCCTCAACTCAAAAACCTGGTCAAGCCTTTGTAGGACTTTATTCAGCGGCTGAGCCACTTAGCACATTTGATTATTCGGATATTTTTGCTGACACAATTGAATTGGACTATACCTCAATGGCCGTCCCAGCAGGTTCTGTTTCACTCGAACTTAAATTTATCACAACAGCACTTGGTTCACCTTTAGATGCATCTATAGAAGTGAATGGTCCGTTCGGTATTCTTACTGACAGTGATCGTCCGCAGGTAGGGGGAATGCCAGTATTGGCTTTTGAATCAGGAACTTTGAAGGCGATTTATAATCGTAAAATCACTTACCCATTGTCAGGAAGTGCCGCTCTTAATCGTCTTACCGTTAAAGTAAAGCCACGCGCACTCTCAACCAGTGAACAAATCTCACATATGGTTTTTCCAGATGTTTTCTCTCTCACCGATCGTCCGTGGCTGATGTTGGTTAATGTATTAAGAAATGGGCAAATTTATTATCAGAATCAAGAATCTGTCTTAAGCGACAATTCAACATGTATGGATGCACCTTATACCTTTGCGGTGCGTCCGAATCCAGTCTCGGCCTCAGCTTTGGCCGGCCTAGCGGATGAATCAGCAAGTTCAACAACTGCGGGAGCTGCACCGGCCTGTGGAACATGGGAACCTCCATCAAATGGGCCAGGAGCTGGACCAGGTGCAATGTTGATGACGATCTCCCTTGGTTTCTTAGTCACTCTTCTCAAGAGACGACGCTCAAATTCATAAGAAGGTTTTGTCTTCATCTGTTGTGTTTTGTAGAATTTACAGCACAAGGATGGTGTCTCAATGAAATACCTGTGGATTTTACTCGGATTAGTTTCTTTCTCTGTTTTCGCTCAAAACTTGAATGAAGAAAGAATTTGGAAACTCGTCTCTCGCAAGAAAGCCATTTATCTCAGTCATGGTGTGTTTCATATCAACCAAGGTGGAAATGCTGCGATCGAAACAATTCGCAGTTCGTATGTTGCTGATCGTGGCTACGAAAGAGTAGTTATCGATTTGGGCTCAACAGTTCCACGCCTGTATGGACACATTAGCGAAGGTGAGAAAAAGATCTCTGTAGATTTTTTTAGTACCAGTGTCAGTCCACAACTGAAATCTTTGCAAAATTCGAAATATGTTAAGTCGGTTGATTTTTTGGCGGTTGAAAAAAACCAAGTCACCATGGAAATGAATCTCAAAAGCAAAGTTAACTTTGATGTCTTTTACTTAGAGAATCCAGCCAGGCTTGTTATTGACATCCGTCCATAAGTGCCCATTTTGTAACTAGAACCTAAAACCCCCCAGTCCTCGTGCCTTTCGACGAGGGGAGATCTCCATGGCCAAAGAAAAAAAGACAATGAAAGCAAATTCTGATGCTCACTTTTTAGGTGAGATTCCATCAGAAGTCGTCATCATTCCAATTGTGAACAGTCCGATTTTTCCGGGAATGATTGCGCCAATTATTCTATCTGAAGATAAATATACTTCTGAGCTTGATACCTACTTGGCCCGTCATAATTACATCGCCTTGAATCTAGTAAAATTCAAAGATGGTGGAACATCTTTTGAAGACGGTGACTTTGAAGATGATGAAGACGAAGTTGAAGAGCATGACACGCAAGGTGCCCCGGAAGCTGTTAACAAATCACTCACACCACATGATATTTATAAAGTCGGTGTACTCTGCAAGATTGTTAAGAAGCTCAAGCTACCAGATGGCAGTGTAAACTTACTTGTCCATGGTATGCGTCGCTACCGAGCAGTTGAGTATACTGGTGATGCTCCTCTCCTCTTGTGTCGCCCAGAAGTCTTCAGCGATATTCATGAACCTGATGAAGAACTTGATGCCTATACACGCTCAGTAATTAATCAGGTTAAAAAATTGAGTGAGATCAATCCCTACTTCAATGAAGAAATGAAGTTGGCGATGTTGAATTCGCCATCACCAGGAAGTTTAGCTGACCTTGTTGCCTTCGCCCTTTCACTTGATGTTCCAGAGGCCCAGGATTTTCTAGAGACTCTTGTTGTAAAAAAACGCTTCGCTAAACTGCTTGTTTATTTGAAGCGTGAAAAAGATGTTGCTGACATTCAAAAGAAAATTACAGATGAAGTGAACGACAAAGTGAACAAGTACCAACGTGAGTACTTCTTGCGCGAGCAACTAAAAGTAATTCGCAACGAACTTGGCATGGATGAAGACGAAAAAGCCAAGGACATGAAGAAACTTCGAGAAGGCATCGAAGCTGCGGGTCTAACCGAAGATGCTAAAAAAGTTGCTTTTGAAGAACTTGATCGTCTTGAATCAATTCCGGATAGCTCCCCAGAATACAACGTAACTAGAACTTACCTTCAATGGATGGTTCAGCTTCCATGGAGCAAGCACTCAGAAGATTCAGTCGATATCCCATCTGCTCGCAAAATGTTGGAGAAGGATCACTACGGTCTAGAAAAAGCCAAAGAGCGTATTTTAGAATTCTTAGCCGTGAGAAAGTTGAAGCCTGAATATGATGGCACAATTCTTTGTCTCTCGGGGCCTCCAGGTGTAGGTAAAACCTCACTCGGCCAAAGTATTGCCCATGCACTTGGAAGAAAGTTCTATCGCTTCTCTCTGGGTGGTATGCGTGATGAGGCAGAAATCAAGGGGCATCGTCGAACATATGTCGGTGCCATGCCAGGCAAAGTTATTCAGGCCCTCAAGCGTGTTGAAGTAAACAATCCAGTTATCATGCTTGATGAGATTGATAAGCTTGGAAAAAGTTATCAAGGTGACCCAGCTTCCGCGCTTCTTGAAGTGCTTGATCCAGAACAGAATAAAACGTTCATCGATAACTATCTCGATGTGCCGTTTGATCTTTCAAAAGTACTTTTCATTGCAACGGCTAACTATGTGGGAGAAATTCCTGAAGCGTTGCTTGACCGTATGGAGCTCATTGAGATCGCAGGTTATACATTGGAAGAGAAGCTTTCTATTGTAACGAAATGGGTAATTCCAAAACAGCTTAAGAAGCATGGTCTTACCACTAAAGACTTAAAGCTCTCAGCAGCTGTCTTAAAAGCGCTGATTTCTGATTATGCTCGCGAGCCAGGTGTCCGTGTGATGGAGCAATTAATCGCAAAACTATGCCGTCGTGCTGCTCTTGAGAGAGTCTCGAGTAAAAAACGTGGTGCCTATACACCGACACCTGTTGATCTTGAAAAGATTCTTGGTAGCAAGCGTTTCGAAACCGACAAAGCTGAAAAGCCACTCATGCCTGGTATTGTTACTGGTCTTGCTTGGACAGCCTTTGGCGGAGACATTCTTTTTATCGAGTCAATTCCACTTAAAGGTAAGGGTTTCAAACTTACCGGCCAGTTGGGTGACGTGATGAATGAATCGGCTAATCTTGCTTACAGCTTTGTTAAGAAGATGTTGCAGGAAGAAATCGATGTGCAAAAAGCCAAAGATGTTAAAAAACTTCCTAAGAAAACTGGCAGAATGATTACGGTACCGGCCAATCCGGCAGAAGTGATTAAGCACACTCCGCCAATTCTTGCTGAAGAAGCAACTGACTTCTTGGCGACACACGAGATTCACCTACACCTTCCAGCTGGAGCTACGCCCAAAGATGGCCCATCAGCAGGTATTACTATGGCGCTTGCACTCTATAGTCTTGCAACCAAGAAGAAAGTGCGCGGCGATGTCGCTATGACTGGAGAGCTGTCACTGACAGGTAAAGTTCTTCCGGTGGGGGGTATTAAGGAAAAAGTTTTGGCAGCCAAGCGTGCAGGCATTAAAGAAATTATTCTTCCATGGCAAAACGAAAAAGATCTTAAAGAAGTTCCTGAGCGTCACCGCAAAGGAATGAAGTTCTATCCGGTACGACATTTTGAAGAAGTTGTGAAAATTGCACTAAGAAAATAGAATAAAATGGGTCATGCTTTATTTAAAGTATGGCCCATTTTCAATAAGTGCTAAAAGCTCTTCAAGTCTAACGTCTGATCCTTTTGACTCAATTTCTGATTTAAGTGAACTATCTTGTTCACCAAAATATGCGACTCTGATAGCGCGAATTCTTAACTCTCGATAGTATTCTTTTTCTTGAGGCAATCTGGTTGCAAGGCAGTCAGATGAAGCTTTTTTATATGATTGTATTAAGCTTTTATAGGAACGAGGGTTCTGCCTAGCAACCTTGAGCTGAACAGAGCCAAAATCTTCAATAAGGCATGGGCTTAGGCTTTTATCTGATAAGGACAAAAGTTTATTTTGAATAACATTATTAAAAACGTTCCGAATTGGTGGAGTCATCAAATTGTCAGAGTGAATAATAGACTTTATTTCACTTAAATCTTTATAAGTGATTACTTCTTTAGAATATAAACTTTTAAGGGAAACAATAGATTGAATAAGAGTTGTGTTGAGATTAGGGCACTTTCTTAATGATTCCAAAGTGTAGTTAACGGAATTAATATCATTTCTCAGGAAAAATTGACCGGCGATATAAAACGAAAGATAGGATAAGTTGCAAGTGTGACTTACCTCTTCTCTTGCCCAGCTTCTAAAGTTGCGGACGTCATAAGATCTACTGAAAATCAAAACAGCAAAAGAGCTTATTAAAACACTAGCAATCCATTTTATGAATAATTTCGTAGGCCAGTGAATCAGCATCATCGATAAGGCGATAAACAAAATAGGAAAGAATGTTCTATGCTCAAAAATCGTATGAATGATGGGGAAAAAAGATGATTCTGGCAGAAACGAAAGAGAAATAGATAGTAGAGCTAATTTTAGAAGTCTGTTCTTAACGAGATAGAGGATTAGAAGGTTTAGTGTGACCAATAAGAACCAAAAAATGAGACCGAGATAAAACGGGGATTGAGGATTAATCACAATGTCATGATTAAATTTTAAACCGACGGGATAAATAATCAGCTTGAAATAGAGTGGAATGACTTTGCCTTGAATCAAAAAATAATCGAAGGGTGAGATAGCACCTTCAGCTTGTTGTGAGTTAAAGCCACCAATTTTGTAGAAGCAAATCGGAATAAGAATGGCTAAAAAGAAAGGGATTAGACTTTTGAGTTTGTTTTTCTCATAAAAACTAACAATTAGAATGACCCAGAATCCAAGAAAAAAGATGACGTTAGGCTTTGAAAGGAGTGCGAGTCCCCAAAGGACAATTGCATAACACCAATAGCGACTCTTAATTTCAAACTTGGATTTAATCAGAAAGTAAGTTGCTAAGACAGAACCTAGCCCGGCGATCAATATACCTCTTTGTACAATATGACCCACCGTCTGCGTATGAAGTGGATGAAGCGCAAATAGGATTGCCACTGTGCAAAGAACCCATTCTTTGGTTTTATCTCCTTGAAGCTCTAGCATAACCACGGCTAGCTTTCGAATAAAGACTGAGATTAATGACAACAATAAAATGTTAACAAATCGGAGAGCACCAAATGGAAGCTGAAGAATGTTATGTTCAAACCAAATTGAAGTTATGAGAAGCGGTCGATCCGCTAGTTCAGTACTTAATACTTGTGAAAACGTCAGTCCAGAAAGTTCAGCAATTCGCCATATGTCATCCCCCAGCAACTCACTATTCATGAGCTGAGGGAAATAACAAATGGTGAGGAGCGCTAAAATGATAAAGAACAGAGCAGAGTTAGAGAGATGTCGATTCATTATTCGTCCGAGGAATTTTTTTGGATTGGATAAATTCGCTCAAAGCAGCTAGTGTGATTTTTCTTTGTGCTTTAATTTTAGCCAATGGAATGGGTTCGAAGATCTCATCAGCATATCTTTCTGGCAAAATATGATGTTGAACAATTGCTGTTTCAATTGATTCAATGTCAAAGTCCTTGGTAGAAATTCGATCATATTTGACTACAGAGTTGCTCCAGTTGAATAACCAAAAATAAAAATGCGACCAATTCGAGTTTGGCTTCTTAAACATAAGAAAAGCCGCTGAAAAGATAGCGCCTAGTCGTGGCAATGAAACGAAAAAACGTGCAAAACGTTGAGTCGCAAAATAGATGGCGCGTGGATTCTTAAAAATGAGTCTAAATAATTTTGAAAGGTTGATATAGCTTCCGCGATAATTTTTTCGATTTGTAGCTTTTGAGTCAAAACAATTTAAGAAACTCTCAAAGCGCTTATATTGAAAGATAGGAGAGTTAAAGGTCTGGGCAAATCGGATATAATCGGAAATTATCCTATTTTTTTCACGTAAATAGCGAATGTTGGTGCTGTATTTATGCCCTCCAAGTGCGACCTTGCCTGGTCTCAGTCTTCCGGCCAGTTCCATTCTTCGATAGAGAGGTGTGCCGGCAAGTGCGGTAAGGAGTGTCGGATCACCGGAGATTAAGCCTGAATCAGTAATGCCTTTGAGAGCAACATCAATAACATTGTCTTCATCTGTATCAAATCCAAAAATCAACCCTGCAACAACAATAATTCCATAAGAGTGAATTGTGCGTATGGATTTTTCTATGGAAAGTTTGGTGTTTTGTATTTTGGCTGTTTCTAGTAGTTGTGATTCACTGAAGCTCTCGACCCCAATAAAGAACATGTCAAAACCACACCTCTTCATCTTTTCCATTAATTTGGTATTCGTAGAAATATTGATGGTCAACCATGTGTAAAAAACGGGTCGAAAACCAGTTTCATTTTGAAATTTCAGGATGGCATCGATAAGTTCGTTCGCCCAATTAGGATCGCCAATAAAATTATCGCAAGCGAAGAGTATGTTTGTGATACCTAGCTTATGAAAATTCTGGAGGTCAGCAAGAATCGATGTAATGCTTTTGTTATGGGCCCTATTATTATCCGGCAGTGTGCGAATATCACAAAATTCACAAAGGAAAGGGCAACCGCGAGAGACCTCAATCACTCCCCCGTAGTAATCCTGGTAACTTTGTGACAGCAAAGCAAAGTCGAGTTCACGAGCATCTGCTAGTTTAAAACGCTGAGAGCATTTGTATATCAGTTGCCTCGATCGACTTTTGTCACATAGCTGGGTGATGAATGTGGAAATTTCCTTTTCACCATCGCCGATATATATGCCATCAAAAGATTTGAGTTCATTTAATCGTTGAGTTTGGAACAGTGAAAAGGTTGCTGGTCCTCCAATTGCATGTAGGGATTCGGGAAACCTCGAACGTAGCTTGTTGGCGATTGCAATATTCGCCATGATGTCTTGGTTGAGAGCACTATAAAAGTAAATATCTGCCTTTGGGATTTTCTTTTCAGACTTTATGCGGGTGTCATGAAGACTAATCTCAAATTTATTGTTATCCCTGAGATAGGAGGTAAGAGTATAGGCCCACACTGGCATATAGCGAATGCCAAACATCTGACTTTTCTCAATTTCTGGATTTACCACGACAACGAAGCAAATCTTCATTTCTCTCCTGACTTAAGAGTGGATGAAACAAGAAGCGTCTTTAGTATTTGGTAAGAGTCTCGCCAAATTTTAAAACGAGTGTCCTGGTTGTTTGAGAAGTAGATCGTAGAAATAGAAATTTCGATGGGTTTTAAGTTTGATCGTAAAAGATGAATGAGACTCGAAGTTTCAAAACTAAATCGGTTGCCTTTGATATGCAGCAGATTTGTAGCAATGTTTCGATCGTAACAGCGTAATCCAGTTTGAGAGTCAGTGATACGTGTAAGAAGCATGAGTGAAAGTAAGCGATTTACAATAAGATTTCCAATCAGGCTTTTAAATGGAGTATGTAAATCAAAATTGCGTACGCCAAGAATGAAGGGGCACTTGTGGTTTATCGCATACTGAGCAACCTTTAGAATGTCTTGCGGTGAATGTTGACCATCATCATCGCAACACAAAATATGAGATGCGCTATTAACCTGCTCGAGAATAAATTTGATTCCTTTTTTAAGGGCATCGCCCTTGCCCATATTTTGATGGCTATGGATAATTAAGCATCCCGAGGATTTTGCTTCTTCAAAGATCGGATCATAAGAGGCAGGACTGCCATCGTTAACGACGACAATAGGAGTGAGTTTTTTTTCTTTCAAGGATTTTACAAGTTGAATCAATTTGTCGCTAGGACAAAAGGACGGGATAACTATGACAATATTTTTAAATTCGAGATGCTCCATCTTGTATTAATGATAGTGAAACATTAGAGATGGTCAAACAGCAACGTCCCATAAACAAAGTCGATCAGGGATTTATCACTATCAATTTGTGATTCTTTTGTCGGATGAAAGGCTTCCAAAAGGCCCTCTTCAAAGCTTGCTTGTAAAACGCGAGAAATTTCCTTATCAAACACAACCACCACATTCTCTCCATCCATCGCCTGTGAGCGTGGGTGCATATTGTGGCTACCCATCATAGCGATCTCTCCATCCACAACCATGTATTTTGAATGAAGTGTGGCACCTTTTTTCAGGTACACCTTAGCTCCATATCCCATTGCTTTGCGGGCGCTGCTGGCGACAAAGCTGCCTAAGAACGGCATATCTACACTGGTTGCCGAGTTTGTATAGATACGAACTTGAACTCCGCGCTTAATGGCTTTTTTTAGCGCGTCTTTCATCACTGGATCTAAGATAAAATAGGCATTTTCGATATCTACGGTTTTTTTAGCATCAGCAATAAGCTTGTAGACTGCACTTAAAATATTATGATCGGCTTTGCGAAGACTTGTGCCTGGGTTGTGATCAATTAACAACATTGGAATGATACCATCTTCAACGACTGGAATTAGATCTAGCTTAGGGAGTTTCGTTGCGAGAGGGTTTTCAATTATTTGATCGTTCCAGACTTCAGCAAATTGTGCGTGAGCTTGAGCGCCTATCTCTCGGCCTAAAATATAAACGTCAGCATCTTTCCAGAGAACATCACCAGCAATATGAGAGTAAGTGTCACCTAAATTTGTTCCACCAAGCATGACGTGCTCGCCATCAACGACCATGAGTTTTCTATGTTGGGCATGTACGCGATATTGAGGAGTGTGCCAGTGAATGATTTTTACTTTGCCTTCAGACTCTTCTGTGATTTTTTGAAGAACGGCACGATGTCTTTCCATTAAGGCGACTTTTTGATCGACGATAATGCGAACATCAAGTTCCGGTCTGACTTTGAGACGCTCAAGAATTCTTTCTGCTAGTTTCGTGCCTGTCATGTCGTCATAGACACCCCAGGTAAGGATATAAATAGATTCTTCGGCGTTATCGATTAATGACCAACGTTTCTCAAATGCAGAAGGCATATCGGTCAGCCAATCTACTCGAGTGGCAGAAGCAAATCGTGCGTTGGTGATTTTGGCGAGCTCTTCAATGTAGCCGGGGCAGGCGAAATCTTGGCATGCTGATTTTTTTACTTCTGCACGAGCTTTTCTGCGAAGACCATACCAAGAGAAACGGCTCGCTTTACCCAGCGACCTCCAGGAAAGTCCGTAGCTATCGATATCACCGTATATATAGGTGTCTCCGACCTTGAGAAGGGCCTTGAGTTTTTCCCAAAAGCTGAGGTCGCGTTGGATGGGGCCATCAGTAGCTGGACCCTTTGCTATCCCCTCAGCTGCGAGGAGCAAGATGAAAAGCATGAATAGGGTTTTCATAGGGGGCGGAGTGTACTGCGTTCTGGGGGAGAGTGTGGAAAAGTGAAAAAAATACCAAAAAAAACCCCTCGATCGAGGGGTTTTAAATAGCAAAATTGGCTAACTGGTTGATTCTAGAATTCGTCTGAATCGTACTCAGCTTGCATAACGTGCTTAACTTTACCGGCAGCAATTTCGCGAAGAGCAGTCACAACTTCTTTGTTACGTGACTTAACTTCAGCGTCTTGGCCTTCACGAAGCTGCTTCACGCGCTTTGCTGTGAGGTGAACGAGTTCATAACGGTTTTCGACATGTTCTAGGCAATCTTCGACGGTGACGCGGGCCATGAGGCACCTCATTTAAAGTAGGGTTGAGAACCCTCATTTTTAGAAGCTTCGGGCTTTCTTGTCAAAAGAAACTATTGATACATCGCTTCAATGGCATCTTTAAAGTGCTGGGTTACCACTTTTCGCTTAATTTTAAGACTCGGAGTGAGGAAATTTTGAGTTCCGAACTCTTCGGGCACAATAGTGAACTTCTTGATTGATTCGAACTGCGCCAAATCTTGGTTAACTGCATCAATATCCGCCTGGATCATCTCATGAACTTTGGGGTGAGCGATCAGGTCACTCAAGGGACAATCACCTGGCAGACCCAATGCTTCTAGTTGAGAGTGGAAGCGCTCTTTCTCAAGTCCTATTAGAACCGTGAGATATTTGCGTTTATCTCCAATCACAACGGCCTGAGAAATCCAGCGCTGGGACTTGAGCATGTTTTCAATTTTTTGAGGGGCGACGTTTTTACCACCACTCGTGATGATGATGTCTTTCTTGCGGTCGGTGATTTTTAAATATCCTTCCACTGTGAAGTGACCGATGTCGCCTGATCTAAACCAACCGTCTTCGGTAAAGGCTTCCGCGGTGGCTTCAGGGTTTTGATAATATTCTTTCATCATGGCCTGCGACTTAATCAAAATCTCTCCGTCTTCAGCAAAACGAAATTCAACATCGCCCATGGGCTTGCCTACAGTTCCTGGAACCTGACGAGTGAGTGGATTAAGTGAGCAGGGAGCAATTGTTTCGGTAAGGCCGTAGCCTTCTAGGACAGTGAGATTAGCGTAGCGGAGAAAACGAATAATATCGGGTGAGAGTGGTGCACCACCTGATACGAAGTAGCGAATCTTTCCGCCAAACTTTTGATAGATCTGTGAGAAGACGACTTTTTGAGCAGCTTTGTAGGCGAGGAGCTCGCCAGATCCGGGAGAGCGATCAGCATCGATCTTGGTGTAATAGGCTTCACCAGCTGCGACGGCTAATTTGAAAGCTTGCTGTTTCCAAAGAGGGCCTGCCATAACTTGTTCGTTGATCTTTGAATAAATTTTTTCAAAGATACGCGGTACTGCGAGCATGATGGTTGGACGCACGAGCATAAGATTGTCTGTGATTTTATCAAGGCCTTCAGAGTAAACACTTTGCCAGCCAAATACGAGTGGCAGGAGTGAGTCACAACGTCCCAATACATGGGAGAGTGGCAAGAAGGTGAGCGTGCGATCATTAGCACCAAAGGCACCTTTAATAAAACTTTGTACATTTGAAAGCATGGTAGTGAAGCCATGATGAGTAATCACTGCACCCTTGGGTTCACCGGTTGTGCCAGAAGTATAAATGATGGAAGCTACTTCATCGGGCTTGAGTTGCTTAATGCCTTCTTCGAATTGATCAGGATGAGCTTTAAGTTCTTCTGAGCCATCCTTAAGAAGTTCACGAAATGTGACATAGGAAACATGATTTCTAAATTTCTTTTTCGTTTCTTCTGATAGCTCGTTTAAGGCGATAACTAAATTCAGTGCACTCATTTCACCAAGGTGTGGAATGATTTTTTCCATTTGAGCATCGTTCTCAATAACGAGAACTTTCGCACCTGAATGATTGAAGATGTATTTTATCTCGTGACCTAAATAGCTTGGGTAAACAGGAACAACTACTGCGCGTGCACACATAACCGCCATGTCACAAAGATGCCACTCTTTAGAAGTTTGCGCGAGGATCGCGACTTTATCTCCCACCGCCATACCGTGCTTTTGAAGTGCGAGAGCGAGTTGTTCAATTTGAATCTTATAATTTTTAAAGCTGAGTGATTTCACTTCCTGTGATTCAATCCAGCCGATGGCAGGAGATTCACTATCAAGTTGAACACGTTTAAGAAGCAAATGGCCTAATGTGCGCTCTTTCATGAGACGTCCCTTTTTTTCCACGGGGATGGGTAATTTTAGCTTTACGAGTCTTTCTAGTTTAAATGATTTCACCCCTTTGTCTCAAGTAGAGGTTGGTATTTCCCTTGCAGTCTTATGGGTCATGAAAAACATCATCATTGTATCGCGTTGTTTAAGTTGTTGGCCCTCTGAGGGGGATCCAACTCATTCTATAGGACATTTCTCTTTCCGAGGCTTCTACGCGGGAACAGAGATAGCCTCAATGGAGCTCAGGGCGCCCCTGGGGACTACCTGGAGGAAAGGGGAGGACTATCTCATGTTTGTGAAAATTAAAAAGCTCTCAGGAAGAGAGCTTTTTGGTGATGTACTGAGAGCACGTCTTTTATCAGAAATTATGATGCAGGACTAGTTCGTGCTGACGGCGACATGGTCACCGACGATGAACTGATCGAGTTCCAAGACAGGAACTTCTTCCTCTAGCTTATGGACTACACTGATAGCCGCTTCATCGTTGGTGTGGATGACTTTAAGTTCTCCAACCTTCACTTTGTAGTTTACGCGCTTACGATTGTCATAAGGATCAAGGACAGAAACAACTCGGAATACATCAAGGCGCGTACCTTTCTTAAGGCCCTGTTGAGCACCCATATTCACGTAAAAATTCTTTTTGATGACTTGCTCGTCAGTACCCATTGGAAGATCCTGGGCCACGCTGTAGATCATAAAAGATCGCGCTGCCACATTTGAGGTATGGAGAGCACAGAGAAGAGTGAGGAGTACAAAAAGCGCCTTCATTTTTTCCACCTTGCAGGGAGGGGGCCGTCAGAAGGCTTTTCGGCAAATACTTCCTATTCTTGAGTCACGAAGATGAGTGGGGTGACGGGAATTACCCGTCACGGACGCTCGGTTATATTGAAATACTTGGTATTGTTGAAAATGATATCGGAGTAGCGGTAATTACTCACCCGACTCTGAGTCAGGATGTAGTTACGGGTGTAGTAAAGCATGACCCATGGAAGATCGCGATTCACTTCACCTTCTAGTTCTGCCATTAAACGATACTTTTCTGGTCCCTCTTCCATCACGCTTATACGGTTGAAAAGCCCATCAACTTTTTTGTTCGCATAGAAAGATGAGTTTGGGCCCGGAGGAAAATTATTAGAGGTGAGGAGCTGAAGAATATTCTCAGCATCTGGATAATCGACTACCCAGCCACCGTGCCAAAATTGCAGTTCGCCTCGACGAGAGCGCTCCAAGAAAACGGGGAATGAGTTCAAGCTCGCATTGGCGGGAATCCCAACAGCGCGTAGTTCTTGCACGACAAATTCAGACATCTGACGTTGGAGAGTTGAGTTACCTCGAACATCAAAAGTAATTTGAGGCAAACCTTTCCCTTCAGGGTAACCAGCTTTCGCTAGAAGTTCTTTCGCTTTTACGAGGTCGTACTTGTAAGGCAACTCCACAGACGGATCATACCCCGGAACGCCTGGAGGATAGATTGAGTTGGCCTTCTGACCAGTGTTGTTGGTGAAGAGTTTAATAAACTTTTCAACATCAATAGCATGGGCAATAGCTTGGCGAAGTACGAGATTTTTGCCAAGTACAGGGTCCTTCATATTGAAGGCGAGCCACCAGTAGATCAATGTAGGCGCTACCTGCATTTTTACTTTTTTATCAGTGAGCTCTTTGTTGAGTTTTCCATTCGCACCTAGGGCAGCTTCGTAATAATCCTTGGTGAGCGATAGAATATCAATTTTAGAACTTAAGAAATTCAACCAGCTTGTTTGCTGTTCTTTCATCACAATCATCGAAACGCGATCAACAAACGGAAGTTTTTTTCCGGCATCTGTTAAGAGACCCTGCTCATTAGCAAAACGGTCACCTTGTGTTGGGTAGCTACTTGTAATGTAATCAGGAAAACGTTCAAAGATAGCTTGTTGGTTGGGATTATAGTCGACCAGCACAAACGGACCTGTGCCGACCATGGCCAGATTTAAATCATTTTTAAAATGTCTTACGGCTTCTTCAGGAACGGGAGAAGTGAAAGTCATCGCAAGAGAGAAAAGCAGCTGCGGGAATGGTTTAGTGAGGTGAATGACGAGAGTGTGCTTATCTGGAGTTTCAAGTCCGGCGACCGGAGTTTTTAAGCAAGTTTCTAAATCATTTTTGACATTTGTGCGCCAATTATCGAGACCCTTAATTTTGTTCTCAAACATCCACCAACCTTTACCTTGAGTTGGAACGAACGCCTGACGTTTGATGGCAGTCACGATGTCTGCAGCAGTGACCATTCTTCCGGCGGGTAGAAACTTTTGTGGGTGATAAGGAATGTTCTTTTTGATTTTAATTGTGATCTTGCGACCACTTTCTTCAAAAACGGGCATTTCCTCAGCTAAAAGGGGACGCAGCTGATAAGGACGCTTGAGGTATTCGTACTCGAAAAGTGTTTCATATGAGTTCGCAACAACGGGTGCACATACGGTGTCGTAACATCCTGCGGGGTCTAGAGTTGAAACTTCTGATGAAAGGGCGAGTCGCAACTCTTTCACGAGATTTTCTTTTTTCTCTTGGCAGGCAACGAGTAGGAACGACAGCAACAGGATGAACTTCATACGCCTAACACCTTTTTCACAGCAGACATAAAATCTTGCGTTTTGCTCGATAGACCAGAACCTTGGGCCATATCAGGCTTACCACCGCCACGACCTTCCATAGCGGGGAGAGTTTCTTTAAGAATTTTTCCACAGTCGACTTCTTTGGCATCACGAGGAGCTTTAAGAACGACAGTTAGGCGATCTCCCTCTTTGTGAGTAATTAGCGCAACACCTTGTGGGTATTTATCACTAAAGAGATCGGCGAGTTTTTTAATACCGGCCACATCTTGAGATGAGGCATCGGCCAAGAAGAAATCTCGGCCGTGAGTTTTGCCAGAAACTTTAAATAATGAAGCTACAGAAGCCGCCATCGCTTGCTCTTGCAATTGTTCGATGGTTTTTGCTTTGGCCTTGTTCTCAGCTTGAAGTGCTGAGATTTTCTCTAGGACTTTTTCTTCTTTGGCACCAAAGTCTTTTTCAAGCTCAGCTAGTAAGGATGAACGCTTTAATAGCCATTCCATCGCCGTGCTAGAGCTGATGGCTTCAATTCGACGAACACCGCTTGCAAGTGATGTTTCAACGACAATTTTAAATGCTCCAATATCGCCCGTGTTACTGACGTGAGTACCGCCACATAATTCGCATGAGAAATCGCCCATGGTGAGAACGCGCACTTTGTCGCCGTACTTCTCACCAAAGAGCGCCATGGCGCCCTTTTTGGTGGCCTCATCTTTAGTCATGACATCGGCATTGACTGGTAAGCGACGAGCAATCGAGGCATTAACGAGTTCTTCGACTTGCTGAATCTCACTGGGCTTCAAGGCTTCGGAGTGAGTGAAGTCAAAGCGCAAACGATCCGGACCAACACTTGAGCCAGCTTGTTTTACGTGATTACCTAAAACTTTGATCAATGCAGACTGCAACAAGTGAGTGGCTGAGTGATTGCGTTTTGTGAGTTCGCGTTCTTCTTTGTTAATTTTGAGTACGTATTCCTGACCCACTTCAAGCGCGTCAGCATCTTCCGATAAATGATCATGAAGACCATCAACCGGTTTTTGTGTATCGCTGATCGTAGCGAGCTTTCCTTCTTTACCAAAAACTTCACCCTTATCGCCGAGCTGACCACCACCTTCACCGTAGAAAGGTGAGCGATCAAAGATCAAATGGTAAACGCCGTTGATCTCTTCCTTGGCGATGAGTTTCGCTTTCGTTTCAGCTTCTGTGTATCCAGTGAATACCGTTTCGCCGTTTTTCTCTTTGATGCCATAGAAAAGCTTTAAGTTGTCTTCTTGAACTTTGAATTTGCCGCTCTTTTTCGAAAGCTCTTTTTGTTTCGCCATAGCGACATCAAAAGCTTTGCTATTGAGAGCGATATTCTTTTCACGCAAAATGACTTCGGTGAGATCCAATGGAAAGCCGAAGGTGTCGTAAAGTTTGAAAGCGACATCACCAGAGAAGGCCTGACCGGCCTTAAGTGCAGATAGTTCTGTTTTGATAAGATCAAGACCGGTAGATAGAGTTTTGCGGAATTTTTCTTCTTCAAGCTTTAGTAGCTTCTCGGCCAAAGCAGCGTTGTGAGCATTGTCAGGATATTCAAAACCTAAAGACTCAAACACAGCAGGAACTAATTTAAAGAATGAAATATCTTTGATGCCTAAAAGTTCAAGGTGGCGAACTGCACGGCGGATAATGCGGCGGAGGACATAGCCGCGACCATCATTGGCAGGAATCACGCCGTCAGTGATGAGCATAGTTGATGAACGAATATGGTCAGCGATAACACGGAAAGAGGACTTAGTTTCTTCGCTGGTTGTGGTGTAGTAGTCTTTGCCTGAGAGTTTTCCGATCGCTTTCATGATGGGTTCAAAAATATCGGTATCGTAGTTGTAGTATTTGCCCTGAAGAGCAGCTGCGAATCTTTCTAGACCACCGCCAGTATCTACGGAAGGTTTTGGAAGCGACTTGCGTTTGATCTCATCACCTTCGCGATATTTCTCATACTGCATGAAAACTAGATTCCAAATTTCAACGAAGCGGCCTTCATCATCAATTTCTTGGCAGCCAGCAGGTGTGCCGGTCGAAAACTTTTCTCCGTGATCGTAAAAAATTTCGGTACAAGGACCGCATGGTCCCACATCGCCCATTTCCCAGAAGTTTGATTTGTCCCCTAGCTTATAGATCCACTCTAAAGGGACACCCATATCTTTGTGCCAGATCATCAGGGCTTCATCGTCACCCTCATGAACCGTTACGCGTAGTTTTTCTTTCGGAAGTTTGAGATCAATGGTGAGAAGTTCCCAAGCAAACTTGATAGCGTCTTTTTTGAAGTAATCACCGAAGCTGAAATTACCCATCATTTCAAAGTAGGTGTGATGGCGAGCGGTGAATCCGACGTTTTCAAGATCGTTATGTTTACCACCAGCGCGGACACATTTTTGAATGGTCACGGCACGACGGTTGGCGGGAGTGGCTTTGCCAGTGAAGAAATCTTTGAATTGGTTCATCCCGGCGTTAGCGAATAACAACGTATTGTCGTTATGAGGCACTAGGCTTGAAGACTTGTGCTTGTCGTGGCCTTGACGGCGGAAGTAATCAGAAAAAGCGTTACGAATCTCTTGAGCGCGCATTTGAACCCCTCTCTAAAATCGAGGCTTTGAGGCTATCACAGCGCCATTGGCCCTGAAATAATTTCCTGGTATGCGCTTCGCACAAAAAAGCAGGCTATAGTCCGCGCACTTATACATACAGTAAGGAGCGAGTTATGAAATCGATGCTTTTAGCAGCCGTTTGTGTGCTGGGTTTTGCCTCTTTGGCGCAGGCCGCTTCAATTGCCCCACGAGTTGAATGTAAGGGCGGGATTTTGCCGAACGTATTGAGCTTCGAAGCCCAAATTATCATCTCTGGCACTGAAGAAGATGAGAGCGGCATGTATGTCGTACGTATCGATGAGACAAAACAGGTCAATTCAGTTCTGAGTGGATTTAACAATCAAGTGATTGCCACAGCTGAAAGAGCAACGCTCGTGCGTGATGGTGCTGGCAGTCTCGATTTGGAACTAACGGGCGCAACGATTAAGTTTCCTGAAGGTTATATCTTTCAAACATACTTCGAGGCCGTTGGAACTGTTAAAGGTCAGCGTCCAGTGAAGATGAACTGCCAGTCTCATCTGATTTATCTCTAGCCTTAAATGCAGAGTCTACGGCGCGACGAACTTCGTCGTAGCCGTAGCCTTTTGAAAGCAAAAATCTCGAAACCTTCTCACGCAATTTTTGTTTCGCTAGCCGATCGGTGGGCACAGTTTGTCCGCGCATCTTCTTTTGCACGAGCTTTTCAATAACATCACCCGTGTTGGATCCAACGTCTTCGCGCCATTCAGTAAGCTCAGTTGATTCGTAGGTTAAGTCTTCCTGTTCTCCACGACGCTTGATCATGCTGTCTGAGTAGCCCTTGGCTATCCAGCGACGTGCAAGCAGACGTTTGTACTCTTCTTCGCGCAAATAATTCTTCTCAATGAGCTTCGTGAGTGTTTCATCGATTTCAGTCTGCTCGAACTGTTTGAGTCGCAATTTCTGACGGAGCTTGAACTCGGAGTAGTCCTGAGCGGAGAGAAGATAGAGGGCGTATTGATAAGCGGATTGTTTCATAAAAAAAGGGGCCTCTTTCGAGGCCCCATCCGATTATTGGATTTTTTTGCCTTTAGCGGCCGGCTTCACTTCAACTTCTTCTTTAATCTCACCAGTTGCCATATCAACCTTAGCGATCTCAGTTGGCTTACCAATGTTGTGCTTGGCGAGAACCTTCGTGCGAATCTCTTCCATGATGGCAGTGTTCTCTTTCAAGAAGACTTTACCTTGCTCACGGCCTTGGCCAATTTTTTGGTTGTTGTATGAGTACCATGCGCCGGCTTTCTCGATGATGCCTTCGTTGGCAGCGATATCGAGAAGGTCACCTGTTTTTGAAACGCCTTCGCCATACATGATGTCGAATTCGACTTCTTTGAATGGAGGAGCGACTTTGTTTTTCACAACTTTTACGCGTGTACGTGAACCGGTGGTATTTTCGCCATCTTTGATAGCGCCGATACGACGGATGTCCATACGAACTGAAGCGTAGAATTTAAGAGCGTTACCACCCGTAGTTGTTTCAGGGTTACCGAACATCACACCGATCTTCATACGAAGTTGGTTAATGAAGATAACGGTACAGTTTGAGCGAGAGATTGAGCCAGTGAGCTTACGAAGAGCTTGGCTCATCAAGCGCGCCTGAAGGCCCATGTGGCTGTCGCCCATTTCACCTTCGAGTTCTGCCTTGGGTGTAAGAGCTGCAACTGAGTCAACGATCAAAAGATTAACTGCACCTGAGCGCACCAACATATCGGCGATCTCGAGAGCTTGTTCACCAGAATCTGGTTGAGAGATAAGAGTGTTAGGAACATCTACGCCAAGTTTCTGTGCGTAAGAAGTATCGAGTGCATGTTCTGCATCGACGAAGGCAACAGTGCCACCCATTTTCTGACATTCAGCTGCGATGTGAAGCGTGAGCGTCGTTTTACCGGAAGATTCTGGACCGTAGATTTCGATGATACGTCCTTGAGGAATACCGCCGATTCCGAGAGCGAGATCAAGGCCGATTGATCCAGTCGAGATTGCGGGAATCTTTTCCTGAACCTGGTCTGTGCCCAAGCGCATGATAGCGCCTTTGCCAAATTGCTTCTCAATGCTTGAGAGTGCGAGTTCGAGAGCCTTCTTCTTGTTGCTCGCGTCACCGCTGTTTTCGAACGTACTGTTAAAAGCCATGATATCTCCCCTTGTGGTCAATGATTTCGGAGGTGTGTGTAAAATTACGCTAACACCCCCTGGCGTTAGTGCCAAGGCTTTTCACTGCAAATCTACGGAAAAATTACGGAAGCCCAAGTTATCAAAAACTTAGAGTGTTTGACTAATTGCGTAGGAAAAAATGGGACAGGGCCAAGACAAAATTACCCGCGAACACTCCAGAAATGACATCGTCGAGAATTGTGCCGGCGCCATTTTTTACTTTTTTATCGAAATAAGAAGCGGGCCAAATTTTAACAATGTCGAAGAAGCGAAAGGCGGCAAAACATAATCCCCATTCGAGAAAGTTGCGAGGAGAGACAATCATCCATGTGATCGCCATGCCAATGACTTCATCAACAACGATCCATTGTGGATCTTGTAAGTGCATTTTTTTTTGAATGATGTCGGCCGTCCAGCAAGCAAGTATTGTCATGAGTGAAATCACAATAGCACTTATCCACATAGGAGTTTGCAGTAGACTCCATGCATAGATGAAGGGAAGGGCCGCAAGTGTGCCAAAAGTTCCGGGAGCTTTTTTTGCGCGTCCTGCGCCAAACCATGAAAGATACATGATCATCATTTGATGTGCGAAGTTGTTGTTTTGCTCTTTCATGTCTTATGGGCTACTTTTTTTCCTCAATTCTAGCGCGAAAACAGAGGACTGCGATAGTGAGTGTGCGTCCAGATTTTCTTCAGCAGCATCTTTTCAACTGGGAAACCTTAGATTTGGTTTGCAGCGGAAAGTCGTCGCTGGATGCTAAAAATTATCTAACTGAGATGTATGGGGCCGAACAGGTCTACGACTTTTTGGTTGGTTATGGTTTTGATCTCAAAAATCCTGTTGAGAACGCCGAGCTGTTTGGTATTTACCAAGAGGCCCTGCAATTTATTAAGCGCTATTTTCTAAAAGAAGGAAATCCCGACGGACTTGAAATGTCGGTACCAAGTTTCCTATTCATGCTGACAGATATTTCAGAGCTTTTCATGCTGGCTACCGGCAAGTCGGGTGCTAAGCCAAATGTTGAGGAAGCGCTTTGGGCCGGTGTTGTTTTGAAGGTCATGCACACTATCCTTCATGCAGACAAAGATCTTCGTTACCGTTACTTCAGCGTGGTCCAACAGCAAATTTTCGATCGATTCTATAAATTTGTTGTACGCGACGAAGAGAACGGACTTTATATTAAAAATGATACTGGGTTTGTGGTGCCGTTGGTTGATTTTCAAACTAAGGCGAAAAAGACTCGCGACTCCATCATCATTAAGCTTTTACATAAGCAAGAAAACGTAGCCGAAGAACTGTTTGATCGTATTGGTGTGCGTTTTGTAACAAAGAGCAAACTTGATTCTCTACGAGTTCTAAAGTTCTTGGTCACAAATTATGTTGTGATGATTAACAATATAAAGCCGAGTCGTTCGCAAAATACGCTGGTTGATTTGGGACTGATGAAAAAACGCACCAACACTTTGCTTAAGAAAACCTTGCGCGAGGGTTGGGGTGAAGAGAAATATTTAGCCGAGCTTTCTCAGTTGGTAGATAGCTGTGCTCCTGGAGGAGCCACTACAGATCGCAATGCTCATACTTCGCAGGAATATCGCGCCATTCACTTTACTGGTCGACAATTAATTAAGTATCGCAATCCTTTCATGTCACAATTTAATGAAGTCAGAAAGTCTGCCATGAAGGATAAAGAGCAACCTTTGGCGAAAGAGTTGCTAGCGCTGGATACATCACCTATCTCGCGTGATGTGCGTTTCTTTTATCCATTTGAAGTTCAGATTGCAGATGAACAGAGTCATCAACAAAACACCCAAGGTGAAGCAAGTCACCAAGAGTACAAACGCTCCCAGGTGAAATCTGCGATGAAGCGAATCTTTAAGCCACTTATGGATCTTAAGGGTCTAAGCTAGATTTTTTTCCAAGAACAGTTTCATGCGCTGGTTAACGAACTCAGGGAAATCAACTTGGGGCACGTGCGAACCTTCTTTAACGATGTAGAGTTCAGAACCTTGTAGCCGTTGTTGGATGAGATGCTGCAAATGGAAAGGGATCACACGATCTTTATCTCCGCCTATCACTAAGGCAGGAATTTTGAGTTCATCAAGATGGCCGATGATATCGTGTTTTTGCATTTCCGAGAAAAGTTGTAAAAAAAGATCTGAACCCAATTGAGCTAAGCGGTTCATATAAACTTCGATATAGTCACGACTGACTTGTTTTTTATTAAACCCCTGGGAATGGATGAGTTCGAGAGTCAGCGGGTTCATGGCCTGAGTCTTCCAAATGAAATCAAAAAATTCGGTGTATCTCTTTTTGATTTCTTCCGCAGCGGGAAGAATGAACTCCATAAAATTGGTATCAAACATCACTCCCTTTACGGGTAGAACTGTGCCTGACAAGAGACACATCGCTGCTATTGATTCGGGATAGCGTCGTGCATATTCAAGTGTGACGTTAACGCCCATACTATGGCCGATGGCCGCAACCGTTTTGATTTTTAGATGAGCAAGAAGCTCATTAATATCGAGTGCGATTCTTTCAAAAGTGATGTTTGTTAAATTATCAACGCCGGAGCTTTGAAAGTGTCCGCGATAATCATGGAAGAGAATTTTATAGCCAGCATTGTGGAACCATTCAAGCTGATACTTCCAATGCCAATTGCTGCATAAAAGGCCATAGTTGAACAGGACGACTTTCTCATGCTCAGTCTTGTAATCAATCGGGAAGTTTGTCGTATAGAAAATTTGTTCGCCGTCAGATGTCTTGAGAAAGTTAGAGTGTAGTTGCATGTCAGGGCTACTTGGTTTTCGGATTGAGAAGTTGAATCACGCTAATGATAGGAGCTTCACTAGCGACCAAGGCTTTTAGCTTTTTATCAAGAACCTGCTTTTTGCTGAGCACTTCTTCAAATTTAGATTCAACGATTTTGAATTCTACGTCCCCAATTTGTAGGAGATCGCTATGTTTGACTTTGCGTGGTTTCGTCGCTCTTTTACCGTTGAGTAACCAGAACTCTAGTTTGGGGTGTGGTTGAACCTGAATAAAGTCAGGGAAGACTTCTACCATAAATGCAAAAGAGGTAGGGAGGCCTTCAGGAGAAATGTCACCTTGAGGGTAGCCGAGATAAACTTGGTTTTTATGAAAACGCCAAGAACCTTTGAACTCGGGATCAGCGCATTTGGTGATATCTATTTCAATCATGCTTAGATTGTATCTAAAATTTTCTGATCACGGGCGAGCTTAAGTAGCATGGGATCGATTTTTCCGGGTTGATCACGCATGAGTTGTTGAACGTCACGGTACACTTTTTCCAATATATGAGAATGTTTGTGAAAGTCGGCCACTCGACGGCGAGTCACGACTCCTGACTGGTCTACTCCGAAGAGATCACCTTCACCACGATTTTGTAGATCGGCTTCCGCAATCTCGAAACCATCGACGGTTTTCTCCATAACTTCCAAGCGACCCAAGGCCTCAGATCCTAGTTCTTGATCGAGAACTAAAAAACAGAACCCAGGCTTGTCACCTCGACCGACTCGTCCTCTTAATTGATGAAGCGAGCTGAGGCCGAAGCGTTCTGGGTGATAGACACACATAAAGGCAGCGTTGGGTACATTGATCCCGACCTCAATCACACTGGTCGCGATTAAAACCTGAATTTTACCTTCGGTGAAAGCTTGCACGGTCGCTTCTTTTTCATCGGCTTTCATCTTACCATGCAGCATCGCTAGTTTGATGCCTGGAAAAGTAGCTTGGTATTTCTTATATGACTCAGTCACATTTTGCAGATCCATTGTTTCTGATTCTTCTATAGCAGGAAATACGAAGTAGCCCTGATCACCCATTTTAATTCGTTGAAGTATGAAATCGATATATTTTGGATAATTTGCTTTTGCTACAATGCGAGTTTTAATCCCTTTGCGACCAGCCGGCATGGCTTTTATGGTGGTGAAATCAAGATCACCATATTGCGCCAGTGAGAGTGTACGAGGGATTGGTGTGGCCGACATGATCAAGCAATGAGTGCCGGCACCTTTAGCTGTAAGTTGAAGGCGTTGCTCAACTCCGAATTTATGTTGTTCATCAATAATCGCTAGACCCAAATCTTTAAATTTTACACTTTCTTGGAAAAGTGAATGAGTACCAATCACGAGATTGGTTTCACCGGAGATCATAGATAGTGCCAAGGCATCTTTGGCTTTCTTTTTCATGCTTCCAAGCAAGAGCCCTGGTTTCAAAAATGGTAAGCTGCCAAATAAGTCTGCAAGAGTTTTGGCATGTTGAAGAGCCAGGGCTTCTGTGGGACACATCAAAGCGACTTGTTTGCCATGATGAATCGTCATCAGTGCTACCAGCATAGCCACGACAGTTTTTCCACAGCCCACATCACCTTGTAGCATTCGCATCATGGGGTGACCGGTTTGCATGTCGAGGAGAATTTGGTCTACCGACTTGTGCTGGTCTTCTGTTAACTGAAAAGGCAACAATTTTAAAAATGCCGAGAGTGCTTCAAGATCATTTTTTATAATCGGACCAGTTTTCTTTTTGATAAAACGACGACGCGTGGTGATTTTGAGCTGATCAATAAAAAATTCTTCATAGGCCAACCGCTCAGTGGCAGCCTTTCTGACTTCGGAAGTTGCTTCTTGAGGAGAAAGTCGAGCATGTAGCACACGAAAAGCACGATTGAGTTTCATCTCATTGAGCTCATCAGTTCCATAACCAGAGTTAATGTCACTCCAAAAATTTTCAGGCAAACCAGCAAAAAGTTTGGCGGTGTAGTTTCCGGGAACTTTATTAACGGTTGGGTATTCAATCAGCCAATCGCCTAGTGTTTGCGCCCAGGCTTCATCAAGTAGAGGGTGAACTTTAGGATTCACGATCTGATTCTGTGCTCGCCACTCTTGCATGGTGCCCAAGAACCAAACCTGATCCCAATCTTCGATTTGTTTTTTCTGTTGAGGATAGAGATTAAAAAATCTTAGAGGAAGAGTGGCTTCACCATTTAATTCTTTAACGATGACATAACCATTATGCAGAAGAAAGCGACCTTTGGTGCGACGGCCAAAGGCGGGTTTGACTTCACGATGAATGACTTTGCCACAACCTAAAAAAAGCTCACCTTCGCGGGCCTCGCGAAAAGGGCGCACCTTTGGCATAGGAAGAATTCTTAAGGGAAGAAGCCATAGCAAATCTTCTAAACGCCGAACACCAGCAGAGTACAGTGACTCGAGATGAGCGGAAGGCTTTTTGCCTGACGACAAAGTAAGGAGAGAAGAATCGCAGTTAACGATACTGGACGGTTTGGACCTCATAGGTCACATCACCCTTCGGTGCCTTAACGATAATTTCATCGCCAGCTTCTTTACCGATGAGTGCTTTACCCAACGGTGAGCTGTAGGAAATTTTGCTCTTATCAGTCATAGCTTCATCTTCGCCGACGATTTGATAAGTAATTTCTGCGCCTTTTGCATCGGTGATACAGACGGTGGCGCCAAAAACGATTTTACCATTTGCTGTTTGTTTGATTTCTACCACTCGACAGCGCGCAAGCTTGGCCTGTAGTTCACCAATGCGGCCTTCAATATGAGATTGTTTTTCTTTAGCAGCCGAGTACTCAGCATTTTCTTTGAGATCACCTAAAGCGCGCGCTTCAGCGATGGCTTCTTTGACACCTTCGCGTTCCACTTTAATCAAATGATCAAGTTCAGCTTCTAAAAGCTTCTTACCAGTGGGTGTCATGGGAAATTCGTTCATGAACTTGATCCTATTTTTTGAAAAGCGCCTTAGCTTTTTCTAACATGTCGTCTTTTGTGGGGCCTGAGCCAGCAGCTCCAGGTCCAAATTTATACCATTCGCAGAAGTTCGCCTTCTCTTTATTTACAACGCGTTCAGCAGCAGGTTCACGGCATTCGTTATAGGCCGTTTTATCGTAATGTTTGCAGGCCAAACAGGTGCGCAAATCAGTTCCGCAAGAATTGCAGGTATCAGCTCGTCCAGGGGGAAGTGCCTCCATATAAGGCACGTTTTTTCCACAACGGGGACAAGGGCCCATGATTAAAACTCCTTCTGAACACCTAAACCAAAACCAGAGTTATTGGCAGAGTTAGGATCAGCCGAAAAATAAATGCGGGGGGTATTTCTTTTGTTGTGTTCTTCGATGGCCCGCTGCAAAAGCCACTCATTATTATACTGATTTGTTCGGGAAATCAAATAACTCACGGCAATTATGGTGAGTCCGCCGAAGATGAGAGTGTTGCGCCCTGTGATAACTTCGTCTTGACCTTCATTTGAACGCAAGAAACCGGCCAGGGTAACCGCCGTACCTAAAGTACTTAGGGCAGCACCCTGCCAACGAGGACGATTATTTGTTTGGTACTCGTCTAAGAGTTTTTTAGCTTCGGGATCACGCTGAAGATAATAACGAAGTCCTTCGCCGCGATTGCTGGAACTCGCGTCTACGAGCACTTCTTGGTAATTCACGATGGCCACTCGACTGCATGATTCTTCCGCTTGCCCCGACGGGGACAAAACAAATGAAATAAGAATGAAGAGGACGCATTCGCTCAAGCGCCTCACACAATGGGCAAGGTTGTTCACCCTGTAAGCTTACAGCGGCTCGGCGTATGATGGAAGTACAAGGACGGGCATGGATATTATAAAGACCGGAATCGGTCTCACAAAAACCATAAAAAATGTCGCGCGGTTTCGCGAGATCTTGACCGTTTTTAGCAAGAACGGCTTTCGCCCATTCATTATTAAGTCTGGAATGGGTCAGGAAGTCGAAGGTATCAAGTCCAGCGAAGATGGTGATCTTCCTCATGATGACTTGGAAGACAGTGAAGAGGGTTGGGCAAAAGTTGGTGTTCGTTTAAAACAAAGTTTCGAGCAGCTGGGGCCAAGTTTCGTAAAAATGGGTCAATTACTTGCGACCCGCGAAGATCTTTTCGACCCTGCTCTTATTCGCGAACTTAAAAAACTACAAAATGAAGTTAAGACGATTCCTTTCTCGGAAGCTAGAACTGTCATCCAAGAGTCACTTGGTAAACCTATTTCAGAAGTTTTTAAAGATATTGAAGAGAAACCAATTGGTACGGCTTCGATAGGTGTGGTTTATCGCGGCACTCTTTTGACTGGCGAAAAAGTGGTTATTAAAGTTCGCAGACCTGGAATCGAAAAAACTCTTCGCACCGATTTTGAAATCGTTCGTTTCATGGTCACTCAATTAGAAAAAGTCTCCGAGGGCGTTCGATATCTCGGTCTCTCTAGAGTGATCAATGATTTCTTCCGTGCCACCATGACTGAGCTCAACTTTTTAACGGAAGCTCAGAACTGTGAAAGGCTTAAAACTAATTTAGCTCGCATAGATGCTCATAAAGATTTCGTATTGCCACAGGTCTATCGAACAATTTCAAGTCCTAATGTTTTGGTCATGGAGTTTCTCGACGGCAAGCCCTTTAATAAATACCGCTCACTCGAAGAGCTGGGCCCGGGCATGGTGGAAAAACTTGAACGCAGTGTCGAGTTGTTTGCTCACACACTTTTAGCCGATGGTTTCTTTCATGCTGATCTCCATGGTGGAAATTTCTTTATTTTGAAAGAGCAAAAGATTGGCCTCATTGATTTTGGATTGATGGGTACGTTGTCTAAGAAGAATCGCGCTAACTTGATTGCAGTGCTTTATGCCTTGGTGACTCATAACTATGACAACTTAGTGTATGAGTTCTTAGAAGTTGCTGACTATGATGCTGTTCCTGATCATGAGGAACTCATCCGCGACATTCGCGAGAATCTTTCTCCTTTTGTTGGGCTTTCAGTTCAAGAAACGAATGTCAGTGATCTCGTGCGAGCCATCATTCAAACGCTTTCTAAGCATCGTCTCTATTTACCACGTGAGTGGTTTATTATCTTCCGTGCTTTGATGACTCTTGATGGTGTGGGCAAGTCAGTAGGGCTTGATCTCAATATCTTTAAGATCCTCGAGAAAGATATCCCCAAGCTCTTGGGCGAAGTACTTACTAAAGAGAACGCTCAAGAAGAGGCTATGTGGATTGGTAAAGACCTTCTCACGTCTTTACGAATTGTTCCTAAGCATATGAAGTGGTTTTTGCGTGAGCACGCTAAGCGTGGTTATGCGTTTGAGCTGAAAGTGCAAGGGGCCGATAGCTACGTTAAGTCTGTTTCTCGCTCGCTCTATTTTTTAGGGCTCTCGTTACTTTCTGGAACTTTTGTCATTGTTGGTGCCCTACCATTCATTGGTAACAACCCAGAGAAGCTATCGCAAGTCCCCACCATGAGCTGGATCTTTTGGGGTTTGGCCGTCGTGACTCTTTTCAGATCGTTAGTTCTCAAAAAATACTAAATTGAATCGAGCCCGCCGATATAAACAGGGATGCTTTTCGCTCTTAAACGGTTTTTTCCATAATTAAAAAGCTCCGCTAAAATTTCTTCAGCGTTCATCTTGATAGGGAAGTCATCTTTTTCAACGACGAAATAATCATCACGAAAATTCACGGTATGGCCTAAAAGGTGAGAAATTTTTTTGAGAGCCATAGGATGAGTATTGGGACGCCAGAGCCCAACTTGTTGGAGGTCTTGGAGGATTTCATCCGGAACTTCTTCATTTTGAGCGGCCCATAATACACCCGCATTACCTAAATCCTTCATTAATCCATTCACACCGTCGCGGTGAGCGGCGTCGTGAAGAATCCCTTGAAGATCCATGCCTTTGTTACGGAATGCATAGCCACGTGGAAGCATGAGTAATTCAGAAGAAGTTATCCCTGCGAGATCATCCCAGTCGCTTTCATCACGCAGAGGCGAGAAGTAGTGCTGGTTGATATTTTGGCGATAAAGTAAAGCGAGGCGCTCTTTATCTGCGCTGCTTAAATCTTGCAGGAGCTGAGACTTTATTGGTTGTGCCGGGAGAGTTGAACGATAGCACCACTGTTGACCAGCTAAGTGAAAATGCCACTTCTGATACATCTCATGCTTATCGCTCCATAAAACATAGAGTGCGCATTGAGTGTGAAGTGAAGACAATACTCGCTCAAACAGTAATTGAAAGAGTCCTTGGCCTCTCTCGCTTTCATCGACAGCAATACCACCTAACATCGCGACAGGAATGACTTCTCCCTGCCAGACGAAGTTACGAATGCGCGTTCCTATGTGGGCCACGACTCGAGAAGAAGCGGGATCAATCAAGATATGACGATTATGCAGATTTTTTTGTCCTGCGAGTGGGGCAAAATCGACAGAAAACTTGTGAGGTTTTTGGTAGGAAAATGATGCCTCAACGAGTGAGTCCGCCTGACTGATTAGCTCAGGAAAAGCATCTAACTTTGCGTATTCAAAAGTTTTTTGAGTCACGAGACTTTCCCTCTTTTAGCGATGCTAAGTGGACTTATTGGCCTTGTAAATTTTTTTTACAGTTCGATCTCAAGTTCTTTGATGCAGTGTCGAAAAGTTTGTCATGAAGGCGGAATTTATACCGCCCTCACAACCATGAAGGTTGTGTGAACCCGAATCAAGGAGGATTTATGGGTTTGAGGATTAACACGAACGTATCGTCCCTTAACGCTCAAAGGAACTTGGGTCAGACTCGTCTGGCACAACAAAAGGTTCTAGAGCAATTGTCATCAGGTCAGCGAATCAATCGCGCTGGTGATGACGCCGCCGGCTTGGCCATCTCAGAAAACTTGAAAGCGCAGATCCGCGGCTTAGGCCAAGCGGAACGAAACGCGCAAGACGGTATTTCTTTGGTGCAAATCGCTGAAGGTGCCATGTCAGAAGTGTCCAACATTATGATTCGTCTGCGTGAGTTGTCAGTGCAAGCAGCTTCTGACACCATCGGGCCCACAGAACGTAAGTTCTTGAACGTTGAATTTGAACAGTTGCTCGCAGAAGTTGATCGTATCGCAAACTCAACTGAGTTTAACCGCGTTCCTCTCTTGAATGGTACTGGTTCAGTATTTGATATTCAGATTGGTACACGAAACGACCCTTTAGCTGACCGATTGACCTTTGATGCTTCAAGCGCTGACGTTAACGTTGCAGCTTTGGGCCTTAACTTGGCTTCGGTATCAGACAAAATCTCTGCGCAGAACTCATTGGCAGCGATTGACCAAGCGATCCAGACAGTATCAGGGATCCGTGCTGACTTCGGTGCTCTACAAAACCGTCTTCAGTCTACGGTGAACAACATTCAAGTAAGTTCAGAAAACTTGTCGGCTGCAAATTCACGTGTACGTGATGCTGACGTAGCTTCTGCGACTGCTGAATTGACTCGTACGAATATCTTGATGCAGGCAGGTACTTCGGTTCTTGCTCAGGCTAACCAGTCTACCACTTCCGCCCTTGGCTTGATCAATGCCACGGCAAACGGATAACGGTAGGGATTAGTCCCTGAACGAGATAGATGACCAAACCCTGCAGTTACTCTGAAGTGGGTGTGACTGAAGAGTGTAGCAGACGAAAGTGGGGCGTATTGCGCCCTAGTAACCACCGGCTGGCGAGGATTGCCACCGAACGAACAAGGAGGTTCAAATGACGAAATATAACAATGGAGCCTAATTATGGGTTTAAGAATTAATACAAACGTTGCGAGCCTTGCGGCCCAACGTAATTTAGGAATTAACAAGACGAATACGGATAATAACTTGAGGAAGTTGTCCTCAGGTGAGCGTATCACCCGAGCATCTGACGATGCAGCAGGATTGGCGATTAGTGAAAAACTAAAAGGTCATATCCGGGGTATGCGCCAAGCAAGGAGAAACGCAGATGATGGCATTTCGCTCATACAAACAGCTGAAGGCGGTTTATCTGAAGTCTCCAACATTATTGTCCGTCTTCGTGAGTTGGCAGTCCAAGCGGCTTCTGACACAGTCGGAGATGTTGAACGTGGCTTTTCGGATATTGAATTCCAGCAACTCAAAGACGAGATTAATCGTATCTCGAAAGGGTTGGACTTCAACGGAAGAAAGTTGCTCGACGGTACAGGCGGAGTTGTTGAAATTCAGGTCGGGATCCATAATGATCCATTCCAAGACCGAATTGCCTACGACTCAACCACAACCGATTCAACTATCGAATCACTGGGGATCATTGGCGAGACTATTGCGAGTAAAGAAGGAGCACAGCTCACTCTTTCCAAGCTGGACAGCGCGCTTCAAAGGGTTAGTGGAGTCCGAGCGAACCTCGGTGCCCTACAAAACCGTCTGCAATCCACAGTTAATAACTTGGGGGTTACAGATGAAAACCTTAGTGCGGCCAATTCACGGATCAGAGATGTTGACGTAGCGGCGGAAACGGCTGACTTGGCGAGGAACAATATCCTTAACCAAGCATCGGTGTCGGTTCTTGCTCAAGCGAACAACGCTCCGCAGTTTGCTCTGAAGTTGCTCTCGTAAGTCACACCCACGCAAGGTGGTCCCGAATGGGACCACCTTTTTCTATTTTTTTTGTTACAATCTTCCTATGCGTAAGACCATTATGATTTTTGGGGCCAGCTCGTTTTTGGGATCTAATCTCATCGAGTCACTATCAGCGCATTATCGAATCATTGGTGTTTTTCACAAAACGTCTCTCGATATCCCGGGCATGCTGACGTTACGTTGTGATGTTCTCAAAAAAGATAATGTGAATCGCATGATCGCTACTTTTCGCCCAGATATCACCATCTATGCGGCAGGCCTCTCATCGATTAATGCCTGTCATGCCAATCCAAAATTAGCAGATGCTTTGAATTCAGCCGGGCTCATCAATGTTTGCTCATCAGCAGAGAGATTTGGTTCCAAATTTATTTTCATTTCTTCGAGTTTCGTCTTGGCAGGAGAGGATGTTGTCTATCATGAGAGTGATACGCCTTTTCCGGGTACCGTATACGGAAGTGGTTTGGCTTCGAGTGAGTTCTACGTTCAGAAATCTTGTTTGAATTATATTATTTTCCGCTCCTGTCCTTTGTATGGTCGTGCTTTTCATCCAGTTCGCAAAAATTGGTTTGAGCCGATTGAGACCAGTATTATGCAAGGCCATCAATTAAATATTGATGACCATGTCGAACATGGATTTCTTGATGTACAGATTCTGGCGAAGCTTATTCAGCTAGCGATTGAAAAAGGTGTTACTAACCGCCTTTTCCAAGTTACATCCAAAGACATTATGAGCCGCTATGATTTTGCTCGTAAGTATTGTGAGATCTTCGAGAAAGACGAAGATCTCGTGGCCCGCACGCAGTGGTTGCTGCCGCTTGACGATAAACAGTTTAAGAATAAGAGCGCGGATAAATATCATTTCCGCATGGATACAAAGAACGCAGAAGAGTTCTTTGGTTTGCGTATGCCTACTGTAGAAGAATCACTTAAATCGACAAAGAAGAGATTAGCGAGCTGAGTTGCGGATAAACTCGGCAAGATAAAATCTCACCAAAGATTCCACTTCAACCACTTCACCTTGATAGCGCCAAGTGACATTGTTGAACGGACCAACATGCGCTTTGATTTCGTGAATCTGTGGTGCGCCAGGTGACTGGTCACCGGGAATTCTTGGAGCAAATAAACCACCGCTATTCGAGAGGAAACCAACACTAATAACGTCAGGTCCACGGCGAGCAACGATAAGTTTGAGAGTATTTCGGAACATCATGAAGTCATTAATCGTATTTGAAATACGAAAGACCTTAATCTTACGACCTTGATCACGATTAACGCTGTATTGATTGAAAAGCGAAACATAGAACTCAAAGCGATCTTTTAATTTGTTCATGAAATTGACTGAAGATTCTTCAAGAACACGTGCAGGATCTGCAGCATCGGTAAATCGAATATAGCCAGACTCCTCCATATTGATTTCTTCAAGGGCAAGAGACTCAATCCAGGATGTATCGTATTTTTCAATTTGTGATGTGTTCATATATTTATGATCGGGGCAAGAATGCCACACGTCAACTCTTTGCAATGAAGATAGGGGAAATAGAAAAAGAAAATAAGGGCCTGTTAGGATGGTGATTCGTTTCGCGCCCCTTAAATTTAAGGTGGGCGCTGTTAGTAATCACTTTAGGCTTCTCACAATCTGACCCTTTCGAGGCAGGTGAGCGTGCACACCGTGACCAGGGACTGCTCCCGATAACTGAATCGTAGGGGCGAAACTTATATATCCACCCAGACCCACTTATAATTCTACTCCCAAGGTCTCGGGAGGGCCATGGGGACCTTTTGCCTGACTAGCAAAAGTCTAAGTGTTTTCGTAGGGTTACCCCCATTGATAATAGTTGTGCGGTGCGGTATAATATATAAATACAGGGATAGCTACTTTTCTTAAAGTTTCTGCGGGTTCCGGTCGAAAAGACTCAAAGAACCTACGCAAGGGGAGCGAGTTATGAAAGGGAAAATCACGGAGTTCTTGAAGGATGAGAGCGGCCAGACCTCAACGGAGTACATTCTGTTGGTGGCGGTGGTTGCGTTTATCATCTTTAAATTCAAGGGCGTTCTTGAAGACAAACTAGTGGGGCCAAACGGTCTTGTAAATGGTGTCTTCACGAAAGCGGATTCACTCTTGGAGTCGATGAACAACACCAACTAAGAGATAGCTCTTAGGGTTTGACTCGACAACGACGGCAGGCTTACGATGGAATTGTGAAAGCAAAATCCACCGGACAGGCTGCCGTCGAGTATTTATTTGTGCTCTTCTTTATGGTGCTTCTAGCTTCTAGAATTGCCTCCCGCTTTAATTCATTCTTCAGAGACTCCATCGGAAATCTTGGACACGTTCTATCTCAGAACCTGATAGTTGGGGTTTGTGAAAAATCTTGTTTCTATAACGGTTACAGCAATCGTCATTCAGGAAGCCCGTGATTCCTCTTAGTATTTACTTGTTACTAGTGATTGAACTTGCCCTTGTTTCATGGGGAGATATTAGAACCCAGAAGATTCCAAATTTTTGGAGTCTCTTAAACATCGTATTCTTTATTTTCTTTCTGTTTTTTTTGCCTGAGATTTATCCGTTTGCCTGGGCGACATTTCTCTACTCAGCAGTTTTCTTAGCTGTTGGATTTGTACTGTTCTTATTAAAAATAATGGGTGGGGGAGACTCTAAGTTTCTCTTTTCATTTTTTTTACTCATACCGGTGTCCTTGCAATCTAGGGCCCTCATCTTACTTTTACTCTCAACTGTTTTAATCGGTGGCTTCTTGCTGCTGACTAATATTGGTAAGAATCACGAAAAAATTGTGGCCGCTATAAAAACGGGCTACATTAGAGGAATAAAAGAGTGTTTCGGGACAAAATTTTCATTTGCTCCTGTGATCTTATTAGCGTGGTTATGGTTAGGATGGGAAATAGGTTTAATATCATTTTAAATAACCGCGGACAAAGTACCGTGGAGTATATTCTTCTACTTTCGGTAGTCGTCAGTTTAATTTATGTGGTGATTAACTCGGCTCGTTTTAAAGAGATCATGGGTGAGGGTGGAACACTCGGAACCAACATGCGTCTCGAGTCTGAGTGGCACTATCGTTTTGCTAAGCCTCGTAATGGACTTACGACCACCTGGTCGGGAACATCTGCTGATCATCCTTCGTACTGGAACAGTGCCCGTGGAGCGACTCATTTCATTGGTCCAAAGGAACCCTATCCTCAATGAAGAAAGCAAATCAAGAGGGCCAATCAACCATTGAATTCATTTTTACGATGATGTTTTCATTAGGCGTGGTTTTTCTATTTGTGAATATCTCGATTAATTATTCGGCGGGATTTCTTGTTCATTACGCAACTTTTATGGCCAGCCGAACTTATTTAACTGTAGATAGTAATGCGAACCAACCAGCAGGCTCAGAAGCCGAAGCAGCACAAGCTGCATTTGATACTTTTCGTCGCTTCAAAATGTCCGCAGTAGGTGTTCCTGCCTCGGGAATAATGCCTCCGGGAGGAAACGCTAACGGCTTCTACATAAATTCTTTTTCAACAGTCTCTAACAGTCAGCAAGCACTTTTCGTTGGAACTTACGCAAGATATGAAAAGCCACTATCATTTTTTAAAGTACTAGCTGGTGATACTCCAGTAACATTTGTGTCAGAGTCATTTCTAGGTAAAGAACCCGTAAGAGCCGATTGTTGGCAGCGCACCTGTCAGGCCATCATGCTTGGAGTAAAAGGACAACCCAATGCTTGCTCGTCTCAAAATAGCCATGACTTCACTGTTTTCGACAACGGGTGCTGATAACAAGGGGCAAGCGCTCATTGAGTTCATCATCTTTTTGCCGTTTATGTTGATGATGTATACGGTCGTTGCGAGCTTAGGTGATGCCATCTATGGATCGATTAATCAGCAAAAAGTCACGCGTGCTTATTTTTACTTTCGTTTACAGAACAATTCACAAATCAGTAAGCCCCAGCGCTCTGGTGTCGGTTTAGCAAATGAATCTTGGGTTCAGTTCGGGCACTTTTTTATTGGTTGGTCTGATTACCGCCAAGGAGATGCACCCTATGCTCCTTGCTACAGATTAAACCTTCCTTTCGCTGCAGCTGCCGGTGATACCTGCGATCAAACTTATTCCAACGTAACTACTCAGTTTATTCGCGTGGCGACTGTTTATGGGCTTTGTGGGGCAACAATGGCTCGTGGAGCGAATCCTGGCGAGTTTTCAGAGTTGCCTGCAGGCGGAGAAGAGGCACAAATTCTAAATTCTGTTATTACTGAAAGTAGTTGCTACATTCGCTAAGGTAAACCCTTCCTCACTTCTTCTGTTGAAAATCATGCTATCATGTTGATTAGAGGTCTTTCACGAGTTTAAGGATGAACCGATGAACAGTCGCGCCTTTACCCTGAGTCTAGTTATCGCGGGCATCGCGATGTTTATGGTTTACTCTTTCTTAGAAGGGCGCGAAGCGCAGTTCGTAGAAGAGTATGGCAACCCATCACCCGTTGTTGTCGCGAAAATCGATATCAAAGAATTAGAATTGATCGATGACCGCAAATTGAAAATTGAAAACATTCCAAAAAAATTCCAAATGCCAGGCCACTTCAAAAAAATTGAAGAACTCTATAATACGATCGCTGCTGTTCCAGTAAAAGCGGGCGAACAAATTACTCGTCCACGCATTACTTATCCTGGAGCACAGTCTGGTTTATCGAGACAAATTGCCGTAGGTAAGCGGGCCCTTTCAGTACAGGTTCAGGAGAGTCAGGCGGTTTCAAAACTAATTAAACCGGGTGATCGAGTTGATGTGTTAGCAACTATCGATTATGCCGGTGGAAAGAAAGAACGAATTAAGGTGAAGACTGTTTTACAAGACGTTCTCGTTCTTTCGACAGGCCTTTACGTGACGAACAGTGTTCCGATTGTAAACCTTCAGACCTCTGAGACAGAATCACGTGAAATGAAGCTAAACAAATATGTGAACTTTAATACTGTGACACTTGAACTTACTCCATTTGAAGTACAGAAGATGATCTTCTTGGTTTCATCTGGTGGCAGTATTTATCTCACACTGAGAAATAATGATGATAAAGCAATTGAACGAATTAGCGGTACGAGACTCTTTGACGTACTAGGTGAGGATGCCGCCGAAGCTAAAACGTATTTTGCTGAACAACAAGCGGCTCAAAGAGGTCGCGCAGGAGCACCGGGTGGTCGTTAAGACCGTCATACTTTTAAGCGTTTTATTCCTGGGCTTAGCTCGGGCACAGGATGCTGCGCCTCCAACGCCACCACCAGCAGCTGTGGGAGCAGGTGCGCCGGTAGATAAAGATGCAACCGAGAGAGATCTTGAGGTAGCTGTCGGTATTGATGAAATCGTAAAAATTAATTTTGATTTTAGTACCAAAGTAGAAATTGGTAATGAGCAATTACTCAATCTAGTACTGGCGCCACAAAAGAGAGAAGTAACATTTAAAGGTATTAAGCCGGGACGTACTTCTGTCACTATTCGTGACAACGTCGGTGATGTTCGTCTTCGTTATATTGTGATCATTACTGCCAGTGGTAAATCTCAAATTGTCTCTGAGTTACGCGAACTATTGGGTAATGTTGAGGGCCTAGAAATTGGTATTCAAGGTGGTAAAGTATTTGTCGGTGGAGAAATTGTCGTTCCAAGCGATATTACTCGCGTGAATACAGTTCTTGAAACCTATCAAGAGGTTTTGCGACTAGTTCAACTTTCTCCTCAAACTCAGCGTGTGATTGCACGTAAGATGATGGATGAGTTGGCACGAAATAATCTCAAAGATGTTACGGTACGAGTGGTGAATCGCGTTTTTTGGCTTGAAGGTGTCGTAAGTTCTGCAGACAAAAAATCCCTTGCAGTCGCAATTGCGCAAGCTTATTTGCCAGATCGAATTGCCCTTGACCCAAAGGGTCTCCAGACTGTTAAGCGTGATGATATTATTGATTTCATTTCTGTTAATGAGAAGAAAGATCCGCAACCACCTCCGAAACAGGTGAAGATCACTTCGCAGTTTGTGGAGCTTTCAAAAGACTACTCACGGCTTTTTGGTTTTAAATGGGCGCCTCTTCTAACCGAAGGCGGGGGTTCAATTAGTTTTGGCCAAAATTCTGCAGGCGGAGTCACGAGCACTTCAAATGATACGTTAGCAGCAACTATTTCAAATCTTTTCCCAAAGCTCAATTCTGCGCGCTCTGCAGGTTATGCTCGCGTCGTACAATCCGGAATGGTCGTTACGAAAGACCAGCAGACTGCCAACATTAATAAGAAGACTGATATTCCATATGCGATTGGTACAGGTGATTTTACACGTGCTGCCACCGCAAGTGTCGGCTTTAGTATGGAAGTGACTCCCAAGATTCTTGAGCAAGAAAAAGTAGAGATGGGTATTGGTATAGATGTGAACACCAGTGCAAACTCGTCTTCAGCTGGAGCACCTGTCACAACGAATAATAAGATTAAAACGACTGTGGTTATTAAGAGTAAAGAATCAGCAGCAATAGGTGGTGTGGTTCAGAATCAGTCTACCACTGCTTACGATAAAGATGATCCTTCACCTAGCGCAGCGCCGACTGATGGATCTGCTCCGCCGGCTCCTTTATTTAGAATTATACGATCAAAGAATCATCAGATTTCACGTAACCAGTACGTGATGTTTTTGACTCCGGAAATTATTGAATCAGCCTCAGCTGGCACAGAAGAAATTAGAAAGAAATTCAGACGCAGGACGCGCTGAAGAGGAAAGGGCAGGATGGCCGGACATATCGTTAGCATCATCGGTGGCAAAGGTGGTGTGGGCAAATCACAACTCGCAGCTAACCTTGCAATTGCTTGGGCGACAGAAGCACGTCAAAAAGTTTTACTGCTCGACTTTGATCAAAAAGCCTGCGGTGATCAGAATATCATCACAGGTCTTCGCTCTAAGAAAAACATCAAGGAACTCTCTGATTTTGCCGGTGCGATCGATCCAAAATCTTTGATGCTATTTACTGCTGAACATAAAGCAGGCATTAGCTATATTGGCATGCCAACAGATTCTGCTTCCGCCTCTCAGATCAATGAAGAGGGTTTAGGCAAAGCACTTAAGGCGATTACCAATATTTATCCCATCACAATAATTGATGCTGGCAGTGAACTTAACCCGCTAGCACTTAAAGCATTAGAGTTTTCCACCTTGATAATTATGGTGGTGACGCCCGATCTTCTTTCTGTGAATCAAGGCAAGAGAATGTATGGTGACTTGGTG
>JBKHVI010000019.1:0-42978 GCA_046570105.1 Bacteriovoracia bacterium
AAGGTGCTTCATGCCCTCTACGGAGAAGGCTTGGTTGTTGAGTCTGAGGGCATGGGAAGTGATGAAAAAATTCTAATTAAATTTAAGGATGGGGTTAAAAAGCGCTTCATGGTGAAGTTTGCTCCATTACAACGGCTCTAGTGCCAAGAAGAGATTGTAAACTGTGAAAAAGATTGTTCCATTTCTTGTCATTATTTGGGTTCTCATTGGAGTTGCCTCTTTTTTTATTTGGTGGAAAGTGACACGCAATCTCACGCCTGAGATCTTAAGTAACCATGCCAATAAAATTGCGAAAGAATTAGAAGTTCCATGGGAGATGAAATTTAAAAAGATCACCCCAAGTTACGGTGCCGATTTTAGAATTATTTTTGACGGTCTTGAAGCGATTGCCTCTGATGGTACTTCCATATTAAAGGTCGACTACACTGAAGTTCGCTTACCTTGGACAATTCTCTTTTCCAGAAATCCCGTCAGAGTTAATGTTAACTTTAATGATGTTGTTATTGCCGACTGGAGTCGCATCCTAACTGAAATCGAACTTTTCTTAGATCAGCGCAAGACGGATCGTGTACAAGAAATTTCAGTCGCACCTCAGTTGGTAGCCTCAAGTGTAAATTTACGTCTCAATAATGTGCAGGGAATGTGGAAAAACTCCAATATTATTCTCAAGAAATTGTACCTACTTAATATGGATCCCAAAAAACCCACAGCCTTCGAAGTTGTTTTCCCCTGGGAAACAGCTTGGAAAGGGGCGAGCTTGTCGGGTGAAACAAAAATTTTAGGAGAATATCGTTTCTCACGTCAAAAGATCGACCTTCACTACTATTTGAAGTCACGTCTTCAAACCCAACGAGAAACACGCATACGGGGGGGAGAAGTCTCAGTTGAAGGTAAAGGATTTTATCATCCTAGAATGGGTCTCTTTACAACGTTGTCCGCTAAAGATGACTGGGTTGCCTTTGTAGGTGATGCGGAATGGACTACCTCTCAGTTTAAATTAAATGTGCCAAAGTTTGCTCTTTCAAAAGATTTTATTTTTGATCTTTTACCTTTAACTGGACTGCATGGAGCGACGACGCCCTATCAGACAACAGCTCTTCTTGGTGAACTCAGATTGTTGCACTCTGAAACAGAGAAAGATTTCAAACTTAGCGTGAGATCAAAGTCGTCAGCGAAATGGACTCAACCTGATAAACCTGACCGAAGTTTCAGCCTGATTGCTGATATTAGTTCGAATAAGCCTAGCAATGTTGAATTCAAGCTGGGTGATGTGAACTTATTCAATTATCAGCACAGTAAAAAAGAGAGTTCGCTCAGCTGGTCAGAAGAATTATTTGCTCCGATTGAAAATAAGGCCTGGTACCAACCTCATAATGAGATTTGGGATATGGCGTGGTTTTTACCTTGGGATAAGTTAGTTATCAGCAGTGGCGATAGGCCTGCTTATCAACTTGTACGTGGAAAGAATGATATGCGAGTGTCATCTTTTGAAGCCAACGAAGCTTGGCCACCCATCGATGTGACTCATCAATATTCTGGACAGACACCCATCAGCTGGGAATTTGTTTTTGATAAAAAGCCTCTCGAAGAAGTTTTACTTGGGATGGGACTGGAGTCTTTTCTTGTCCCCGGCCACCTGTACACGGGTGCGATTCAAGTGCTAACTAACTCAGAAACAAAATTTAAACTTGCCTGGAAAGGGGGCGGCATCGCCCTGATGTCACGCTCGAGTTGTAAAACGACTTTAGGTGAAAAGGCGGAAACTGCTCAGCTGTTACAAAAGACAATGGCCCATCAAGTAGAACTTAGCTTAAAAAATGGTGAGTTTAATATTATAAATTGGCAGGCCAAAGATGCTTCTGAGACATGGACGATCAAAGGCCTGTGGTCGAATTCCCCTGTTAAATGTCTTTTGAACTTTAACCATAAGATTGGGAAAGCCAAGCCGAGCCAATTCTCAATCGACTTGAACCAAGGAACCCCATGAGTGTAGCGGCGCCCATCGTTTGGAGAAACCAGAAGTTGGAATTGCTTGATCAGCGATTATTGCCTCAGCAAGAAGTCATGGTTGTATGTGAGACGCTTGAAAGTGCACATGATGCAATTAGAGATATGGTCGTGCGGGGAGCACCTTGTATTGGCTTTACGGCCCTCTATGGATTGTCCCTTTGGTTAAAAGCTCAATCGAAGTTTTCGATTGGAGATTTAAAACAAGCAGCGACTTTCCTTAAAGGTGCAAGACCTACTGCAGTCAATTTGATGTATGAAGTTGATCGCGTTGTGAAATCAGTTGAAACCAAATTTACAACAGCTGACGACATTAAAAAAGTTTTCGAATTCGTATTGTCAGACGCTCATCTACAAATGGAACTCTCTCAGTCAAAAAATACAAAAATGGCAGAGTTGGCGCTTAAGGATCTCACTGATCTCTATGGTGATAGACCACTTACTCTAATGACCCATTGTAATACCGGATTTCTGGCCTGTGGTACGCTTGGTACAGCGTTAGGTGTGATTTCACACGCGCATAGTAAGAAACGTGTGCAGAAGGTTTATGCTGATGAAACTCGTCCTTATATGCAAGGAACGCGCTTGACTGCTTACGAGCTGGGTAAAGAAGGTATACCTTATCAATTAGTTGTCGAAGGTGCTGCCAGCTATCTTTTTTCTCATCATAAAGTTGACGCAATCTTTGTAGGTGCAGATCGTATCGCAGCGAATGGAGATACTGCCAACAAAGTTGGGACATCTACTTTAGCGATTGTGGCCCATCACTACAAAGTTCCTTTTTATGTAGTCGCTCCATTAAGCTCTTTTGATTTTAGTACTCCAAACGGTAAAGGCATTGAGATTGAGTTAAGACACGAAAGTGAGATTTTGTCTTATCAAGGAAAATTAGTGGCCCCGGCCGGCGCCCGCGCCTTAAATCCAAGCTTTGATGTAACAGACTCGCGCTTTATTTCCGGAATCATTTGTGAAAATGGTTTAGTGAAAAACCCAAGTCTTGAGTCAATGAAAGTTTTGCAAAGAGGTTCGCATTGAATAATGTTCGTGCCAGCATCGACATCGGTTCGAATTCTGTTCTGTTGCTCTTAGCAGAGGTCACACCATTTAAAGAAATAGCGAAGCTTTCTGAGGTCACGGGCCTTGGTAGAGGATTAGATAAAAGTGGTGTTTTTGCAGAAGAATCAATGCAAGAAACCTATGTAGCTCTTAAACACTACGCAGAAGTATGTGCGAAGGCTGGAGTCAATCCAAAAGAAATTATTGCGACAGCTACTGAGGCTTCGCGTGTTGCAAAGAATGCACCAGGTTTTTATCAGAAGATCCGCGACGAACTGGGGATAAATGTCCAAATTATAACCGGTAAGGGTGAAGCGGCCTTAACCACGAAGGGTATTCTTTTTAATACGTCTTTTGCGACCGAAGAAGTTGTTGTGATGGATATTGGCGGAGCTTCCACTGAGCTTATTCGTGTAAACACTAAAACATTTGAGATTCAAAAATCCGTTAGTTTGCGTGTCGGCTCTGTGCGTGCCACTGATTGGCTTAAAGAAGATGTTTTCCAAAATGCCTTGAGCAAAGTGTTTCAAGACCACTCAATCGATCTGGATGACTATCGTACTCCCGTGCTTCATTGTGTGGCTGGTACCTTAACCTCCATCGGGAACATGCACTTGGGGAATAAGGATTTTGTTGAAGATGAAGTTCATGGTCTCATCCTTAAAAAAGAACATATCGAAGCTTTATTTAGAAGATGCTCTCAATGGTCACCTGAAGACTTCTTGAAAGAATTTCCATTTCTCGGGAAGCGCTCAGCTGCGATGAGGGGAGGCCTGATACTTACGAATCACTTATTACAGAGACTGAATGTTAGGGAAGTCGTAATCTCAACATACGGCTTGCGTTTTGGAACCTTTTTAGATGGGGGAGTGTCAAATGAATATCTCGCTAAATGAGAATCTCAAAGTAATTGGCAAAGACCAAATTCTATTCAAAGAAGGTAACGAAGCGACTCATTTCTATTTAGTGAAAAGTGGCGCCATTCTCTGTTTAAAGAACTCTAAGGATCGCCTTGTTCCTATCTTCAATGCTGGTCCTCAGAAAATCTTGGGGGAAGAGGCTGCTTTAACCGGTATGGCGCATGCTTACTCCGCTGTGGCCGTAGAAGAAGCTGAAGTGGTGGAGATTGAAGCTAAGGTCGTTAAGAAACTCATTGAGACTGGACCACAATGGATGGGCAATCTTTTAAGAACACTTGGTGAGAGAGCGACTGATACGTCAGCAGCAATCGCAGAGCATCGAATCTTTAGTGATGAACTATCTTCTGGAGCTAACTTAGCCCCAGAAGAAGAAAATCGTATAAAAAAAATGTTGGATCAGTAGAAACGAACGACCTGACGACGGCTTAACTCAATGGCAGCATCAAGAATCTTATCTTGTGCGCGCTGGCACTCACGACGATTGGCCGATAGATCTTTTGTCATAACCTCGTAAGCCTTCAGCGCATTTTCACGTCCAATTAATCCCAAAGCACGTTTTTGATTTTTAATTGAAGTGAGGCTTAAGGCCAAGCCAAGTACTACAGGCTTTGTTGCCATGAGAATTTTACTGAGATTCTCATCATCGAGCGCCCAGAGATTATCATAAGAAAAACATTGTTCTGAGAGTTCTTTGGCAAGTGTCGGGTTTCTTCCCTTCAAATTGCGGAGTAACTTCGTTTTATCACCTGGCTCCATATGGCGAAGGAGATCCACCACTTGTTGGCGACCATTGATATAGATTCCAGTTTTTTCGTTGGCAGTATTTTGTGACATCCTGTCGCTCCTTCAATGCCCTAAGCTTCTTGCTTGGCTTTTTGTTCTTCGAATCGATTCTTGGCGCGTTCCATGTATTCTTGATGACTTTCTAGTGTGCGATTAACTTCTTTCTCCTGACTCTGTTTTAGTTCGGCCAAACGTGATTCTTGTGCGAGCTTAAGCTCTTGAAGTGTTTTGTCATAAGTCATGCTCTCTTCTTCTAGTCTTCTGGCATGACTCGAGCGAATTTTAGAAAGATGTTGGTTATATTTTGATTGATCTTTATTCAATTGAACTTCGTAGTCCTTTTGAAGACGAACAACTTCTTTCTCATTTTCTTCTTTAACTTTGTTTACTGTCTTTTGTAGTTGCTCTTCGAGGCGGCGCAGCTCAACGGCCTGGCGGCGATTAAGTGCCTCTTTCGCATTGTTGTGCTTTGGGATCGACATTTCTGACATAATTAACCCTCTTTGATCCTTGTCATGCCAATTAAGGCATCTTGTATTATGATAAGGAACGTTGATCGTTGTGCTCAAGGGAGGCAAAATGGGCCATTCACCCATTTCCGTCTATTTAGCGGGAGGCAAGCGCACTCCCTTTGGAAAATTTGGTGGAACTCTGGCCACGCTCTCTCCATTGGAGCTCTGTCAGCGTGCCAGCGAGGCACTATTACTAGAGCTTAAGTTGAGTCCCGATCAAATTAATCAAGTAATCGTCGCTAACGTCATCCCCCCTACGCCCGACACTCTTTATTGCGCCCGCCACTTGGCCCTACGACTTAAAATGCCACAAACCACTCCTGGCCTCATGGTCAATCGCCTTTGCGGCAGTGGTTTTGAAGCCATTATTCAGGCCCAGCACCTGATTGAGAGAGGAGATGCGGAGGCTATTTTAGTGGCCGGTGTAGAGAATATGTCGATGATCCCTCATCTTTTATATGGTGCCCGCTTTGGAACCAAGTACGGCTCTCCTCCGATGGCGGATTTTTTATTAGATACGCTCACTGATAAAGAGGCCTGTATTCCAATGGGCGAGACAGCCGAACGATTGGCCGATGAGTATAAAATTTCCAGGGCTGAATCTGATGCCTTTTCATTAGAGTCTCACCAGAAAGCATCTCGGGCACGCGCTGAAGGAAAGTTTCAAGGTGAGATTGTTGCTATTAACAGTGGCAAAATTAATCTCGACCTTGATGAACACGTCAGGCCCGATGCGACGATTAGCGAACTCGCCAAATTGCGACCTTCATTTAGAAAAGACGGAGTTGTGACCCCTGGTTCAGCTTCTGGAATAGTCGATGGAGCAGCGGTCGTACTCATGGCATCTGAAGCTTTTTTGAAAAAAAATAATCTTCCTAAACTTGCGAAGCTTGGCGAAAGTGCTGTGATAGGCGTCGATCCCACAAAAATGGGAATCGGTCCTGTTCCGGCCATTGAACTAACTTTGAATAAAGCTAAGAAATCGATTTCAGAAATTGATCTTTTTGAAATTAACGAAGCTTTTGCACCTCAAGCGATGACGTGTGCTAAAGCACTTAATATTCCAGCTGAGAAGTTGAACATTTGGGGTGGTGCTGTCGCCATTGGTCATCCCTTGGGTGCGAGCGGAATACGGTTAGCCCTCACGCTTGCTCGCCAATTAAAAGACCAAAAGAAAACAATCGGTATTGCCTCGGCATGTATTGGTGGTGGACAAGGGATAGCTTTGCTTCTTACGAGAGACGAAAATGTTTGAATTAAGTAATCCCCAAATTACCAAGTTTAGTGAATGGCTTAATCTCAATTTTGCCAGTCTTGCCTGGGAAGGCAAACATCGCCATGCTTTTAATGAATTTTGGGAAGCAGTCTTTAGTGAAGGCCAAGACGCCACTCATGTTATTGAACGGCTCACATATGCAAAAAAGATTGCGCATACTGGGCCTCTGCATTCATGGATTAGCTGGCTTCTCGATCGATTTACGATTTATGCTTTCTCACAATCAGGTCAATCTTTAAAAAACTTTTGTGAAGAAGCCAAAGTTCAAGAGAGTTGGTTGGCCCATATTTTGAGAGATTACTTTTTAAGTCTGCAACCGCATATGGCCGATGAGGCCAATGAATTATTAGAAATCGGAAATCTTCTTTCGCCCAATAGAAATCGCAATTATCCAGACATGGCGCGCACCTTTGGCACTGAAAACTTGCCACGTCATGGTGACGAAGACGATATGATGCTCTCTCTTGAGGTCACGCTATTTCCGCAATGGAAGGCGATTTTAAAAGAGCTTAAAAAAGATCTCTATCAACTTCGCTTCGATTGGCAGCGTTTTCGTCGTCGTCTTTCTTGGAGACGTCAATTTCGTTTCGCCCGTGAAGTCGTTGCCCTTTTGACCGTGAGTATTGTTCTGATTATTGGTCTTCGTCTGACCAACTCTTGGTACGAAAATTATATTATCAAGCGCATTAAGCTCTTAGAGCCGACATTTTTTGGCCTTGATCTTTCTATGCTCTATCGTCCTGAAGATCGCTCGCTTCGAAATATTGAGCTCTCAAACGAAGAAATCGAAAAGCTAGAAAGGATTGAGGGAGCTAAGACGTTTGAAGAAATTAAAGATGTTCGCTTCGACCCCGAGTCAGATGAAGTGGCCTTGACCTCAGTCGAAGAAATTCCAGCTTTCTCAGCTGAAGGAAGTGAGACTTCTGAATATGAGGAGAATCAAAAGGGCGGCTATCGTGATGCGGGTGGAGCTGGCCGCAATCGTGCTTATCGCGTTTTAATGGCTTCAGTGAGCCCACAGGAATTGCGTGAAAAAATTCTTCCTATGTTGAAAGACTATAAGGCTTCCGCACTTGGGAATGTAAAACCAGGTACCGCTATCCCTGGAGGGATTTATTTCAATCTCTTGGTGCCTTCTAGTCAGTTGAAAGCATTTTTAGGTGTCGTTTCAGGCTTAGGAGACGCGACCATCTTTGAGAGCAATGCACGTGAAGCGACTCCGGCCGGTAAGAATCGCGTATTTATTTGGGTAAAGTCGATTTAGTCTTTTTTGTCGCCCAAGATATTATCAATGAAGCTGAGGTCAACGAAGGACGCACCATCCACTTCGCCGGTTCCGCCTCCAGTAGGGCCAGAGCCTCCGCCTGAACCACCCAAGTTGCTAAAGAAAGTCATAGCGGCAGCATCGATATTTTCGCCCTTCTTTAAGGCCTCTGTTTCACGAGCAAGTACTTGTGAGTTCGTCGAGCGTTTACCGTTGGTTTCAATTTGTAAGTAACTGGTCACAACGTTATTAAACAGCATGAGTTGTGTCGTTTGCGAAGTTTTGCTTTTGATTTCGTCTTTTGCCTTAGTTGCAGTCACTGCATTGGCCGCAGAGTTGGTAGGATCAAGAATTTGTTTGCGCTCAAACGCCGCAGACATAGAGGCAAAAGAAGCTTCACGTTCGGCTTCAAAGCGCTCTTTAGCAATTGCGACAATATTGTTCAGATTTGCACTTGATAATTGATCTGCCAGATCGGTGTAACCTTTCTGAGTAAGGTACTCTTTGAGTTTTTTTTCGTCGGCTTTCAGAAGATCAATGCGCTTCTTTTCAAGTTCAGTGGCGGCAGTGTAACCGAGTTGAGAGTTTTTAAGTCTTGTCGCCTGCTCAGCATTGCTGAAAAAAATCTCACACTCTTTTGACTCAGGTGCATTTTCACATTGCTCTTGAGTGAACTTGTCTTCAGTTTCTTTGGAAACTTTTTCCGCCAGCTCGTTGAGATCTTGCGAAGTGAGAGCACTGATTGATTCAATCGATTTTTCACCTCGAACAGTCAGGTCATATTTCAATCGATCTTTTTCTAATCCAATTCTAAATTTAGGATCTTTGGTTTCGTCGTAGTCGCGCTCGAACTGCTCTTTGCTCTTCTTAGCGATTTCAAGATTGGTTCGATGAGTTTTAAGGCGACTTTGCACCACACATGACATTTCACCTTTTTTCTTATCACTCGGACAGGTATAGGCCGTCATCAGAGCATCATTGCTCCAAGGAGTTTGGTCTGTGGCATTACAGTAAGCATTTGACTCACAAAGGTGAGGAATGAGACGAGTACATAAGACGAACATATCGTGCAGAATTTTAGGTGCCTGGGCAGCTGGAAGACCGCTGAGTCTCTGGCTTAGTTCGAGATAGGGGTCAGGTGTAGTGCCTGTTGCGCTGGTGGCCGGAATTGTGTCACTCACTGAACTCAAACAACCTGCTAGGCCATCACGAGGAGCATTGAGGTTACATTTCTTATCGGCCGGATTACCAAAGCCTAAAATATCAACCCATTTAGTAAAGGCGGCCTGTGAGGCAGGAGCAGCTGTACCGTCAGGCGAGATGTTGTTGTAACAATAGTTAGAAATCTCTAACAAAATATTTTTACCCAGCTGAGTAATATAAAGTTCGTTATAAATTTTGTGATCGACGGCGACTTTTTCTTTAATTTGCAGTGCCTGTCCTGTCGCTCCTGTTCCGTAGACAGCATTTTGAATTCTTTTTGAAAAGAATTCCATCATCGCCTTACTTTCTTTACCTTTCACAAAGCCGTAGGAATCGAGATTGAGTTTTTCAGATAATTGCTTAACTTGATCTTCGTTTAGAGTTGCAAAGGCCTGTTCGAATTCAATCTTGGCGGCATCGATTTTTGGCTGAGTGGCAGAAGACCCAATCTTAACATCGGCTTCTGTGATTTTGTTTTTTTCGACGATTTGTTTAATCTGATCAACTTGCAACATTTTAGAATCAATTTCTGCTTCCTTGATGGAAGTCACAAATCGATTGGAGAGTTCATTTTGTTGTTGTTGAGATAACTCATTTTCAATGGTGAGGGCACTGGCCACCATTGGTAGAAGGGATAAAAACAGACCCAAGAAAAGCTTCATATATCTATTCTAATCGGCTCACAGGGGAGGGAGGTGAAGTGAATAGCAAAAAACCAAGGTCGAGTTAGTAAAAACGAGGAGTTATGGCTACATGGCGTCTCGGCTCATGCCAAAAAGGCCCTTCATATCACGCAACAAAATGTGGCTCTTTCCGAGGTAAATCCACTGGCGGACGAAACCAATCAGCATGGCGGCGATAAAGCCGTAAATGACCCCTGAGTGAACGGTTTTGGCCACCATACCAGTATCATGAGCACCACCCAGTAAAAATCCGATGGAACCCAAAACCAGCATCAACATTGTCCAAGGAATGGTCTGTCTTTTAGAGAGTGCGGACTCATGAACGAATCGGGCGACGCGTTTCTTGTAAGGCTCAAGATCGGCAGGGGCTTCATCAAAGAGCTCATGTAAATTTTGCTGCGATTGCAGCACGTTCCAGACGTTTTCCACTAAGCGGGCAACGCCGATAAAGTAAAACATTACGAAAGCCTGGATAAATATCAGGAAAATAAATGAGGGGATGGCAGTTTGAATGTGGGAGTGCGGCAATGTTACCCACTGCAAAGCGGTGAGAGTGGTCACAGTAATACCTGCAACCATGATAACCAGCAAAGAGCGGAGTAAATAGGCCATTGTTGATCTTCCCCAAGTGCGTTGAAGCTACTATTCTGTGCTCACTTATAGCAAAAAGGGTTTTAAGATGTCCGAGGAAAAAAGCCAACCGGCCACAAAGAAATTATTAGAAAAATCACCACTCTCTGGAATCGCCGTTCCGATAGCGATTGTTTTGGTGGGTGCATTGATCATTTTCGGTGTGACGAGAATGCTCTCCAGTGGCAAAAATCATCGCGACTTGGTGACTGAACTTAATTCTAAAACTTTTGGAAATCGTTGGGTGGCCGCCTACGAACTTTCTAAATATCTGGCTTCAGCTCGTATTCCTGAGAGTGATGTCCCATGGGTGGTGGAAAATCTGGTGCAAGTTTACGATCAGAGCGTAGATGCGCGTACGCGGAATTTCATTGTGAAAGCCCTTGGTCTTTTACAACACCCGCTTTCAGTTGAGCTTTTTAACAAAGCTGTGAACGACGAAAATAGTGAAGTCCGTTTTAGCGCGATCGTTTCTTTGGGAAATCTTCCTACTGATTCAAAGATCGATTGGGTCAATCTTGAAAAAATCTTAGTCAGTGAAAGTGATGAAGGTCTTAAGCAAGCCGTCATTTTAACCGTCGCAACACACCGCAGAGAAAATGGAGCACAGCTGCTTCGTCCGTTTTTATTATCACAACAAAAGATGTTGCGATACTCTGCGGCAATGGGAATGATTTATTATGCCCCTATGGAAGCAGAGCCTGTTTTGAAGGAGATACTCGCTTTAGGTTACCAAAATGTTACACCGGGAGAGTTGAACGGTGCACAAGTTGAGGCCATGAAGCTTAACGTTCTCACCCACATTCAGAAAGCAGGCACAAAACAACTTATTTCTTTGGTTCATGATCTAGTCGAAAAAGATTCCAACATTGGCGTCTCGACTAAGGCCCAAGAGCTGGTAAATCTGTTGAAAAATTAGAAGTTTACGCCCATAATGACCTCATCCCTTAAGCCCTGTTTAGATTGAATTTAGTTTGCCGCTAAATTCTTATCGCCTGGAGTTTTCACTCATGAGTGAAGAAGTCAAAACTAGCCTCAATCGCCGCGAATTCTTCAGCTTTCTTGCTGTTGGTTGGATTACTTTCGGCGCAGCAGTTTCTGGTCTGCTAAGTTTCGTATTTCGTTTCCTCTATCCCAACGTGGTTTTCGAACCAGCAATGGATTTCGTGGCAGGTTTTCCTGACGAATATCCTGAAGGTGTGGACGAGCGTTGGAAAAACGGTTTCGGAGTTTGGATTTACAAAAAAGATGGTCGCTTCGTCGCACTTTCTAACATCTGTACTCACCTCGGTTGCATTCCAACCTGGTTGCCAGCAGAGAGTAAATTCAAGTGCCCATGTCACGGGTCTGGTTACTATCCCAATGGAATTAACTTCGAGGGCCCTGCTCCTCGTCCGTTAGAGCGTTACAAAGTTTCACTCAATCCAGAAGGGAAAGTGATCGTCGATAAGACGAAAATTTTCCGCTACGAGAAGGGTGAGTGGAATTACCCTGATTCGTTCATTGATGTTTAATTTACTGAGGTAGATATGTCAGAGCAGAGCTTAGCTGAGAAAGTTGCTAATACCCAAGTTTGGAAAGCTATTTTCCGTCACGGTCCACCTAACAATGCACGTAACCGTGCTGCTGTTGTGGCCGGTAACGTTTTCCTTCACCTTCACCCGATTAAGCTTAAGAAGTCTGGCGTTCAGCTCGGCTACACATGGTGTATGGGTGGACTGACTTTCTTCGTCTTCTTGGCGTTGACAGTAACGGGTGTTCTCTTGATGTTCTACTACCGCCCAACAGCGGAATACGCTTTCACTGATATCATCGGTCTGCGCGAACACGTACCTCTGGGTATCATGCGCGAACTTCATCGTTGGGGCGCTCACTTGATGGTGATCACCGTGTGGATTCACATGTTCCGCGTCTTCATGACCGGTTCATACAAACCACCACGTGAATTCAACTGGGGTGTGGGTGTAATTCTTCTCGTTCTCACTCTTCTTCTCTCGTTCACAGGTTACCTTCTTCCTTGGGATCAGCTCGCAATTTGGGCGATTACCGTAGGATCGAACATGGCAAAAGCCACTCCGTTCATGGGTCACGGTGGTCCAGGTGCGATGCTCGCGAAGATCGGCGACTTCGTGATGGTGTCGGATAAAAACGACGTGCGCTTCCAATTGCTGGGCGGCCGTTTCGTAGGTGAAGCCGCTCTTTTGCGTTTCTACATTCTCCACTGTGTATTTATTCCGTTGGTTGTGGCGGTGTTGATCGCTGTTCACTTCTGGCGTGTACGTAAGGACGGCGGAATTTCCGCTCCTCTGTAATCAAGGAAGACCATGATTAAGGAACTGATTAACTATTTATCGTCTCCGGTTTACTCCTTCACGGCCGTGACTGCGTTTTTCGCATTCACAATTAAAAAGCCTGAAGTTGTTGCGTCTAAAAAATTTGGTCTCGCATCGCTCATTGCGATCTTGGTCATTTTTGGTTGGATGCTCACTGATCCGGTCTTTTTCTCTGTTATCAGTCTACCGGATAACATTCCTATTATTATCCTGAACGCGGTCGTGCTTTGGTCATGGTGGTTTGCCATGCATAAAGGCGTTGAAAACGATAAGCGTATCGCTCGCGGTGAACCACCTATCGAAGGCACACCAGAGAATCGTGAAAAAGTGTGGGCTTGGCCTAACCTTGTTTACACCGAACTCTTTGCCGGTATCGCTTGTACCGTCTTCTTGATTGTGTGGGCGATTTTCTTCAAAGCTCCTCTCGAAGAACCAGCCAACCCAACTTGGGCACCTAACCCAGCTAAAGCTCCATGGTACTTCTTGGGTCTCCAAGAAATGCTCGTGTACTTTGACCCATGGATGGCCGGTGTTGTTCTACCGGGAATTATCTTGGTCGGCTTGATCGCGATTCCATTCATCGACGTAAATCCTAAAGGCAACGGTTACTACACTTTCAGTGAGCGTAAATTTGCTATCACGGGTTTCATGTACGGCTGGATTGTTTTGTGGATTTTCTTGATCCAAGTCGGAACATTCTTGCGCGGTCCAAACTGGACGTTCTACGGTCCATTTGAATTCTGGGATCTTCACAAAGCTGTGGCGGAAAACAACGTCAACTTATCGGAGTACTTCTGGATCAAGGGACTCGGCATGGGCCTTCCCAAAAATATTTTGGTGCGTGAAATCGCTGGGGTTCTCCTCACGATTGGCTACCTCTTCGTCGCTCCGTATTTTATTACGAAGCACTGGGGTCAGCGCTACCTCGAACGCATGGGTGTGATTCGTTACTACATTCTTATTTTTCTTATTCTTGGTACCGCAATTTTGCCAATCAAGATGTACCTTCGCTGGTTCTTTACCTTGAAGTACATCGTTGCGATGCCAGAGTTTGAATTGAACCTGTAATTACAGCTAAACGCTTAAGGTATAGAAGATGAAACGTGAACCTGGAATGGCCTACAACATCTCGACCCTCAATAAGGTCTTCGCTGTCTTGTCGGTCTTGTTTCTCCTGACTGTCATTTGGGTTGTCCTTGATGACTACATTCGCCCCTGGAAAGCCGTTCAGATCAAGGCGATGGATGTTGAGAAACAAGTCATCGCAAAAAAAGTGAAAGAGCTTGAAGGCTCGATGGATGCCCAAAAAGTTAACGAAGCTCAAGCAAACGTTATTGCAGCAGAAAAAGTCGTTGAGGCGAATGCAGCCGAGATCTTAAAAGTTCAAGACAAGATCGCCGATGTGCAAAAACGCATCTATGTGCAAAACATGTACAACGGTGTGCAAGGTTCACAAGCTGCTGAGTGGCAGTTTAAGTATGAGCACGCTCTCGTTGCCAAGCACCTCGAGGATGCCAAGAAATATAAAAAGACTTTTGACGAGTATAAGAAAAATGAAATGGCAGGTAAGGATCAGCTCAAAGCCTTTAATGCTGAAGAAGCTTCTTATAATACTGAGCTCAAAAAACTAGAAGCCGCTCGCATTGATGCAGAAAAAGAACTTAAGACTCTTACGGGTGATAAAGAGCGTCTTGAAGCCGCTCTCGTTTCAACTGAAAAAAGTCCACTTTGGATGCTGCGAAACGCTCCTTTCATCGACTTCCTTGATCCAACGATTAAGATCCGTCAGTTTGTTATTACTAACGCCACTAACGACATGTACTTCCAGCAGATCCCAAAGATCGATCGCTGTACGACCTGTCACGTGTTCATTGATAAGCCAGGCTACGAAGACCAAACTAACCCGTACAAGACTCACCCTAAAGTTGATACGCTCGCGGTGGGTGTAAATTCAGCTCACCCGATTAAAGATTTCGGCTGTACTTCGTGTCACGGTGGGGTTGGTGACCGTGTGAATGATTTCAATTCACCTGCGCACATTCCGCAAAACGAAGCTCAAAAGAAAGACTGGATTGCGAAGTACCACTGGCATGAACCACACAAAATTGCTCAGCCGATGTTGCCACTACAGTACACGGAAGGCATGTGTCTTAAGTGTCACCAAGGTGTAGAGCGCATTCCAATGGCCGATGACCTAAATAAAGGTCGTCAGCTTACTGAGCAGTACGGCTGTTATGGCTGTCACAAAATCGAAGGCTGGCAGCATCTCGATAAGCCAGGTCCATCGTTGGTGAAAATTACGGCTAAGACGAATATTGAGTGGATGAAGAACTGGATTTGGAGTCCGCATTCGTTTAATCCGAAATCAAAAATGCCATCATTCTTCATGCAGGCCAATAACTCAGCCCCTGAGTTCATGGCGAAAAACGAAGCTGAAGTTAATGCCATGGCGACTTACCTCGCTCAAAAGGCGAAGCCTTACAAGCCATTCACCACATTTAAAGGTGGTAACGCTGATAAAGGTAAAGAGTTGATTGAGACGGTTGGCTGTGTGGGCTGTCACATGGTCGAAGGCATTGATGAGAAATTAAATAACGTCGGTAACCGTAAGGGTACTTACCTCACAGGTACTGGTTCAAAAGTTGATGCGGATTGGTTGGTCTCATGGCTCAAGAAGCCGGATCACTACGACCCAACTTCTGTCATGCCATCATTTAGACTTTCTGATCAAGAAGCCAACGATATCACGGCGTACTTGATGAATCTTAAGAACACCGCCTTTGCCGGCTTGAAGTTCCCTGGACTCAACAAAGAATTACGTGATGAAATCTTGGTACAAGATTACTTCTCAGCATTTGAAACTCTCGATGTCGCGAAAGCGAAGCTCGCTACGATGAGTGACGAAGAGAGAACAATCGAACTCGGCCGTCGTTCAATCGGCAAGTACGGCTGTTACTCATGTCACGATATCGATGGATTCAGTAACGATCTTCCACCGATCGGCCCGGAACTTACGAAAGTGGGCTCGAAGCCGGTTGAGCAATTTGGCTTCGGTCAGCAGCGCCATGTTCCGCATAGCCGCCACGGTTGGATCTCTCAGCACTTAAAGCAACCAAGTATTTGGGATTTGGGTGTGCCTAAGCCATTCAAAGACCTAAACCGCATGCCAAACTTCTATCTGAAAGATTGGGAAATTGAAGCCATGACTGTGAACCTGTTGGGTCAAGTCGGCGACAAAGTTCCTCTCGCAGGTATGAAGCGTTTGGATGCGAACGAGAAGCTTGCAGAGATCGGTAAGAAGATCGTGAATAAGTACAACTGCCAAGGCTGTCACCAGATTGATGGTAATGGCGGAGAGTTGAGCAAAGCCTACGACGATCAAAACGCTGGCCCTCCTTATCTTGTTAAAGAAGGTCATCGCGTTCAGACAGAGTGGTTTAATAACTTCCTTCAGAACGTGCACACCATTCGTCCGTACGTGAAGATCCGTATGCCATCGTTCAATTTCTCGAATGGAGAGTTGAACCATATTGTGACTTACTTCCAAGCCGACGCGAATCAGCCGACGTTTGAAAATCTTGCGAAGGTGGAGTGGGAACCAGGTGAACGTGAAGCCGCTCAACGTATTTGGAACGAGCTTGCGTGTACCAGCTGTCACACGACTGGATTCACTAACGACGAAGCTCAAGCACCAGCTCTTAAGAATGCTAAGATGCGCTTGCGTCCAAGCTGGATTGAGTTGTGGTTAACTGACCCAACCGCGATCATGCCTTACACTACGATGCCTAACTTCTGGGAAGGCGGCACGGCAACTTTGGTCGAAGGTGTCTTGGATAACGATCCAAAGCGCCAGATCAAGGCGATGGTGAAATGGGTACAAGAGATGGGTAACAACTCTTACCCAACTCCGCTTCCGAAGAATCAATAAGATAAAAAGGCTCCTTCGGGAGCCTTTTTTATTTCCAGAAATCCGTTTGATTCAATTTCACCCGTTAAGTCCGAATCACAGAATTTTATTTAAAATCAGAGCATTCTTAAGGACGCCACAAGCTTTCTAGGTGATTTGCTAATTCATCCTGGCACAGGAATCGAAGGCTTAAGAGATCTGTGTGCCAGGATGAGACGGGTGAAATTGATAATCTTTATCAAATGAAATTTGACAGCAACACTCGGCCATAAACCAAGAGCAAAAAATTGCGGCTAGCTTGCGTTCAGTCTTAGGCATAAGATGAGAAGTGCCAGGAAGGCCCGATGGTTCGCAACTACAAGCTACACTTCAAAGAATTACCACATAACTTAAAGCTCTTTTTACTGGGCCATGCTCTCATGGCGTTCGGAAATTCAGTCCACTCTCTGCTCTTCAATCTCTTCTTGAGAGAGGCCGGACTCAAAGAAGGTGTCATGGGTAGCCTCGCTGCTACAACGTCGTTAGGAATAGCTTTGATGGCCTTTCCCGCCGCGGTTGTACTCGAGCGCTTCGCCGTCAAACCGCTCTTGATTGTGGGAATCGTCCTTTCATCGGCCAGTTATCTTTTGCAGGTGATGGCAGAGAGTGTTGAGATGTACACAGTTCTTGGTTTGGTGGGCGCCATGGGTTTGGCGATCTTCAATATTTCGGTCGCACCTTTTATTTTCCGTCACACTAAACCTGATCAGCGTGTTTACGCTTTCACCATGAACTCAGCCTCTGTGATGGGCTCGCAGCTTTTTGGTTATTTTATTGGTGGCTATCTGCCAGAAATTTTTGCGGCTCTAAATAGCAATTTCACAGTGCTCGAAACCTATCGCTATTCTATGGCGATCGCTTTGGGTGTGACTCTGCTGTCACTTTATCCTTATAGCAAAATTATTCGCGCTGCAGTTCCTCATCAGCGCAGAAATTCCTGGGGTAGTCTGCGCGAAAAAGATTGGCGCACGCTGGGTAAACTCATCATGCCCAAAACGGCGATCGCACTTGGTGCAGGTATGATTATTCCATTTATGAACGTCTATCTCTCGAAACGTTTTAATCTTGATAGCTCGGCGATTGGTACGGCCTTCGGAGCACTCCAGATTTGTATTTTTATCGGCGTCTTTATGTCGCCTTCGGTGGTGAAGCGCTTTGATCGTTTGGGTTTCATGATGATCACCGCCCTATTATCTGTTCCGTTCATGCTTACGATGGCGTTTGCTTCAAGCATTGCGCTGGTATTGGGATGTTTCTTTATGCGTGGAATGCTGATGAATATGAGCGGTCCTACGACCTCACTCTTTGAGATGGAGCGCGTGCGCGAGTCAGATTGTTTGTTTGCTTCATCGATTCTGATTTTCTGCTACAACACCGCGTGGACATTCTCAACACAAGTGGGGGGCTGGATTATTGAGAACTACGGTTTCAGGTGGTCATTTATCTCTGCTGCTTCATTTTATCTCGCAGCAGTAGGATGTTACTGGCTCTTCTTTAAGCGCACCGATATGAAGAATCAAAAACCAGTCATTGAGCCAGTTAAAGAAGCGGCTTAAACTGGATTGGACTTTTTTGACCTGCAAGTTAAAAAAGGCTGGACTTTTTTGACCTGTGGGTTAAAATAGTACTATGCGTTATCTTTCATCTAGTATAATCAGAGACTTACAAAAAAAGATGGTTCTCATCTCGGGGCCCAGGCAAGCGGGCAAAACCACTATGGTTAAAGAATTAACCAAAGATCTTGGTCTCTACTTAAATTGGGATAATAGCGATGATCGCAAGAAGATCATGAGCAAAGACTGGGATCAAGATAGAAAAATCATTATCTTTGATGAGATTCATAAATTTTCGCGATGGAAAAACTTGGTCAAAGGTATCTACGACACACAAAAAGAACGTCATCAATTTATAGTAACTGGGAGTGCTCGCCTCGATATTTTTAAGAAAGGCCAAGACTCGATGTTAGGTCGTTTTTTTTCATGGCGCTTGCATCCGCTCTGCTTATCAGAAATTAAGCAGAGCTTTAAGCGCGATGATCCTCAGAACATGGAAAAAATGCTAACTCTAGGCGGTTTTCCTGAACCATTTTTAACAGGGGATCTTCAATTCGCAAAACGTTGGAGAAATGAGAAGCTCAATCTTGTATTTCGCCAAGATATCCAAGAGCTAGAAAGCATCCGAGATATAGCTTTATTAGAATTTTTCTATCAGGCAGTCACACAAAGAGTTGGTTCAGAAGTAGCTCTTTCAAACATTGCGCGCGATTTAGAAATTGCTCCTAAAACCGCTAAAGCTTGGCTGAATATATTGGAGAAGACATACGCACTTTTCATCATTACCCCTTATTCAAAAAATTTAAATAAAGCGATAACAAAAAAGCCCAAGATCTATTTTTACGATAACGGTGAGGTAGAGGGTGATGAGGGCGCCCGTTTTGAAAATTTAGTCGCGAATCATCTTCTTAAAAGAATTCATTATTTAGAAGACTCAACCGGCGATCGATATGAACTCAATTATTTACGCGATAAAAATGGGCATGAGATAGATTTCCTCATTCAAAAAAATAGAAAACCGATTGCTATCATTGAAGCGAAGCTCACAGAGTCGAGCAGAAGTAAGTCATTCTACTATTATAAAGATAAATTAAAGATTAAAACTTGCATTCAGCTTGTTAGGAATTTAGATAAGAGCTCTATGAGAGATGATATTCTGGTCGCGCCAGCTTATGAGTGGCTCTCTAAACCTCTATCGGAAGAGATATTCTAATAGCAACATTACCAGGGCAGCTTCTCGCCATTGGTGTGCCAGAACCCACCGCTCGTCTCAAGCGATAACTTATCCATAATTTTGATGAGACCTTGCGCTGAAAGATCAGGCGTGATCTCACCTTGCTGTTGAGTCATCTTTGTTTTGACGTAGCCAGGATGCAAGAGAGCGACACTAATATCTCGTGGCTTTAAATCTACCGAGAGTGTTTTACCGAGCATATTCACCGCGGCTTTCGACATGCGGTAGCCGTAGTAGCCGCCCGATGTATTGTCGGCGACTGAACCCATGCGACTGGTGGTGATGCCAATCTTCGCGCCGTTTTTAAGTTGAGGGAGAAGCGCTTCGGTCACACGCAAGGGAGCGATCGTGTTGACTTCAAACTGGCGACGAACTTGGCCGAGACTCATTTTCTCGAGCGTTTCTAATTCAAAAATACCGGCATTATTTAACAGCCAATCTATCTGCACATCTTTAAACCATTTTTTCAAGAGATGCTCGAGATGATCGTCGGTCAATTCAATGCCATCAATAATCTGCGCACCCACCGCACGCAACTCAGGCGAAGGCTTACGACAGACGGCATAGACTTTCTCACCGCGCTCATGCAGCTGACGTGTGAGTTCTAGGCCGATGCCACTAGCAGAACCAGTGATGACGATAGTTTTCATGACTCTCTTCCTTCCCAAATCAGGGGCATTATTTCCTTCATAAGGTCTTCTAAAAACTGCGCTTCATCAAGTGTGAAACGATTTGGTGTGGGGGAATCGAGATCGAGGACGCCGACACACTGGCCTTGCCACATAAGGGGAACAACGACTTCGGAGCGAGAGGCGGCATCGCAGGCGATGTGGCCGGGAAAAGCGTGGACGTCGGCGACGCATTGGGTTTTTTGAGTGGTGTAAGCGGCTCCACAAACGCCACGATTTGCTTTGATACGTAAGCACGCTGGTTTGCCCTGAAAAGGACCCAGCACTAATTCTTGGTGTTTATTATCCCACATATAGAAGCCGGCCCAGTTTAAGTCTGGGAGAGTGTGATAAATAACCGCCGCGATATTGGCTAAGTTAGCGATAAGATTTTTCTCGCCTTGGATTAGTCCGAGGGTGCTGCGCCGCAAATCTGGATCGGGAAGCCACATAGCTCAACCTTGTCAAAAAGTGATTCTCGCTAGAGAGTGTTAGCATGAATAAAGAAGCCTTTCCACCCGCAGACCACAGTATTATCGCCGGCTACCTTTTTTGGGTTTTCGGTTTCACCGGTGCGCACCGTTTTTACTTCGGTAAAAAATGGACTGGGCTTTTATGGTTCTGCACTTTCGGAATGTTCGGTATTGGTTGGCTGGTAGATGCCTTCTTAATTCCTGGCATGGATGAAGACGCCGATATTAAGTACGTGGCCGGTCGCTATAACTACAACATCGCTTGGGTGTTGCTGACGTTTTTTGGTTTCTTAGGTCTTCACCGTTTTTATATGGGTCGCATCTGGACGGGGATTTTGTGGTTACTGACCGGTGGTCTTTTGACTTGCGGATGGGCCTGGGATCTTTGGCACCTAAATGAGATGGTGTCGGAAGAAAATCGCCAAAGCTAATTAGCCTTTGATTTCATTTTTTAATTGATCCAAAAAGTGGCGCATGAATTCTGTGCGACGCTGACCCTCAACTTTCGCTGCTTTAGTTTGCAGTGAATCAGCTATTTTAAGAAGTTTTACAAAGTAGTGATCCACCATGAACGTTTTGTCGTTAAGCTCACGCTTTTCGGCAAAGGGATCAGCCGGATCATAGAAGTGACTCTTCATCTGAACATTCACAGCAGTACAGCGAAGTACTCCGATGGCGCCAATTGCGTCGAGGCGATCGGCATCTTGTACACAGGCCGATTCAATCGATGAGGGCTTGAGTCCCTTTGACCAGGAATGCTCTACGATCGCCTGATGAATTTTTTCAAATTTTGTTTCGTCGTAAAGAACTTCACTTAAAAGTTTGATGGCCTTATCGGCAGCAAGGGTTGAGGCACGTGTGCGTTCTGGATGATCTTTGGGAACGTTTACAATATCGTGGAGAAAGGCGGCTGGTAAAACTACTGACAGATCTGCATTTTCACTCTTGGCCAAAGCTTCAGCTGTTTTTGTGACTCGTAAAATATGTGCCCAATCATGGCCCGGATCTTGGGCTTCGTAATAAGGCTTAATTTTGTCGATGAGTGCTTGGGGTATCATCAGTGCTCCGCTAATTTTCCTCTGAGAGTTCTTACCGCCCAACCGAGTACAGGGACATGTTCATAAACCATAGCACCGACATCGAAGTAGTCGCGATGATAAACCACTTTATCTTCAGGACCACCAAACTTCATAATCGACATACCATCAACCATAATCGGCTCGCCATTATTGAGCTTGTCGACAGCGTAGGTCATCTTCCAGATGAGTGCGACTTTGTTACCTTCAGTGAGAATCTCTTGATATTCAAACTTTATTGATTTGAGGTCTTGATACATTTTCTTGTAGTAGGCGCGCATGTTTTCACGGCCCTTAAGGCTTCCGATCGGATCATGGAACTCGAGGTCTTTGTCATAGAATTCATCAACGACTTGAAGGTTATTGGCATCTAAGCGCGTCCAGGCGTCTTTCACTCGATCAGCGTAAGTCATGGCTTTGTCCTGGTTGGCGTGTACGAAAGTTGATGTCAGTAAGAAAACAAATGTTAGAATAAGACGCATAATCTATCTCCGGGAGCTCGTGGCCATGGCCCTTGCAGTTATTTCAATTCTTCTCTTAATTCATTTTTTCTTCTGGCTTGCTTGGAAGCAAGACAAGTTCTCTGTCATGGATATTGCTTGGGGACTCGGGTTTGTGCTCGTTGCCCTGGTATCATATATCCAAAACTATCCTAGCGGCCCGAAAGCAGTTTTGCTTCTGATGATCACTTTGTGGGGGATGCGTCTGGCCTGGTATATTTTTACACGTAGCAAAGGGCATGGTGAAGATCCACGCTACATGGCCTATCGCGTTCAATGGGGACAAAACTACTTGATGGAAGGTTATAAGAAAGTCTTTTTGGCGCAGGGTGCTGCGATGTTTGTTATCTCCCTTCCCATTCAGCTAGGGATGTCGAGCGATCTTGAGAGATTTGGTTATAAGCAGATTTTGGGGTTAGCGATTTGGGCAGCTGGCTTTGGACTTGAGACGTGGGCCGACAATCACCTGCGTAAGTTCAAACTTGATCCTGCTAATAAAGGTAAGCTGTGCACCTCAGGTCCTTGGGTTATTGTACGCTTTCCAAACTATCTGGGTGAAATGCTTGTTTGGTGGGGAGTCTATCTTTATATTTTCAATTTCTGGTCGGCCTGGACCATCATCGGTCCTCTCACAATCTGTTATTCATTATTAAAGGTGACTGGGATTCCTCTGATTGAAAAACGCTACATGGAAAAACCGGAGTACCGTGAATATGCTTCACGTGTTCCGCGTCTCATTCCATTTCTAGGAAAGAAGCTCCCACTCTAGGTGGGAGCTGATACATCACAAGACGTCTGATTGAATGGTCGAATTATTCGGACGAGTCAAAGTCATTTGTACCACGGAAATATTGCGCGTTTCAAAAGCAGCTTCACAGTATTGGAAGTAGTAGTGCCACTTGCGACGGAAGGTCTCGTCAAAGCCTAGTGTTTCAATTTTATTTTCTACGCGAGTGAAATTTTTGTCCCAGGCGCGCAAAGTCTTAGCGTAATGCGGCCCCATATCGCGAAACTTAACTAATTGCAGTTCACTGACTTCATTAATAACTTTTGTCATGTGGCCTACGCTCGGAAGAAGTGCTCCCGGGAAAATATGTTTCTGAATCCAGTCAACACCCTTGCGGTACTCCTCATAGCGAGAATCAGCACAAGTGATAACTTGAAAGCTCACTAATCCGTTAGGTCTTAAGCGATCATTTAAAACTTTAAAGAAGATTGGCAGAAAGGCGTGTCCAATAGCTTCCATCATTTCGATAGAGACGATTTTACTAAAGGTACCTTTGATTATTCGATAGTCCTGCAAATGTAGTGTGATCTTGTCGGCCACACCTTCGCGCTCAAAAAGTGCTTTAGCGTATTTGTGTTGCTCTTCAGAGATGGTAATGGTCGTGACTTTGCAACCGTATTCTTTGGCAGCATAACAAGCGAAACCGCCCCAACCTGTGCCAATTTCAAGAAGGTCATCTTCTGGTTTTAGTTCGAGGTTCTCAGCTAATGCTTTCCACTTGGCACGCTGAGCTTCTTCGAGAGTCATATCTTTTTGTGTCCAGTAAGCGCTGGAATAAGTCATGGTAGGATCGAGCCACAACGAATAGAAATCATTCGAGAGATCGTAGTGTTCTTGAATATTTTTTTTCGCACCAGTGAGGGTGTTAGCACGAAAGAGGTGAGCGGCCCTGTTAACGGCTTTAAGCACATTCCCGCTTGCTTTCGCTTTACTGCCCGACATGCCGCCGAGTTCTTGCATATTATTGATAAGTGTTTTTAGAACACCCGCCAGATCAGTCGTTGTCCACCAACCATACATGAATGCTTCACCGAAGCCGATATCTCCATAAAGCAGGCAGTGAAGATAAAAACGTTCGTCATGAATAGTTACATTTATGGGTTGAGTGAGTGGATCACCATAGCGCTTTTCTGAGCCATCACTGTGCTTCATCATGAGTGAACCGTGTTTGATTCGGCCCATGACCGATTCAACAACCGAACGTGGTAGCGATGATTCTAAGATTGCTTTTTGAATTTTCGTGACTTCCATTGGAAGACTCCTTGTTGCAGGTCAAGTCGATCAGACTTTTTGAAATAGGGGATACCTTTGAGCCAAAGCTTAAAAGCATGCCAATGTATAAGGGTAATAATTTGAAAACAGAGTAGAGGAAACTGAAAGGCGAGTTTGAAAATTAATAATTGAGTTATTTCCTGGCGTTCTCCACGAAAGACTGCCGTCAGTTCAAGCTCACCCTGCGGTGAAATATCATTTATGAGAATTTTGATCTCATCAGAGGGCCAATTAAGTTTGAGTTGGAGAGTATTATCCAGACTCAAAAAAGGTGAAATGTAGAAGAGCTTAGGAATCTCACAAGAGAATTCGTCATTCTTAAAAGATCCTAGCAATGTTGGCTTTTGCTCCCAAAAAGTATTACCAATCTCAGATATAATCCAGCGTTGCTGCTTTCCTTGCAAATAATAGAAAGAGACTGGATTAAAGACATAGCCCAAAGTGCGAAGGTTGGTGAGTAGACTTACTTGGATGATTTCCTCATTCAAACCCTGCGTGCGGGCCCATTTAATAATGTTGTCTTTGGCAGAGAACTCGCCCATGTGAATGTGGTCCAAATCTCGAAAGTTAAATAGCGAGAAACGGTTGTGAGCAAAACCCCACAATTTATCAAGTTGTGCTAGTTCATCTAGGTTGATGAGCCACCAAGGCACACGATTGGCAAAGCGATAGGGCTTGATCGCTTTCCTCACGTGGGTGACTGTTCCGAGATAAACACCACTTTTCACAGAACCTCGCGTCCCAATAGGTTTTGGCACATTTGTACACTCGACATGAGTGCATCTTCATGAAACCCGTATCTAAACCAAGCTCCGCAAAATTGAATAACACCGTCTTTTTGATTGAGTTCATGCAGTCGACGTTGCGCTTTTTCTGTTTCAACCCCAAACAAAGGATGATGGTAAGTAATTTTTTTGATTACTTTTTTCTCATCTATAAATTGAGTGCCATTAATATTGATAAAGTAGTCAATTTTTTTTGAAATCGGTTGTAAGTAATTCATGTAATAGACAGTGAAGCGTTCGCCATCGCGCTGAACTTGATTCCAAGAAGACCAATTACGCTTTATTTTAGGCATAATAGAGGAATCAGTATGAAGCCAGGCCTCGTTCTTTTGATAATGAAAGGGGGCGAGAAGCTCTTTCTCTAGCGGAGTAGGGCTTTGCAATATCTCTCTTGTCTCATCAGCATGAGAGGCAAGTACAACTTTATCAAATATATTTTCTGTACCGTCATTTAGCGTAACAACAGCTTTACCATTTGCTCTGTGAACTTTTGTGACCTTCGCGTTGGTTTTAATTCTGTCGCGAAATGTAGCAATAAGTTTTTGCTTGTAGGTTTCGGATCCTTTCTCGACAGTCTTCCATTGGTGTTGGGTATCAATTCCAGTTAGTCCGTGGTTTTGTAAAAAACGGATCATCGTTCGTGCCGGAAATCGTAGCATTTCATAATGAGGTGTTGACCAGACTGCGGCCGTCATCGGCAAGAGATAGTCATCGGTAAAACCATCTCCCAATCCTTCCCGCTTAATCAAATCACCCAAGGAGATTCCATCAAACTCAGGTTCTGAAAGATAGCGAGGTACGCCTTTGCCAAAGCGATAGATATCGATCAACATTTTCCAGAAACTTGGGCTGATTGCATTTTTCTTCTGGGTAAAAAGATCTCCGAAGGAGCCACCGTTGTATTCGAATGCTCGATTGTAGTCATAAACGCAAAATGACATGCTGGTATCATGGTAAGGCACGTCCAGTTTCTTAAAAAGCCGACACATGAGAGGATAAGTTTCCTCGTTGAAAACCATGAATCCGGTATCAATGGGGATCTGGCGGTCTTCTTCAGAGACATAGACCGTGTTGGTGTGACCACCAACGTAATCATTCTTTTCAAAAACCGTGACCTCAAAGTCATCTTTTAAGAAATAAGCAGCCGACATACCGGCCATTCCTGTTCCGACGACTGCGAGAGTTGGTTTCATCTTTTCTCCATCAGGTAATGCCCTACGAACCACTCATCACCATCGTTGTATTTAAACAGTTCGGCACATGACATGAAGAAAATTCTCCACCACTCGAGCCATTTTCTTCCTTGGCCTGCTCCATAATGTCGCTCGAACATTGGCAATAGGGTTGAGGCGTGTTTGTCAGTTTCTCTGAGCCAGGCTTCGGAAGTTTCAGCATAATTATTTCCATTCACTTTCCATTGCTCTACGACACGGAAGTGTTTATTGAATTTTTTAAACTGATCAAAGCTGGGCATGATTCCACCCGAGAAGAAATAGCGCGACATCCAGTCACTGGCATCCTTGACTTCAAATAAGTAGGGCGTCGTTTTATGAACGAAGATATGGACAAAAAGTTTGCCCTGGGGTTTGAGCCAGCGGTGTACTTTTTCGAGTAACTTTTCCCAATTTCTCATGTGCTCAAACATTTCCACTGAAACTACGCGATCATAAAGGCCGGGCGCCTCGAAGTCATTCATGTCCGCTGTGATGATAGTTAAGTTGGTGAGACCACGCTCTTGGGCCTGCTTAAGAATGTAATCGCGCTGGGTGCTGGAATTACTGACTCCTGTAATTTTAGAATTGGGAAACTTGGCCGCCATCCACAATGTCAGTGATCCCCAGCCACATCCCAATTCAAGAAGATCCATGCCATCAACAATTCCTGCTCGCTCACATGTCTTTGCTAGCATGCGTTTTTCAGAAGCGGGAAAATCATCACCCTTTTCCCAGAGTCCGCTGGAGTATTTAAGATGAGGGCCTAACACTTTGAGATAAAAATCAGTCGGAACTTCGTAGTGTTGATCGTTGGCATCACGGGTATTTACCGCAATCGGTCCAGCTTTAAGTCGGTCGAAGAATTTTTCTTGGGCTTCTGAGTTTTCCAGCGGAGCAATTTCTTTCAACCGTTGAGCTAAAAGTCTTCGGATACCAAAGCGTATAATAAAGTCAGGAATAAGTTGTTTGGCCAAAAAAGCTTCAATCATGCTGCACCCCTCAGATTTCAGGGCCTATTCAACCACGGCCTAGGTGTTCACATAAGTGAAGAGTGGGTCATGTCTTTCGCTTGTCAAAGATTCGTCTTAGATTAAACATAAAGACTTCATTTTACCGAGCAGGAAGAAATGCAATTTCAATACATTGGCAATATCCAGTCGGAGTTCCCGGAAAAGTTTGGTTTACCCAAACAACCAGGGCTCGCCCCCGGGCTCAAAGCGGTATTGCGGCTAAGTGGTGAATTTGGTCACGAAACACTTAGTCGCGGACTTGAGGAATGCAGCCATCTTTGGGTGCTTTTTCACTTCCATCAGAGTGAGCCGTTTCGTGGAGGTACAGTTCGCCCACCGGTACTAGGTGGAGAAAAGCGGATGGGAGTTTTTGCGACTCGATCTCCTCATCGCCCCAATCCGATCGGGCTCTCATTAGTTAAAAACGAAGGTGTTGAATTCATCGATGGTGCTATTCGAATTCATGTGAGTGGTCATGATTTTGTGGATGGAACTCCCATTCTAGATATTAAGCCTTACGTCGTATCTTATGATCGACCTCAAGGTATAAGTTCTCATTGGTCAGATGCGATTGAGCAAAAGCGTGTCCAGATCAATTGGAGTGATAAGGCGAAAGATGAATTACAAAGGCTCGGCCGCTTTGAACAAAAATCTACTATCGAGCAAGTTTTGGCCTTGGATCCCAGACCAAGAGTAGCAAAGAGCGATGCTGTATTTGGGATGAGCTTTGCAGGGCTCAATATAAGTTTTCAGTCTATGGGTGTGGAGATTTTAGTCGTGAATGTTTCGCTCTTAGAGAATTCGCAGCGAGTAAAATAAGTTAATTCTGTGAAAGGAAGATTAACTCGGTCGGATAAGATTTCAACATGCGCTATGGGCCAAGGAGTATAATATTCTTAGACAATAAGGATATCTATGGCGCTTCACTTTCTCCTCTGGAGACGTAAATCAATTTGGCTTCTCACTGGTGCTGCGATTGCCATTGTTTTTACTGGGCACAGTCTGATTGATTGGCAACTCAACTCAACTTTAGCTGTGGGATGGATCACCGTCGCTTTAGTTGGATTCGTTTACGGAATGGATTCACTTACAGACTTTGAACATCCACTTAAGGCCTTGGTATCAACAGCAGGACTTAAACTTTTACCACTTTTGATTTCAGGATTGTTAGTCGCCTACTGGCGTGGACACGCCACTGTCGTAAGTGCCATCGCCATTTTAATTTTAGGTTTTTCCTATTCCTATCCCATCAATACCGCGACAGGGATTTTTCGTTTGAAATCTCTCACTGGTATTAAGAGTGCTTGGATTGGAGTGGGGTGGGCGCTATTGGTTTACTTAGGCGCAGGATCATTTGAAATTGACTACGCCCACTGGGCTGCAGCCTTTGTTTCTCTGCAAGTGATGGCAGGAAGTGTGTTGCGAGATTTGGATGACCTTGAAGAAGATCGCATCAGTGGAACCCGTACTCTTCCTCTCGTATTAGGTGAAAATGCGACTTATGCTTTTTTACATGCCTTAAATTTGTCTAGCGGTCTGATGTTGTTCTTCATGCCTCTTCCATGGGCATTATGGTGGCTGTTGGTTCTTGTTTGGCGAGCCGCCAATTTGGAATGGCTGCGCTTAGGCAATCCGGGGCACTATGCAACTCAGTATATGAATCTCGCGACGTGCGGTGTGATTTTTTTAATAAGGATGGTTTTTTATGTCTTGGATTGAATCAATTCCTTCTGCTCACTTTGCCTATGCCATGATCTTTTTCGGAGTAGTCTTTGGAGTATTTTGGTATTTCGATCACAAAACACATTTAACGATCTGGAAAAAAGATATTACCGATGGTGAACTTCGTACCCATCGGATGATTATGTATGCGAGCTATGTCCTGATGTTGTCTTTGCTCTTGATGACATGGTGGCCAGGACTTGCTTTGTTCTTGTTTGTAGGTGCCTGGATCACACGTACACTTCATGAATTCATGGATGAGTTGCACTGGCATCTTCCTCGTTGTTCAGAAAAAGAAACATTGATTCATATGGTGATGTGGATCAGTATCCACGCTGGAACAGCCGTCACATTTAGCTGGGGATTCTTCCGTCAGTATGATGGCTTTGCCACTTTGGGGTGGCCAATACACGCTGCTTTTATCTTAGTCTTTCTTGGATATAGCTATATCGGCAATCGCGAAGTCATGGATTATCGCGGCGGAAGAAACTAACAATGATTTTATCCTGGCTAGCATGGATGCTAGCTGTTTATGCTCACACGATCACAATTACCGATCTTCGATCGCGCTGTGATGAAATGACCAATGCAGGCGTCACAGAAATGCAAGGCTATCAAGTTACTGAACGCAAACCGTGGTACTTGTTCCATGTACGTCGTTTATGTGAACAACAAGAAAATCTTTTTGATGAAGGTAAGTTCCCAGATCTAAAAAAATGGGAAGAACTCAATCTTATCTATCTCTCCTTTGTGGAACGTCATCGAATTGAAGAGGGTGTAAGTCTTTTAGAAATTTTAGGAATGGGCCTCGCCCATGACATTTCACCTTATATTTTGCGTTTTAAAAAACGTGTAGTGATAGAGAAGGAAATCCAAGATAACTTGTTTTGGTCACTGCCTCAAAAGCCACTTGCAAAGGCGTTTGAGCGCCAGGCACGAGCAGCGGGAGTTGCTGCTGATTTTAAATGGCTTCGCTTAGATAAATTAGAAGGCAAGGGGAGTATCCCCAAAGTGCATGCCGATGATTTACGAAATGGATCCCGTTGGCTCTTGAAATGGGGAGATGAAATCCATAGTGATCCTGTAGCTTCACGTTTTTTCGCAGGACTTGGGTTCAACGTCGATTACCCTTTTTTTAAGGGTAAGGGCGAGTTCCGCTTATTACTTGGGCGCCAAGGGCGAAAAAAACGCACCATTAAGCAGTTGGTTAACTTTATTCACAATAGTTACAAAGTGAACTTAAGCCCCTTTATCACTCAAACCGGCATTGTGACTGCAGAGATGATTGAGCAAGAGCCACTTTTGGCTGGAAAGCTAGGTGAGACCTATCTTGAATTTATCGGCACGGCGCTAGAACCTCGTCCTACTCAAGAAACACGCTTGGGTCCCATCATGATGGATTCTCTGAATAATTCTCAGCGAAGAGAACTTCAGGGAGCAGTTCTCGCTCATATGTGGCTTGGTAATTGGGATACCAAAGCGGCCAACACACTTCTTACGATTGTGAATCAAAATGGATCAACTTACCTTAAGGGGTCTTTTAGTGACCTAGGTGTTTCGCTTGGTGTTTCCATAAGCAAATTTCCACGGGACTTGAAAGCGGGACTCGTGAATGAACTTTCTTGGGATCTACTCAAGGAGCAAGGAAATAAAGTCCATTTCTATGCACGAATGAATCATCTTCCAATGGCGTGGAGAACAGCAGACTGGAGTGATCTTCACTGGATGGCCCAACAGATCGCTCAATTAACTTCTGATGACGCCCAAGAGATACTTCTTCATTCAGGTTGGCCTGCCAATATTCAAAAACTCTATTTATATAAATTAGCTGAACGTCGTCATCAAATTCTTAGGATGTTTCAAATAACTGATCCTCATCCGTGGCCAAGAAATACAGCATATCAGGATCTTCCTACTATTAAGGGTGGTCTATTGTTACTTGAACCCGATATCAAGAACTATCCTCAAGGTCTTTTTCACAAGACAGGTCGCTTTAGGGGGTATGGATGGTGAAACTTATTATTCTGCTGGGGTTGAGCCTAGTAATATCAGCTAAAAATCGCATAGAAGAACAAAGAAAGTATTCACCTACTATGAGCACAGAATTTCCCAAAGAGAGATTCTTGGTAGGGGATTTTCGTTTTCATCCCCATGATTTGTATTATGCGACAGATATTTATTTTGCCGACAATAATGAGAGATTAATTCTGGCTGGTCTGGGACTTCGTTTGAGAAAAGTTCAGAAAGGAAAACTTGCCCCCCAATACGTTCTACAGCTTAAGACTGAAATGGAATTACCCGGATCACCACGAATTGAAGAAGAGGAGCGTGATCTTGCTCATCAGAAAATCGAAGGGGTGAGTATCATCTCGATAATAGACAGAATTAGTGAGAGTAAAAAGATAACTGAGCTTGATGCGAGATTACTCAACGCATGGATGGAGCGCAAAGCTAGTTCAAGCTTGGCCCCCTTTCAGGAACTCAGGCGCCGTAAAATTTCGTCGAAGGAATTATTTCCGGTTGTTTTTGGCGTCTCAAATCGTCAGCGCTATCACGTTCTCGTTGATCGAAGAGAGAAAATTTCTGAACTTATAATGCTCCAAGATTCAGAGAAAAACCCGCTCCTCGTTCCAGCCGTTTTTAGTTCCAATTCGCAATGGATATGGCTGATGGAAGCTTCTTGGGATGAGTCTCGTTTTTATAAACAAACTGGTTTAGGACAGCCGCTCATTATCCAAGAACTCGAAATCGAGAACAAGTATCGCCCGCGAGAAATGGGTACTAAACTCATGAATCAACTAGAGTCTCAGCTAATTCCCAAATTTAATTTTTCCTTAGGTCGTGAATCAAAATTTATCCGTGCTCATAAGCATTTTAAGGAGCAAGTCCCATGAAGGAATTATCTCTCTATTTTATTCACATGAGACCGAAAACTTTTTTACCAAGTTTTGTCTTTGTTGTTTCGGGCTATGCACTTAATCCTGATAAGTCGCGCTGGATGATTGATCTCCCCCTCTTGTTCATCGTTTATAGTGTTCTACTTTTTGGCGGTACATGTGCACTTAACACCCATGTCGATCGAGATGTAGGCCCCTTAAACTTCTTAGAAAATCCACCACCCCGTCCAAAATTTCTAGGTCACTTTGGCATCTTATGCATGGTGCTCGCCTGCGGATGGATGTGGTTCTATGGGCCCTATCCTTTCTGGTGCTCGGTTTCTGCTCTGATTTTGTCCTATGCGTATTCAGGAAGAATTCCTGGAATCAAGTGGCGAGGTAAAGAAGTAGGGGGAGTGGATCTCTTTATCGATGCAGCTGGGTGTGGAATTGTCGCAATTTTATTGGGAGCATCGATCTCGGGAGTGGAACCAACTCTTCGCACCTGGGCGATAGGCATTCTATTTACGCTTACAGTTGCCGGAAGCTATGCCGCCACTCAAATCTTTCAACTCAAAGAGGGTGATAACTATCAAATTGCCAGAAATTTTTCGAGCCTGTTGGGTGCTGGGCGTGCCTTGCGCATAGGGGCCATTATGCTGGTGTCGGGATGGTTTGGAATTGCATTCATGTTGTATCAAGAAACGCGCAGCATGGTCATTGCATCCATCCCTTCCATTCTCTACACCGTTTTCACGTTGCTTTTTTTCTGGGGTGTTTATCAATGTATCCGATGGTCCAAGGCCCCTTTCGTTAATGCTACTCCGCAATTTAAATCTGTTATATTCACTCTCTTGGGAGCGCGTCTATTCTGGATTGCAGCCGAATGGTGCCGCTTACCGTGAGAACACTTGTTGTCGCTTTAAGTTTATTCGTGGTTGTCGCTTCGGCTTTATTGGTAAAGTCGACCATCAAGCCATTTAATATCACCAGCGTTCTTAGTTCAAAAGATAAAGCCTTCAAGTCCTATCAAGAACACGAAAGAAAGTATCGTGATGAAATGCAAGTGTATGTTCTGCTTGAATCAGAAGTTGCTTGGACGAAACGATCAGATTTTTTCGATAAGCTTGCCATCACTGCAACAGAGCTAAAAAAAATCCCCCAACTGGCCAATGTCTCCTCGCTCTTCGATGCAGAGTATGTTGTTAGAGAGAACGATAGAACATTTTTACGTACTTTTTTTGAGCAAAAGAGTTTGAGATCAGAAGGTCTAGCGAAACTTAGATCAGAAGCTATTTACCAAAATTCATTTCTTGATAAAACGGAGAAAGCAACTTTGATTGCACTTCGTTTGCGCGACAAAACAACAAAAGCCGGTCCATCTCCCGTTATCAGAGAAATCAATCAAGTACTCTCACGTTTAGAGGCCAAGGATTTCTCGATTAAAGGACACATCTTAGGGACAGAAGTTGCCAGGGATGCATTTGTAACAGAGGTTATCCAGGGCCAGACAAAACTTTTACCATTGATTCTACTGCTTATTCTCGGATTAATGTGGCTCTTGTTTAGATCATGGCGAGTTTGTTTTTTGAGCTTTTATGTTATGGCCCTAAGTTATTTTTTAACTGTCGCCTTTATTACTTTGTGTGAAGGTAGCATTAATCCATTTTCTTCCTTTGCCCTGCTATTTATACTTATTATTTCAACAGCAGACTTAGTACATCTCTTTTCAGCGCTGGCCCATCGAACAGAGACAGATCCAAAAGAGCGTCTAAGTAAAGCGATAGAAGCTATTCGCAGACCCTGTTGGATTTGTGCTGTAACCACATGGATAGGTCTCCTCTCATTGCTGGCAGCAAACATTCCTCCAGTGCGTTGGTTTGGACTTTATTGTGCCCTTGGATCGGCGATCGCTTTTTTCTTAACGTTCTATCTCTTGCCGAAACTGATCTTACTTTTTCGTGTCGACCTCGATTTGCAACGACCTATCAAAAAATTGGAAGGAATTAAGGTACACACTTGGGCAGCCCGTTTTCGTTGGCCAGTTATTATCGGTTTCCTGATTTTTTCAGTTACCTCTCTCTCGCTCTCTAGCCAGCTTAAACCTGCTGACAATTTGTATGAGAAGTTTGTGCAAGATCATAAACTTTCAATCGCTGTCGCCAAGTTCCAAAAGTACTTTCAATTCGCAGGCAGTATTGACTTAGTCTTAAAGACGGATCGATCAAAGTTTTGGGAACCGGCACAAGAGGAAGCACTAAGTTCTCTAGAAAAAGAAATCCAAGAGATACCTGGTGTGGCTCACGTAAGAGGTCTTTCTGGACATCAGAAATTGATTCGTAATTTGTTTCAAGATAAGGGCGATATCCGGAGTTATCCTTTCAAGAAAGACAGTCAGCTCAAAGGTTCAATGGGGTTTGCTGAGGATTTTGGTATCACCAGTGATGTCATGCCTTTAGGTCATAATGAAGCGCGTATTATCGTTTTCTTGAAATCTCTTGAATCTGAAGACATGTTACTTATTACTAACGAATTAGAAAAATTAGCAAAGAAAGAACAGTATCGACAATTTTTCAAAGCAGAGATTGGTGGTTTTTCTACTGTTAGATCAGCGATTCTTCATGCCATTTTTGATGGATTCGTTTGGTCATTTACATTAGATGTCATCTGTATATTTTTGAGCTTTGTTATTTTCTTTAGATCTCTAAAATGGGCCCTGTTAGCGATGATACCTAACTTTATTCCTTTGCTCGCCGTGGGTGGCCTGATGAGCATCTCTGGAATGAGTTTTGATATCAATTTAATTGTTATGATTGCATTGATACTAGGAATCGCAGTGGATGATACAACTCACTTTCTTTATCATCTTCAAGCAGGTCTTGATCGTCAGATGATTATGAGTGAAGCCGTTCATTATGCAGTCAAAGAGTCTTCGGTGGCCTTAACAAGTACCACGGCCATATTTGTTCTGACCTTACCGACCTTTTTCCTGACTAATGTCTTAATGTTCAATCAAGTTGCCATCATTCTCATTTTGTCTTTGATTCTAGGCTTGGCCGGTGACATGATTGTTTTGCCAGCAATATTAGCAGTAAAATCCATCCAAAAATTCCTAACAAGGAAAGTGATATGAGTGCAACTAATACTTTCGAAGACTACTTGGCCAATCAAGCCCCTCAAATTGATATTGGGCAATTTGCCTTGAATTTAGGAACCGCCGGGATTCTGGCTGGGCTGATGGCCTTGCTTTACTCAAAATGGGGAAGGGGGCAGTCACACCGAACACTGTTTGCCACAAATTTTTTCCTTCTCACTATGACAACGATGCTTGTTATTAGTGTTGTTAAGTCCTCTTTGGCGCTCTCGCTAGGACTGGTTGGTGCACTCTCGGTTGTTCGTTTCCGTACTGCCATCAAAGATCCAGAAGAGTTGTCTTTTTTATTTTTATCAATTGCTGTTGGCCTAGGTTTAGGAGCGGATCAAAGAATTGTAACAGTTGCAGGCCTTGGTATCATCTTGGCAGTCTATGCTATCTTAAAAGTACGTGGTGGTGCGGTTAACCGACCAGGCTCACTTTATGTGCATGTAAGTGATCTGGTAGGAGCGAGCCTAACTGATTTGGAGGCAACTATTTCTCCCCATAGTCTTCGTGCCAAACTCAAACGTTCTTCAGAGACAGAAGTCGTCTATCTCGTTGAAGTGAAAGCCACTGCCCAAATAGAATCATTGAGGGCTGCTTTAAAGAGTAAGTGGCCACAAGGAAAGATCTTAATTACGGAATACCAAGATTTAGCCTAATGCGTATCTTCGCTGCGATAGTATTTTCGATTGGGATATTTTTGGCTGGGTTTTACTGGCACAAGACTCACCATGAAGTCGTCGAACTCTCGCTTGATATTGGCTTTCGCAGTCTACAAAGGCTCGCATTTGATGAAGTCTCGCAATCACATCTTGCTGAACTTGTACGAGCTGAACTGACAATTAAAGGCCGTCAAACACCTGTACTCTTAGAAGCGCTCTCCCAGCAAGAAAACAAAAAACTTTCTGCTATCAAAGTAACTGTGGACGAGAAAGATGCCTTTGAGCCCCGTCATATGCTTCTAATTGTTAATGATGTTGTGATGGGCAATCAGGATAATGAATTGATGAGAGAGCTCCAACTTCAAGTCGCTCCACTTTATATCAATGGAAAGAGAGTCTCTCAATATGCACTTATCACTGAACCTTTTTTTAAACTGGTAGCTGTTGGGCAAGGGCCAATTGCACGTCGTGTGAATGGAGTCATCGAGCTTTCTTACCAGTCTAAACAATTGCCCATCATGAGCGACATCCTTCAACGTGAAGCAAGTAAGTTTCCAAAAACGACAGATGAAACTTGGTGGTATTGGAATAAAGAAAAATGGGTTAAGTTTGGTAGCTGGCCTGCAGGTTGGCCGTTATGAATTTTAGATTTGAAAGGAAAATTGCACTGGGGAATGGTGACTTAAGTTTTGTCGAGTCATTCTTGCTGACACATCCCATTGGACTTAGAAGTTCATATCCAGACAGACTCATTCGCAATGTCTATTTTGATACTCTCGATCGTTATTCTTTTAATGCCCATGTTGTCGGCGTGGAAGCGAGGTCAAAATGGCGTTTACGTGCATATGATCAGGGGCCATGGAAAACATTAGAAGAAAAACGAAAAATTGGAGATCATGGCGATAAATTTTATCTTGATCCGACCCAAGCCATCAAAGCATATGATCTTAATCAAAGTGTTATCGTTTCAGAAAGAGAGCTGTTTCCTGTCTTAGAAAACCGTTATATGCGACGCTATTTTCATTCACCTTTGTGGGGAATTAGAGTCACTATCGATACCGACATGAAATTTTCAAGACCAAGCTCTCAGATTTGGCAACAAGACGATGAATTCAGTGCCATTGTGGAAATTAAATATGATCTAGAAAAAGCCAAGGCGGGAGATGATTTTATTAAATCCCTGCCTTGGCGTGTAAGTCGGTACTCAAAATACGTACGAGGTGTACGTATTATCGATGGCCTCTAATAAAACAGACGTAACCAATAAGTCAGTGCTGGCAGTGAAGCATCTCTTGAAAGACTAATGAGCTTTTTCTTATATTCTTCTGAAGATCGAGTGCCAGGCAAGACACCAGCAAAAGTAGGATCAGGCCATCCTGTTGCCATGCCATACTGATAGTTCCATTTAAATGTTTTAGGATCGTTGCCGTCCTTCTCAGCTACATTTACAAACTCATTTGGGTACAAGCGTTTTAAATCTTGCATGCCTTTGTTGTCTGGATTGAATAATGCGGCCATATGCAGGGGGAATTCTGCGTTAGTTACACGATCATTAAATACGACAGGATCATTTGATTCAATTAAGCGCAATCTCTTCTGGATAACCGGAAGTGTAAAAACAGTTCTCGAAGTGACGGCATCACCACTAATGAAGTATTCATTTTGATTTGGTAATTGCGCCAAACGCTCCATCATTTGATAGGCCAACACTCGATCGTTTACAGCGCTTCGTAAAGATTCGAGCGCTAGAGGCAGATAGGTGCGTGCTTCTTTTCGATGAGTAAGAAATTTTTCAAATGAGCTTTCTTTTAACAATGCTGAGATTTCTTTTGGTGACTGAAGGTGGATATCAAACACATTCGAAATCAAACCACGTTGGAAGTCAGACTTTTTAGCGACTAAAGAGCGAGTGGTTAGAGTATTTAAAAATTTTGCTAACTCCTCCATGCGATAGCTAGCAAGGAAATATCCAAAGCCCATTCTTTCTTGCATATTCGCCAACATACCTCGCATGTGTGCTGGCATGAATTTTCTAAAACGAATCGTTTGTGAGCCCATGTTAAGGGCCTCTTCTGCTCCAAAAACAAGACCAACATCAAATAAAAAAACAGGTTCATCTTCAGCTAAATTATCTAAGAGTTCGCGAGCACGTTTAATCTCAGTGGTGATTCTTGGAGCAACTTGACCCGCCATCCAGTCTTGAAATTGACCTAGTGAAGTGAATTGACCTTTTTGTCCCAAGAGATCAACTTCAGGGTTTGGATCAACAAAGTAATCAAACAAAGCGTCTAGATGAGGTGCACGGCGATCAGCGTTGCGCTTGATAGCTCTGAGCCAGCTAATTACACCGATATATCCGACATCAACAGGCTCAACAAGAAAGCGCAATCTCCAAGCGATACCTTGGAAATATGATGTGCTCTTAGCAACCATAGAATAAATGTGGGCGGCTGAACTTTGCGGATATTTTCCGCCGATCTCAATAATTTTCTGAAGAGCCGCGGGCACGTCAGCTTTGGTACGAATACCATAGAGTATAGCATTCATTTCCGCGACTTCTTCAGGTGCCACTTCACCGACTGAGATGATAGGCGCTGCACCTGTTTCTGTATTAATCACAGAAGTAGGTGCAGATTTTTGCTGTTGCGACTTAACAAAAACGACTCCACCAGCAATAGCAACAAGTACGGCAAGAACCAAAACAACATTTTTCATAAATCAGCGTTCCTTAAAGGTTGGGTAAATACTGAGTGCCACAATTTGTCGCGATAGCAGCATAAGCTTCTTCATCACGTACAAAACGAAATTTTGGCCAGTCTTCTTGAGTCCAAAATACATTGGTATAGACTCGACAGTCAGGAAGACCTTTTTTAATAACCGAAAGAAACTTAGTCAGACGCGGATCGGCGCCACGGGCATTAGAGCGAAGAATCACGCCTTGACCATCATAACTAAAACGAGCGAAATGACGATTAGGTCTATCAGGATTTAAATCAATCGGCTGCTCGCTCATGACGCCAGAAATGATTTTTTTATATTTTTGATGAAAGCGAACTTCTTCACCTGTTGTAAGTGTTACGACAAGATCATTACCTTGTTCTTCGATATGCGTTCTTTGAACTCGTGGAAGAAGCATCACGGCACTTTCCATATAATCAGAAATCGCCCCTGACCCGATATCATCTGTCAGCCAGATCCAAGTGTCGCGGCGAGAGTGGTCGGCAGTGATGAACTCCCACATGCGGCTAGGATATTCTAGGCCCTCGGGAATGTTATCGATAATATCGTTTGGTCCACGATTATGAATTTGGCGGCCAGTAATATATAAAGTGTCATCATCAGTGCCGCAGTAGTGTGTACTATAAAACAACGATTCATCGTTGCGACTTGTTCCGTAGGTACACTTTTCTACTCGTGGAATATCTCGCTCAAAAGGGACAAAGGTTGTTGCCGTGGCCACGAATGGCAAAAGTGATACGGCGTAAGCAATCCATCGCATAGAGTTCTCCTAATAAATGATAGGAAAAGGGTAGCACTCATTGCGATGAATTCAAGACGCCCTAAAACCTGACAAGTTATGTCATGGGGTATTCAGAAATCACTGTTACACCGGCCACTGCTGGCTCAAAATAGGTGGCTCGTACCTTCTTGTAGTCTTCATTGGCAAAAAAGGCGTCTTTGGCAGATGAATCTTTGAAATAAATGGCAAACAGACGATTGATAGGATGCGTACTTTCAGTTTTTAAGACTTTCTCAACAGTGAAGTCGTAGCGAAATCCACCCCCATAAGTCTTGAGAATAGGAATCATGCCTTCACGATAGGCCTGATAGCTGGTTTGATCTGTGACTTGTAGCCCAATAAGCATTTCATAACTCATATAACCTCCTCGAGTTTTGAACCATTTGGTTTATTATGCCAGAATCATTCATTCACCACAGGCCTCAATTTGAACTATTTGGTTTTTTACTGTAAAATTCAAAACATGGGACGACCTAAACTCAGAACACGCGAAGATATCCTGGCCTCGGCCTTAAGCCTATATTGGCGTAAGGGCCCAATGGGCGTTACGGTGCAAGAGCTAGAGGTTGCGACTGGGGTCAATAAATCGGGGTTGTACGCTGAATTCAAAGACAAAGATTCATTATTTGTAGCCACAGTGAAGTACTACGCCGAAGCAGCGGAGAAAACATTTTTTCCTATCCTCAAGCAAACTCCTTATGGGAAAAAGAATTTACGTGAGTATCTAGTATTCGGACTTACATTTGAAGGTGAGGGTGGCTGCTTTCTCACTAATTGCATGCGTGATTACCCATCACTGCCGTCCAAGGCCCGCGCAATTGTTAAATCTCATTTCTCACAACTAAAAGAGTTATTTGCACAAAATCTAACTGACGCGACCAAAGCTGAATTAGTTCTGACCTTCGATCAAGGGCTCTGCCTGAGAGCTTTTATGGGAGATGATTCAAAGGATCTCTTAAAGCTTGTCGATGATTTCCTTACAACTGTTTGAGATCACCTTTCACTTCGAGAGCATTTTTTCCTTCGGAGAACCAGGTCTCGGTATAACGAAGAGTGGTTTCATTCAATTTTGTAAGTTTTAAATCGTAGATATAACCTTCATCAATATTTTCATAATTGATATTGAGTTCTTTTTCTGAAATCACCCCGACTTTCACTCCATTTGAGAAGAGCATCCCGTTGATGATGTCCATTTGGTAGCGATCGTAAGTAGCCTGCATGTCCTGGCAAACATAACCACCGTGATACATAGTGAACTTAGAGTTCGTCGCATCGATATCAACAAAAATTTCGCTGCAAGTTCTCGAGCGACGTGGTGTGATCGCGACACCGTTACCAGTAAATTGACCGGAGAGCGAAAGGAGCACGATGCTTAACATGGCTTGACCTCAAATGGAGCAGGTTTCATAAAATCGCGATAGGTGCGAACAGCACCCTTCGTGCGAACTTGTTGGAGAACTTCAAAATCAACATCAGCAAAAACGAGATCACCCGCATTCCACATTCCCTCGATGAGGACACCATTGGCAGGAAATTGTGGATCACTGGGAGCGAGAATAGCAGCTGAGCCACAGGCATTTTCATTAATACCCCAAGGGCTAAAACTACCCACGAGTGGGGCATGCACGACGAAGAGTTGATTTTCAACTGCACGTGCGTGAGCGCAGTAGCGCACACGATGAAAACCATCAGGTTTTTCGGTCCATGATGGGCACAGCAACAGGTTGACCCCTGCTTTGACGACAGCGCGAGTGAGTTCGGGAAATTCCACATCGTAACAAATCGTGGTGGCGAGCTTGCCGTGCTTAAATGGCACCACCAGAATTTCATTACCGGCCGTAATGAGCGGAGCCTCTTCGGTTTCAGAAGGGATGAGATGAATTTTGTGTTGCTGATGACTTTTGCCGTCAGGAGTAAACAGGACGGCGGTATTAGTGCCGATATTGTGAGTACCGGCCAAAATCGTCATTTGGTGTTGATGAGCGAAACTGCTGAAGATCTGGTGAAATTCATTCTGAAACCAAGCCGAAAATCCAGCGTCGGTTTCTAGCGCAAGTGTAAAGTACTCGGGAAAAACCAGCAGCTCAATTTTTTCAACAGCAGCGAGCTTGAGCCATTTCTCGGCTTCCTTTGTCCACTCCTCGTAGTTGCGAGGTTCAGTCAGAGGAAAAGAAACAGCTCCAAGTCTCACTTATTCACCTGATCGATCCAATCTTGGAGATTGTAATAATTGGTGACGCGAGTAATGAGCCCTTCTTCGACATCAAAGAATGCACCCACAGGTAAGCGGTATTTCTGTCCGCGTGCTGGTGGAAGACCTTCAGCAGTTGAGAGATAAGTGCCGTTACAAATGAATTCGGCCGAGCCGCGTTTTCCGTCAGCAGAGGCCATCACCACCATATCTGTCAGGAGTTCGTCGTAATGACGATTCATGCCTTCCATAAAAGTGGTAAAGGTGGCCTTGCCTTTTTGGCGCTCACCTTGGTTAATATCATGCACGACATTAGGATGAAGCAGCGCCAACATATCGGCGAAGCGTTTTTCATTGAAGGCACGGTAATAGTTTTCGATGATAGTAGTAGTGTTTTTCATGCCAGGAGCTTAGCACATGGCCCAGGGACTTCAAATTGAGATTTTAGACGCAAGCGCTGCGAAACATTATCTCGATGATTTGGCCCGTCTTAGAATGACGGTATTTCGCGACTTTCCGTATCTCTATGATGGCGATCTCAGCTATGAAAGAAAATATTTGGAAACTTATTTCAAATCGAGCGGTGCTCGCGTGGTGTTATGCCGCGACGGAGATAAGGTGGTTGGCGCATCAACAGTCATTCCACTCAAAGATGAAGACGATGCGCTAAAAAATCCTTTCAAAGAAGCTGGACACAGCATCGACGCGATAATGTATTTCGGAGAATCGGTTTTATTGTCGGACTATCGTGGCCGAGGTGCGGGCAAAGTCTTCTTTCAAGAGCGGCTTAAACATGCACAGAATACTTCAGGAATTAAGCACGCCGCTTTCTGTGCCGTGCAACGTCCTAGCGATCACCCTTTACGCCCCAAAGGCTACCAATCTCTCGATGGACTTTGGCAGAGTTTTGGTTTTCAAGCTGTCCCAGGTTTGACATGCTCAATGTCCTGGAAACAAATCGACGAATCCACTGAAAGCCCTAAGACGCTGCAGTTTTGGATGCGAGATATTTAAGAGGTTTTATGAAACAAATTTCACTGATCGTAGGCAGTAACGGAAAAAATTTAATTTTGGCGAAAGCGTTTCAAGAGCATTTGGAAAGCTTAGGAAATAAGGTGCATTTGGTGGACTTGGTGTCGCATAATCTGCCACTTTATTCTTCTGCTCAACATGGAAAGTTAACGGGCGCTGAAGTGTTAGCGCCGTTTAAAGAGGCTTTAGCTTCGGAAGCTTTCGTCTTTATTGCACCTGAATTCAATGGTGGTATTCCGCCAGTCCTGACTAACTTTATTGCTTGGGCAAGTACGTCGGCTAAAGATTGGCGCGTTCATTTCAATTCTAAAAAAGCGGCGATTGCGACTCATTCAGGTGGTGATGGCCAGCAACTCTTGATCATGCTTCGCTTGCAGCTCGCCTATATTGGCATGACTGTGGTCGGTCGTCAGATCAACATCAACGATCGCAAGCCAGTCGATCCAGCAACGATCGCTGATGTCTGTAAGCAGCTTTTAGCTTAATTACCAAGAATTTTATCTAATGCTTGAATATCAGCTTCCGTGTGGGCCACTGCCGCGGAAGCTGGTTTGATAACTCCTACGATATCAATGGTGCTGTCAAAATTTTTGTGTAAATTCGGTTTCTGGCCCCGGCAAAGCACTCTTCCAGGTAATTGGGTAGCGTCTC
>JBKHVI010000020.1:0-42126 GCA_046570105.1 Bacteriovoracia bacterium
CGATGCCTTAACAGAGAGGCTTTCAATGCTGCCCAAAACGGTTTCACCTACTTCGTTTTTCAAACAAATGGAAAAGATTGAATTACTTAAGAAAGAACTAGAAGAGCGGCTTCTAAGTTTGAATGGGAAAGCGAGTCTTTCGACTCAGAGATTTGTCACACCTGAGACGTTTGAGAATTTTGCGGAAGTCTGGAAAAGGTATTTGGTGAGTGCAAAGGATGAAGTGAAGAAAAAAATCATTCACAAATTTGTGAGGAGGATTGAGATTGGAAAGAATGAAGTAACGATTGAGTGGTTAGTGGATGAGGATCATTACAAAACGGAGTTGGCCTTAACGGCCAACTCCCCATTATCTGGAGAAAATCAAAAAAAGGTTTTGGTTGGTGGTTCGAACAGCTTGATAAATGGCGCACCCGACGAGATTCGAACTCATGACCTTCAGCTTCGGAGGCTGACGCTCTATCCAGCTGAGCTACGGGTGCGTAGTTTTAAGCTACTTGAGATGGGTGGGGTTGGGAATAGTAAAGCGGTCGGGAATGGCGGCGGGCAGTGCGGCAAAAATGCCCAGGATAGGGGCTTTTTGGCGTTGCCCTTACACTCACAGAATGCGCTTATTTATCATTCTGCTTTTGCTTATTCCTGGTGTCGTTTCCGCTGCCTCATGGGGGCCGTTTGAAGCTGTCTCCTTGGAACTCGCTCCCGGAATGGATTGGAGCTGGCGCATGAATACAACTAAGCCGGCCGATACGCTTGAGTTGGATTGTCAGAGTTTCTTCCATCATCTGCATCACAACGAGGCAGGCTTTCGTAAAATGAGTTTGATGCTCGAGACTTACGAATGCGAAGCCGCCCAAAGTAAACTCCACGAATGTTTTCCGGTACCAGGCGTCGCTTGTATCGTTGATCAGGGACTTCCTGAAATCACTTGCGGCGCTTGCCGCTAACTCAAGAACAAACTCATTTGACTCGTAGGGACGCTCTTACCTAGACTCATAGGATGGAATTCACCCGACCTAAGAGTATGAAGTGGCATGGCTGGGGTCACCCACATTTCACTTTTCCCATGGAAGAAAAGCCTGAGCTGTGGCCTTTCGTGCGCGAGAAGCTTGGTATCGAGCGTGATCTCTACCAACCGCCTGTTGATCTGACTTCCATTCAATTACCCGCCATTCGTTTGTCGGCTGATTTATTGAAATCACTTTCTGATTTAGTAGGTGCTGAGTTTGTCAGTACCGATTCGTTTGAGAGACTCACGCACGCCTTCGGAAAAAGCTTTCCCGATTTGTGGCGCGCGCGTGCTGGTTTGGTGGAGAGTGCGCCTGATGTAGTGGTGTGGCCAGCGTCGCATGAGAATGTGGTGGAGATCGTTGAGTGGGCGAAGAAGCATTCGGTGCATGTGATTCCTTTTGGTGGTGGCACTAATATTGTGAACGCATTAGAAGTGAAACCTGAGGCGAAGCAGCCAGTGATCTCCCTTGATATGCGCTCGATGAATGAGTTGTTAGAGATTGATGCTGAATCTAATCTGGCCTTAATTGAGGCAGGTGCCACGGGGCCAGTGTTAGAGGAGAAACTTTTAGAACATGGATTCTCTCTTGGACATTTTCCCGATTCATTTGAATTTTCAACTTTAGGTGGCTGGATTGCCACGCGCTCAGCGGGCATGCAGTCAGATGCCTATGGGCGCATTGAAGATATGGTAGAAACACTTCATGCCGTGACGGGTGAGCATGTGCTCGAGATGAAACCCTTTCCTGCTACTTCAGCAGGTCCTGATGTCATTGCGCCGCTAATTGGGAGTGAAGGATCTTTTGGTGTGATCACGCGCGCCTGGATGCGTGTGCATCGAGTGCCTCAGAAGAAAAAATACGTTGGATTTTTATTCAAATCATTCGCACAGGGTCTTGAAGCCGTTAAGGCCTGTCATGATGCTGATATTAAACCCAGTCTGGTGCGCTTGCAGGATGAGGGAGAGACGGAATTAGCTTTTCATTTAAAATCTCCCAAGCCCATTCATAAGACTGTTGTCGAGATGCCAGTAAAAAAATTGCTGAAGACTTTGGGTTACACTCGTCCATCGATTATGGTGGTGGGCTTTGAAGGAAGTGCGGAGCAAGTTGAGTTTCGCGCGCAATCCGCCGCCCGAGTTTTTAAAAAACTCGGTGGTTTTCCTCTGGGAGACTCGATCGGTGATGCCTGGTCAAAGGATAAATACAATACGCCTTATCTGCGCGACTACGTGATGGATTATGGCGGCATGGCGGATGTGGCAGAGACTTCGACTTCTTGGAATAATCTTTTTGATTTGCATGCGAAGGTTCTTGCTGCGGTTGAAGAGGGCGCACGCTTAGAAGGCGTCTCTCACTATGTGGGCTGCCATCTCTCTCATACTTATACTTCGGGTGGTTGTTTGTACTTCACCTGGGCGATGCTTGGAGGAGATAAGACTCTCGAGCGCTACTATCGCATGAAAGCGCGTGTGACGGATGCCATTGTCGAGGCCGGAGGAACTTTGTCTCACCATCATGCGGTGGGAACGGAGCACTTACCTTGGCTTGCTCATGAATTAGGTAGCGGTGGCGCTGCTATCTTAAAATCATTTAAAAGAATGTTTGATCCTAAGGATGTGTTTAATCCCGGTGGGCTCAAAACTGGTCGCAGTCATAAGTATCTAGGAGAGTCTCGTGGTTGAATGGACACTGGTGACTGGAGCGACAGGATTTGTCGGAGGTGAGTGGACACTCAAAGCGCTCTTGCGGGGAGAGTATGTCGCGGCCCTTGTGCGTCCCGGTCGTGAAAGCGCGGTGGTCTCACATCTTAATAAGCTCGCTGACACTCACGCCTGTGAGCGCCCCTCAGTTGATAAACTTGTCGTGGTGCCGTGGGCCCCTGGTTCAGAATTCTCTAGTTTTCAATTACTGCGCCAATCGGGTGTAGAAAAAATTAAAGCGGTCATTCACGCGGCAGCGGATATGGCCTATTCGCTGAATAAACTGCCACGCTCCTTAGAAACAAATCTTGGTATGGCCTTGGGCCTCTACAATGCTGTCGCAGAATATGTCCCAGAGGCGAAGAAATTTATTTCTGTTTCTACCGCCTATACTTGTGGGCTTAATCCCGGAGAGGTGATTCCGGAAGCGCTTCATCTCACACCAAAACTGGTAAATGGTTATCAGACATCAAAGTGGGCAACAGAGATGTCACTCACTGAGCGCGCTCGTCAGGGCGGCCCCAAGCTCTGTATCTTGCGCCCCTCGATTGTGGTGGGTGAGAGTGGCCGTGGGATTTATACCGGTAAGTGTTTTGGTTTTTATATGTTTCTGCGCGCTTTTGCCCTCGCTAAAAAAGCGGGTGCTAAAAAAATGAAAGTGAATATTCGTCCGGAAGCTGAGATTAATTTATTACCGATTGATCAGCTGCTGGTTTTGATCGATCGCCTGCTCGTTAATGAGACGACCGGTTTTGTGCACGCTTCGATGGATCGCGGAGTCACGGTGGGCTTTATGATGAAGTCTATTGGCGCGATTTATGGCTTTCCGATTGAAGAAGGAAAACCGCGCTCCATTCCTGAGCATATCTTTGATCGCCAAGTGCAAGCGAACATGGCCTTTGCAAATAAAACTTTCCGCTTTCAAAACCAGACTGCCAAAGAAATTGTTCCTGAATCAAATTGGGAAGATTTGAGTGTGGAGAGTTTTGAGAAAGTCGTTCGCCAATCTAAAGCACTTTATTTTAAAAAGGCACGCTTCGAGCGCTCGGACTTAGATGTGCTCCCGCAAATGATTCCAGGCCAGCTTCGTCAGATGGTGAGTTTAGGCGCGAAATTAAAAAAGCAGCTGGTGCGATGAAGACTTTGCGCTATTTCGAAGATCTCAAACTCAACGATCAATTTATGGGCCCCACCTATCATTTAACAGCAGATGAGATCGTGAAGTTCGCTCTCACGTATGACCCACAAAGTTTTCATACCGAACCTGACAAAGCCTCGGATTCGTTTTTCGGTCAGCATGTGGCAAGCGGTTGGCAAGTGGCTTCACTGGGAATGCGTTTATTGGTTTTAGGAGAACACAACTTTGCTGGTGGCATGATAGGTCTGGGAGTGGAGCGTATTCGCTGGAAGCGTCCGACATTACCTAATACTGATATTAAAATGGTGAGTACTGTTACAGAGCTGCGTCGCTCAGGAAAATTTCCGAAGCACGGCATTGTGAAACTTCACCATGTCATAAAAAATGCGCAAGATGAGAGTGAGCTGGCGGAGATGGATACCATTCAAATCGTATTGTTGAAGACTATTTCTTAACCGCGACGACTGCCATGGTCAAACGGCTTATACACACCAATTTGCCTTCATCACTGGTGATTCTAATTTCCCAAACCTGAGTGGTACGACCAACGTGTAATGGTTTAGCAACTCCGGTGACGGTGCCTGAACGCACTCCAGAAATATGATTGGCGTTGATATCAAGGCCCACACAATAAAACTCTTTTTGATCCACGCACAGATTGGCGCCGATGCTCCCTAAGGTTTCTGCTAGTGCAACCGAAGCTCCGCCATGCAAAAGTCCATAAGGTTGATGGGTTCTGCTATCAACCGGCATGGTGCCTTCGATAGAATCTTCCGTCACCTTAGTGACTTTAATACCTAAGGGGCCTAAGAGGGTGCGGTCATTGGATTTGTTTAATAATTCTGGTGCGACGATCTGTAGCTTCATGGGTGTTCTTCCTGTTAGAATAAAGCTACTCCGGGAGATATTGAGTGTCCAACCTCGTGCTGATTTTTTTGTGTTTAATCCTAGGTATTTTAGTCAAGCGCACTGACCGCTTTCCGCTGAACACAGCTCAAGCTCTGAATAGTTTTATTATTTTCATCTCACTTCCATCACTGGTTTTAATTCAAGTCACTCGACTTTTGCAGACTGCTCAGCTTAGTTGGAATTTATTAGTGCCCGTTTCTATGGCCTGGCTATTATTTTTAGGCGCATGGGCGAGTATTCACTTCATCGGAATTAAACGAGGCTGGTCAAATGCTCGTACCGGCGCACTCATTCTGACCGCAGGCCTTGGCAATACTTCGTTTGTTGGCTTTCCACTTTTAGAGGCCATGCTTGGTAGCGAAGCGGTTCCCTGGGGAGTTTTGGTAGATCAACTCGGATCATTCCTGGTGCTCTCAACGCTCGGTCTTCTGGTAGGCTCGATTTATGGACGTCCCCGTGATGGCGTCAAGCGCACCGTGCTCAAACAAGTTTTTCAATTCCCACCTTTCATTGCACTGATCACTGCTCTGATTTTAGGGAGTATTGGCTTTGTATTCACTGGCATCGTAGACACCGTGTTAGTACGCTTAGGTGATACGCTCGTTCCCCTTGCGCTCGTCGCAGTTGGTTTTCAACTTAAAGTTTCAGTGCCAATTTTAAAGCGCTATGGCCGTCCGTTGAGTCTAGGTTTGTTTTATAAACTCATTCTCGCTCCTATGCTCTTGTCGCTTCTCTATATCGGATTTTTTGGACAAACTGATTTTGTCACTCGTGTGACTTTACTTGAGGCTGCCATGGCCACAATGATTACCTCTGCTGTTATTGCTTCAGAATTTAGTCTGGATGAAGAGTTGGCAAATTTGATGGTGGGAGTGAGTATTCCGATATCACTTTTATCAGTACCAATGTGGAATTATCTTTTAAGTTTTTGGATGTAAGGAGCTTTATGCTACTGCCCACACCTTTGATTAAAATCGAATCTCTCTCTAAGCTCACCGGTTGTGAGATTTTCGGTAAAGCCGAATTTATGCATTTAGGTGGCAGTGTCAAAGATCGCGCCGCTTTTGGCATGATTGAGGCGGCCGAGAAGTCAGGAGAACTCAAAGCTGGTGGCATGATTGTCGAAGGCACCGCCGGCAACACCGGTATTGGTCTTGCCACACTTGCAGCTCAAAGAGGTTATCGCTGTGTGATTGTTATGCCGGATAATCAAGCGCAGGAAAAATATCAAACATTGAAAGCTCTTGGTGTGGAACTTATCACAGTACCCCCTTGTCCCTTTGCCAATCAGGCGCACTTTTATCATACCGCTAAAAGAATTGCTGAAGAGCGAGGCGCATTTTGGGCCAATCAATTTGAAAATACCGCTAATTTTAATATTCACTACACCACGACGGGACCTGAAATCTGGCAGCAAACGAATAAAAAAGTGGATGCTTTCCTAGCGGCTTCAGGTACCGGTGGCACGATTGGCGGAGTGACTCGTTATCTAAAAGAACAAAAGTCCTCGATTGAAACAGTTTTGGTAGATCCTCTCGGTTCCGGACTTTTTAGTCATATTAAGTTGGGTGTAATGAAATCCACGGGCTCTTCGATTACCGAAGGCATCGGCATCATGCGGCTCACGGCCAATTTTAAAGAAGCGAAGATTGATGATGCTGTTCAGATTGATGATCAAAAAATGATTAACATGCTTTACCATCTCGCTCGTCACGATGGTCTGCTCGTTGGAACATCAGCGGCCTTAAATGTGCAGGCCGCTTATGAATACGCCCTCAAGCACCAAGGCAGCGGTAAGGTCATTGTCACTGTCCTGTGCGATTCAGCGATGAGATATGCTTCGAAGGTTTTTAATCCTGAATTCTTGCTCGATAAGGGCCTAACTCTAGGAAATATTTAAGTTTCTTAAAATGTCGACAAGTTAGCTCAGGTTTTGGATGAGTGTTTCCGATAACGTAGTTATGAAACGCTGGTTATTCATTCTTTGTATGGTCACGGCCATTCCTTTGTTCGCATCTGAGAGCAAAGATCTTAAATCTGAGAATCAAAATTTTAAGCTTTTTTCGAAAGAGAAGTTGTGGGTAAGTGAGAGCTGTCTCAAAAAAGACTGTCTCGCTTTGAAGCAAGGTGATTCGAAAGTTTTGCGCGATCCTTCGAATCAATTCACCGGTCAGCCAGCAGCTCAATTTTGTATCGAAAATGATGGTAAGTATGTCGTAGGCAAATACGAGTCAGGTGATGAAGATGGCCTGTGCATCTTTAAAGACAAATCCTACATCCTAGGTTGGGATTATTATAAAAATAACCGGGGTAAAAAATGAGATACGTCTTATTTTTTATCATCAGTCTTGTTTCGTGGAAAACTTTTGCGGTCGATCCTTACAAGCTCAAGCCGATTGGCATGCTGGGTGTTTGTGACGATAGCTATGTGGAGTTGAAGAATCTTCCACCGGTGCGTGATCAAGGGAATTATGGTCTCTGCTATGCTCATTCGAGTGTCATGCTTATTGAGTACCACCGCTGTTCAAAATCCGCTAATCCTAGCAATTGTTATCGTGATGCCGGTTCGGTTCTGCATTTAGCGCGGTTTAATTCCTATTATGAAAATTCAATTCAAATTGGTGGTCACCCAGGTTCTGTCTTGAATAATTTTCGTCACAATGGGCGCAAGCTTTCACGTGAAAGTTGTGCCGCTTATACTCAGTGGCAAGAAGTCGAAGATGATTTTAAAGCAAAACTTGGGAATGCTTCAATTCCCGTCACAGAAACAAGTGAAAACGATATTTTCTATCGCCTATGGGCTCAGCTGAGAAAGCATACCGGTTATGAGGCCCGCGAGTGTTGGGCACAAGAACTGATCAATGCTGGCCTTGATCAAAACCTCGCTGATGTCATGAATGTCTTAAATAAAGTCAAAGATCTAACTTGGCAGGAATTGCGCTTTCAGCTTCTTGTACCGAAGCAATGTTTACAGAACCAGATTCTCTATCCTGACTTTGATTTAGTAAAACTAGAAAGTACCACTCAGAAAAAAAGAAGTTTCAAAGAGTTTCGCGATCAAGTGTTTCGTTCGCTTAAAGCGGGAGCTCCTTTAGAGGCGTCTTTTTGTTCAAGTCTCAATGGACAAGGTAAATGTAATTACCATTCAGCTACCATCATTGGTCAGCGGCATGTTTGTAATCGCAACGACTGTGAACTCCAGTTTCGGATTCAAAATAGCTACGGTAAACGCTGGCAAGAAAATTACGATGATGGTTGGGTGAATGCAGAAAATCTCGCCAATCTCATGGCGGAATCAAGCTTAGGTGTAATGAGTCTATTGCCGAAAGGGGCCAAGCTCAATAACGCACTAACGTCTCCCTACTATGTTGATTCACCCATAAGTAGCTCGGCTAGCAAAGTTCCTGTTCCGGGGAATTCAAATGAGCAGTGCTGGAAACTCGCCGCAGGAACAGTTCCCACTCCCGCTATAGATAAACCAATCGATAGTCCGCCAACACCAAGTGGTGGGGGATCTTCATTTAAGCCCGGTACTTATAAACCTGGTACAGTCTTTCGCTGTAAAGATAGCAGTGGCAAGACCATCTTCACCGACAGTCCGCCAAGTGACATGAGTTGTAAGCCGCTTTAAAACTTAATGACTTGATGGAGTTCAGGAATGACGAATTTCATCTCGGGAAATTTTTCTTTAGCGACTTGACTCAACTCATCCATCTTCACACCTGGTACATGCCACTTCTCCATTGTTTCTGATTTTATAAAGAAAAAATCGAAATGAATGGGAATGGCATACTTTGGTCTGATCATACCGAATTGTTTTGCGACGACATCATCAAGACTCTTGTTGTTGGAGATTCCCATAAAGTAGGCGAGGATCTTGCCGGAATATGCCGCCAGGGGTTCATATAAGCGACTTCCGGAGTCGACGATAATATTCCCTTCAGGATGCTCTAAAAGGAAGCTCATGACTTCGCCTTCTTCAAAGTCATAGAAGTTACCTTTGAAATCCTCTGGGACTTTGCCAGGTAAAAAATAGTAGTCCAGCGCCGGAATAATAGCGGCATGCTTTCGATTGAAAACTGTCACTTTAAACTTTCCAATATTCAGGCTTTCTTCGTGTTTAACAAATTTAAACGGAACGCTGGGGGCCTGAAATTTTACGATTCGATGAAGCGATTCTCCACCATATACAGTCGCATTGGTTTGCTCTGCAAAGGCCCCAATGTCACTTGAATGATCAAAGTGTTGGTGAGAAGCAAAGATCGCCGCGACTGAAGGGCTGTTCCAAATTTTAATAGCTTCTTTGACTTTCTCTTGATCAATTTCTAAAACAGAATTGAACATCCAGTGCTTTAAAGTAGGTTTCGTTACAACTGGATCAACTAGTATCGTTGTTTCACCGTCAGTCACTAATACACCAGCAACACCAGTCCAGCGTCCTTCAAGGGCCGCATAAGAGTTGAGCGATAGAAGAGTTAAACTGAAAAATAAGCTACTTCTTTTTACCCGAAGCAATGTCTGAAATTTTCTTGGTAAGATCATCGATTTTCCATGGTTTTGTAAGATAATCATTTGCTCCGGCAAGAACACAATCCATGATGTAATTTACTTCACTCATAGAAGAAATCATAACAATAGGCAGTGTTGACGTAGCGGGATTAGCTCGAATTAATTTGACGAGATCAAGTCCTGTTCCATTCTTCATCATGAGATCTGAGAGAACAAAATGAACAGGGTTGGTTTTTAATGAAGCCTGAATAATCTGGAAGCCCTCATTACCAGAGGATGCGGTCGTGATCTTCGTTATACCAAGTTTTTTCAGACTAGAGATAACAATCATGCGCATACTCTCAAAATCATCAACCACTAAAAAATGTAATTCTTTGATCTGTTGAGAAAATTCCATGTTTATTCTTTTGTGTTCGCGCTGAAAACTAATTCATCTGATGGAGCATCAGTTCCATCAAGAAAATTCTGTATATCGGTGTATAGTTGGTTGCGATCTTTAGGGGCCCTGAGAGTGATATTGGCATCGGACAATAGTTTCATTACGGGTGGTTTAAACGAGCCATTCTGGTCAATCACTAGAAACATCTTAAGTGTAGAGTCAGCCGTATTAAGTTCTTTGATGAACTCGAGCAGGAACTTGATATCAGAAAATATGACTACAACCTTTCCAACTTGTTTTTGACCTTGATCAATTTCTTCGTGAATAATTGTAGGAACGCAGAATTCACCACGATTTTTAAGTTCATCCATCACGGCCTGTGATTCTTTATTCAACGGACCGACGAAGTAATGTAGGAAAGATCCAGCTTGGGCCATAGCGAATATTATAACTAAGATCAGTCATTTTTGATGATCAAAACGAAATGATAGTTAATTGATCAGTTATTCGTTTGCTAGCGGCTCAAGCATAAGATTTTGCAGCTCTGGGAACAGTTTTAGGAGATTTTCCCCTCTCAGGCGGTCGAGTTGGCGAGTATAAAGCCAGAAGGCTTTTCTTTCTTTTTGGAAAACACCTTCATCCAAATAAGCCAAAATATAGCTCAGAATCTTGGCAAATTCTTCCTTCGCTTCAAATTGAGAGTGCATGAGATAGTTATCAATAAAATTTTTATAGTGCAGCTTTAGCTGCTCACGCTCACTCTGATTGAGAATTTTAATGCAGTAGATAGATGGGTCATTCAAAATATTAACTTCAAAGTTAAGACCTGATTCAATGAAGTTTTCTTCTATAAAAAACTTAAATGCATCTACGATATGAAAAACATTAAAGACTGATAGCGTCCAATAGAGATTAAATTTAATTTTGGGAAATTGTCTTTTGATGAGTTCACGATTCATCTTGAAATTATTCCAATCTAATCCATGACGAACATACTCACCTTGTGCGCCGATACCGTCTAGGCTGGCACAAATATAAATATCATCAAAATGCTTCCATAAATCCAAGACAGATTGCTTTTTAAAACTTAAGACGGATAAATTGGTATTGTAAGTCAGTCTCACGTCACAGTGTTCAAGCTTAATCAGTTCCTCGAGCAGCCTGTAGTGATCATCATGCATGAGTGGCTCGCCGCCGGCAAAGTACACTCGTCTTACTGATGGAAGATAGGCCTTGAGTTCTGCCCAAAGTTCCTCTTTTTTGTCGCTGGTGGTGAATTCTAATTGATAATCTTTTACACCTAACTTTTGGCAGTCACTGTACCAAGATGTGCTGAAGTCGGAGCCACAAGTGCGGCATTTAAAATTACAAATATTAGTGAAGCGCAGATCGAGGTGAATAGGGGTGAGATTATCTTTAAGGCTTCCATCCGGCTGCGTTTGTTCTAAACGGGGAAATTCGTCAGACCATTCTTCATTTGAAATTTGTCTTAAGCTTTTGTGGCCCACTTTTTCTTGATTATAACAATCCTGACAAGCGGCAATTTTTTTATTTTGCATCATCTCAAGTCTTAGATGCTTGAACTCATCGCCATTCCAAATTTCATTAAGATTTTGCGTTTTGAAGTGGCCGAGAGGTTTGACGAAATCACTGCGACAGCAACTATAGACTTCACCGGAAGGCATAATGGCGAAATGTATCCATGGTAGAATACAAAAATGTTCGTCTGAACTTTTTGATTTCATCAAAACATCATAGCTTTATTTGTTTGATCTAAGACAGACGCTAATCTTAAGAAAATGGTCGGAGTGATAGGACTTGAACCTACGACCTCTTGCACCCCAAGCAAGTGCGCTACCCCTGCGCTACACCCCGACATAGACTGAAAAGAGAAGTGATGGTTATAGCGTCCGGTGGTCTTTTTGTCTAAAGAGAATCAACTGCTTAGCTCATATCTTGGGCAACTGGGCCTTAACTGAATCCTTATAGGCAAACCTAAGTGCTTGATTTTGCAACTAAACCTTAAGCATTCTATAATATAAGACTAAACCACTCAGGAAAATCCAGGAAGGCCCGATAAGTGGTTAACCCAAATTTTGCGGGACGTTTCCGAAGGAGGAAATTATGGGCGACAAGAATAAGAAGAAACTGACTAAGAAAGAGCTGAAGGCGCAAAACCACGCGAAGCTCATGGCCTCTAAAAAGGGTGGTATCCCTGGCCAGACTGCGAGCCAACAGGCCAGCAACGTAGTCGACATTTCTGCCTACCAGAACAAGGACAACAAGAAAGCCGCTTAATTGTGGTGATTCAAATCCTAAAAAGAGGGACCCGAATGGGTCCCTTTTTTTATGTCGTTACTTTCTTAACCACTTGAGTTTTTGCAATCAGGTCGTGCAGGGCCCGTTTGTCTTTGCGAAAGAGCGGGAAGAGAAAACCAAGCAGCATGATTGAAGAGATTACTTTTCCAACGGTCTCGCGAAGCAAGGCTTTTAACCAGTTGGGATTCGCTTTGCTATTTATGTCCTGGATCCGCAACCCAAGCGCAAGCTTGCCCGGTGTGCCGCCTTTTTTAACGATAAATAGAACGAAAATCACGATCGATAGAAGATAAAAATATCCAAAAAAATGCAGCTCTCCATTATCCAGAGCCATTTTTACTGTTGCTCCGAGAATAGACTCCGGACTAGCTTTGTTGATGGCCATGTCTTGTAAGAGTTGGTCTTGTTCAGGGGTATTGTTTTTGAGTAGGCCTATCGCCAGAAAAAGAAACATGAGCACACCACGGAAAATGCTCATGAGTATGACATCAATAATGAATGCGCCTAATCGCAACCCAAATGAGGCGGGGGTAAACATAAAGAAACTCCTTCGTTTCTTTTAGTCTACCTCAGCTTTAGCGGGGACGGAATCGATTGTCTTCGTCACCGTTCACACCCATCAGATAAGTGCTCTCGTCCCCATTAGAGGCTTCCAGACGATTCATAATATTCTGCCAGCTTGTTTGGTAGCCACGAATAAACGGAGTAAGGAAGGCAAGCATATTGTCTTCAGAGGTCGTTGTGAGCGTTGGGAGTCCTGCCGTGATGATCTCTAGATTACGACTGCCACCTGGTTTGGCAGCAAAGTACTGACGATTGAAGTAGGGATAAGAGCTGCATCCGTTAAAAAAGAAAATCTGATAATCACGAGTAAAATTAATTGTTGGGAGATTATTCAAATCTAAGTTGCCACCAAGTCCAGAGTGTCCGTCGTAGCCAATGACATCCGCTTGCTCAAAAGCTTTTTTAATCTCTTTATGAAATGTTGGGTCGGAACTATCAACTTCAGTGTCGGCCAACAGAAGTGTGAGTTCAATTTTTTGTTCAGTGCCCAGTTGCGTCTTGGTGAAACCTTGAAACTTCGCTAACTGGTTTTTGCCTTCATTTACGCCGCGAATTTCAGACTTGAGTTCCAAACCAAGTTCAGACTTTAAGCGATCTCTCAGACCTCGGTATGCGTAGGCGCCAAGGTCTCTAGAAGAGCTGTTATCAATATGTCCGACAAAGACAGCAAGCTTTAAAACATCTTTATTATATAGGCGATCATATTCAGGATAAGTCGATGTGGTGTTTGCCAATCGCTCGAGTTTTGCATTAATTCGTAAAACTTCCTCAGTGTTACCTTTGAGGGGACAGCCTTCTTTATCTGGATCCCAGAAGTAGAAAAAATCGCCGGGCGAATTATATGTTTCATCAGTACAGCGGTTTTTTCCTCGGACAACACCAAGATCGTAAATGGTTTCAGGATTAAGCGGGAGATGTACAACAACCGTTGCTTCGTCTGAATGGCGAAAAGCGTTGCGATGAAAATTAACTTTACCTTCATAACGATAATTAACTTCTGCGCGATCGTTGTTTACTCGTTCGCGAGCAAGAGTAATTTTGTACTGTTCGCCAGGTACGCCAGGCAGTTTATATTTTTCTAGATAGGTGGGAGCTTGGAAGTGGCCGATAAGATGCTGGACTTGTAAATCGATGAGCTCGCGTTTTTTGGCAGCACTCAGTCCCTTTTCGACATCAATTTTTCCGGCAAAGCGAAGGATCGCCTCGGTGGATTTGGCGCCGTAGTATTTATCATTCGCCCAAAGGTTTAAACTTAAGAAGCTTAAAGTAATAAATAATGTTTTCATGCCCTAAGACATGCCTCGAAGAAGAGACTTTGTCCTTCTAGGAAGTAAAATGTTCAGGAGGGTTTAAATACTCGGAAACTCAAGGATAAAGGTGGTCGGATGTCCCTCTGCAAGTAGAAGTTGGCCTTTATGAGCTTCCATTAGACCGCGAGAGATAGAAAGACCGAGGCCTGTGCCTTTGCCCACATCTTTGGTCGTGAAGAAAGGTTCCATGATTCTATCGCGTAAATCAGTTGGGACACCAGGGCCAGAATCGCTCACACTGATGATGATTTTATTGCCTCGACGATGGGCCATAATACGAACTTCTTTTTTTTCACAATCTTTCGTGGCGTCGATAGCATTATTCAAAAGATTCAAAATGACTTGGCCCACTTGTTCAGATCTTCCTTGAATGCGAATTGATTCATCACATTGAATGGTAATTTGAATTTTGTGATTTCGAATGCGTTCGGCACAAAGTCCAATCATCTTGTCGATTAACTCACAGACTGTGATAGCCACAAAGGGATCACCTTTTGAATCTCGCGAGAGGGCCTGCATTCCTTGGATGATTTTTGTTATGCGGATGCAGGTGTCGTGAATCTTTTGTATCTCATCAGGGAGATTCACTTTATCCAAACGATTTTCTTTTACACGCTTAAGCAGTAGAGCGGTTTTTCCTTGTATGACGGAAAGTGGATTGTTGATTTCGTGAGCTATTCCGCTCGTCAATACACCCAACGCTGACAAACGAGCTGAATTGGTGATCTCGATTTGTTGTCGTTTGATTGTTTCAGCTTGAGCTTTTTCATGACTAGCGTCCCAGACAACACCCACTAAACTTTCAGGTTTTCCTTGTGGATCACGTTCAAGCTGACCGATGGCCCGGAGAGTTTTTAAAATCGGGCCGGGTGCAAAAATACGATACTCAGTATTAAAGGGTGCCTCACCACGAGCCGCTGTTAAGATTTCTTTTTGCACTCGCTCCCAGTCATCGCGATGAACCGAACGCTTCCAAGACATAAGGGCGTCTTGCACAATAGGTTGGTTGCTACCAAAAATGAGTAGAGCATGACGATCCCAATGGATTTCATCTTTTATAAAGTTCCACTCCCACACACCCATGCCTGCCGCACTTAAGGCCATATCAAGGCGTACCCGATCAAGGTGACGGAAAGTGACATCTCTCGCTACACAGTGAAAAATCCCATCAACAGTAGTTGTACGCCACTCGAGATAACGGCTAGTACCATCTTTATGCATGTAACGATTTTCAAAGGGTATATCGAGCTTATCTTTTAAAAGACGTTCAAACTCACCAAGGGTGCGAGCTCTGTCATCAGGTGCCACGAAATCCATAAAGGGGCGGCCGATCATCTCTGATAATTCCCAGCCTAAGATCTTAGACCAAGCAGGGTTTACTTTGAGAAAGAGTCCTTCTGAATCGACCAGCGAAAGCATGTCGCTTGAAAGCTCCCAGAAAATCTCGTAATGAGTTTTCATACTGCAGGGCCTTCGTATAGCGCTTCAGTGAACTGTTGATCGAGCTCTTGGGGGCGTGCTTCTTCTGTCAGTGTTGGGCCTTTCCACATTTTGGCCCAGATGGCGAAGTGACTTGGACGCTCTTCATTTTTATTCACAAATTTATGAAGATGAATCCACGGCACTTGAGGGTTTTGATGGTGGGCCTTGTGGTGATGATAATGAAGGAAAATCCAATGCACGATGGGATTTACTTTTAAGTTCCAGGCCCCGTGACGAATATCACGTTTCGTCCATGCGTGATCAGCGTATTGAAGTGAGCCCCAATTAATGGCAAAGGCCCAATAACAGCCAAGCCACTTCCAAAAAGTTAAGCCGAGTGCCCAAGCAATTCCAAACTGTAAGACAAGCGTAAACACTAACTCTGCTCGTGCTTTGATTTGATCAATATTCTCAATTCCTGAAAGCATAGCATCCGCACTCATGCGTTGAACGCGTGGATCATCTGAGCGCAAGAGAGGAATGTTTAAGAGCCAAGGACAAAATAGGTAAGCAAGGCCTGCGATAGGTGCAGAGGTCCAGTAAAAACCTAGCAAGATGGTGTACATCTGCAAAAATTTTAACAGCCAACTATCGCTTGGATAGTACATATCAAACATTTCAACATCAGTGCGATTACGACGATGATGGCCTAAGTGAAAAGCCCGTTGGAGAGTGAAGCCTGTTGGGAAAAAAGCGGCGGAGATCATGCCAAAAAAATCGTTCACTCGGCGTTTGGAGTGAAAGGTGCGATGGACACTTTCATGTAAAAGAGAAAAGAGTGTGTTGCCGATATAGGAGAAGCCGATGGCGGCGATCAGGTATTGCCACCAGTTTTCAGCTCGTGCGGCCCCCCACAGACACAGAACAGCAACAGAGTACGCGACTAAGGCGATGATAACATTTAGTGTACCTGGAATTGTTATATCTTGGTTTTGATAAACCGCTCGCTTACTGGTCAAGCTTGCTTCCTTGTAGTCGTGTTCATGTGAAATTATACTGCTTGGGATGACAGTCGCAACCACGGCGCATATAAGCGCAAATTACCCATCTCATTGGCAAAATTACTACCAAGAAAATTGGGGGAATGAGAGCTTTTCTCAAGAAGCCATCCCATTTTATGGAACTGGTGTTTGGCATAAGTTGTCCGCTGAACAAAAAGCTAAGCTATGTCAGGGTTTCATACAGATAAATGCCGAAGTCATCATTCATCTTGAGCAAGGATTGTTAATTGCTTCAAGGGCCCTCAAGCGCCAAGGACATGTAATTGATGAAGGTCTTAAGACCTTTATCGATGATGAGATTTTGCATATTGATGCATTTCGAGATTATCTGCATAAATCTACCAATGGAGAGTGGCCTAAAAATTCTTTACTACTTTATCGCCGCGATTTTTACCGTCGCTTCTGTGCTTGGCTTTATAAGTGGGAACCGCTTTGTGTTTTTCTTCCTGGGGCCAAGTCCGAAATCTACGCTGTCCAATATCATGTAACATTGAAAGCGCAGGAAAAAGAAAAGAAAACACGTTGGTCGAGTCTGGTGCATTACCATGCTCTTGATGAAGCCATTCATATCACCAAAGACTTTGAACTCTTGCGTGAAAAACTCAAAGAGATGAATGTACTCCAACGTGCCAAACTTTATTTTGCCACTCTTCTGTGTGTGATAATGACTCAATACAGTCTCGCACTGCCTTCGTGGCGTTTAATGGCACAAGTCTTCCCAAAAAAATCATTTTTAGGTCGTACTATTATGACGGCGCGCTTTGCTGCCTGGGTACTGTGGGTTCATCCGGCATTTCCGGCCACGAGAAAAGTTTTTCGTCGTGCTTTAAAACGCGAGTCAGATTCCTTCTTTAGGCATTTTGCCTTCTTGGGGTGGTAAGCATGGCCCTCTGGATTGCACTTAACTATTTTCCATTTCTATTTGCGATTGGTCTGATCACTGTCGGTCTTGCTTATTCTTGGTGGCTCTCACTTGCGATGCTTTATTTATTACCCCCTTTATTGGCCCGAACGGCGGTAGGTCTTTGGGGCATGCCAGATAATAACGAGCCTGTGCCTTCAGCGAAAAGCTATGTCTGGTGGTTTACCACTCAACTACAAGTGCCTTTTATGCGCTTTCCATTTCTTGAAGAGATTATTCGCATGGTTCCCGCACTCTACAGTGTGTGGCTCAGATTATGGGGAGCTAAAATTGGTCGCTACGTTTATTGGTCAGCCCAAATGCTTGTGGCCGATCGTCCCTTCTTAGATGTCGGTGATCGAGTCGTTTTTGGGTATGGCTCTAAGGTGACGGCTCACTTAATGACGAAAGAGAAGGGTGAAGTAAAATTGGTTTTTGGTATTCCGAGAATTATGAGCAAAGCCATTTTGGGGACACTCAGCTGTGTGGGGCCAGGTGCCTATGTAGGTGAGGGGCAAACTTTAAAGGCGACTTCGGCCATGCCTCCGTTCTATCGCTTACAAGACAAACAATTTTTTGATTCTAACGGTAACGTTACAGATGCAACTTTTATTATGACTCACGAGGAGGCTTAAGTGAAAAAGACCCTAATATTGGCCATGGCGCTTGTCGCAGGACAGGCAATGGCAAAAACAAAAGCGAGTCCTTACTTTCAGACGCTGAAAGCGGGTGCGCCTTTTACTAAAGAAGCCACACAGTATAAGTGGACGACTTCTGCTGAAGTAAAGGCGAATAAAGCACGTTTTGGTTCACAGAAACGTAACCCAAGCAGCAGTGGTGCGGGTGATGAGTCAATGATGAGTGACAAGTTTAAAGAGACACGTGATCAGTTTCTAAAACTCAAAACAGCTGATGAGCTTGAAGCCTTTTTAACTGAGCATGAAGAAAAGTTCGAGACGTACAGAGATGAGGATCAGCGCTTCTTCATTTCTCAACTTCTGCCACTGAGAGAACTACGCGGTATCGTTTGGCGAAGCCGTCCAGTCTTTTCAAAAACCAAGATCGCTCACAGTTTTGTTCTCACTTCAGTTAAAAGCGCAGTTTCAAGCGTAAAAATCCTTTTGCCGACAGAGCAGTGGCATGCAGGTCTTGAGTACGTCAGCAATCCTTACGTCCGTGATGGCAAAGTTGCCACAGAGTTTAAGTCTGAAGCAGAACTTATTGCACATATCGCAGGACCATTTAGAGATGCACTTCTCGTTACAGCGAAACGGATTCAGTCAATCGATCTAAAAGACAAAACCATTGTTTGGGATAACAAGCTCGCTTTTGGTAAGGCTTCTTTCCAAGACGATATTGATCGCTACCGTTTAGTAGGTGAAGTTGAGCGCTTGAGTTCACTAGGCTCTCTTCATGCGCTCTTAGCTCAAGTGACTTATCAGCGTGCTTACTCTGGTGAGAATTCAATGAAGCTTTATCAAGATATGGGCAAGCTTTATGGTGTAGATGGTTTCTTCTCGCAAGTGGATGGAGCTCCCTCATCAAAGCGTGTAGAAATTCTACGTAAGCCGGCCTATGCCAATTATGCGACTTTGGTGGAAGATGGGCGTGACTGGATGAAACTTTCTTTTAATCACTTGAAAGAGAGCGTAAATCTTACGGCTTCTATCTGGAATCAAATCAAAGCAGAGGATCGTCCACTAACTGAAGCCTTCATCTTTGATACATCTTTTGCTCGCGCTTATGAGCGTGGCAGTGATCTTGCGATTGCTAATATGGAAGCTATGGTTAATGGTAAAGCACAAATTCGCAGCGGAGTGACGGGCGAAGTTGTGGTGGTTGATTTGCCAGCTTTCTATGAAAACCCTCCACAAGATCTCAAGTCTTTCTTGCCGACTCAGTTTGATCGCAGTGCTGAGTGGAAAGTGGTTGTGTTGAAAGATAGTGCAGGTAAACAGCATAAAGTTAAGACACGTAACTACGAAGTGGGCCGTGGTATTGATTGGAATGCCGAAGCTTATCGTCAGATTTTCCCAAGTCTAGCTTCGGGCCAAGATATTCCTAAGAATGTGCGTATCCTTTCTCAGACATGGGGAACTTGGATGGCGGCCATGCCTCTTGCTGACATCATCGAATAGATTTCTCTTGCCACCTGGGACAAAACCGGGTGGCATATTAATATGAATGCAAAACTCCCTACCAAAGCTCAGGTTTATCAATACCTGTGGACCGCAACTCTATTGACGGCTTTCTTCAGCGCAGTCTACGGCTATACCAACTGGCGTGCTGATCAAGTCCAGCGTCATTTTCGATTTTACTACGACTGGGAACTCTCTATTCCGCTTATTCCTTGGATGATTCTTCCTTATGTTTCACTCAATCTTTTAACGATTGCTCCGCTGTTTTATTTTAGCCCAGCTGAGTTGCGCCGTTTGGGCCGTACTATGGCAGTGGCCATCGTCATGGCCGGAGCGATCTTTTATATGTTTCCTGCTCCGATTGGTTTTTTGCGCCCTGATAGTGTGCCTGGCATTTGGGATTACTTATTCAAGCTGGTGTGGACCTTTGATCGAACCAACAACACTCTTCCCTCGCTTCATATAACGTTTTCAGGAATTGCTATTTTAGCGTTATGGTCGAAGGTTACTTGGAAAGAGAAGATTGTTTATTCTTTATGGACGATCTTGATTTGTTTAGCGGTGCTGTTTACTTGGCAACATCATGTTTGGGATATCGTCACAGGATTGATACTCTCTGTGATTTGCCACAAAGTAGTATCTAAAGTGCCAGAAGGCGAGGGCTTCTCCTGGGAAGTTTGAGTCTTTAACCAATCGTAGTACTGGCCAAGAAGTTCATCGCGAGGTCCTTTTCTTTCTGTTTCAAAAGAAATTCCTTCGAGTTCTTGGCATTCATTGGCAAAAAACTGATATGAAAAATAAGCAGCCAGTTCGTGCTTTAATTTCTTAATTGGCGAGCGTGAAGGTTTTTCGAGAACAAAAAGCCAGGCCTTGAAACCAACCTCGGCCGGATGAATGAGAATCATCATTCTGTTTTCAAACTTACCAATTTGAGTTTTCGCCAAAATCATATTGCCGTGGTGAACGGTATAATCAAGAGTGGCTTTTTCTCCAAAGCGTTTAATCAAAAAACGATCTGCTAAAGATTTGCCTAAAATATCGTAGCTAAGTTTTAAGCGCAGAGAAGTTTGGCTCGTCTGAATGAGCTGCGGGGGAGCGGTGGGTTTGCGATAGTGGACAAACTCAAAATGGGCGAGATCAAAAGCATTGCCCGCTGAAAGACTCCAGTGATTTGTTCCATTTAACTCGCGAACTTGAGCGCTCTTATATTCACTGAGATTTTCATTCTCAAAAAACGGCAACTCGCCTTTGTGGTTAGGATCGGTGTGGATAAATACATGACCGCGCCACTCGGCTACCGAGAACGTTTTGAGACACGCAAACTGTGGAATATCGTGTTTGCTAGCACCAGGTATTGAGACACATTTTCCCTGAGAATCGAAGGCCCAGTTATGCATCGGACAAACGAGATGTTGCCCAGATACACGTGCACGTGTCAGTGAGGCCTTCATATGAGGGCAGCGGGATTCAACGGCTTTAAGCTGGCCTTGAGAGGTGCGATAGACGACGACTTGTTGAGCTGGAAGAGAGATAAGTTTAGGCCTAGCAGTAAACTGCTGATCATTTCCTGCGTAATACCAACTTTTTGGGATTTCTAGCGTCTTCACCCAATGATTATACCCTCGCCTAGGATTAAGCCAAGAGGATGATTCACAACTTAAGGGAGACATGATTGGATTGATGCATGAAAAGCGCACGGCCATCAGAGTGGCTCAATATCTTCATAAACTTGGCCGCTTTCATTCTATGGGGCGCCTGTCTTTATGTCGCTTCACACAGTAATGATTGGTGGCAAAAATTGCTCGCTGTCGTGGTATTTTCATACGTCGCCAATACCATCTTTGCTTTTTTGCATGAAGCTGTTCATCGTGTCTATTCATGGAAGCCTTGGCTCAATGAAACGATGGGATTTCTTAACGGTGCGCTTTTTCCAACTGGCCTGACTTTCCAGCGTGTTTGTCATCTTGGTCATCATCTTCGTAATCGCACAGATCATGAAATGTTCGATATGTATTATCCTGACGATAATCTTTTTTTGAAGCGAGCTCAGTTCTATTCAATCTTAACGGGCATTTACTGGCTAACGATTCCGTTTGGTTGGTTTATTTATCTTATCTGCCCGTGGAGTTATCGCTTATTAAAAACGGAAAATAAGGCGATTAAGCATACGGGCGCTATCATGCTGCATCCGTTTATCGATCATCCTAAAAAATGGCGAATTCGTTTTGAACTCATTGCGGTGATCGGTCTTTTATTTTTTGTTGCAAGACTACTTGAACTCAAGTTTTGGCCGACCTTCACTTGCTACTGGATTTTTGGAATGGTGTGGGGCTCACTTCAGTATGCTGATCACGCTTGGTCAGAGCGCGATGTCTTGAAGGGTGCCTGGAATCTTAAAACTAATTTTATTACCCGCGCTTTCTTTCTAAATTATCATTATCATCAAGTTCATCACACCAATCCCAAACTACCATGGAATCACTTGCCCAAGCATGTCGATCCAACTGCAGCGCAACCGAGCTTTTGGAAAATCTATTTTGAAATGTGGAAGGGCCCCCGTCCTGCCCACGCTCCTGCTCCAAAGCCTGTAGCTGAGGTTATGGCAGAACTTTCAAACGATGAAGATTTACAAGAGAATATAAGGCTATCGGAAGAGTGGTTATGCTTCGTACAATTCTGTCACTTTACTCGTCGTCATCGACGCTACGGTACTGTTGGCTTGGCGCTCTACTTTTTGAGTTTCAAAAATTACCGTTTAGCGCAAAAGATGCGCCATGGGTTCTGTGCCTTACAACTTATTGATGATTATTTAGATGGGGATAGGGTCTGTGATCGCGAACCAGCATTATTAGTTGGAGAATTACAACAATCTATCAATACTAATCATTGGAATGAGTCTGATCTCCAGCGCCTCATGCATGCCTTTTTGACTCAAATTGATGGGATGCCAGAGGAAGCCGAAATTCGTACTCATATCGATAATGTTATCCACGCCATGTTGCGTGACCGTGAACGTGTTAAAAATAAAGAAGTGCTAGATGCCGTCAGTTTGCGCCAACAGCATCACAAAACGTTTACTGCCTCGCTGGATATAGTTCTGGCCGTCATGCAGAGTAAGTTGCGTACTAGAGATCTTCCAGAGATTTTGGATATCTTCGCCTGGTGCTCAACGGTGAGAGATTTAGATGATGATTTAAGTAAGGGCCTAGTCAATCTCCCCAAAGATGTTTGGGGAGATACAGTTCGTACTCAGGCCTGGATTGATGTAGAAACCAATGCCGCCAAAGCGATCATGAGTCAAGCCGAGATGAAACTCGCAAGTTTAAGTGATGATCCAGGTAAGAAAGTATTTGCGTTATTTTTAAAATCCATGAAAGTTTATTTCGCTAAAGGGCCTTATGTCGCCAGTCCTGCTGCGATTTAAAAGCTGGCTCCATACGCTCCTCGATTTTTGCGAGAGTCATGCTTGGATCACCATCATATTCACTTCTGTCGTCGTTCTGTTTTTTGCTTTGGGTGTTCCTCGTATAACTCAAATTGTATCAATTGAGGACCAACTTGATCCTCAGCTTACGTCCACGCAAGATCTAAAAAAATCCAAGCTACTTTTTGGTGGTCAGTCTTCATTTGGATTTCTGGTTCAGGCACCGACGGGAGGATTTACTGCCGGTGATTTATGCCATGTGAAGACGGCGATTTCTCAATTAGAAAGAAATCATAGCGAAATTACCAATAGCATGAGCCTTTTTGATCTTAGGAAAATTAAAATCACAAAAGATCAGGCCTACTATCCCACTTTGCTAGAAAATGTGTGTCTCTTAGATAAAAAAGAGAAAGTTTCATTAGAGTTTTTAAAAACAACACCATGGTCGCATTTGTTAAGTGGCCCAGCATTAAACGATTTAAGTGTTGTTCTAAGCCTTGCTCCACTGGACTCGCCAGGAAAGTATGGAACCTTTGATCCACTACTAGTTGAAACGCTTTTAAAAGAAACTAAAGAGCTTATTCCCCTAGATCTGCAATTCACTGGAACATCGGCCCAAGAATATTTTACCATGATTGGTTTGGCGGAAGCTCAGTGGATCAATATCTTTGCTGTTTTACTTATCGTGTTTGCTTTCCGAGTCCTTTTTGGCAAGTGGCGCGCTGGCTTTGTTTATTTTTTTACTGTCATATCTTCTGTTCTAGTCGTGTATGGTGGTATGGGATGGATAGGTCACGCTCTTGATCCACTGCTTGTTTGTTTGTTTCTAATGTTAGCGGTGGCCTCTCTCGAAGATTTTATTTTTGTTTCACATGAGATGATGAAAAATGAATTGAGCTGGAAGGAATGTTTTAAGCGAGTCTCGGTGCCGTGTTTTTTTACCTCGATTTCTGCTGCCGCTGCTTTTCTCTCCTTAAGCCTTAGTTCTGATTTGATAACCATTCAGCGTTTTGGCGCTTGGGCGGCTTTAGGTGCCATGCTGGAATGGATGGCGCTCTTCTTACTTACTCCAGCAGTGATGAAGGTTTTTCCCCGTTTGGGGCCTTGGATTGCGCCACAAAAAGCAATCTGGCAAAAAGCCCCTTTACGCTGGTTAGATAAAACACCTCCTCGTTTTCTTTCCTTCTTGGCATTGGGAGTATTTTTTAGTGCCTTTTATTCAGTACAAAATTTTCGGTTGTCACAAACTCCGTCAGAGATGTTTCCTAAAGATCATCCTTTTCAACAGACGCTCGATTTCATCAAAGAGGACCGAGGTTGGGTAGCCGATGCAGGATTGATATTTGCCAATGATGTGACTTCTGAATTTAAGTCAAAGATTCGCGCCGTCATCAAGGGTGACAACTTAATTAGCCACACAGAGACTTGGGATGGAGTGGTAGATTTTGTAGCGGATAAAAATTCTGACCCACTTGTAAAAAGCATGGTTGCGCGCGAGCTAGGTATTACTAAAATGAGCCAGCGCTATCTTTCTGCAAGCGGAGAAGAGCGCGACATCCTTTATCTTAAAACAACCAATACTGCGGAAGTGAATCGTTTTCGAGAAAAGGTAGATGGACTTTGCCCTAGCAGAGAATGTTGGTTGGCAGGAGAGTTCATTGGCTTTGCAGATTTCTCTAAAGGCCTGATTCATACGCTCTTTGAAAGCATGGTAGGGAGTGTGCTTTCAGTTGGTTTTATTGTCGCTATTCTGGGAGTTTTGACAGGTCATTTCAGACAGGCCCCAGGCCTTGTGCTGGCCTCTTTCTGGGGACCGGCGACCATGCTCACCGCCATTTTTTTGTGTGACATCTCAATCAATTTTGTGACCTGTATCGTGGCTTCCACTCTCATTGGTCTAACAGGTGATAATGCCATCATGTTTATGTTTCAAGGGGAGACCATTGAAGAGGGTATTGAGCAACATGGCCTTGGCTCCTTGCAAACTTCGATTGTGATGGCGCTATGCTCACTCACCTTTGTTCTATCTTATTTTGAACCTCCGCGCATGCTGGGTATACTTTTGGCCGGTGGTTTTTTATGCTCATTACTAGGTGATGTCTGGTTACTCAAAGGACTGATGAAGAAAAATGACTAACATGACTTGGGCGGAAATTTTTCAAGCAGTGATAGGCGAATGGACATCAGGTCGCCTGCTCGCTGATATTTATGCTTCTTTGTTTCGTCATATCTCAGGCGTTTTTTTGGCTGTCCTCCTCGGCACTCCGGTTGGGCTATGGTTAGGTCACCATGCACGTCTTCGTCGCTTTATCATACCTCCATTAAATTTCCTTCGAAGTATTTCTCCACTCGCCTGGATTCCCTTTGCGGTTGTCTGGTTTGGAGTCGGTGATCCGCCCGTCGTTTTCTTAGTTTTTATCGGTTGCGTTTTACCTTGGATTTTTGCCACGGCCCAGGCGGTGCAAAGTGTGCCCGAAGTGTACTTCCGAGTCGCACGCGATCATTCATTTAAGGGTGTGGAGCTTCTATCACAGATTATTTTTCCCGCCATTGCCCCAAGCTTATTACAAACGGGTCGCCTGGTCGCAACGTTAGGTTGGATCATTCTAGTGCCAGCAGAAATGTTAGCGGGTCGCGAAGGATTGGGCTTTGCCATTATGGATGCTCGCAATGGCATGCGAATTGATTTACTCATTTTAAACATTATTGTGATAGGTGCCTTGGCCCATACAGCAGATGTCCTACTCGAGCGACTCCGTAAAACACCGATGCTAAGGTGGGGCCATGAGCGCTAAGGTTTTACAAATTGAAAACCTGGCTTTCGCTTACGGTGAGCGGCAGGTGCTTGATGGAGTGAGTTTTAGTCTTGAGCATGGAGAATTTATTTCCATCGTAGGTATGAGTGGCTGCGGTAAAAGTACACTTTTACAATTGCTCGCAGCTGATAGAAAACCTTCGCAAGGAACAATAAAAAGAACAGGAACATTTCGGCGAGTTCATCAGCAAGACGGACTTTATCCATGGTTAACTTGTGAGGAAAATATCTTACTTGGTTTGCGTGGAGCCCCTGCTGAAGCTAAGTCGGGTTTTACCGAGCTGGTGGAAACTCTCAATGTCGCTGAACATCTCAATACTTTTCCCCACGAACTCTCGGGCGGTCTTCGTCAACGAGTCGAACTTGCTCGGGCCCTTATCGGTCACCCGGAAGGTCTTTTGCTTGATGAGCCTTTTTCTTCATTAGATTATCTGACTCGTATGGAAACGCGTGAGTATCTAGCACGTATTCTTAAGCAGCGACCCACCACCGTCGTCATGGTGACTCACGATATTCCCGAGGCCCTGTACTTTGCTGATCGACTTCTTCTTTTAGCAGGTAAGCCAGCGAGTATTAAAAAAACGATTCAAAATCCCACGCATGACCAAACTCTAGCCGAAAGTATTTGGAAGGAGTTGCGCTAATGGGGAAAAAGGTCTTAATTATTTTTTCTTGTTTTGGTCTTCTCATCGCGTTTGTCAGCTGGCATCGCTATGAGCGTGCCAAAAAACCTATGCTCACTGCAGAGAAAACTTTGAATGTTGGTTTTTTACCGGTGACTTGTCACCTGACATGCCCTGTAACTGATTTTGCCACCAAATCGAGTCGACGCTATCGTTTCGTCTCTCAGCGTTTCACCGATTTTGCTACTGTCACAGAAGCTTTTAAGGCGGGAGCACTCAAGGCGACATTTTTTGTTGCTCCGTTAGCAATGAAACTGAGAGCACAGGGTATTCCTGGTAAAATCGTCTACCTTGGTCATCGTGATGGTTCAACGGTGATGGTTCGCAAGGATGATACCGCTAAAGACTTGCGTGATTTAAGAGGAAAGCGTTTTGGTATTCCTACCCGCTATTCAAATCAATACCTGGTCATTCGAAAATTAATGAAAGACCTGGGTATGGATCCTTCCGATTTAATCTTCACTGAACTTCCACCACCCGAGATGCCGAGTGCTCTCGCTTCGGGAGCCATTGATGCCTACTTCATTGGTGAACCTCATGCAGCGAAAGCGGAGTTAGATGGAACAGGGCGAGTGCTTTATCATGCCAAGGATATATGGCCTAAGTTTATTTCCTGCGTATTAGTGGTGCACGAGGATTTGATTAAAAATGATCCTCAGCTTGTCGCTGAACTGGTGCGGGGTATTGCCGAAAGTGGTGAGTGGGCCGAGCAAAATCGCTTGAAAGCAGCTGAACTAGTGGCTCCCTATTTCAGACAAGATGAAAAAGTTATTCGTCATGTTTTAACTCAACCAACAGATCGTGTGAGCTATCGCATGCTGACTCCAACAGATAAAGAGCTCTCTGAAATTCATGATATGGCCCGGGAAGCAGGACTCTTAGAGAGAAATATCAGCATGGGTGAAATGCTTGATAGAAGCTTTATCCCAAAAGATATTGCGCCAGCAGCTATCTAGCTGGTCTACGAGTCAGAAGACTTGCCATTGATGTGACAATTAAAGCGTAGGGAAAAATGCCCGGTGAAAAAATCTCAGCCGCCATCACCGCCATCGTCCAGGGTGCTCCCATGACACATCCATAGAGTGTCACAAATCCAAGCGCTGCTAAGAAATCGAATGAAAAGGGAAGGATTTGCGAAAGAGCGGCACCTAGGCTTGAGCCGATAAAAACTAACGGAGTAAATTCTCCACCTTTGAGTCCGGCCACTAAGCTGAGAATTGTTGCGGATAATTTAAACCATAGATCATGAGGCTCGCTCACTCCTTGGAGTGTGGCTTCAATGGTGTTGAGTCCAAGGCCTGCGAAACGAGAATGACCGATCAAAAGAAAAAGTCCAAGTAGGAGCGATGAGCCCACTAACCCTCGAAGAATCGTTGAAGGGATAAAGCGCCTACTCACACTATCGAGTTTGGAGTGACTCCAAATAAAAATATTAGCGATAAAGGCCATGGCAATCGCTATTGCTGGAAGTCCCCAGAGCATATCGAACGAGAAGTGAGGAATCGTCGGTATTCGCCATGAGATATGAGGTAGTCCAAAATAGGGCGTGAGTTTGAGTGCAAATAATGTAGCAAGGATTGAGTAGGGAAGTGAGCGCCAGCGGCCCGCTTTACAGATCTCCCACGCAAAAATTATCCCAGCAACAGGTGCTCCAATCGCAACACCAAAGCTGGTGGCGAGTGTGGCAGACAGCACAGTTCTTCGCTCAAAGGGATCAAGTGAGAAGAAATGGTTCAATTGATCGGCCAGACTTGTTCCAATTTGAATGGCAGCACCTTCACGACCCGTGGAGGCGCCTACCAGATGAGAAAAGAGTGTTCCAAGATAGATGAGGGGAGCCGTCATCCAGCTTAAAATTTTACGTGGAGTTTTAATTTCTTCTTGAATGAGATGGAGACCACCCCCACTTACACGGCCAAATTTATGATTAAAAATACCAATGATAAGGCCTGCGAGTGGCAGAAAATAAATAAGACCTGGTAAAAATTCTCTTAGATCTGTAATGGCCTTGAGAGAGTTAAGAAAAAAGCTGACCGACGCTGATGCGATAGTTGCGGCAACAAGACAAATAAGAATAAGACGTAAAAAAGAAATCATGAAAAGCGCTTATCCAACATGAACTTAGAAGGATCTGCCGGAGTGATACTTCGATAGAAACTCATAATCTCGCGCATATCATTTTCAAAATGAGTTGGAACGATAATTTTGCCGATTCCGGCAATCTTCTTAGCGTAGTCCGCGTAGGCCAAAGCGATCGGAACCTGGGCTTTGTGGGCAATATGCCAGAATCCTGATTTCCATTCGGCGTTAGCGCTACGTGTACCTTCCGGAGCGATCATCAGAATTAAAGATTGGTATTGATGAAATAAATCCGCCATCAAATCCGTTGAGCTCGTCACTTCACCCGTTTTAATTTTAGATCGATCTACCCCAATGGCACCCATCGGTTTTAGCAGTAGTCCCATGGGAAAGCTCAGCCACTCTTGTTTGATCACAAAGCATGCTTTGCCACCTACTCTTTGAGCGACCGTCATGGCAGGAACAAAATCCCAATTTGAAGTGTGAGGAGCTCCCAACATGACAAATGAGTGCACATTCTCTGGAAGATTATTTACAAACTTCCATCCCATGACGCTGAAGAGCTGGCTACATAGAAACTTAATCATGCTAAAAAGCGCTCTTGTAAAAATTGTAAAAATGGCTCGCTGGAAAGTTCTCGTCCGGTGACATCTTTCATGATGGCCTGTGTATCTTTACCGCGACCATATTGATGAACGGCAGTTTTGAGCCAGGCCTGAACTTCTTTCATTTCTCCGCGTTCCACTTGCTGCATGAGCTGTGGCTTTTCTTTTAAAAGCGTCTGATAGAGCTGACAGGCAATCATGGTGCCCAATAGATAACTTGGGAAATAACCAAATGAGCCGCTGGCCCAGTGAGAGTCTTGTAGAATGCCTTCAGCATCATTGGCCGGTGTCACGCCTAAATAGCGTGTGTAGGCTTCATTCCAGGCCTTGGGTAAATCGGCGACCTGGATTTTATTATCAAAAATGGCGCTCTCAAGTTCGAAGCGAATCATCACATGCATGCCATAGGTGACGGGATCAGATTCTGTACGAATAAGAGACGGAGTCACCTCGCTTCCCATGCGGAAAAGCTCTTCTGCGCTCCAGCCTTCAATATGCGACGGAGCGTTCTTTTTAAACCAAGCATAAACCCAGCGATAAAATTCAGGTGAGGTTGCGAGACACACTTCCCAGAGACGAGACTGTGACTCATGGAGATCCATCCCGTTGGCCGACATATGAGGTGTGCCCGGGGATTTTTGTGGAAGTTGTAATTCATAAAGAGCATGACCCAGTTCATGAACAGTCGAGAGTAGCGACATGAGCGGATCATTTTCATTGTAGCGAGTGGTGATACGCACGTCGCTGGGATGAAGTGACAAGCAGAACGGGTGAGCTGAACGAGCTTGAGTTAAATGTTCGCGCGAGAATCCCATCCAATCGACCACATCATGACAAATCTTTTCTTGCACATCGATGGGAACGCTCCACTTTTTTCCCAGTGGCTTTTTACGTTTAGAAATCAGGTCTTGAAGCTTGGGACGAAGATCATTAAAGAGAGCAGCGACTGTCGCAGAGGTCATGCCGGGTGAATATTCTTCTAAAAGTGCATCGTAAGAATCTGCCCCCTGAGCAAGAATTTTGGCATGCTCTTTAGATAAACGAATCATTTTCTCTAAATGAGGAGCAAAGATAGTGAAGTTTTTTTCTTTTTTTGCTTCCACCCATGCTCCATGAGCGACCGCTGAAGCTTGGCTCATTTCTTCCACCAACTTTTGTGGAATCATATTTTTCTTTTTTATGTCTTTAACAGCTTTTCTAAGTGCTTCACGTTCGATGGGATCTTGGGCTTCCGCATGGGCCGCTTCAGCTGCTTTCAGATAAGTATCAGAAACACTTTTCTCATGTAACAGTCCTGCAAAATGACCTAGCGTCTCCGAGCGCCATTCCGCTGTTCCTTTTGGCATTTGGGTTTCAAAGTCCCAATACACCAAAGAATAGGCGCTTCCCAAATGAGCAATTTCGCGTGAGAGTTCAAAATAGTTTTTCATAGGCACTTCCTCGTATTGAAAGATATCTTACCTATGAATTTCAATTAGGAGAGAGAAAAATGGCATGGATTGCATTGCTCGTTGCAGGAATATTTGAAGTGGCTTGGGCCTATTATTTGAAGGCTTCACAGGGCCTAAGTTTACTCGTGCCTAGTCTCTTGTTTTTGTTAACCCTGACAGTAAGTATGGGGCTTTTGGGATTTTCAGTGCGCAGCATTCCGCTCGGTGTCGCTTATCCCATTTGGACAGGCGTGGGGGCGGTGGGTTCAGTCATTGTTGGAACGTTGTTTTTTCATGAGCCTCTCGGGGCCTTGAAAGTTCTCTTCTTGGTGCTTATCGTCAGCGGTATCGTGGGACTGAAGGCCATCAACTAATCAACGATGGCCACCAGGTCAGCAACATCAGTTGGGAGATCGTTTCCACTCTCTTCCCAGTCGAGTGCTTGGAGAGAGGCCAGTGTATCTTCCTCACGAGTATCCGGACGCAGAGTGAAGGTCAGAACAAGTACCAGGGCAGCAGTCGTGGCCAAGAGAGCAGGGGCCCATGAGCGAGCTGCTTTTGGAACTTGTGGCTGTGCCAGCGTTTTACTTATTTGCGGAGTATGCTGACGCATAAATTTATCAAGTTTATTAAAGTCATTCATACATCAAATCCTTTCGCAACGAGCTTTGGTCTTAACTTTCCCTTAGCAGCAAACAATCTCGATTTCACAGTGCCTGAGGGCACACCAAGAATTTTAGCAATCTCACTCAAGGCCAGATCATCATAGTAATGCAGCATCAAAACAACTCGGGTGTCTTCGTCTAATTCCATTAACGCCTCACGAACCGCTCGCGTTTCAGGTGTCTCTACTTCAGTTGCTTCTAGAGCATCGGGATCAAGAGCGACATAGGTTTTACCGGAATGACTTCTGAGCCAATCGCGAGCTGTGTTGAGTGCAACGGAGTAAACCCATGTTTTAAGTGTGTTTCGAAAGGCAAAACTGGGCAGGGCTTTCCAGGCCTTAAGAAATGACTCTTGAGTAATTTCTTCGGCGACACTGCCATTACCTACAATCCCAGTTACAAAGCGCCGTACGCCTCCGGCTTGCGAGGCGTACAGTTCCTTGAAGGCATTTTCAGTTTTAGTAAGAATCATAATTAGTCGTTCTTTTCTCTCTTACCTTTACGGCCTTCTTTCCACTTTTTGCGCCATTCACCGCGCTTCTCTTGGAATTTAGCTATTTGCTTTTCATCTAAGAGACTGCGTATTTCCAGCATCATTTCAAATTTATCGCGCTTTCCTTGCGCCTGAATTTTCTCTAGTGCTTCAAACTTATTCACCAATTCACTCTTTGTGGCTTTGGGGTTTTTCATGGCCGCTTGAAAATCATCTCGCGCAGCTTTGACTTTTTCGCGATGACCTTCATGGGCAGCTTTTCTTTTCTCACGAATTTCTTTCATTTTTTCGAGCTGTTCATCACTTAAGCCTAATTCGGCTCGCATTTTTTCCCCACGTTTTCCTTCACCGTCACCACCTTTGCCTTTCTTGGCAAAAGCGATTGAGCTCATCAGCATCAAACTCAAAAATAAAGCTAACTGTTTCATATGGAACTCCTTGAAACGTCTCAAAGACGTTGTGCTTATAAGACGAATTATAGCGTGAAAAGGTTCATTCTCAGAGGGAAAACTAGTAAAAATCACTATTTGGCCGTCTAGTAGGCCGGAAGCTTTTGCCCGGAATTTCTCTCTGAATTAAGAGCTGGAATAATAGATAGGTAACGGGGTGTTCTTGGGAGGAGCATCCTTCAACGTGCTACCAAGGAAGGTGCCACTTGAAGACAACTCTCATTTTTTTAGGTCTATTACTCACCTTAACCGCTTGCGATCCGAAAGAAGAAATTTGTAAAAAGCAAACTGCTCAAGCCGAAACCGCTGAAGGTAATCTTGAAACCTCTGAATCATGCGTGCCAGATGATGATGGAGGCGATGAGGTCGTGGATGTTCCACCGATTGAGGGACCTGTCGAAGGGGAAGTGCCTTTTGAAGCGACACTTTTTGGGGCAACAGTCAGTTTCACCAATTTTGATTCAGCCGATATTGATAAAGTTCAACAGGCCCTGGAGCACATTCAGCAAATTGTGCGCACAAATGAATTTCGAGAGAGAGTGTTGAAACATTCCTATCAAGGTGTTTTTCAATTCGTTGATAACAATGGACTTACCAATGCCCAGATTTATCAAAAGCTCTTAGATGGCAGCGAAACGCTTAATCCTGCGAAAAACAATACGATGGATCTCCAGCTAGAGTTATACACCAATAATGCGACAAGCACGGTTGGTTATACATATCCCAATACGCTGAAGATCTGGATGAATACAAAGTTTTTCGATCGGTATAATTCAGCCGAAGTCGCAAGGAATGTATTTCACGAGTGGACTCATAAACTTGGGTTTGGTCATGATTCAAGTTCAACATCGAGACGACCTTACTCAGTACCCTATGGGCTAGGATCGATCATTCAAGACATGGCCCTTGATTTGTAATCACTTTTAAAAGAAGTTGGGTTTAGCCCAACTTCTTTTCTACCAGTTTAAATAAACCCATACCGACTAGCATCGCTGCAATAAAAATGAGAATTTCTTTTTGACCACTGGCCGCCGCCACAATGCCTGGCCCCGGACAAATTCCGGCCCATCCCCAGCCAAGTCCAAAGAGTGCAGCACCCGCTAATAGGCGCGGATCAACATCTTTGCGCGTGGGCACATGGAAATGAGTGTCGAGCAAGGGAGTTTTACGCTTACGAATTAGATAATACAGGATGGAGTGAACACTGATTGCGCCAATCATCACACCCATCAGCGCAAGATTCCATTCACCAAATAAGTCGAGAAATCCTCTTACAACATGAACTTGTGTCATTCCACCAAAGACAAGTCCTACTGAAAAAATCAAACCGACGATAAATGAAATAAATGCTCTCATAGGCCACCTCGGATATATTTAAAGAGAAGAACACTGAGAACACCGAAACTAATAAAAGTGACAGTCGACATGATAGAGCGCACGGAGAAGCGTGAAATACCACAGACTCCGTGTCCTGAAGTACAACCATTCCCCAATAGAGTGCCAAATCCTACGAGCAGGCCTGCGATGATATAATCGATGGTCTGAGCACTGGATTTAATTTCAAATGCTTCGGGCAAAATAAATTTCAAGACGAATCCGCCAGCCAAGAGTCCGAGAATGAATGTCCCCCGCCAGAGCGTATCATTCGACTTGGGAGTGAGTGTCCCTCCGATGATTCCGCTTATCCCTGTTACGCGTCCATTGAATAAGAGCATCAGGCTGACGGCGATACCGATAATGGCGCCGCCTACGATCGAAATCATACCAGTTCCTTTTGTTGCAGTGATTGAGAGAGAGAAAACCAAGATTCTTTCAAGCGAAAGGCTTTGTAGCCTCGCTCTCTTAAATAATTAACGGTAAAGGCCGAAAGTGCACACATCCTGCCACGACAATAGACTACGATTGCTTTCTTTTTTGAAAGCTTACTAAGCTCGCTCTCGAGTTCATTTGATGGGATGTGCAAAAAGCTTTTATTTGTTGTCATGGCCGTAGCCTCATCGCGAGGACGTACATCTAAGAAAATAATTTTTCCATCCTCAAGCATTTTGAAGCTTTCTTCTAAAGTGTGAGTCCAGTTTATGTCCCCATAAATTTGTTCCGTGGGAAGCTTTAATTCAGGATGAACTTTCTGAATAAAGTCTTGGCATTGTTCCCAAAATTCAAAGGCTGCCGGATGAAGAGAGTAGAGACGTTTTTGACCTACGCTTTCCACACTGACGACTTTCTCATTAAGCATCTTTCTCAAATGCATCGAGGTATTAGCGATGGATTGATCAATCTTTTGTGAAAGGACTTCAACAGTGAGGGGGGCCTGAGCAAGAAAATGCATGAGTTTAATACGCACGGGTGCGCTGAGACTGGCGAGCACATAGGCCATGCCTTCAAAGACATCGTTTTGCGAAGATTTGAGTTTTTCGAGCTTTTTGTCCATGCATAACCTCTTGTAATAACTATTATATCACTTGCTATTCAATTAATCAATTGAATAATTAATCAGGTGGGGCTAAACTCCGGGTATGGAAATGCTGGCAGCAGGATTATTAATCGGTTTAGTCATGGGCCTGACTGGTTCAGGGGGCGCCCTCATTGCTATCCCGCTCTTCATGCATTTACAAAAAATGACATTGATTGAGGCATCGAGTTTTTCACTTATTGCTGTCGTGCTATCTGCAAGTTTCAATTTTTTCCCGCAAAGGATGGAAGCGAATACAAAACTCGCCATCGGCCTCATTCCTTTCTCGATCGCAGGAAGTTTTTTAGCGGTACCCTTGAAAGCGGAAATATCGCCAGCCATCGTTGGGATACTTTTAGCGCTGATTGCTCTTTATAGTCTGTACAGTGTGTGGAAGCCTCAGCATCAAAATATGAATACGACTCAAATCGGTCGTCGCACACAGGTAGCAATTATTATCATTGTCGGCTTCACTTTAGGAGTGCTTACCACTTTAACTGGGCTTGGTGGGGGAGTGCTCTTGATGCCTATTTTTATCAGTATCTTTAAATTTTCACAGACAAAAGCCGTCGCCACCAGTTTAGTTGTGGTTGCGATATCGTCAATTTTTTCGATTTTATTTCAAATTCAAAAAGGACTCATTCCAGCGATTGATACTCAGACCCTCTTCCTAGCATTAGGAATTTTAATGACTGCGATCGCTCTTCAACTATCAACTAAGCTTATTTCAAAAACAGTGTTACACAAAATGAGGCAAATCGTTTTTACTCTTGTGGTCATCGTTGCTATGAGTAAAATTGCAGGGGAATTATTATGAAAATCAAACATTTCTTTGACCCGGACACCTTTACTCTCACTTACGTTGTTTCAGACGAAAAAACTAAAGATGGTGTGATCATCGATCCTGTCCTTGATATTGACCAGGCCTCCGGGACTGTAGAGGATCGAAGTATTGAAGAAGTCATTCAATACATTAAGTCGGAAGGCATCAAGCTGCATGCCATTCTTGAAACTCATGCCCATGCCGATCACTTGTCGAGTTCACAAGTTTTAAAACAAGTATTTCCAGAGGCGAAAATTGCCATTGGAGAAAAGATCAAAGTTGTTCAAGAAGTGTTCAAGGCGCATTTTCATATTGATTACTTGAAAGCTGACGCCTCACAGTTTGATATCCTTTTTAAAGATTTCGGGGAATACAGTTTTGGTACTTTAAAGATGAAGGCGATTCCAACTCCGGGTCACACTCCAGCGTGTATGAGTTATCAATTTGGCGATGCCGTTTTTACAGGGGACGCTATCTTTATGCCTGATTACGGAACTGGCCGCTGTGATTTCCCTAAAGGTAGTGCCAGAGACCTTTATAACTCGATATCAAAGAATCTTTATTCTTTGCCTGACTCAACACGAGTTTTCGTGGGTCATGATTATATGCCTAACGGTCGTGAGCTGAAATATGAGACCACCATAGGGGAGAGCAAAAAAAACAATATTCAACTCAAGGCGACGACTTCAGAGAGTGAGTATATTCAGTTTCGTGAAGCGCGTGATAAAACTTTGAAAGCACCTCGTCTTTTGCTTCCAAGTATTCAGGTTAATATAGATGCTGGTCATTTGCCCCCGCGTGAGGATAACGGGAAAAGTTATTTGAAACTTCCCCTCAATCCACAATTAAAAATTGGAAAGCTCTAGGAGAATTATGAAATTAAAACCATTCGATCAAAGCGGTGTACCAACAGTTCGAGTTGCCAAAGAAGATGAACTCGCGGGACTGGTGTTAGTGGATGTTCGTCGTCCAGATGAATACACAGGGGAGTTGGGCCATATTGAAGGTGCTGTTTTAAAAACCTTGGGACCTGAGCTTGAGAGTTTTCTGGCCTCGGCCAACAAAGATGCCGATACAATCTTTATCTGTCGCTCAGGGGCACGCTCAGCGAATGCCACACTGATGGCAAAAGAGTTGGGATTTAAATCGGTCTATAATATGGAAGGCGGCATGATGTATTGGAATAGTGTAGGACTTAAAGTCGTACGCTAAAGAAACCAAGCATGAACGATGATCGCAATTGAAGCGGCCATCATTACTAGGCCCAGCGTTTTTTCAAGCGTCTGGGCTTTTACTTTTCCCACCACATTATTTCCTATCAAAGAGCCCGTGAAGAAAGCCGCCCCCAAGGGGAGTGCAAGATTCCAATCAAGGCGTCCTTGTTGCCAATGAGAAATGGCTGCTGTGGCACTAGTAAAGACAATCATAAAGAGAGCGGTGGATGTCGCTCGTCTGGCGGGCATTTTGAAAATCTTCAGCATCACCGGGGTTTTAATAATCCCCCCACCAATGCCAAAGAGTCCGGCCAGGGTTCCTGAAAATAAACCAAAAAATCCAATCGCCGGAAGTCCCGCTTGATAGCTCACTCCATAAGCTTCCCGAGAAATAACTGGAGGGATTTGATTGATCTTTTGCAGCCAACTTATTTTTCCAGAGGGAGCTTTGGCCCGAAAAATTTTAATACCCATGACAGCAACGAGCACAGCAAACATGGTTTCAAGTGGCCGCACCGGCAATACATTAATAAGTGCAGCTCCTGCAATGGCGCCAATGATCGTAGGAATCTCGAGGGAGATCCCTGCAAAATAGTCGATCTGTTTGGCGCGAGCATTATAAAATGTTGAGAGAAGAGCAGAGGGAAATAAGCAGAACGTAACGGCAGCAATCGCCGTTTTAAGTGGCACAGCAAAGGCCAGCACCAAGACAGGCACCATAAATACGCCACCACCAAGTCCCACGAGAGTGCCAAGACAGCTAAAAAAAACACCGATGGGGAGTGCTATCGCCCATTCAACAAGAGTAAGAGTCATGTGAGGAGTATAAAAGAAAAAGGGCACCCTTGCGAGTGCCCTCTCAAAGAATTAGTACTGAGAGATCTTTTGAGCCGCTTTATTCAAATTCAAGCGACCGCCAGTCACGGTTTTGTCTTTGAGATCACTTAATTGATCAACTGTTGAGAGCATGATCGCCTTGAGATCGCGTGACGCTTTTGCCGGATTAGATTTTGCTAATGCCGTGAAGGTAGGTGAGGCGACGCTATGAAGAAAGGCCACAGCACCAGCCACGTGCGGTGTCGCCATGGAAGTTCCGGTGAGGTTGCTTGCACGATTGCCTGGAACAGTTGAGTAAACGTTTGTGCCAGGAGCACCTAGATCGATATGTGTTTTTCCCCAACCAGCTTGACCGTAGAGTTTGTCTTCGCTGGTGGTGTTTGTAACAGCAATAATGAAATCAGTTTCACAGCTCGTTGGCACATCACCCGTTTTATCGATGTCCCACGCCATGTTCGCCGTGGCGGCAGCTGAGAGAATTCCTACTTGCCCCATCGCTTCGTAGATATCGTTCCAAACTTTGTACTGTGCATCTGAACAGCGAGCGCCGTCGATACCAAAGCTTGAATTGGTGGCAACAACATTGGCGCCTTCTTTACCGCCTGAAGAGAGCCAGCGTTTTTTCTGCTCGAGAACGTAGTTGTAACCACGAAGAACTACTGCCGTATCACCTGATGAAGCAGCAACTGGCATAATTTTTACATTCCAGTTCACACCCGCTACATGTTTACCGTTGTTACCTTCAGCACCGGCGATACCTGAAACGTGAGTTCCGTGCATGCCCTTAGGGATTTGCGCATTATTGTTGTAAGCGTTCCAGCCGTTGATGTCATCAACGTAGCCGTTTTTATCGTCGTCTTTACCGTTGCCAGCAATCTCACCTTCGTTGACCCAAATATTATTTTTGAGATCCTCATGATCAACATCAGTGCCGTTGTCTACGATTGCTACCACAACATCATCGCGGTCAGTGGTTTCGCCACCAGTGCCAAGTTGCCAAGCTTGTGGGGCTTGAATTTTTTGTGGACCCCATTGTTGGGCCCAAGCAGTATCATTCGGTGTTTTAGAGCGAAGCTGCATCTTTTCATTTTGCATGGCGATTTCAACCGAAGCAATCGCTTGAGCTTTTGCCAAACTCACAACAGCACTCTTGTTGCTGTCTGAGACTAGATAGATGCCAAGGCTAGGAACCAAAGCTTCCTTCACGAGGAAGCCAGCATCTGTGAGTGCCTTAGTGTTGTTTGATTTTACGATAACGTCTGCTGCATGTGCCCCGGAGAAAATAAAGCTGGTGGCAAGTACGGCCTTTAATAGGAACATGCGATCCTCCTTGATCGTAAAATTCTTCTCATCCATAAGAAGCGATGTAGTTTTATTATCTCTCTCTCAAATAGGAGCGAAACGGGGCAGGATATGCCCTGAGTCATAATTATTTCATTCTGTTAGGCGAGAGATGAAGAAGGCTTTATGCGACGGTTTTTTGACTCTGGCGGAAGATTTTGCCTAGGAGCATTTCAGTCAAACAGCGAGGAGAGAAGCGAGCGAGTTTTGAGCCTAGCCAATTGAGGACTCCGGGAACAACTTCAATTTGATTTTTTTTCACCGCCAACAAGCTGGCCTTCACGACTCGCTCGGGTGACATCAAAAATTTATGAGTAACTGGCATAAGATGACCCATCTGGGCCTCACTCATAAACGACGTATTTGTTCCACCCGGACACACGGCCGTGACATGAATACCAAAAGGCTTCCACTCATGATGAAGAGCACGTGTGAAAGAGAGCACGTAAGATTTTGTGGCGGCGTAGACGGCAAAAGTAGGAATCGCCTGAAAAGCAGCGGTACTGGCGATATTGATGACACCTGAGGGACGTTTTTTGAGTAGCGGAAACATCTCACCAGTCAGCTCAGTTAATGAGCGCATGTTGAGATCCATCGTGGCTAGATTTTCAGTGAGATTCTTGTCCGTAAAATCTCCCCACAAACCTTTGCCGGCATTATTGATCAGTAGATCGACTGGAATTTGTTTTTCTTCACAGAATTGGCGAATGCGACGGGCCTCACCAGCAAGATTTAAATCAGCTTTCAATGTCCACGTTTGAATTGAATACTTTTCAGCGAACTCACGTGCCAGGGATTGAAGTATGTCTTCACGTCGTGCGACCAAAACTAAGTTCGTACCTTGTTTGGCCAGTTCGTGCGCAAAATGCAGCCCAATTCCTGAGCTGGCACCCGTTATAAGAGCAAAATTAAACTTCATAGACCAAACAGTTTATGAACAGCACGGCGCTCGCGCATCGCTGTGATAAAGGCAGCATGAGACCAGGTGAGTTCATCAGCTGAAACTTGAAAACCAGTATAGCGATCCCATTGTTCGGCCATGGCCCCATCAACTCGTGAATGAAAACGTACTCGCTCCATATAGTTATCACCTGATGTAAGATGACCGCGATCACCAGTCAGGCGTGCCATGCGGTAATGGTACTCAGCAACGGCCAATGTGGTGAGAATCCATGGATTGCCTCCGTAGTACTGATCTTCTGGATAACGACCAAGAGCTACCGCACTCAAGCCTCGTTGATTAAGCGGATAAACACGATTGAAAGCTTCAATTAAAAGTTCAATGGTACGTGCCAGACGTGAGTCGGTAATCCGATAAGCCGCCTTTTCTCCTACGTGCAAGAACGCCAATAGAATTGAGGTGTCGAGATTTGAATATTTGTACCCCAGACCATCTACGCGATCACGAGTTGTGACGAAATGATTATTCTCAACAAATTTCGCCAGACGATTTTCAATCAAGACAGCTTGAAAGGCATAAAATGCGGCCGCGCCTTCATCTTTAAAGATGCGAGCAAGTTCAGCTCCTTCAAGTAGAGCTTGGCGTTGAGCAAGCAGTGTATAGAAGTGAGTTCCTTTGACTTCTTCCCACAAATCAAAATTGGCCTTTGTCCACTGATGAGCGGTGTACTCAAGGTCACGCTTAATCAAAGAGCGTGCTGGCATCTCGGCTTGGTACAATTTTTCAAGTGACGCTGGAGTAGCACCTTGAGAAAGAAGATGTTTTGTGTGGCGAACGAGAAATAGTGCGCGTAAAGCTGGTCCGTCATTTTGTGGGCGACCCCAAGGACCGGTATAGCCCGTACCATCAACATTATATTTCGGTTCACCTAAATCAGAGAGTGTCGGCTGGTCTTGAATGTAGTGTGAAAATTGAATGTATTGATCAATGTGCTTATTGAGTTCAGCATTCGGATTGATTTGTGTTTCGACCATCAATACATCCATCACCAGCGCCGCATCACGAACCCAGTGGAAAATATAATCCGGTTCGCGACTTGGAGAAGCGATCACCACGCCTGGGCGGGTACCTTCAGGTGAAAGGTTGGCCTTGAGTTTTTGCCATGAAGCTTTCTCCTGTTGCACCAACCACTGATTGAGTGATTGGGCAAAAGTAGTAGATGTGAGGGTAGAGGCTACCAACGTAAGAGCGAAGAATAATGTTTTCATAAAAGGATGCTAGATCGAGAGAGCTCAAATGGCCAGTCTCTCATCGGAGCTAACTCTATGAAATGCTAAAGGTTTTTCTGACCCTGTTTAATTTTTAGGGGGGCCTCTAGCTTTGAAAACGTCTGTGATACCGTCCGTCGCTATGATGAAAAAACTATTGGTTCTAGGGACTCTGTTCTCCTGGTCAGCTCTAGCAGCTCTTACCACTCCAGATCCCGATATTTTGGTGCAAAGTCGCTTCAATAAAGAGTGGAGCCATGTTTTTTTAAATCACTTACGTTCAGTCATTATTCAAAATGACATGAACGATCCTTACGAGCGCACCATTGAATCACAGGTCATATTTGATTTAGGTCCTCGCGTGGTGGGTCTGACGGAAGAGAGTCAGGATTGGTATCGCTTATTACAAAAGTTTTTAAAGATTGATCTGGTAAAATCAGACTTCCGTCTGGTGATTGATCGCTTCCATTATAAAGTGGAAAATCTTGATGCGGCGATTAGCCCCACTTCACAAAACGCATCAATGCTCTGGACGATGAACCATAATGTACAAAACTTAGGGCTTGGTGCGGAAAAAATGTCTCTGCAGGTGGCACTCCACGCCAACTCAGGCGCACCTATCGTTTTTAATATTGATTTGATGGGGACTACTTTAGAGTTAGATGGTTTGACTGTGCCTGTGCAAGCTGTTTGGCGCTCGACGATTTTGTCTGAAGAGCTAGAAGTGGTGCTAGAAAAAGTCGATCTTCGTGATGCCCTAAGAAAACTTCATGCTTCACCTGAGCGAGTAAATTTAAATTTCCAAGATATCGTGATTCCTCCGATGGAAATTCGCATCGGTAATCGTCGAGTTGTGATTGATCCAAAGAAGTTGCGTAATTGGATTGTGAATAACAAAGACAAGATGAAAAAATTTATCTTGGATGTCATGGTCATCAAGAACATCGATGCCTTCGAGGACATGACGGGTGATGAAGATTTAGCAATGACGTTTCCACGTAACTTTTTTGCTCCAGGGGAAAAGCTTAGTGCCGCTATCTCTCTGGAAAATCTTATCGGAAGTCAGACTCATGTTCGCGCACGGATGAATGGTGTGTTCTGTAATCCACGTGAAGCGACTGATCTCAAAGGATGTCAGGACACAGCGGTTCGTAATCCACGCTTGGAGCGAGCAGGTGTTGATTATGAATCATCACTTCGAAAAATCTATTCCGACTTAGAAAAAAACGACGCCAATATTATTGTTTCTCTCAGCGAGACTTATTTGAATCAAGCGGCGAGTGCGGC
>JBKHVI010000021.1:0-41998 GCA_046570105.1 Bacteriovoracia bacterium
TATCAGTGGCGCATTTACGGCAAATGCACACGTCGTTTTCTGGCGTGGTGCCAAGAGCGCGAAGAATTAATTAAAAAAGAAATCATTCCTTTCTCTGATCGCATTGGAATCAAGAAGTTTTTAGATGCTGGCTTTGTTTTAAAAGTAAGAGAGAAGCCATAGTGAAACAGGTGTTTGAGGAAATACTCGACACCGCCAGAGAGCCGCATCACTTGCGAGAAGCAATTAAGAAAGCTGGCAACCGTGCTTATTCCACTTCATTTTGTATCGACCTAAATCAAAAGGCCATTGAGCTTATTCGAGCTAGTCAGTCCCTAGAGTTTATCGACGCAATTCATGAAATCATCGAAGATCATCGCGAAAACACGCTGAGTTTCAGAAAGGGCACCCTAGAGATGGGTCAAGCGGCCAAAGACCTTGAGTATCGCAAGAACAAGCGCAAAGAGGCGCTAGCGCTAACTCGAAGGCATAGTGATCCGATCGATAGTGCCTTAAGCAAGTACCTCCGCGAATTCGAAATCGACGGCGAAGAAAATCTCTTGGCGAAGATTCAAAGAGAGCTTTTTTATCGCGTCATTCAAAGCACGACCAATCGCACCGAAGCCAGCAAGGTTCTAGGTGTAAGCATTAAGACGCTATACGAAAGAATGAAAAGGTATAAGCCGCTTTAGGTGAAATTCTGTGCGGATTCTGTGCGGATGGGCAAATAACTCGGCGCACCCTCCAATGAAAGTTAACACGACCCGGCGGTTCAAATCCGCCCGTCACCTCCAAATAATTTCTAGGGTTCTGAGTTTGTTTTCACTCTCAGAACCCTTTTTATTTTCAATCCACACACTTAGGTTTCAAGACGTTGTCACTCTACAGAGACACACGAGTTGTCTTGAGCTGTCGCAGACTTTCTCCGGTTGGCTATTTTTGGCTACACTTTTGGCTACACTGAAAAAGTGGCCCCAAAAGTGTAGCCAACCTTCTTTTGAACATCGTTAACCCATCAATTTTCTTGAGCTTTATGACTTTACACCAGGAGGTAATGTGAAAGTTTCTAGAGTAGAAAGAACAGATCAAGAAGTGATGCGTGAGCTGCGTTTGTTTCGAGAGTTTTCTTATCGTGATGTTGGAACTCTCATGAGTATCTCGCACTCGCGAGTGCAGCAGTTGGAACAAGATAAGAAACCACTGAGCGAAGAAATGAAATCCAAGTTCCTCGCCGCAATTAAATTATCACAAGATGATTGGAATCTTCTGAAGGTTAGCTCGGATAACGTAGCTGAGGTGAAGCTTGAATGCATCCAGAGGATTTATAAATTAAGCCCACAGGAGCTAATTAAATGCGTTCTTCTGCTTAGGAATTTGAGTCTGTTCATTTTTTTAATTAGCGAGTCGGGCTGATTTTAACTGGGCCTATAGGGATGAATTACTTAAGAAGGAAATTAAAATGAAGTATTTAATGCAGGTTCTAATAGTCCTTGTAATCGATGAGATTTGATGAACAAGGAATTACGGAAGACTTCGTGTGAACACTACATAAGAGCTCGTATTAAGATAATTTCCTCTCTGGCTCAGTCCTGACTTATAATAAAAAATATTACCGTTTGGAGGTCTTGGTTATGAACACAATTCCTGAATATATGAGATTTGAAATTTCAAAGTTCAAAGAAGCGAAGAATAGGGGCGATCATCCTTCGTGTTTTCGTCATCTCGGAAGAGCGCATGTTCTTTCCCAGTCATCGACGCTTAGTCATCTTTATGTGCACTTCCTAATGATAGGTTATGCAATTGAGCGTAAAGATACGAAAGAGATTCTAGGTCAAATCCTAAGAATTATTGTAACCGTTCCAGGTCATTTGTTAGGTCGAGTTCCTGTCGGAAATATTGGATGGTCAACAGTAGGATTAGTACAGCGTATGCAAATTCCTGATGATCTAAGGAAAGTGATAAATAATGAGAGTTAGTAGATCCATCAAATTGTCTTGCGATTTTGAGACTGCCGTTAATGTAGTTAAAAAAAGTTCTCTACTTCATTTCGTAGCATACCCACTGATTGTTTTTGCACCAGTTAGTGGCTCGTTCCCAGAACTATGGACATCTGGAACTCACTGGTCCAGACTAAAGCTTTTTGGAATCATACCATTCGGGAAACAGGCCATAGTCATTAGCTATGAAGACGCTCAATCTAAGTTTATTATGATTGATCGGGGATATAGTGCCCTGATCCGAAAATGGCATCACACTATTACCATAGAGCCTTTATCCAAAGGGGAGTGTAGGTATAAAGATGAAGTTGAAGTCGAAGCAGGATTAATAACTCCCGTCATCTGGATATTTGCCCATATTTTTTATAGACATAGACAAAAGCGCTGGATCGATCTATGCGCAAAAAATTTCAGCACAATTTTTTAAGATTTAGATATCGTTTAAAACCAAAATTTATCTTGGATGGAAGATCTCAATGAATCCTGGCATTAAGAAAGCACTAATTTAATTTGCAGTAACGTTGATATAAATAGGACAGATATTTTTGAAACGGTTTTAAATGCTATTGCCTTATTAGCAATGTGTCTTTCGCTCGCTTGGAAGACGCACGAAACTACGTTGCAGATGTAAAAAACAAAGAGATCAAATTCAATAAAGAAGAGTTTTTAATATTGGAACTCTTTTGTGCTGGCTTTAGCGTCAAAGAAGTAATCGCACTTTCTGGTGGTTCCGCTGCTAGCGCCGGAACAGGAACTGCGATTGGTGCAGCGGCAGTCACAGCTGCTGCACTGGGTGGTTAGCCCTTGGGTGAGAGCTTGATGATGCTTTGATTCACAGACAGGGAACAATTTCAAAAGACCTTTTAATCGCTACATCATTAGCCCAATCGTGAATTGGTGGATAGAGGTGTCTTTTGCTCAAGAGAATATAAGAGGGCAAGCCGAATTGAGGGCGACCAGGTTTCTGGTAACTTACCAACAGAACAAATTTGGTAAACCCCCAAACTGCAAGTGAGGAGAGGCAATTAAATAACGTAGTTGCCACTGTTTCGCATCATTGATTGACGGTTAGATGATTTGTAGCAAGGGCTTGAAATAATGCTCTAGCTCAAATAGATTATTAGCACAGTTATGAAATTGACTTTCGTTTTGACTTTTATTGCGATCTCGATGTTTTCAAGCCTCTCTGAGAGCTTCGCTTCCGTTGATGTCTGCGAAGAGATGAATGTAGAGAGTTCAAACCGAAGCGCAACTGTTTCTGCTATCGGTGGTGGTTCAAATCATCCTTTCACTGAGCATAAGTCTGATTGCCACGATTCAAATTGTTATGGCTCGGCTCATTTCGGACATGGATTTTATTATTCATCGATCCAAGAATCATTCGATAAATCTTCCATTCATTCTACTAAACTCGTTGATTCTTTTTATTTTTCATCCCCAATTTCTCTCGTATATCTAGACGGTCTATTCCGCCCTCCTCTGCACGCCTAGCCTTTTTCTTCTAATCTTCTAGTTATTTACATTGAGGTCATATGAAACAGCGCGATTATTATCGTGACTTAATACTTTGGGTCACCGTTTTATTTGTTTTTAAGCTTACCGACGTTCAGGCAAGTGCTCCAATAAGCATTAATCAGCTCTTAGACCAAGCCGAAATGGCATCTGTTGATGTGCGAAAGGCCCTCACAGAGTTTGAAGTCACTAAAGAAGGGATCACCGAGGCAAACATGATCCCCAACCCTGAGTTGACTGTCGGTCAGTGGTCAGGAAGAGCAGGCGGTAAAAAATGGGGGCAAACTGATGTTACGTTGCTTCAGCCAATTGAATTGGCCGGAAAAAGAGGGAAGCGTATTGATAGGGCCAATGCTCAAGTCAAGGGAATGAAGGCGCAGATTGATCAAGTCGTCGCCGAAGTTCGCTTGCAAACGCTGAGCCTGCTCTACCGATTGAGGCAGGTGAACGATGAGTTAGAGTTTTTAGCAGAAGCTCAGACGACCTTTTCTCGTCTTGTGAGTAATTATCGCAAGCGTCCTCAATTATCACCAGAACAGTCAACTTCACTTTTTTTATTCGATTTAGCTGTTAAAGACTATGATTTGCAGAAGCAGGAATTTATTAGAGAAGTTAAATTGATTGGTGCAGAGCTAAAGCAGCGCACAGGGTTTGAGATAGCAGATGTTACCCACTTACTTCCTCCACGCAAAAAAATCTGGCCTAAGAATTTAAGTGGTAATCAGCTTGAGTCTCCATATTTGAGAGTACTTCGTGCGCAGACTGAAGCATCAGAGATGGAGCTAAAGCTTGCTCGCGCAGATGCCTGGCCAACTCTCAACATTGGTCCTAGTTACTCAGCACAAGACCAGTTTGGGGAAAAAGCGAATGTCTGGGGAATTGTACTGAGCTTCCCGCTTCCTGTTTTAAATCAGAATGACGGTGCTAAAGCCCTAGCTAGTACAGGCTTGGCGGCAAGTAAGAGGCGTTTTGAGATTGAGAAGACGTCACAAGAGAACTATCGACAAGCCCATCTTGATTCATATCTTAGCTCAATCGCTGTTCTTGAAGCACAAGCAAGTGATGGAAATATGCACAAGAAGCACGAAGAGATTGAAAGCTTTTTCCTAAGGGGACTTATCAGTAGTCCTTTAGTTATTGAGGCTCACCGCCAAATGTTCGAAAACAAAAAATTGTACCACGAGCGCGAATTAGAAACCCTAGAGGCGTACTATCAAGTTGTGCTTCTTGATGGTGGAAAAGTTGAGGAGCTATAAATGAAAAAAATAAAGTGGATGACCTGCTTTTTTGTTGGGGTATTCCTGGTCGCTGCGCCGGCCTTTTCAAAGAATAAAGTAGTGGATAAGAAGCACAAGGATGATCACAAGGATGAGCACAAGGATGAGCACAAGGATGAGCACAAGGATGATCATAAGGACGAACATAAGGACGAACATAAGGACGAACATAAAGAAGAACGCGAGTTGCCTGCAGGAATAACTTTCTACAATGATGAATCGGGAGAGTTTTCATTATCTCCTGAAGCCACAAGAAATTTTACTCTTCAGTTGGCGCCAGTTGCTCTTGAAGGCGCGCTCGTACGGATTCCAACTAAGGCGATAGTTCGCTCCTTGAAAGAGACGACTATCTTTTTGAAATCGGGCGAGAAGTACTTTCAAGTAAGTGCAGAGATAGTAAGAGTGGTCTCAGGCACTGCTTTTGTGAAGCTCAATAAAAATGTATCGAATGCGCAAGTCGTAATCCAGGGAGTTAACTTTCTCAAGACGGTACAACTCTCATTGGAAGAAGACCCATCTGAAGGCCATGGCCATTAAAGTGAGAAAACATGATTAATAAAATTATTACTTTCTGTGTTCACCGAAGCGGTGTTGTATTATTTATTACCTTATTGATGATCATGGCAGGCATCTGGAGTTTTCATAACCTTCCCATTGATGCAGTCCCAGATATCACTAACAACCAAGTTCAAGTAAACACAACGGTTCCCGGTCTTGCGCCTGAAGAAATCGAACGACTGATCACATTTCCGGTTGAAAATTCAATGCGTGGGATGGCGGGTGTTAAGCAAATTCGCTCTATCACTCGTTTTGGTCTGTCACAAGTAACAGTCGTTTTCGAGGATTCGGTTGACATCTATCGTGCTCGTCAAATGGTGGCAGAGCGTCTTAGCTCTGTGCTGAAAGAATTACCCTCGAATGCAGATTCGCGCCTTGGACCAATTTCTTCAGGGCTTGGCGAAATCTATCAATATGTTTTGGACTATAAATCTCCGGCGAAAGATCCACGCGAAAGAGATGTCCAACTCATGAATCTTAAGACGCTACAGGATTGGACAATCAAGCCTCGCCTTATGGGAGTTAAAGGAGTTACCGAGGTTAATACCTCCGGTGGTTTTGAGAAGCAATTTCATGTTCAGCCCGATTTGGCCAAGATGCGATCTCTTTCCATTCGTTTAGAAGAGATTCTGGATGCTTTGACGAAAGCTAACAAAAACGTTGGTGGTGGTTACATTCAGCAAACCTCTGAACAGTTCTTAGTACAAGGTGTCGGTATCTTTTTGTCTCCTAAGGACATTGAGCAGGTTCCCATTAAGGTGCTTGAAGATTTTCGAGTTCTTAGAGTGGGAGATGTTGCCAAGGTTAATATTGGAAAGGCATTGCGTACGGGCTCCGCTACTTTCAATGGCCGTGAGGCCGTAGTGGGCACAGTAATGATGCTGTTGGGTGAAAATAGCCGAAACGTTTCAATCAGTGTCGATGACAAAATAAAAGAGGTTAGCAAGGGGCTGTCATCAGAGTTTGAGTTAAAAACAGTTTATAATCGTTCCGAGTTGGTTGGTGCGACCCTTGGTACTGTTGAGCATAACTTGGCGCTAGGCGCGGCACTGGTAATTCTAGTGCTATTTTTCCTCATTGGTAATGCTCGAGCAGCGGTGATTACGGCGATTACGATCCCTCTCGCTTTATTGAGTACTTTCTTGATCATGAAGCCGTTAGGTCTCACCGGAAACTTGATGAGTCTGGGAGCTTTGGACTTCGGCATCATTGTGGACGGAACAGTAATTATTATTGATAACTGCATCCGATTTATTCAAAACCTCACTGTGAAATATGGCAGAAAGCTTACACGAGCAGAAATTAAACAGGCGGTGATTGATGCCTGTATTGAGGTTCGGACAGCCGCAGGTTTTGGTGAGTTAATTGTCGTTATCGTGTTCATCCCTCTATTTGGTCTAGTTGGAGTGGAAGGAAAGATGTTTCGCCCTATGGCCATGACATTTTCTATCGCAGTTTTTGGGGCGTTGGTACTGTCCTTTACCGTAATTCCTGCTCTGGCGGGAATACTGTTGAGTGGAAATACAAAAGATAAAGAACCACTCTTGATGAAGTGGGCGCATAAGTTCTATCTGCCGTGTCTTAATTTCGCTCTGAGACAGAAAGCACTCATTATCAGTAGCGCTGTAGTCATGATGATCGGAGCAGGCGTGCTGTTTGGGCGACTAGGCTCAGAGTTCTTGCCTCAGCTGGCAGAAGGCTCATTTGCCTTTCACATGATTAGACCTGTTAATACGGGTCTCGATCAATCAATCGAGATGCAAAAAAGAGCGGAGCTTGTTCTCATGGACCTTCCCGAGGTCGAACACATCTTCTCACGTATCGGCATGAGTGAAGTCGCAACTGATCCAATGGGTGTAAACGTTTCTGATACGTACATCATTTTGAAGAATCGTGATCTTTGGCCTGAGCGTAATAAAAACAACAAACATAGTTTTGAGTCTTTGGCACAAGAGATGGTTTCTCGCTTAGAAAGGGAAATGCCAGGGCAAACCTATTTGGCTTCTCAGCCAATTCAGATGCGTTTCAATGAGTTGCTTGAAGGAACTCGAGCGGATGTATCCGTAAAGATCTTTGGACCTGACCTCAAGGTTAATATGGAAGTGGCGAAAAAAATCCAAGCGATTGTCAGCAAAGTGCAAGGTGCCGGCGACGTAGAAGTTGATCTGGCAGGACTTTCCCCTGTTCTCCGTGTGAATCCTAAACCAGAAGCACTGCTACGCTACGGTGTTGCTAGCTCCGACGTTTTGGAAGCAGTTTCCATCGCTCTCGGTGGTGAAGAGGCGGGGATGTTCTATGAGCAAGAAAAACGCTTTCCAATCCTTGTACGCTTACCAGAGGAGCAGCGTTCTGATTTGGATCTCATCGGTTCTTTACCCGTAGGAACTGGTGTCACCCAGACTACGCCTTTGTCTTATCTTGCAGATATTAGTTTTACCGAGACATTTGGCTCAATCACTCGAGAGGATTCAAACAGGCGATCAGCTGTTTTGATTAACCTACGTGGGCGCGACACAGAAAGTTTCGTGCAAGAAGCCCAAAAAGTTGTCGCTGACCAAGTTGAAATACCTAAAGGGCATTTCATTGAGTGGGGAGGCAATTTTAAAAATCTTCAAGAAGCAAAAGATCGACTCATGATTCTTGCGCCTATCGCCCTCGCGATTGTGCTCTTTATGGTCTACAGCGCTTTCGGAAGTTTCGGTGAGACATTACTAATCTTTTCTTGTGTTCCACTCGCTTTGGTAGGAGGGGTACTTGGCTTGATTGTTCAGGGACTTCCGTTCAGTATCTCAGCGGGGGTTGGGTTTATTGCGCTCTGTGGGATTGCCGTCTTAAACGGGGTCGTTTTAGTAAATTATTTCAACCAACTAAAAGCCGAAGGCGTGACGGGAGAAAAGATCGTACTTGATGGATGCCTCATTAGGCTTCGTCCCGTATTGATGACGGCCTTAGTAGCTGTATTTGGATTTTTGCCTATGACAATGTCAGAGGGAGTGGGAGCTGAAGTTCAACGGCCTCTTGCCACAGTCGTCGTAGGAGGAATCATTTTCTCTACGGCCCTAACACTGCTTGTGCTACCTGTTTTATTTAATATCTTTGAAAAAAAGCTGCATGGAAAAGTAGCCCATTAGTCTTAAGGGGCGAAGATTTTTTTCTTCGCCCCTTTTATGAGGGGATTCGATGGATTCAAAAGTTTTAAAGCAAGCGATCCAGAATGAAATTGATTTGTATCTGGAAGCACGTAGAAGAAAAATACAATCACTTTGCGTACACCATCTTGGCAGGGCACATATACTCGCGCAGAAAAGTGTTGTTATACACTTGATTGTTCACGCTTTAATGCTTGTTCATGCCTGTTCTCGTAGAGATATTAAAGAAATCAAAGGTCAGCTTGTCCGTTTAATTGCGACTGTTCCTGGCCATGTATTCAATAAATTAACTAGAGGTAATATAGGCTGGTCCAGTGTAAGTATGTTTGAAAGAATGGATATCCCTTCAGATCTAGAACCTTATTTTTCACAAAAAGTTTAACGATGAAGAAAGAGTTTTCGTATTACATCAAGGCGATGGATTGCATCAATGAAGAGAATGATATCCGCAGTCTCGTGAAAGACTTCGAAGGAATCTATGGTTTGGATTTCCAGTTGAGTAAGCGAAGACTTGTCATTCAGATGGATGAAGCAAGAGAAGTAGAATTCAAACAACGAATCGCTTCTAAGGGCTACATAGCGCAGCCTGTGATTGAAAAAACAGGTCTTACTAGATTCGCAGAAGAAATCAAGTTGGGCATCAGTTTGGTATTGGCTTTCGCTGCGGAACTTTTGAGTATTATGGCTGATTTTGGGCCAAGTCAGAAATATGTTGTTGGCGCGATTGCTTTGATAGCAATCTTTTTATCAGGTTTCGGAGTCTATAAGAAAGGCTTTCTTGCACTCTTCAAGTTGAAGCTTAATATCAATGCCTTAATGACGATCGCTGTCACCGGAGCATTTGTTATTGGAGAATGGCCTGAAGCAGCGATGGTTTCAGCGTTATTTTCGATAGCAGAGTGGATAGAAAGCAAAGCGGTTGACCGGGCAAGAGGATCAATACGCAAACTCCTTTCTATCTTGCCGGAAGAATCCGAAGTGAAAATTGCCGGCATTTGGAAAAAGATGAGAACGGCAGATGTAGAGGTCTCAAGTGAGATTCGTGTTCGTCCTGGTGAGCGTATTCCACTTGATGGCTTAATAACCGAAGGGGCATCTGAAATCGATCAATCTCCAGTAACTGGGGAAAGTCGGGCAGTTGAAAGAAAGGTCGGCGACAGCATTTTTGCGGGCTCTATAAATCTGAGTGGGATGTTGGTTTTTGAGAATTCCACTGTGGCTACTAACAATACGGTTTCGCGAATAATTGAACTTGTTGAGAACACCCAGTCGAAAAAAGCCCCCATTGAAAGATTCGTAGATCAATTTTCTAAACGTTATACACCGATTGTCTTCTTTGTTTCTCTTGCAATCGTTTTTGTAGGGCCCTATGTGATGGGCTGGACATTTGAAGCTTCAATCTATAAAGCGCTTGTCCTACTCGTGATCGCCTGCCCCTGTGCTCTCGTGATTTCAACTCCCATTACGATTGTTAGCGCTTTGACAACGTCTGCCAAGATAGGTGTGTTGATGAAAGGGGGGCATGCTATTGAACGTCTTCATCGCTTAAAAGCGATTGCCTTAGATAAGACTGGAACCATCACTTATGGGGCACCTTCTTTAGCAGATAATATATTAGTGGCAAAAGGCAACGATCAAAAAACTTCCAACGATTTAGCATTGGGTTTGTCGAAGCTTTCAGATCATCCTGTATCGAAGGCGATTGCAAAAGGGCTAGAAAGTTCAAGTGCAGGCGAGATAAAAGATTTTACAGCGATTGCAGGGCAAGGGGTAAGTGGAAGCTTTGAAGGTAAAAAGATTTATCTCGGAAACAAAAAACTTGGCGAAAGCTTAGGAGTAATGACTGAAGAGATAGCTAGAGAAATCTCTGGTTTGGAAAGCCGGGGGCGCTCAGTTTCTCTATTGATAGAAGAAAAAAAAGTCATCGCAATTTTTGGTGTAACAGACAAAATCAAAGAAGGGTCAAGCGAAGCTATAAAAATGCTTAAAGATATGGGAATTCATGTTTCCATGTTGTCCGGAGACAACGCTAAAACGGCCAATCTGATTGGTCTGCAAGCAGGCATATCTGATGTAAGAGGTGAACTTTTACCAAAAGATAAACTTGTTCTCATTCAAGAATTACAACAAAAATTCGGTCCTACAGGGATGACCGGTGATGGCATCAATGATGCACCAGCACTGGCCCAAGCAGATCTTGGTTTTGCGATGGGTAAGATGGGAACAGATTCAGCAAAGGAAACAGCTGATGTTGTTATTATTGGTGACGACTTAAGGAAGATTCCGGAAACGATTCTCCTCGCTCACCGAACCCATTCAATCTTATGGCAAAACATTGTTTTTGCTATTGGGGTCAAGGCAGTGTTCCTCATACTTACATTTCTCGGACTCGCCAGTATGTGGATGGCCGTCTTCGCAGATGTAGGTGCGACGCTAATTGTCGTGTTTAACGGAATGAGGCTGCTCAGGTCTGATCAGGTAGGGCCCCTAGAAATGAGTGATAATTGTACGAAAGAATGCTGCTAGAAATGTTGGAGCGGTTTTTGTTACCGCTCCCCGGTTGTAACTAATTTCTAACGGTAATCCAAGTCTGAGAGATGCCAACAGAGCGCACCAATCTGTTGAAAATCTTTCCATTGTCCGGATGCATGCGGATACAGCCGTGAGATGCTTTTAAACCTAACTTTGGCCAATTTCCGCGACTAGAGAAACTGTTTGTATGTATTAGATATATCGCATGAAGTGTGGTTGGTCACGGGGATGTTTTTGCGCAGCGAAGCAAGACAGGATTTATAAGTTGCTCGTGTCTTAAGATGATGAGAGTTTGCGAGATCAAATAGGAGTGTTGCCATGAAATTTTTCTTAAGCTTCGTGCTTGTTTTACTTCCTGCGTTTGTTATGGCGGCAGGAAGTGATGTTTCTGAAGATGTGATCTACGAAGATTTTAAAAATCAAATTCTGAGCAGCACTCAGAAATTGTATTCACCAGGACTCACTTCGTCGGAACAAAAGCTTTACGTCGATGCTTTGTGGGATTTATGGGACGAGGGGAATCAGCAACAAGCGTTGCTGGTGGTGTCTAACCTAGACTCACCTCTACAGTTGTCAGTTGTTGAGCGACTTCGACTTGGGATCTTGAAGATCAAATCCGGAGCGGAGGTCAGTTTAGACTTAGCCCTAATCGCGGAAATTGAAAGTGCCCTACGTTTGCCTGAGGTTGATAAGCGATTGGTTTATATAATTGCCTCTCATGAAGAACTGCTCATTCGTGCTCAAGCCCTAAGTGTCGTGGATCTTGCCAGTAGGCATGAGTCTTATGCAGATATTAGAGAATCAGGTGAAAGTGAAGGGGAGGTTCTTGCTGAAGTCGTGACGGACCTTTTTTTTAACACCCCAGACACAACCACTTACATGGGTGGCGAATACATAAACAGTGTTAAGATTTTCATGTTCTGTCGTGTGAACAGGCTTTATCCGTGTCTCATGATTATGAGAGATTCCAATGGGGACGACGTAAGAAAAGCTGACGGTAAACTTTGGTCACAACCCGCTTTAGCTTCAGCCCGTTCTGGTTTTCCTAGCTACCAACGAAATGGAAACACACCTGCAGGAATTTTCACAATTGATTCTGTGATGCCAACAGCTGACCAGCAGCTGTCCTATGGTAAGTTCAGAAGGATGATTCTTAATTTTATTCCGAAATCCACAGATGAAGTTTTGATTAAGTCTTTGTTACCTAAGAGCTCTCACGACAATGAGTGGTGGAAACCTACGGTGGTTGCTCGAGATGTAGGCCGTAACCTATTCCGAATTCATGGCTCCGGCAGAACGAATACTGAGCCCAACGCTCCTTATTTTCCACTGAATCGTACAAATGGATGCATTGCCCAGAGGGAAAATACCTATGATGGAGTGACCTACCAAGATCAGCGCAATCTTTTGGATATGATAATGAAGAGCTTAGGCATGACTCCAGCCTTCGCGAATGAGCCAAAAATCAAGGGCATCCTTTATATCGTCGAGCTTGGCGACAAAAGTTCACCGGTACAGCTAGATGATCTTTTGCCTTACGGCATTAAGTAGTCCTGGGCTGTAAAATTTTCAAGTGCCCAATTTCAAGATGATTAAGGGCACTTGTTCATTTAGAAAATACTCTAAATTTATAAGAGGATGTTTTGATGAAGTTAGTAACTCTTGCTCTTTTCACGATCTTGTCTTCTTCGGCATTTGCACAAGATATCTATCTGGACGATTACAACTACACCGTACCTGACATTGCTCGTTTGGGCCTAACTAAAGAACGTATCTTCACAGGTATGGAGAGGAAGTTCATCAAGCTAGGGAGTTCCATCTGCTCTAACCGCGCGTTGATTTGGGCTCATAATATGAAGAGAGAACAGGGGGTAGATAGTGCCAAGATGTTCCTTTTTTACTCTGAAAAGACTGGCGAAGCCGGTGACAAAGTGTGGTGGTACCACGTAACCCCACTTGTAAACGAAAACGGAACTCTTTGGGCTTTAGACGCAGGCTTCCCTAGCTTCGTAAGAAAGCCTCTTCTTCCACAAGAGTGGCTTCAGAAATTTGCAGGAAGTACAAATTGCAAAGAACTAAAGAAGGGCGATGACGACTTAATCGAAAAAATGTTTACGAAACGTCGCTTTCCAAGCACGACTCGTCATGGAACCTATGACTGTTATTATCGCATTACATCTGCACCTTACTGGACACCGTCTACCGTTGCGCAAAACTTACTTGGGGTGAATCGTGATGGTCAGACAGGGAGCTATGATCGCTCCGAGATTAAAGATAGCGAGTTGATGCAATCGTGTACCGAGGCTTCGACTTCGACTGTTGGCGGGATTTTCTCTAATGCTAAGAAGAAGTGCAGTGAGTATCTTGGGATTAACTACTAGTTCAATTTTTCCAGGGAAAGTGATTCTACTTTCCCTGGCCAGATTTTAACCGCAACCACCTTTACTAGAGCCTTTACCCAAGATGATAAACGTTCCAGACTGTCCGCTGGATAATATCGGGAACCTAATTTCAATCATTTCTTATTTAAATCCAAACTGTCCCCTCTGACTTTTTAATCAAATCGACAATGTATAACGAAAATTCGTCAGCATGTCTGATCAAGGGGATTATATGGCTTACAGAAAATTTGATATCTCTGTTAAATAGAAAATTGCTGAATCTAAGAATTTAAATTTACTTCCTGAATTTAAAATACCCCGGACTACTGCTCAAGATTGGATATCCGAGAGTAAAGAGATTGCAGCATCATCAAATCAGTTTACGGGTTTTGATGTTAGTTTACGGTTCCCTGTGTATTTAACAAAGGAAAAGGTAATTGTTAAAACCTCATACACTGAATTTGTATTTAATCAAGATGTCGATGATAAAGTGGGCGATTCCCTCTGTTGTCGGAAAATCACAATCTGAATTGTTCTGAGTTAAGCTGTTGGTATAATCTCTTTCGACCTTGTAAATTCTGCAGAAGTCTTCATACCCAGACTCGAGTGCGGATTGTAGTTATTATAGCGGTCGTGCCAGTAGTTGATCTTGTTAAGTTAATTCATTCTGCCAGGGTAGTATCAGACGAGTACCTAGGGGCTATCGATAAGAAGATAGTAGAAGTTTTGAAGAGAGGTTCTCAGAAAATACTAACTACGATGGCAGATATGAAAAAAAATTGCAGCAGAAAAAGACTAAGAAAATAGCGTAACATTGAGCGATTTCCTGAGGATTTTGCCTTCCAGCTTACGGGTGATGAATGGGAATCTTTGAGGTCGCAAATTGCGACCTCAAACGAAGGCCGCGGTGGCAGACGCTATTTCCCCTACGTTTTTACGGAAAATGGGGTGGCCATGCTTTCGAGCGTCCTCAAAAGCGACCAGGCCGTTCAGGTCAATATTGCCATCATGCGCATTTTTACCAAGCTTCGAAGCTACCTGCTTTTGGAGCAAGAATTAAGGCGTGAAATGGTTGATCTGAAAAACGGACAAAACCAACTCTTTCGGGTGGTTTTTGAACGGCTGGACGGCATCGAAGAATCCCTTGAACCCCGCCTTCCTAAGAATCGCAAACGCATCGGTTTAAAGTCTCGCTAGTTCTTTTTGATGAGCGAGGGTCTAACCCTCGCCATCCTTGATCTTGTCTCCCAATTGATTGACCAACTCAGAACCCACCGCATTTTGGCTATTTTTTGGCTAGAATATGGTGTAACCTATGAATAAATCTGGAGGCGATAGTAACCTCCAAATAAAATAACAAAGCCACCTACGGGTGGCTTTGTTATTTTATTCGATGTCATGAGTGGAAATGATTTCGCCGGAGGCGGTTATGAACAGGATGTTCGGTATGCAGGCGAAGGCCTGGATGGCCGTGAGTCTGCGCAAATCCGCCCGTCACCTCCAAATAATCTTCAGGGTTCTGGGTAGTATTAACGACTCAGAACCCTTTTGATTTTTAAACCGCACACTTAGGTTTCCAGTAGATGAGAGATACCTCTCATCAGCAACCTGTCGTGAGTTGTCGCAGACTTTCTACCGTTGGCTATTTTTGGCTACACTTTTGGCTATCTGAAAAGTTGGTCGAGTGAGTGTAGCCAAAATCGGTTTTACAGTTGTTTAACCAATCAATTTTCTGGAGCTTTTCATGTTTTACAATTCCTGGGAGGAAGAATGAAAAAACGAAGAGCGGATTACGTACTAGAGACATCAGAAACAAAGGCCCTGAGAGCAATGAGGGAATACAGAGGAATCTCTGTACGAGAATTAGGAGATCTTCTGAAGAAATCCCATACCTCAATCCACAGTCTTGAAAACGGTAAAGCCAATGTTGAAGCTAGTTACGTAGATGCTTTTTTGGCAGCTTTGAATTTTACAAGAAGAGACTGGGAAACCTTTAAGAAGGCAGGCGAGAAGATTGATGAACTAAGGCATGACTGCCTAAGACTTCTTTATGAGGCTCATCCAGAACGGATAAGCGCTATCCATACGTTCATTAAATCAAACTATAAGCTTTTAATTATTTGGCTTGTAGTGTGAATGGGAGAAAGTCAACATCAACACAATCCTGCCGGACATTGCATGCTTCTTCACTCGTTGTTCTTTGAGAATAATCTCTCGACAAAGTTAGTTAAAAAACTTGCTGAAGAGCTAAGATTTTCTCACGTTCGTGTAGATTAAAAGCGCTCTATGAATACTTTTGGAATTTGAGGGGTTGATTTGTAGCCTGTAATCTAGTGAAAATCAACGCAACAAGTACTGCACAAACCAAAGGCTTGCAAAAATCACAGGCTGATGAATGAGGTAGATTTTGAGTGAATGCAGTCCTAGCCATTTCAAGAAGGGAGAACTCCGAAACTCTCGCAATTCTCTTCGATCCGCAAGGTAGGGAGCGATGACAATTCCGAGTAGAATGACCCAGAACCACGGATAGATCGGAATGAAGTCCATGGAGTATTGCTTAGTAATGTTGGCAGAAACCCATTCAATATCGAAACCCAAGATGTACTGAGCAATCATGATCAAGACCATTAAAGCGATGGCAATCTTTCGATGATAAACAAACCATAGGCCCAGGACTGACCCGACAAATATGCAGTGGAGGGTGCCAAAATAAATCCATGCATTCGGAAAGGCAACGTAAGTCGCCGCACTAATAACCAGTGAAGCAATAAAGAGCTTAGCGGACCTGGTGAGGAAAGACTTTTTCTTAAACTGGGCGATGTGGCCGTAGTGAAGGGAAAGACCTACACAGAGGAGAAACGTAAATGCGATAACTCTCGGAAAGCCATACCAAAAGCCAGATCTGAAATCCCATGTGATGAAGCCGAAGTTCTTTAGATCGTAGCAGAAATGAAAAATGACCATCCAGATGACGGCCATTCCCCGTAGTGCATCTAAAAAACCCAGACGATTCTGCACAGTGTTGGTGATTGATTTAGCGTGATAACTTAATCATGTAGCCTTCCTGGAAAGGCACGCCGAGTTTGGTTTCAAATTCCGCATAATGATCGTTCATCATTCTGACGATTGTTGCTTCACCAGACTTAACCATTTTGCAATTGACTCCTGCGCTTTCCTTGGACTTTACTCCATCAGTGCACTTGGTTTCAAATAGAGTAAGACTGTCGCCGATTTTTGGGCTATCGCCAAACAGACAGGCGACACCCTTTGAGTCATTAATTTTCATTGCGACAGAACCGGCCATATTGGAGTGTGGGCTCGTCGAGCAACCTATTGCAAAGAACGTAAGTAACGCCAAAGCTAAAATTTTTCTTACAGGGAACATATTAAACCTCGCGGGATGATCGGTTGAGTTACACAGAAATGATTTTTTTACGTTTCCTTAGGCACCTCGCTCCCGCACTCAAGCATCTCTTGAGCGAAGACATTTTTTACGTCTCGGCTTTGAGTGATGTTCTGGACCCAATACTTTTTGACCATAGGGCAATAGAAGACAGCGTGAGTCTTCGAGACATTACTCTTCTTAACAACCTCTGCGAAATTTTTCATGAACTCGTGATAGAGCAGCAGGTTTTGATCTTTAGAAAGCTTGTTTTTGATTTTAGTTAAATTGCCTGCCGCGGCGAGGAGACCTTTCACGTCTTGAGACTTTGCCTTGGCAATGGCCTGATGGAGTTCGCTGGCACGTTTCTCGAGGGCCTGTGGTGAGGCTTGCAGAAACTCACTGAAAAGAGTGTCGTTCTTTTCGAGTACCACATTGAGCTCGGGTGAACTTGCAGCACTTGCGGCTTGGCCGTGGCCTGCGTGATGGTGCGTGTGCTGTGAAAAGGCGTTTAGGGAAAGCAGAGAAAAGATGGCGCTAATGATGAGATTTTTTTTCATGGGACTCACTCCTTGGCATCGAGCCGTTTGATGGATTCGGTAATCCAGTTTTGGATTATAACGTGTTCTTTTTTAGTGATCTTGGCATCTGTGTGCGCCAGTCGGAAGTACCATGGCGGCATTTCATTAATCTCAAGGACTCGTTTGATCTCCTGAAGATCTTTTTTGGGCGAGCCGTGTCCCTTGAATGGATATCCCTGAGACAGGTCTAGGTGTGTTTTGGATTCCTTCATGTGTCCGTTCATGATTGACCTCACTCCTGGTACCTCGTAGTACCAAGGCAGCTTGTTCGTCGTACCGTGGCAGTGAATGCAGCTGCGTGAAAAAATGGGCTTAACTTTTAGGTCGTAATCCATGGCAATCTTCTTTGTGACGCCTAAAGGCACAGACTCTTCTTTCACCGCTGCCTTATGGTTCATGCCTTTGTGCGCATACGCCGGTGCCGTGAGAAGTAGGAATATGGCGTATAGTAATGTCATCGTTCAGCTCAAAAGATATGGCAGCGCAAACGCATAGAATGAACCGACGATGTTGATACCGAGAGAAATCCAAAAAAGAGGCTTGGCCCAACCCTTCGTTGTTTGGCAGTCATCTTTCTTATCAATCGGGCACGTCTGGCTTTCGGAATACTTTTGAGCGGCGTACGAAATTCCGAGCATGATGAAGCTCAGTGCAAACACGTACCCTTTATTTTCTGATAACCAGATGAGCTGCGGGAAAGTGCCGAGGAATGAAGCGAAGGTCGCCCCGAAACCTAATAACACCAATGTCGACGGGATCGCACAGCACAGGAGAGTACCAAAAGAAGTGAACAGTCCAAGCCAGGCGGAAAATCTCCGGAGTACGTTATTTTCTTTCAATGCTTGCAACATTGTAGCCTGCCTCTGTAATGATGGTTTTTATCTTGTCGTCAGCAAGATCGTTCGCATTCTGCGTTTTAATTGAGACGAGCTTGCTCGAGAGGTCGACCTTGATTTCCTGCACGCTACTGATGGCCTTGAACTTCTTCTGAATACCCTGAGCGCACAACGAACAGACCATCCCGTTGACTTTTACCGTGATGTCTTCAGCGCGAACGCTGGCGATTGATAGTAGGGCAAAAAGAGAAAAGGTGAGAGCTTTCATAGGACCTCCTAGAAATGTACCATCAGGTTTGCCATCCATTCCCCGCGGGTGCTGGAGCCGACTTCCCAAAGTACGTTGTGGTAAAAAAATCGCAAGAGTGGCGTAAGCATAACGGTTCGATCAGTTTCAGGCATGTACATGGCCTGAAGCATGAACCAGGTTTGCAGCTGATCGAATGGCGTCTCGCTCGGTGAAAAACCGACACGTGCCTGAGTCATGCCTAGGTCGAAGAGACTCGGTGACGTGAACTGGTAGTGTTTCAACGCGACAAAAAGAGTACGCGATTCCCAGTCTGTTTCGAAGCCTCCCATGTAGGCTTCGCGGGTACCTTTGGTCTCTAACTCCGCATCGAGGATACCCACGCCTGATAGGAGGTAGAAGTTAGCCTGAGAGTCTTCTCCGTTGTAGCGGTAAAGTAAGTGATTCAGGCGTGCGAGACCTAGTTCCGTGTTGCGGTCTTCTTTCGTGAATCTCCAGTGGTTGAGTCCTGAGGCCCATTTTGATGTCATGGAGTACATGAGTTGGTTGTCAGAGTAGCTAGGCATATTGAAGGAACTTACGACCTTGCCCCCACCGTAGATGACTGGGTGAGCGAGCACTAAGTTCGATGCTGTAATGAAAAAAATGAACAGATATACGCCAAAAGCTCTCATCGGTAGGTTCTCCTTGCCACTTATAACTTAAAACGTTTCAAGTCGGGACTTTGTGACAAAGCACTTTTAATCAGCGTAAAGACCCGATCTGATGAGCCGTTGATATTGAGTCTGCAGAATCGACCACTCAAATCGTTTGGCCATTAGTTGCAGTTCCCAGTCGATGAGTTCTTGAGAGGACTGGGCTAGGTCTTCAACGGTGAAGTCTTCGTCTCCTTGAAGGAGGCCGCGGATCGTGCGCTCGTATTCGGAGGTGGCAGCTTTGAGCGCTTGAGTCGCCGTGAGGTAATCGGCTTGCGTTGTTCTCATGGCCGCGACCAATTGTGTGGACTGTTGTTTAATCTGGGCAAGTAAGCTCTTCTGCTTGTTTTCGAGCACGGCAGTTTCTGAGCGAGCGATTCTCAGTGAAGCCGCCCTGCCAAAACCAAGGCCCCCGCCATCAATATCTAAGAATGAGTAAGCGACACTTCCACGCATGGACCGGGAGGCCTCGATCAATTTACTGCCTGCCTTAAGTTCAACCGATTTTTGCTCCGCCGTCGCAAAAATGTCCAAAGGAAGGGGAATACCTCCACGCAAAGGAACTTCATCCAAGTCAGGTGCTTTGAGTGCAAGTTCCGTAGCGTCGATAGGCAATGCTAGCGCAAATCTCAGTTGGGTCAGACCATTTTGAGTCATGAGTTCTAGCGCTCTTGCGTCTGTTTCGAGACCATAGGTTTTCAAATTAAAGGCGTCAGCGGTACCGGTGGGTAGAAGACGGAGATTTTCTTGCTGCTGAATAGCATCCCCAGTTTTTCTCAACCAATTTAAGCGAGAATTAAGCTTCTTAAACAGGGCCTCGTCGCGGAAATAAGAATAGTAAATACCATCCACCGCGTTCATCTGATTCGCCTTGAGGGCGTTGAAGGAAAAGACCTGGGCTTCTGCCAGCGATTTTTGTGCTTCGAAGCGGTACCAGTTACTAGGGAAGAGGAAAGGCAAGAAATCTCCGGCAACATCGACGACGTCACCAGTGAATACTCCGATCAGTGAGCTGAGGCGCAAGCGCGGAAGAAGATTTCCGCGGGCCTCTTTGACAGCTTGGCGCGCCTGGAAAGTTCGCTCGGCTTCTTCTTGCACATCGTAGGAGGCGAGTTTCGCTCGACCGAGAAGTTGATCGCGGTCAAGCTCTTCACCCAGATAGGGGAGGTCATCACCCGCTGTCATCTTTTGCAGTTTAAGATCAAAAGTTCTGCCGTCCGCACCCATGAGGCTTACTTCAAGTGAGTCATCTTCCCAACAGAGCTTCTCGAATACTCCGTTCACAGCACATTTGTCATTTCTGCTGTTCCGTTTGAATTCTTTTAGCTCGCTAGTAGCAAAAGTAATTTTAACTAAGCGCTGTGAATTCGAGATTGTGAATTTTTCGTTACTTTGACTTGCCAGAAGAGGGCCGAACCCAACGCTCCAGACGCCTGCCTTAATCCACAAGACGTTGGCGAGCACAGAGCGTTCACCGTTCCCTCTATTAAGGGTTCCAGCATACCTACCTGCCTGGAAAGCTTGGGCTGATAAAGACAAGAGGAGCGTCGCGGCAAAAAGGGTGGCTTTCATGTAAAATTCTCCGTTGATATTGACGTTTTATACCCGGGTGGGGTATTAGTCAATGCATGTGTAACAAGAACAAAACTGAAGATCTACCCAACCCGGCTCCGAAAGCTAGCCTACTGGCTCCTCAAGGTCATGCCTGTCATCTCCCCACGCTCAAGCGTCTCAAACGGGCGCGTGGACAAGTAGAGGGCATAGAGAAAATGGTGAGTGAGGGACGTTACTGTGTCGACATCCTCTACCAAATTCAGGCGGCCGTGAAAGCGTTGCAAGTCGTTCAGGGGATCGTGCTCGAGGGACACTTTAAGCAATGCTTAAAGAATGCGGCGCTTAATGGGCAGGAAGAGGTGATCGATGAAAAGATCAGCGAACTGTTGTCATTGAGTTTGAAAATGGACTTCCAAAACGTCAATGAGGTCTCTCTATGAGAAAGTATCTATTAAGCATCGTGATCGGAATTGTTGCAACAAACGTTTCGGCGCAAGAACTAAAGGATTACCGCGAATTCACTCTCGCAGTAAGGGACACACTCACTCTTGGAATCCCTTCAACAATTGGAGGAACGGTGACGGTGGAAGCCAAGCTTATTTTAGGTGAGCCCGCAATACCTACACCTGCCGTCTTTGATTTTCCCTTGGCCGATGAGAGCAAGTTCATCCGAAATTTTGTAGATCGCATTTATTTGAACGATGGATCATATTTAAAGATTCAGGGTGAAGAAATACCTTTGACTTGTATTTTCCTTCACGGTCAGGACAATCGTTATTCTGGTAAAGACGATCCCCTCGCTCCTGATTTTGTTTTGCGAGTCACAATTCCTGCCAATGACTACTCTTGCGTGGGCCCCATCAATCCAGGGTGGCCCCGCACCTCTGAGCGTCGTGAGCTTTGGGATACGTCTTTGAGTTATGTCGTACGCGATCCGACTATCATGCTTCCTGGTGACATCACAGTTCAGTATCGCAGGAATATATTTGCTGCCTATCTTATGGATTTAGGAAATTAAAATGAAGCATCTTAAATTAGTTTTGTTACTAGGTATTATGATTGTTTCATCAATTGCGAAAGCTTCAGTGTGGTATCCGTTACCCGTAGAAGCCTATGGCTTTGGAAAAAAATATCCAAAAGCCCAGAGTTTACTTTTTGCTTTTGATTATGGGCATGCACTTGTCTATGAGCGTCTGCTTCTACATCGTGGCAGAATTTCTAATCCCGCGGATTTCGAGAGAAAAATTCTAGCTGACGTCATGAAAATTCTCCAAAATCCCCCCACCGTTAAAGTAGAAGAAGATGACATTGCCCCAAGCTATGTTGATCGCTTTCCTCTGCTGCTAAATCTCTTCGATTGGTCGCATCTGTTGCATCAATTTGTTTTGGATGTGCTGGCGACTTCACAAGACCGCGGTCCAGGGATGATCCTTCGTGTGAATGCCTTAACTGATCAATATCAAGCCGCCAAACCGGTCGCCATCACGGACACATGCAAGACGATGGACTTCATGGATGGGCATTATTTTTCTAAAGCATTTAGAGAAAACTACCCCTCGTTTAATCAATTGATCTGGGCGTACCACTGGTTCCAGATACGCCTCTACGAAGATCTACTGCTGCCGACAGAAATTGAGCGAGATGCTGCGGTTGCGGCTACGACGGAAGAGTTCTTCGAGTTATTGTCAGACTTGCCTGACTCGGCAGGTTTCGAAATGATGCCGGAGACCGCTGTGGAAGCGCCAACATTCGCAAAAAACTTTCCGAAGCTTCCACCTGCGTTTGACAACAACCACATGCTCCATGACATCGTATCTGATCTGCTCGTCTCTTCCGTTGTTCCATTCGAGGCTCTACGTCGGGAGGGAATTCGCATGGGAAGAATGGCTCTAGACCCTGACGCCTTCCGTGCTACCACTTGCGGGCATGGTGGTGGGCATGGAGGAACTCACGGCGGTGGGGCCGGCGGACAGTAAATCTATTAATAAACAGGAGACCCAATGAAAAATTTCTCAGCTTCGATCTTAGTCACGGCGACACTTCTCATACCTTTTTCAACAAAGGCAGCGGTGAGCATGGCGAAAGCCGCCGAACTAGCTCTTCACCGTGTCGAGCGTCTCGTGACCCTCAAAAAAATTGATGAGTCATTTATCACACGTTTCGAGTCTCTAACCCTCAAGGCTATCGACCCAGTTCAACATGCTGGCGCAAGCTTTGCGACAGTCGTTGGACAGCAAGGAGACGTAGGGACCGATGCTTTGCGTGTTGAAATCAAGCAAGACGGTAATGGCCGCGCCCTAAACTTTGCTCTTCTCCCTGGAACTGCTGCGAGGAGCCCTGTGAACTGGGCAGCGAAAGACCCTTTGTCTCTAACTGAAACTGTTCTACACCACCTGACCGAGTCAGGTCATGGCGAAATCGATTTATCGGCATTCGATAAAGGGATGACGAGTCTTGTGATCGTGCCCGTAGTAACTGCGACGGGAACCATCGCTCAGGCAACTATCCTTTCGTCTGAGACGGAAAGAAAACTTATGATGTCGCTTGAGATGGATGGAACGTTCATATCCGCGGTCATCGAGTGAGATGAAAGCACTCTGTCTGACGCTTCTTCTTTTCGCCCTAGTAGGCTGCAACTACCAATACGATAAAGGGGAGGGGGTCACAGTTTCTTCGGCTCCGCTCTCCTTGCGACAGAGCGTCTCGTTCGAGCAGGTTTACAGCGAGGTCTTCGCGTCAAAATGCATTGGCTGCCATGGTCAATCTGGCAACGTGGAACTCGAAACCTACCGTCAAGCGATAGGTCATCTTGTGCAAATTAAAGACTCCGTTTTCAAAGAGCAAACAATGCCGAAATCGCCACTTTCAGGCCTCTCGAAACGTCAGCAGATGGTTCTGATGGCGTGGATCGAAGAAGGGGGTCCCGAATTCGCTCGTGATGGTTCAACGGGCGGAACACCACGACTTCCGCTAGAGCCTACATTCACATCCATAAAAAAAAATATTCTTGAGTCGAAATGCCTGTCGTGTCATTCAGCAGGGCAAGCCGTCGAGCGCATCCCACTGGTCACAATAAGTGACTTGGTTGATTCGCCACTTGAGATCGTTCTTCCAGGTAATCCCGAAGAGAGCGGGTTGATGTTAGTTACTGACCCCAGTGCTCGCAAGCCCATGCCGCCTATTGATTCAGGCTTCGCCCTCCTAACTGAAAATGAACGTGAAATAATTCGACAGTGGATTCTTCAAGGAGCACCGAGCCTATGAAAATAGTGTGCTTCATTCTCCTTGTCTCCTTCAGTGTGCAAGGCTTTGGCCGGAGTTTAAGGATCGATAAGAAAAAATGTACGGTCTCATTTTTGGCGCAGGGACGTCCTAGCGCAATAAAGATAGAAGGCGAGGGTGCTCACTGTGAAGGTGAATTCTTCGTCGATGCGGATCAAGAAAGCCTAGGACGCATTACCATCGACCTTTCTGATTTCACCACAGGCATGGGTCTCAGGGACCGTCACATGCATGAAAAGTATCTTGAGACCAAAAAGGAAGCTTTCAAAAAAGCCACCCTGACATTCTCGGACATAAAAAAATTTCGCCAAGAGATGGAGGATGGAACGTTCAAGGGCACACTCAACGCACAACTGAGCCTGCACGGCGTGACGAGAGAGGTTCCGGTAAACCTTGATTTTGCTGCTCAAGAATCTAAGAGCAAAGGCCACTTCAAATTCCAGCTTAAAATCAGTGACTATGGAATAGAGATCCCTTCATTTATGGAAATTACCATGGCCGATGTCGTGGATGTTTCCGGAGAAGTTGAAGCGGCGATTCATTGAAGTCAGCACTGTTCTTATTTTTTCTTAGCTTATCCTCAACTTGTTATGCGTATGTGGAACTTGCGCGACACGGGTATGCGAACTGCACTTCTTGCCATATTTCTCCATCCGGCGGCGGCGTGCTCACGAACTACGGGCGAGAACTCTCTAAGGAAGTTCTAAGTACCTGGGGGCGAGACGGGGAGCAAAAATTCGCCTATGGCTTGGTAGATACCCCGAAAGATGTATTGCTGGGGGCGTTCGTTCGGGCATTGCAAGTTCACCGCGAGGACAAGCAAAGAGTTCAAGGCATGGGCATCCTCATGCAGGCGGATGCGGAAATCGCCTATAACAATCAGCGATTTGCCACCGTATTTTCTTTCGGTAGGCAGGAGATCAGAAAAGGACTCGAAAGTGAAAGTCGAGCTTTCAGTCGGCGGCACTACGTTCTGTGGAGATTCAGCGAGACATGGGCCATCAGGGCCGGGCGATTCATGAAGAGCTATGGTTTGAATGATCCGAATCATAACCTCTTCGTCAGACGCGATCTCAATTTCAGTTTTGACTCTGAAACATACAACCTCGAACTTTCGCAGGCAGGGCCAACGTCTTCGTTTTTTCTCACCTACTCGGATGGGCTCATACTCAATAAGGACTGGACCACACTCAAAGAGAGAGGGGTTACATCGTACTACAGTTGGTTCTTGTTTAATAAAGCGAAGCTCGGGTTCAACGCCTATCACGGTGAGAGCGAGACGAGCCGTCGCGATGTGGCGGGAGTTTGGGGCCTCGTGCCGTACAAAAATTTTTTCTGGCTAACTCAGTCTGATTGGCAGAAAACAAGAACTGACGGAGTGAGTACGAAGAAAGAAGGCTACGTAACGAGCAACCGTATTAGCTATGAGATCAAACAAGGGGTACTGCCCTTCCTACTCGTCGAAAGAAAGAAGCTCAACCGAGCACAAGATCTATCGGAACAAGAGTCTCTAGGCCTTGGACTTCAGTGGTTTCCTAGGCCACACTGGGAAATTCTCGCTGCGGCCCAACGAGGTCGAGTGGTTACGTCTGGCGATCAATCCGACCTGCTTTGGCTCATGGTCCATTTTTATTTGTAAGGATGAATTTGTATGAAGTTACTCCCGCTCATGATGCTTTTTTTTGTGACCGCAGTGCAGGCCAGAGTGGTGCATTACGAATTGACCGCCACCAAGGGAAAGATCAATCTAAGCGGCAAAATGGAAGTTGATTTTGCGCTCATGCTCAATGGAGGAATCCCGTCTCCGACCCTCGAGTTCACCGAAGGCGACGAAGCCGAGATCGTTGTAACGAATAACATTCCTGACGACGAACTCTCGATTCATTGGCACGGGATTCTCCTCGATCCGGCCATGGACGGAGTGCCCTACGTGAACACCCCACCGATTCCGTCCGGCGAAAAGTTCACCTTCAAGTTTAAACTCCGACAGCACGGGACGTACTGGTATCACTCGCACACGAACGTCCAGGAACAGAAAGGTGTTTACGGCGCGATCGTCATTCATCCACGAGAGAAGAAAATTAAAGCGGACCAAGATCTCGTCGTGGTGCTGAGTGATTGGTCGGATGAAGATGCCACGCAAATTCTTAACAATCTTCGTAAGGACGGCGATTACTACCTCTTCAAGAAACAGACCATGCGGTCATGGTGGGGAGCGCTGCAAGCAGGCGCATTAGGCCAGTTTCTTAGTAATGAATGGACTCGCATGGGAGGGATGGACTACTCCGACGTGGGATACGATGCTTTCCTCATCAACGGCAAAAAAGACGGCCAAGGGTTGATGGCGCATCCGGGAGAGAAGATCCGCGTTCGCATCATCAACGCAGCCGCCTCGTCGTACTTCTACGTTTCCTTAGGGCAGGCACCGATGAAGATCATCGCTCTCGATGGTGTTGACATTGAGCCTACCTATGCCAATGAGTTCCTCATCGGCATGGCCGAAACCTACGACATTCTTTTCGTCGTCCCTGATCATAAGAACTACGAACTCAAAGCAACCGCACAAGATGGCACCGGCTCGGCTTCGACATGGATCGGCATGGGCGATAAGGTCTTTGCACCTAAGAAACCCTTTCCGGACATGTATGCGTCGATGATGGACCACGGGGCGATGGATCACTCAAAAATGAGCGAGGCTCCTATGGATCACTCAAAAATGAGTGAAGCCCCTATGGATCACTCCCAGATGGGACACGGGTCAATGGACCATGGATCGATGGACCATGGATCGATGGACCATGTTCCAGCCAAAGAAACTGAAGTGATTAAATCCTTCAGCGTAGAAGACGCCATGGCTTCAGAAGAAACAGAGTTCGCGCCGAGCATTCCTCGCCACGACGTGAAACTGGTGCTCGACGGCGACATGGAAAGATACGTGTGGCACATCAATGGCAAAGCGATCCACGAAGACCGCACTATCATGATCCGTGAGCGCGAGGTTGTGAGGTTCACTTTTGTGAATCAAACCATGATGCATCATCCGATGCACCTACACGGACACTTCTTCCGCGTCTTGAACAAGCACGGCAAGCGATCACCAATGAAACACACGGTGGACGTGGCCCCGCACACCACGAAGGTCATCGAGTTCTACACCGACGAGCCGGGGGAGTGGATGCTCCACTGTCATAATCTTTACCATCTGAAGACGGGCATGGCTCGAGTCGTGAAGTACTCGAGCTACACACCTTCAAAAGAGATTCAGAAACTTCAGAAGCAAGACCCGCATCTCCACGACCATACTTATCACCGTGGTTTGATCGAAGCGGCAACGAACCATGCCCAGGCCGAGTTGTTTTTTATGCGCACCTGGGACGAGCTTGAGTTGAGAACGGAGCTGCGCAAAGACTTCGGCTGGCAGGGCGAGGGCGATCTTTTCTATAAACGCTGGCTAAATAAGTGGGCGCATTTGATTGCGGGTGGAGCGATGGTCGAGGGTGAGGGCGCTGGAGTGGTTGGGGTTGGTTACATTCTCCCTTTTTTGATCGAGTCCCATGCCATCATCGATCACCAAGGCCGCGGCCGACTTAACCTCGAGAAACGGTTCCAATGGACCGACGTGATTTACACCGATACGGAATTTACCTTTCGTCAGAAGCAGCCTTCGGAATTTGAGGTTTCGCTCATGTACCAGCGGCAGTGGGCCTGGGCGGGAGGTCTGATGTTTACGGAAAACAGTGCTGGGGTTGGTTTGCAATATCAGTTCTAGGAAGGAGTGTCGGATGAAATTTTTTCGCTTTGTGGCTACGGCCGCAAAGAAAGTGGCTCGCTTCTTCAAATCAAACTGCTGTGAGTAATCAATTAATTAGGCTTCAGTTTCGTTAGCACTAAAGCGTGTAGCAGTCTCTGTTCAATTGTTGGGCACTTCCTCTAACCAAATTCTTGACTCAGTTAGTCTGTGCTTGACTAATTTTTTTGGGATAGGCGGTTGTTGCTTAACGACTCTATAGCTTTAACCTATTTACCATGTTCAGAAGTTTTAGTTTTTTTCCAAAAACGTAGGAAGGATTAACGCCAAAAATTTCTTTGAAGCATTTTGTGAAATGGGGCTGATCTGAAAACCCTGCTTCAAGAGCAGCGTCCGTTAGGGAGCAGCTTGTGTTGAGAAAATAGTAGACTGCATTTTTTAGTCGCTTCCAGATGAGATACCGTCTAAAAGGAATTCCGACCTCTTTGGAAAATAAGTGACTGAGGGTGCTTTCGGGAATCTGAAGGTCGATGCATATTCTTTCCATTGTCAATGACTCAAAGTAATGAGCATCAATATATTCGAGACATTTTAGGACGCGACCATCAATTGATCCACTTTTTGATCGTGAAAATCCAACTTGCTTGAGAACTTCGTCATAGATGCTTTCTGCGCTTTGTACTTCCGCAGGTGAGTAATAGATTTCTAGTAGTTTTTCCTTAATGTCGTTGGAAATACTCGTGTTTCGAGGACCTTTTGAATCGAAGCGGACATCTTCTGAGTCTGCATACATCATCGCAACCATGCCGAGTAAGACTGTCTGGTGTCTTACGTTGGGAGGAATGATAAAAAAATTTCCTACTTTCCATTCACCATCTATTAGTATTTTTACATTACCCCTTAAGCCGACGACGATCTGAATAGCATTGTGTGAATGTTCACCTGTTTCGAAACTAGGACCGAGATACATTGCTTTAGAGTTCCAAAGATAGAGAAGGGGTAACATAGCAAAATCCTAAGTAAGTGCATGCCGGATCTTACAATTATTTCGTCTGCTCCGGTCGTAATATTATCCTATGCTGAAATACACTTTATATCCTGTTTTTATTATCATCTCCCTCTTCGGAATTCATCTGAGCAAGGGGGGCTATACTTTGAGCAGCTTTTTACTCCTTGTAGGCGCTATTGCGCTGATGTTTCTTTTTGAAGTGTTAAAGACATATGAAGTAACCTGGGAAGGGAATTGGAAAACCCTCAAAAGGGACCTTGCTCACTTTTTCACGAATCACGCTCTACTCATTTTAAGCTTGTTTGTGATCTCATCTTTAAAGCTGAATCAGATGTCCATTGGGTGGTGGCCAGAATCAATAAACTTTTATCTTCAGGTTTTTATAGCAATTTTTATCCTCGATTTCGGGATTACGATTACCCACTATTTAAGCCATCGATGGGATTTTCTGTGGAAGTTTCATGAGACGCATCATAGCCTCCCAGGTCTATATGGGTTAAATGGACTCATGAAGCATCCTTTCCATCAGGGGCTGGAGTCAATGATGGGTGTATTACCATTGCTGCTGCTTGGAGTTTCTGGAAGTGTCCTTCAGGCGGTCACTTTCTGCGTCTCCATTCAGCTTCTTCTCCAGCATTCTAATGTCGATTATACCGTTGGACCGCTAAGGTTATTCCTGGCCGTGGCCGAAAATCACAGATTTCACCATGTGAAAGGTGCCGAAGGAAACGTCAATTTTGGGCTATTCTTTACGATCTGGGACCACTTCCTTGGAACCGCTTATTATAAGAAAGATGTGAAGGTCCGGGATGTTGGTCTAGTTAATGAGTATCCACAATCGTATTTCAAACAAATGACTGAACCCTTTAAAAGCAGAACGAGAGGAATGTAGGGATGTTCAATCCAGCTCTATCAAACTATGCGTCTGGGATGACAAAAACCGGAGCGAAACCTCCGCCGTTGGTTCTGAAGTTCGTCGTCTGCCCCGAATAGAGTCGAGCTGCTAATAGTTGTATCTTCCCGTTATAAACATAGGCACGGATATCTACTTTCAGATCAGTTTGTTCTCCATCCTTTTGAATTTTTCTTTTACTCGGAGGAATGAGGGCCTGTGCAACGTAGTGGCCTTTCAGAATCTCTTCCCACACTTTGCGGGTCAATTTTTCACCTCGATACGCGGCTTTACTGCCATAACCTAAAAGAGGTTTGAAAAATAATCCGCGTCTTCTATCCCAAAGATCATCCGCATGCTGGATAGAGACTTCTTCCGTCTTTGGAATTCCTGCAAGAAGCGTTTCTTTTATTTTTTCTGGAATAGAAAGTTCGCTTAATGTGGATTCACTGCTCAAAGTAACTAGATTCAACTTGTTCGCATAAATTGCATGATGATGTGGAGTCGGAGTCAGCACAATAGAATTTTTTTGATGGGCGGAACGGATCGATGCATGAACATCATCTTCCAGATAGAAATCAGTAAGGCGGTTGTAGACCATAGCTACTTTTTCTTTATCATGCCAAAGATGGCCGTCTCGAAAATGTAAATCTTTAGGATCCGCGATGATAGCTTTCGTTCCGAATCTTGCAAAGAGCCGTTGGAATAATTGAAACTCTGGATACAAGTATTGTGCTTCGGGATCATCATCCACGATTGCGATGAGTCCTATTTTTGCGTTACCACGCTGCAGTTCCCATTCACGGAGAAACATCTCGTAGAATAGTTTATCCATGTTCAACAGCTCATCGCGATGTTTGAAGAAAACATTGGCTTCTTGGCAGCACTCTTGCTGAGCCTTGGCTAATTCCAAATTAAGAAGTGCACCGCCTGCATTCGTGTTAACTTCGATAAGCTTGGGACCATCATCACTCAGGTGAAAGTCATAGCCCATGAAAACACCCTTCGTGCCCCATTCGACGTGGGAAATGGAAGGAGAAAGACTGAGAACGAGGTTTCTGTAATTTGGACTACGAGTTACTTCTTCGATGGCACTTATTATTGAAGTGATCGCTTCTAATTGATCTGGTGATATGAAGACAGTTGTTGCCGAGAAAAGATTTGGCCGGCTCTCAATAATTTGTCCATATAAACCTTTAAGAAGTTCATCGGACTCAAGTTTGGCTTTGAGAAGATCTGGGTCAAAAGTCTGGCAAACGCAATTAGCATTTAAGAATTTGGCAGTCATAGTTTATCTTAAACCGTTTTCATGCACATGTAACGATTTTGCCTGAGATACATAAAATCTCAGGCAAAGGTTCTAGTGACTCATCGAACGACAAGACTCGGCACATTTCTTACAGGCCTTCACGCAATCTGCCATCACCGCATCGCCGTGTGCATGGGCGGCACAAGACTCAGCACAGAGGTCGCAGACCTTCGCGCAGAGCTGGCAGTGCTCGTAAGCGAACTGCGAGTTAGCGAGCATCAGCCCCATACTCATCTTGCACATGTCTGCGCATTCGATCATGAGTTGGATGTGAGCCTTTTCTGCGTGTTTGCCACCTTTCTCTAAGCAGTGACTGAGGCATTTCGTTGACGCAGAAAAGCTTGCGAAGCAATCAGCGATACATTGCTCCATGTTTTTCTCTGATTTAACCGACATATCGTTTGGGGAAACTTGCATAAAACTCCTAGGTGGGGGTGTGACTTTCGGTTGGATACTGACCCGTCGGTCTTAGATGCACCAATGGATTTATGTGGATTGATCTACACATGCTCTGATTCCTAGTTGTTGAGTCTGACTGCGCTGCTCGGATTTGAGCAGTAGCTGCCTCATTGAGTGAGCCGCAGCCTCGAATTAAAATATTCTTATGAGGTTTATATGAAATTGATGTTGTCTGTTTTTACCTTGGCCATGCTTTTGATAAATTTTGCTCACGCAGAAGTCGTCACTATTGGCTGTGCAACCAAGTGCGATGTTTTCTTTAAGATCGCACTTAAGCGAGTGGGGAAAATCAAGGGCGTAAAGGTTAACCTCATCGACGTATCGAGGGCCGGACCCGAAATTGATTGGGTAAAATACGATGCCATCATTCTTCCAGGTGGCGCAGACATCGATCCGAAGTACTACCTCAGCAAGGTTGAACCCGAGTTGCGTGATTACACACAGTCCTTAGATCACCTCGTGAACTACTCAGCGGAAGGGCGTCGCCGAGACCCCATAGAGTTCGGTCTCTTGGAAAAGTATTTCGCAAATTCTGAACTCGAAACCTTACCTGTACTCGGCGTTTGCCGAGGGATGCAGATGCTAGCCGTTTCTCAGGGAATTCCACTCTACGTCGATATCAAGACAGAACTAGAGATCAGAAATCGGAGATACCTTTATGATCGCATCGTGATGGAGCCCGGTACAACCCTTATGAATGAGCTTTTCACGAAGACGTTCAGAGGATTTAAAAGACATCATCAAGGCATTCGCGTTTCCTATTTTCTGGAAAACGCAGCTCGCTGGCCTCAGCTGAATGTGACTTCTTACTCAAATAATGGTCAGGTCGCAGAAAGCCTTGAGTTTAAGGATAGACCCGTACTCGGTGTACAATTTCATCCAGAAAACGACTTTGGTTTTGAGAGGAATCGAGTCTTCGGGTGGCTGCTAGAAAAGGCGATAGAGCATAAGAGTCAGAAAATAAAAAACTTTTAGTGTATCGTACAAAGACAGAGGGCTAGCCTCCGCCACCTGTACCAGAGCCTTCACCTAAAATGATAAAAGTTCCTGATTGGCCGCTGATGTTACCAATGTCTTGGACATTATCTTTTTTGATGAACTGAGTGGCATCACGCTTAATGTTCAAAACGGTGCCGTCTTTAAGAGTGATACTTTCTTCATTGAGAATGAGCCTAGCAGTGTCAGCGTCAATCGTGAGTGTCTCTGGCTTTGAGCCTGGGACAACGATCTCTCTGTAGATAATATCGGGAACCTCAATTCAGTCAATTCTTATTAAAATCGAAACTGTCTCCTCTAACTTTTTAATCAAATCGACAATATATAACGAAAATTCGTCAGCATGTCTGACCAAAGGGATTATATGGCCTACAGAAAATTTGATATCTCTGTTAAGCGTAAAATCGCAGAAACTAAGAACTTAAATCTTTTTCCTGAATTAAAAATACCCCGGACTACTGCTCAATATTGGATATCTCAGAGTAAAGAAATTGCAGAAGCATCAAATCAGTCTGATAAAAAAAACGATTTCATGCAAGAAGAAGCGAAGCTTTCTCTAAAACTTGAGGTAGAGGTTTATAAAACACTGCTGGTGAAAATTATGGGGACATATGACTTTAGCAGCTTAAAGGGAGCTCAGAATAAAAAATTTATTGTTGAGTTAGTTTCGAGATTGAAAGGGTCTATGCCAAAGAGTGCTTTGATAAGAATGTTGGGGATGTCTTCTTCCAAGTTTTATCGCTGGGAGACTGAGGTTCTAGGTTGCCGGTTCCAGAGGGAGAATTGTCAGCCAAGTCTTCCTCATCAAGTCTCGCTAGTGGAGCAGAATAAGATGCTAGAGCTTGCGCGAAATAACAAGTTAGCGCATCTGAGTGTTAAAAGCCTTATGTATTATGCTCAGAGAGAAGGTGGGATTTATCGTGGTTATGACACCTGGTTAAAGTATTTAAAACTTAACGGTGTCATGAGAGTGCGAAATCATAAAAGGAAAAAGAAATATGCAGAAGGTATACGAGCACGAAGAGCTAATCAGATTTGGCATATCGACATAACAATCGTTCGTATAAAAACAAGGGAGAGATATTATATTCAAATGGCGGTTGATAACTTCAGTAGACTTATTGTTGGGTGGAAAATAAGTGATCGAAAGAGCTTGGATATCACATTGAAAACGCTGAAAGAGGTAAACTTCCATAATCCCAAATTTCTACTTTGTGATGCTGGTACGGAAAACAGAGCTTCCGAAGTTTCAAGATTTCTTTTGGGCAGGGGAATTATTCAATTAATTGCGAATATAGATGTTCGATATTCAAATTCAATTGTGGAGGCGGTCTTTCGGCAGTTGAAATACGCGATCGATTTTCAAAAGATCAGAAGCTTAAAGAATCTAAAAAATAAAATCGCTTGGTTTGTGGAACAACATAATCACAATGTGCCACATTCCAGTTTGTATGGCGCAACTCCCTTTGAGGTATATTTTGATATTTTTAATAAGGAAGTTTTCAAGGAAGAAATTAATGAAAAAAGAAAGATGTTATTGGAAAGTAGAAAAAATAGTTATCTTCAATGCAAGAGTTGTATTCCATACATTTAGATCAAGCAAAATGTTTGAGGTGCAATTTTTGCACCTCAAAGCGGTTTAAGCAATTTCTTGGACGATCTCGGGATTGACTTCAATGATTTGTAGCAGGCGCCTCACACTTGGAGATGGTTTTCGAAGTCCCTGTTCCCAGTGTTTTACAGCGGCTGACTTCACACCGAGTAACTGGGCCAGTAGATCCTGAGTGAGATGATATTTGTGGCGTATGTTTTTGATCGCGGTAGAACTGTAATTAGGTGGAGTCGCAGCGATGCGAGCGACTGTTTCTCTCAGATCAAGCTCTCCGCGAGTATGCTGAAGGCCCTCCTCAACAGAGGCCAAGAGCATGCTACCAAAGTTACTTGAGGTTATTTTTTGCTTTTTTGTTTTGGTTGCCATGCTTTTAACTCCTGTGATGCTGTTTTCAATGCGCTGACTTCGGCTTTCGTTAAAGTGTCTTTCACCGACTTCGGGTATATGAGAAACAAAAAAGTTCTCTCATAGGCTTCAAGATCAAAATAAATCACTCGATAGCCGCCACTTTTCCCTCTTCCACCTTTCTGTTCAGCGACGCGCACTTTGGTAAACCCGCCAGTGCCCTTAATGAGATCTCTCTTTGAGGCCGGTAGCTCGAGATCAGTTAGTACTGCTTGCTGAATTCGGCCTAATAGTTCTTTGTCGTTTTCAGCTTCGATCAAGGAAGTAAAAATTAAGCTCTCAATGAATAAACGCTGCACGACACCTCTTCTTGTCGGTAGTACTACTATGTAGCATAAGCGAAGAACGCAAATAGGGCAATAAGTTATCTAAGGCTTTGGTTTTACTTGGGTAGATTGCCACGGTTTGAGGTCGCATTTTGCGACTTCAAAGCTTTTAGTCTGGATTGTAAAACTGTAAAATATTGGAATCACATAGACCCGTCACCTCCAAATAATTTCTAGGGTTCTGAGTTTGTTTTCACTCTCAGAACCCTTTTTATTTTCAATCCACACTTTGGTTTTTAAGACGTCGCCAAGGGAGAGACGAGCTAACTCGGTTTGATAATAATAGTTCTAGCTGCTAAAATTTTAGTATGCGTTACACAGAATCAATTCTTTCTTTAAAGCTTAAAGACACGACTTTTGAACTTCATAATATCGGTGAAGTAAGAATGGCAACAGATGCCTGGGATTTAAGGATTAAAACTTCTGTTGAAAATTTTGATTTATCACTCAGAGCAAGCCGCTTAGAACCATTCCTTTTAGACACAGGTGCTCCATTTCAAATCGATCAGATTGTTACTCTCTCTAGAGATGAGAAGTTTGCAATTATAAAGGGCACCTTCTACACATTGATATTCAATTTTAACGAGAGATCACTCTCATTGTTTAAATTTTTAATCAGAGATAGAGGGATTTGGTGTTCAGAGACTCCTGTTTGGGGAGAAATTCAAACGCACGTTTCTGGAAATGATCAGCACTATTATGTGCAATTTCCTTTTTTTTCTTTTGAAAATTTTGTCCCATACGTAAAAAAGTATCATGAACTCCGACTACAGCAGATCATGGCTTTGAAGAAGTTGAGCTAGGGACTATTTCAGCTCACTCCTCATTTAAACGCTTGATTCCTCAAAGTCTTGATTAATTTTTTAATTTGTTTGACTCCGTACCATGGTACGGAGGTTAATATGGGTCTATGGAAAAGATCACGATTGGAAAATTGGCAGAGATGGCGGGAGTAGGGGTTGAGACGGTTCGTTTCTATCAAAGAAAAGAGCTGCTGCGAGAACCTGAAGCGCGTGGTGCAGTGAGAACTTATCACGAAGAAGACGCGCAAAGAATTATCTTTATCAAGAAAGCGCAAGAGCTGGGCTTCTCACTTGCTGAAGTCAAAGAACTCTTAGAACTCAACACCAAGCCGCGCATCACTTGCGGGGGCGTGAAGAAAAAAACGCTCAATAAAATTTCAGAAATCGAAACAAAAATAGCTGATCTACAACGCATGAAGGCCGGGCTCGAGAAGCTCGCCTGTGCCTGTGATTCACAACAAGACGATTATAAACAATACAAAGTCCAAGAGTGTTTTCAACTTGGGCTGGGCTGCGATTGCTAAAGGAGAATTTATGAAACGCTTTCATATTCACGTCGGAGTCAAAGATCTTACTCACTCAATTCAGTTTTACTCGACTCTCTTTGGTCAAGGGCCCACAAAAGTTAAAGAAGACTACGCCAAATGGATGCTAGAAGATCCACGTATTAACTTTGCCATCTCAACTCGCGTAGTCGAGGGTGTCGATCATCTGGGAATGCAAGTAGATGAAGCAGACGAATTGAATGTTCTCGCTCAGCGACTGAAAAATGCTGATTTGGGCGTGTACGGGGAAGGCAGCACGACTTGCTGTTACGCTGAATCGAGCAAGGCATGGGTGAAAGATCCATCCGGTATTGCTTGGGAAACTTATCACACCATGAATGATGCCGAGACGTTTAACGGTAAACAAGAGGCAAAAGCTAAAAAGAGTTGCTGTTAATATGACGAAGAAAAATATTATGTTTCTCTGCACGGGCAACTCTTGTCGCACACAAATGGCTGAAGGGTTTGCCCGTAAATAAGGATCTTCTAGGTTGACAGTGGGTAGTGCTCAGATGTGAGTTCAAAATTTGCGACCTAAGCTTAATTTTGTGTGGAGAGAGTTTGCTAAGCTATTGAAAACACATTTGTAGGTGTGGTTTATATCCAATAACTACGATATATTAATAGTTAATGTCTGGATTTTTTAAAAAAATCTGCCGATAAATATGATATATTCATAGTTAATAGAGAGAAAAATGAGCTCAGAGTTTTTAAATAGAATTGAAGAGGATTTAAAAATTCCATTGTTTACGGACGATGATTTGCGGCTGGTTTTTCGAGATAAGGAGCCATCAGCGATCTATAACTCTCTGACCTATCATCTGAAGAATCATCATTTAGAAAGATACAGAAGAGGGTTGTATTCACTTTCAATTAAAGGAAAGGGAAAGCATAAATTTTCAAAATTCAAGTTGGCCAATAAACTAGTGCTTCATAGTTTTGTTTCATTTGAGTCAGCTTTATCTCATCACAATCTCATTCCCGAAGCGGTGTACGAAGTAACATCAGCGACCTTAAGTAAAAATGTAGTATTTGAGAATTCACTTGGAAGGTTTAGCTTTTCATATTCTCCAGTGGAGCCATTTTATTTGGGGGTTGAGATGGATGAAGTTACTGGAGCAAAAATTGCCAATCCAGTAAGGGCCTTATTTGACCTCATTAATTCCAGAAGAAAGCTTTATGACAAGGCAGAAGACTTAGAAAGTGATTTCAGGATTGATTTGCATGAACTTAAAACTCATTTAAGTTTTTTCAAGCCAGGGGATATCCTCGAGCTAGGTGAACTTTATAAAAAGAAGACCACTCGAAATTTATCAACGATTTTAGTGAGAGATTTAATGTGAAAGATATTATTCAAAATCGATTAGATAATTATTATGAGACCCTGACAGCGGAAAATGAATTGAATGCTCTTAAGGAAATTACTCAAGAAGTCGCCTTGTATGCTCTCTATAAAGTGGGATTCTTTGAAAAAGCCTGTTTTATAGGCGGTACATGCTTAAGAATCGTTCATGGAATGGATAGATTTTCGGAAGACTTAGATTTTTCTACCAGAACGATCGATTCTAAATTTGATTTAGATACCTACCTAGAAAAAGCAATGGCAGTTATGAAACCTTATGGGTACGGGCTTACCATTGATGATAAAGATCTTAAGGATAAAAGCGTCCAATCGCGATTTCTTAAAGATGACTCCATAAAGAAAATTCTGACTTTTAAGCACAAGCAAGATGAAAGGCAAAAAATTAAAATCAAAGTCGAGATCGATACGGAACCTCCCATTGGAGCAATTGAGAAGACAGAGTTTATCGACTTTCCCGATGATTTTCAGATTTTGTCTTATGATATCGCGAGTCTCATGTCAGGAAAGATTCACGCATTATTATGTAGACCCTATATCAAGGGGCGAGATTGGTATGATTTTTCTTGGTATATTAAAAACAATCATTCACCGAACTTAAAGCTACTAGAAAATGCCCTCAAGCAATTAGGTCCGTGGAAAGGACAAAGTGTTCAGGTGGATGAAAAATTTTTAAAAGATGCTTTGATTAAGAAGGTGGTCTCACTTGATTGGGATGATGTTAAACAAGATGTTAGGAAGTTCCTTAATCTCGAAAAAGCAAAATCTTTGGAACTTTGGAGTGCTGATTTTTTTGAAAGTAAGATCCATAAACTTAAAATTTAGTTTGGAGTAAAATCTCACAACAAGACGATTATAAACAATACAAAGTCCAAGAGTGGTTTCAGCTTGGATTGGTTTTTTTTAGGAAAACACATGATTAAAAAAAATATTATGTTCCTATGTACCGGCAACTCCTGTCGCTCACAGATGGCGGAAGGGTTTGCTCGTAAATACTGGGGCCACGATTTTGAGGTGTATTCTGCGGGCACTAAAAAGCACGGCATGAATGAGCGCGCTATGAAAGTGATGCTTGAGGCGGGCGTGGATATCTCTTCGCACTTCTCTAAAACGACTGATGAGTTACCAAAGGTTAGTTTTAATTTTGTAGTGACCGTCTGCGATGCGGCCAAAGAGAGTTGTCCCTATTTTCCTGGTGGCAAGATCGTGCATGTTGGATTTCAAGACCCTCCCGCACTGACCAAAGAGATGACGAATGAAGAAGAAATCCTGACGGTTTATCGAAGAGTGAGAGATGAGATTGAAGCCGCGATCAAAGTACTCCCTGAACTTTTAGGAAAGGTATAATGAAAGCTAAATTTTGGTCAGAGCTTCTGGGCACAGCTTTTCTGATGATGATCGTGGCGGGATCTGGGATTATGGCGCAAAATCTCTTCCCAGGTCAGAATGGATTGGCCTTACTCGCTAACTCAATTGCAACGGGTGCTGGTCTCTTTGTACTCATACAATGTTTGGAACCGATATCAGGTTGCCACATTAATCCAGTCGTGAGCTTGGTTGAGTTTCTTAAGGGACGTTTGTCCAAAAAGGATTTCGGCGTTTATGTATGCGCCCAGGTGATGGGAGCTTATATAGGAGTGATTCTGACTCATCTTATGTTTAATCAGGAAGTCTTTCAGCAAGCCTCAGTCGATAGGTCTGGATTGAATATTTTTATCTCAGAAATTATTGCGACTTTTGGTTTGATATCAGTCATCGCCCTGGCGGGTAAGAAGCATGTTGAGTTCGCACCGATAAGTATTGCCGCTTATATCACCTCGGCTTACTGGTTCACTTCATCCACTTCTTTTGCCAATCCAGCAGTCACTTTCGGACGGATGTTTACGGATACCTTTGCTGGCTTAAATCCTGAATTCTTTCCTATGTTCTTATGTGCTCAGTTGATAGGAGCATTGGCGGCATTCTTATTATTGCGAAGGTACTAACTGCCGTGAATCTTATCACGATTCACTTCTCGTACGAGCACTTTACCGTTCTCGACATCAAAGAGGACGCGCACATCGCCGTTCAAGCGCACAGAGTGAGCGTTCTTACCAAACTGAGGAAGGCGCTCCATGTGCCAGCTGCCAGGGTTTTTATAAAAGGCCTGAAGGCCGTCTGGCCCTTGAATGGTTTCTAAGAAGACATCATAGCGACGCTTCAGGGCAGGTTGGAGTTTTTGAATATCGGCATGAGCGCGTTTGTGGTGATTAAGTTCGATGCGACTGGTGCGAACGGGTGCTGTGATCGCCGCTCGTTTGCCACCAAAACTTGGATTGTGTTTGCGCGCTAAAGCTAAAATGGCTTCTTGTGAAGGAGTACCACGTGAAGCGAGTTTGCTGTATTCATCCCAGAATTTGGCGTTACTCGCGAGAGCTTTATCGCTCATAGCATCGGCCAGCCAGCATTTGCCAGCGTGGACACTCAGACTCAAGCTGAGAAGCAGAGCAATTAAATTAAAGCGAGCATTGCAAAAGTTCACGGGCCAATCCTTCAGCTTGGTGCGGGGGAAGTTGTCGTGTCATTCGAGTCAGTTCACTGAGCTTTTCCACCAGTGATTTAAATTTTAAGGTGAGGCCCGGCACTGCACGAGCAAAACTAGCAGGTCCCAAGATGAGCGCCTGCGCAGCACTTCCCAGTGTCACTCCTGCCATAGCACAAATCAGTTCAGCCTTAAGACTTGGCGAAAAACCACTCATGCGCGCGAGCATATGAGTCACTTCTGATTTGAGATTAAGAATAATCTCTCCAAAGGCAGACATACCTTGTTTGAACTCACGCCACACTGCCATGGGTTCGGTGGCCAGTCGTTTGTAGAAGTCGAGAGATTGCTTGAGGCCTTCGGTGAGTGCTTGTGCACCAGTCGCCAGACAGTTGGCAATTTGCGCAGTCATCTCGCGAGCTGAGAGGGATTGCGAGAGTTCAACTAGGGGAGCAGCGACTTGATGAATGGAGTGACAATCATTGGCGTACGCTTTAGGAAAAAGCACATCCCAGAGTTTCACGCTTGAGCGCTGATTGATCCAAGGCGAGAGAAGGTGAGTGAGTTCCTGAGAAGTCATGCCTTGAGCAACCGCCAAGGCCCAGACTCCATGAATGCGAAAATGCACTACCGTAAGATTTTCTGATTTCACTTCAATCAACTCACCCTCTTTGAAACCCACGGGAGTGAGGCCAAATTTCAGTGACACCATCTGTTTCAAATTCGTTGAGTGATAGATCTGATCAAAGGGCAGTCCCAGTTTTCTAAAATTAGTCCCTGGGTAACTGGCAAAATCTTGTGCTCTCATATGCTCACTGACTTGAAGAGCCTCATAACTTGAGAAGGCGAGCAGCTCTTCTGGCTCAAACTCATAGCGAGGCGAAGACTGAGCGAATGAGTCTGTGAAATTGAGGCAGATGATGAAGAAGGCAAGAAGCCAGGCGCGCATAGAGATACAATCGGTTAAGCTCAGGCCCATCTTAAGGTAAAACGAAGGTCTAAAGCTATTTAACCGAGTATTTCCGTGCTCGCGTCAGGCCAGTTACGCGTATTTTTTTGCTTTTCACTAACTCTGAGAGATCGCGCTCGATTGTTCGTTTAGGAACGTCGGCAAATGCTTGGTAGATTTGAGCCGAGCTGATTTCTGGTTTGGCCTTGATAAACTTGATGATTTTATCATGGCGGGCCGCCGGTGTTTTTCCTGCCACTTCTTTCATAATATGCTTCGCCTCTTTGACGACTTCAAGCGAGGAGTCCATAAAGCACTCTGCCATAAATTCAATAAAGGGACTGAGTCGTTCAAGTTCGCGAGATTGGCGGATTGTGAGGTAGTAGCGTTCACGTTGGGCCATAATACTTGTTTCACTGGGAACGAATTGCGCGATGTTTTCGCCGCGTTTAAGTAAAAGGTAATGCTGCAAGAGTCTGACTGTTCGTCCATTGCCATCGGCAAAGGGATGGATCGCGACGGTGATGAAATGACAAGCAAAGGCGACTGCAAAAGCATTACGGCCTTGATTCTCTTGAATCCATTGCAGCAACTCTGTCATCAAGTGAGGCAGATCGTAGTGGGGGGGGCACTCTTCAATAATCTCTTTCGTGATGGAGTTAATGATGCTGGCAGGCCCTGTACGTAGTGCTCCACAGAGATGAGGGGGGAGCTGTCCTTTGACTACTAGTTTTTGGATGTCGCAGATATCACGCAGACCCAAAGGGCGAGAGTCTTGTGCCAGTGTCTGCACATAATTAATCGCTTCGTGGTAGTTTTGTACTTCTGCCACATCCACACTATCACCTTTCACTTTTTTCCCGGCAATGAGTGCGGTGACATGCTCTTCTGCTAAGTGATTACCTTCAATTTGATTGGAGTACGTGATCGCTCTGATTTTCGCCTTACGAAGTAGTTGAACTTCGAGTGGAGTTCCAATTGATTTTTCCAGGAATGGTTTTTGTTCAGCGATGCTCATCAAGAGCCCCACCAATTTATCGGTGAGTTCAATTTGCGCTGGTATTTTATACTTGGCCAAATAGGGGTAGGTGCTCATAGGGTT
>JBKHVI010000022.1:0-30935 GCA_046570105.1 Bacteriovoracia bacterium
CGCGTGTTGGGGTTTTCTTGTAATTGGCACAGCTTGTGAGTGTGGCGGCCAAAGTAATGAGCAAGAATGATTTTGTAAAAAGCATAAGTAATCTCCGGTTGTATGAATTAAGCTTAGCGGGTTTTGAAATTTCAGGTTGCCGCCCTGGCATTTTTTCACAGCAGAGAGAGGTTTAAGTTTTTAAGGGTTGGTTCTGAGTGATTAATCGTTGAGAATTGTCGCTCCGCCGCAATAGCCACTTTGTCTCCAGTCAGTGTCAATCAGGCACTGGATTTGAGTGGAAATACTCATATCTCCTAGCAGCGGATTCCAAGAGAATATTTTTTCGCTATAAGCCCCCTCGACTTCAACACAACAGGGGATGGTGGCATGAAAATCGTTTTGTTATTTGTATTATTACTCACGGCTTCTTTAACTCATGCTTCATCAGGCGAGAGTTCAACTTTTCAATTTGATGGGACGCTAAGCGAGCATCTCGCCACACTCAAAGGCGATAAGACGCACACGGAATACTACACCGAAGAATATGAATCGACTTGCAGTCGCGAAGTCTACGAAGGTACGGGGACTGTTTGTCGTCGCACCGGTGGAGGCACACGCTGTCGCCAGGGCACTAATATCTGTGAACCCTTGCCGGAGCGTGAAGAGTGTTCACCTTATCCCATCTATCGCACAGAGTATTACAGCTGCACCCAAACCCGCACTCTAAGCCGTGAGGTTTATGACTATCCAACAGAAGCGGTGGTGAAAGTCAGTGTTTTAAATGCTGGCGAGATTCAAGGCGCCAACGAGAACATTCAAATTAAGCTGACTGGTGAAGAACTCACACTAAGTGCCAAGGGGTCAAAGGCGTTTATCATCGAGATTCAAAAGAAAGATGTGAAGAAGTCTGTAGAAGGCAACGTCCGTCGTGCTGAATACGACATCGAACTCAGTCTCACGCCAGCGGCTCCGGTTTTGGCAGCGCTTAATGTGAAAAAGATGAAAGTGAAAAGCAATGCTATTGACTATGACATGGGCAAAGTCACCAGTGATCTGAAGATCGCCCACAAGTTGCGCCTGGCCAAGCGCGGCCTATTTGGCGGCGAAGATACCTTCTATGATGAAGTGCTTCCGGCGAGCGTTTTAAAGCAAACTGAAACTTCATCAGGCTCACATTTTAGAGTGGAGCTTAAAGATGTCGGCCAGACGCTCTCAAAGGGTAAGTTTGGTGTGGAAGTGAAGGCCTTCTATCAGGCCTCAAGTTTCGGTGTGATCAATGAAGCGGATTTTAAGTCGCTCGAAAGTAAGTTCAAGGTTGTTTACTCAATTCGATAAATAAATGGGGTGAACTTCAATCCATGAGGTTCACCCCAATTCATTATTCTTGGTAGATCGAGTAGTTGTCCGTCGCTTGTTTTGCTGGAATACGAATCGCTTTATTACTAAACGTGCTGGCATCATCCAGATCATCAAACAAGGCGATGCGCTCGAAGAAGTATTTCCCTTCCACAATGGTTTTCGCACGCCAAAGTGTGCGCGAGTTGTCTTCCAGTCTTAAGCGGCCCAATTGGTAGCCGACATACTTAGGAGTGTTGATAACGATTTTAGTCTCGTCTTGAATCGTCCAATCCACGCCGGTCTGAAATTTGATGTATTGATTAATATTGTCCGCATTGAGCCCAATACTATTACCGCTGATCTTTTTAAACGAGATGGTGAGCTTCTCGGCCTTTAAGGCCTGGATGATAAAGCCCACATCATTGAGATAGCTCTTACAAGTGGCACTCATGCCGCTGTTGTACCAATCGGTGATATCAATTGAGCTCATATATTCAGTAACAAGACCTGTGAGTTCAATCTGCACCGTGATGTCATTTTTAAGTGAGATCCCTGCGCTTAATAGCGGGTTACCCGACAAAAGGAATCCGAGGTTTCCTTGAAAGGTGTAGTTATAAACACGCGAGTACTCCGAGCGATCAGTGTAGCGCGGGAGCACTTCATAACTAAAACAATCATTGGCCGGAGCGACAAACGAGACCGCATCAGGTCTGCCGCCAATGAGAGTTCCAGTAGTGGCATTTTCTAAGGGATTTTGAAAACCGATATAGCCAAAGTCTTTCACCAGGGCATCGATCGCTGTGTTGGGGTCTTGGACTTCGGGAGGTTGACAACTGACCAGCATGAGAAGGCACAAAGGAGAGAGGAGAGATAGATTGAGTCGCTTCATGATCGAACTCCATACGTCGTAAAAGTTCCAGCGTGAGCATAATATTCAACGTACGTTCCACGGCCGCTGGATGAAAGTATCGAAAATGATAAGTGAGATGTGTGATGCAAACAAGTTTGCAAGGCTCATGAGGCCTAAGTGCTTTCAAAATAGGGAGTTAACTCCATTTTCGCTTCAGCGCACTTAGCTCACTTCCCAAAAATTTTCGCCACGAAGTTTTGGCGAAATGAGGGATGTGGTGGAGATTACGAAGCTGCTACTTTATTAGTTTATTAATATCGGTTCCGAAGATTTTTGACAGTTGTTCTAATCTCTTTGCGGGAACTTTTTCTTTGCCACTCTCCCAAGCCGAGATATTCGTCTGCTTGACGCCTTTTAAAGCTTTAGCGAGCTCTGTTTGCGTTAGTCTTTCGCGAAAGCGAAGACCTTGAATGATTTTTCCCAGTCTTTTATTTTGATCTGTCCAGTCTGGGCCGAAGGCTTCTTCGGGAGTGAGGGAAGACTTCTGAGGTCGAATATATTTATCAATGACAAAATTGAGAGTGACGAGGTCTTCTTCCTTGTCCACCCTTGAAATTTTCTCAATAAGGGCCTTGCGCAAAGTGTTTTTAGTAGGGTGCTTTCTCGTGTGTGCCGACATAATAAACCTCTATAATATAATTTTTACGATCTACTGACCAGCAAGCCACCCAAGTAGGTTTTCCTTTTTGTAGGTGGCAATGTCTTAAATCTTTGTTCTTGCCCTGGTTTTTAAGTTTGCCATAATTTGGCCAATTCACAGCTGGGCCAAAGCGTAGCTCTGAAATTAAAGCAAATACCGCATTCTCAACATCTATCGGTATCTTTTTTCTATTCCTGACATCCTTAACGACTTTGCTTTTTATGGTTACTAGCCACATTTACACCTCAATTGTAACTTGTTTACGTATATATGTACATGTATACGTAAATGTATGTTTTTAAATAACTTGCAAACTCACGATTAGGAATTAAAAGAGTATAAGAGTGTTTGTCGACAGCTGTAATACGACTAGATTGTGAAGATAGGTCAATATCAGATTGTAAGTGAGTGAAAACTCAAATTTTTTAAAATGAGAGCATCCTGTTAAATTTTTTTTGCAATAAAAGCTGTTAACCAGCGACGTTTTAGATCAATCGCTGATCACTTATGCCACCTAAAGCGTCGCCCCCAATCCAAAGAATACCTCGGCCGCTGTTAAACCATCTTGCAGGCGATTCACACCTCGCACGCCGATGGTGATGGGTAAGATTCTGGCGATGCGAGATTCGAAGTTGAGTTCAAGGCCTGTGCTGTTAAGCGTGGGGTTAGAAGACTGATTATCCACCGTGGTTGAATCGAAGAAGGCGTTGGCATAAAGGCGCTTTAGGAACCACAGCGAGCCGAGGGCGAAGTCGGGATAGGCCAGTGGGAAAACATAGTTGGCGCTGGCGCGACGGTAATGAGGCGCAAACATATAAGCATAACCACGTGAGTAGACATAACCCAAAGGATTAGAGGCATAAGGCTGGAAGCGGTAAGCGCCAGCAGTGTCGCGCTGATATTCCTCGGTGAAGTTAAGCTTGAGGGCATTGTGTTTGAAGAGGCCTGGCAACTGGAGATTAACCGCTTGGAACACTCGATAAGACGAGATGGTCTTATTGGAATCATTCTTCGCTTGGTCTGCATGAATCACATATTGAAACTCTTGCGGAGAAACAATCGAGCGATAGACCTGGTCTTTTGAAAGCGTGAAATTAAAATTCACCGAAGTGTTATGGAAATACTGCGATCGTCCTTCCACATCATCGCTGTTAAATTGGTATTCATCAGTCTCAAGATAGCTCGCACCCAGCGTAAGTGCGGTAGCGATATTGTAGAGATCAAACTTTTTGAAATATGGCAGCGTCATCGAGAGGCCCGCTTCATACTCAGACCAACTGAGCGTGTCCTCGGTGCGATAGTCTTTGGTGTAACGATCAGTCGGTCCTCCGCTTAAGCGAAAGAGCGGGTAGTATTTGTTGTAATCAAAACCAAAGGTATAGAACTGACCGGTTTCTTCCGCATCACGACCCAAGGTCACATCCATGCCCATAGTGCCCAAGTAATTAGCTGTCGTGGCATTAAGCTGGAGTCCTCGACCACCGAGAAAACTCCATGAGTGAGGAATAAAGAGGCGCTTATCAAAATGGCCGTAGTCTTCCTCTTTTGAATTTTTCTCGCTTGGATTGAACATTTTTTCTTGATCGGAAAAATCTTTTAACGGAAAGCGGTTGTAGTTATCTGAGGGTGAATCAAGGCTTAGGTAATTTTGTGTCAAATCACTCATGGTAACGGTCTGACACTGAGTCAGTGGAACTGAATTGAGCTTAGTCCCGCTCACGTCCATATCAGAGTAATAGAGGTTTTGTCCGTCTGATGAGGGAGCAAAGGCCGCTATCTTAGAGCTCGTACATTTTTGCAAATCACGATTGAGCTTAAAGATTTCATTTTTACCCTGATACTGGGCCTCAAAGAAAATATTTTGTGCCTGATCCACATTAAGAGCAAAGAGCAGGTTTTTAGACGGCGCGATGAGAGTTGTTGCAGAGTTGCTCTTGAGATCAATTCTCATCAGCGATTTTTTGCCGGTTTTATCCAGCACCAAGGCGACGGCTTCATTGTCGGTGAGATAATGGGCCTCAATGATTTTATGGTCTGGAAGTTTGGCGGAACGGACACGTTTACCATCTATTTGCAGCTCAGTAATTTGCCACGCTTGGTCTTTTGTGAACTCAATGGCTAAAAGTTTTGAACCTGTTTGATTGAGATGAGGATTATAAAAGCGGCCCTCTTGCGTGATTTGAGTCTTTTTGCCGGTTTTAAGATCCACTAAAATTAAATCAGAGAAGCCTTTGTAAGCATAACGAGTATCTGGCAGAAATTGCGGATAAACCGCGTGTGTGCCGGCCATACTGACTTGAGTCACGTCATTGATGAACGGGATATCAGCGATTTTTTTATCGCTCTCACCCTCACGCTGAGTGATGGCGTAGTAGTTGTCCAAATCATATTTAAGAAAGTGCAGTTTGTTATCGAGCATGAAGGGATACGTCTCTTCACGGTATTCCGAGATGGCGTGACCGGTGAAATCGGCTTTCCAGCTCTCTTTGAGTTCGTTCATGGTTTGATCATAGAACTCACGAAAGTTTTGCCCTGATACATCATAAAATGATTCAACCAAACGCCACGGATGAGGAAAGGTGGCGACCTTGTGGGTGACTTTTTTCCAGAAATCTTCACCAAATTTTTGGGTGGCGCTGGAAATCAGCACATATCCCCAGACGTATTGATTGGGGTAGCGGTTGTTATAGGAGCCGTTGAGGAATTCATCATAACTAGGGATTTTGTCGGATAAGACCAAGGCCTTCAGACGCGCCATAAAGCGCGGCGAGCGACCGCGTCCTGCATCGGTGTATTTGGTTTCTGCCCACACGGCATCCCCTTCAAAATACCAAGACTGCAGTCCTAAAAACGCGGCTAGAGCGCGGCCAGTATCACCTAAGACATAATCGAGCGCCTTGGTCGTTCCACGATTGAAGTGATCATACTGAATGACGTGACGGTATTCATGAATGGCGAGTGTTTGATACCATTCAGTGCCTCCGACAAACGGAGAGTAGATGGCGCTGGTGAACCATTCACTACGACGAGGGCCCAGCGTCACAAAGCCATTAGGGTCAGCGACTTCTGGGCGCATGATAAGTGGAAACTGCAGCGGACTTTTGATGCCATAAGTTTCGCCCACCACATGAGAGTAGTGCTCGACGAGATTCATGATGTAGTCAGATTCATTCTTGAGTTCATCTGAGTAAATGAGTTTGACGTGGTCGTTCTCTTTCATCGACCAATTGAGCGTCGGACTACTCTGACCACTTCCAAGCTGTGCCCAGGCGTTTGAAAGAGAAAGAGCGAAGACAAGGGATAGGCACAGGGGGCGAAACATAGAAGCTCGATGAGAATTGTTATTGAAAAATTTTAAAGCGGACTGAGGTTGTTTGTTAAGAGTAATAAGCGATTGATTAAACTCCAAAAAGGTCTTTTTTCTGATTGTTTCAATCGGCTAATCGGCTTTAGCGAATCTAAATACATACTTAGATTCATAACAAACCTAGAGATCAATTTTCATATTCCGATAGTTATTTAATAACTAGGGGAAGGAAATGTTTAAATATCGTTGGGATGTTGATGATCATACTGTAGTAAACCTAGAGTGCTCGATGTTAGGTAAATACACCGTGTGGGTGAACAATCGCGAAGTACTTAGTAAGAGAAATTTATTTAAAATTTCAACCAATCTAAATTTTCAACTTACAGACGGGCGTAGTGCAACTATCAGAGTGAGTAATTACTCTGGAAGACCAGAAGCTGAATTAAAAGTGTTAGATCAAGAAGTCGTACCGCAGGATGATAAGTTAAAAAATCTATGTCCAAGCTGCCAAACAGAAAACAAAACGCATGATAAGTTTTGCTTTAAGTGTGGTTCACAGTTAACTAGTCCACAAGTTCAGATTAGGCAGAAGAAAGTAAAAGAAGCTAGCAAAACGATAAGAGTTCTCTCAGTGATTTTTTTTATTTCAGGGATAATTTTATATTTCGTTGGGGCAGCGACTTTTGATAATTCTTTAAAGCAGCTTGAGCAGTATCAGGCAAACGATGTCTTTCCTCAAGAGATTAATGGACAAAAATATACAGTTGAAGAATTGCGAAACAGGATAAAAATTGAGAAGTGGAGCCTGCTTATTCTGAATGTCTTTTTGGGCGTGATTATGTTTGGTTTAAGCTTCTGGGCAAAAAAATCACCTCTAGGAGCACTGTTAGTAGCCGCAGCTATTTATGCAGCTGTTATGGTTTTAAACACCATTGTTGATCCTAGAACGATTGGCCAAGGTATCTTTATAAAGATTATTGTGATTACTGCTCTCTATAAAGGGATAAAGTCTGCCTTAGAGTTGAGAACAATAAATGGAGGCTGAAAGTTGCAAAACTTGCGGCTTACCCATAAGGGCCGAGGGCCAATTTTGTGTTCACTGTGGAGTTTCAAGGAATGGAGCTACTAATTTACCATCCGAGGCAAACAAGCCAGATCACGAGCATTTAGTCAGAGAAAATTGGAAAAGCTTCAAAGGGGTTATGACACTCTACGGGCTTTTCCTTTTTGCATCACTCGTTTTTGGATTTGCCAATCATTTCTCCAAGCACCCCATTTCAACGGTGATTTATTGGTTTGTGATGTTAATGGTCTCCCTTTTTTATACTTATCAATATAGAGAATCGGTGTTGGTTTCATTTCAATTGCCGAAAATGAGCTTTTATAAATTAGCAGAACTGTGCCTTTTGGCGGTGGTCACTTACATTCTCGTTGATGGATATTTTAGTTTGTTTTCAGTCTTTAAAATGCCAATTAGCCGTTCCTCAACCGAATATATAAAATTCGGATGGCCAGTTTGGTCTATTTATTTTCTGGTTAGTTTGTGTCCAGGAATAATTGAAGAAATCGTTTTTCGGGGAATAATCCAAACGAAGCTTAAGGAAGTCTTAGGCTGGAAAGAAGCCCTGATTATACAAGCCGCTTGTTTTAGTATTTTGCATCTTATGCCAACTATTTTTATAAGCCATTTTATCATGGGGTTATTTGCTGGATGGATTAGAGTGCGCACTAGTTCAGTTTGGCCTTGCATGTTTGTCCATATGGCCTGGAATGCTCATGTCATATTCAAAGAGCTAGGTTAGATGGCCATAAGGCCAATGTGTGAGCTAAACTCTTCGTATGAACAAACCATTTTCTGAAGCCTGTGAACGCAACCGCGAACCCATTTTAGCGGTTTTGCAAAAAGTGATTACCACCAAAGACCAGCGTTTGTTGGAAGTGGGCACTGGCACAGGCCAGCATGCGGTTTACTTTGCGCCTCGCTTTCCCTGGATGGAGTGGCATCCCACAGATTTAACGGAAAATATCGCGGGTATGAGTCTTTGGTTCAGTGAAGCGAAGATTCCTAGCATTCAAAAACCGGTGCGCTTAGATGTCAGTAAAGATGATTTTCCGAAACTCAAATTCGATGTGGTTTACACCGCTAATACCCTTCACATCATGAGCTGGAAGAGCGCCAAGTCCTTTTTTAAACTCTTAGGCAATCGTCTGCGCGAAGGTTCGCGAGCGGTATTCTACGGGCCATTTAAATATAATGGGGAACACACTTCTGAAAGTAATGCTCAGTTTGAGCTCTCACTTAAAGAGCGTGATCCCGAAAGTGGCATTAGAAATTTTGAAGATGTGAAGCGCGCTATGGAAAAGAGCGGCTTTTATCTCGTGGAAGATTTCCCGATGCCCGCCAATAACCGCACCTTGGTATTTCAGCGCTTAAAGCATGTGGCGGGGACTTTTTAAGCGATTACTTCCAGAACAAATCCCAGTTTACATAGTGGAGATACTGTACGACTCCTTGAAATTGAGTCATGGTAAGCTCTTCATCATCGAGTGTTCTAAATTTGTTTGTTTGGTAATGTAATCTTCGGCCCATAAGTCTTAAGGCACTGGCGTTAGTCATAACATACTCCATACCAGTCTCAATATAGTGGCCTCGAAAAGATGCAGAGTCGTTTGGTTCAAAATTTGTAGTGTTTCCCATTTTGTCTTCGTAGTCTTCTTCGCTATAACTTAAATTGTGGGAACCAAATAGATACCCACCACCTATAAACATTTTAAAACGAGTGAGATTAAGAAATCTAAGTCGTGGTCCAGTAAGGCCGGCAATAATTAAAGAGGAAGTCTCTAGTGCATCTACTCTCGTCGATTGAAAGTTAAATTGTGATCGGCCAGAACCCGCAAGATAAAGACCGCCAATATTGAGTGTTAAAAAATTAAAAATGATGATCTCGGTATCAAGCTCTAGACCGATGGCATGTCTCATTTTTAATACACTAATCCCATCGACATCTCGCTCTTCACTCCGATGGGCAGAAGTGAATGTTCCACCAGGCCCAAAAATAACATCTGCTCGTGATGCTTGTGACATCGCGAGCAGAAGAAATATGAATATGTGGCGAATCATGCTTAGAGGAGAACGAGGCAGTTTTCTTTAAGGCTGGCGCTATTTAGGATGACAGCATCAATATCTGAAGCAAGTGTTTTAGAATTGGGCACTGATTGATGCCCGGAGAAGGTTTTTTGTAAGTTTGTGCTTAGTTCATGGTGAGCTTCAGGTAAGCATCCAGAATAAAAAGTAATGACTTTCAAATGCTCACCGTGTCCACGGGCGACATCGATCAATACTTCTGTTTCGTTTTGGGCAATATAAATTTCACGATCTTTTTTGAGTTGTTGGAGTTGCGCAAAGGCCGAGCACTCGCCAAAGCTGGAAGTAGACTGAGTTTGAGATGTCCAAACATTAGATGTGTACTTGGTGTCGACTGTCATGGTTGAGGTTTCTGTCGAGGCGTCCGAAGTAACAGTGGAAGAACCTTCTTTCTTGGTGCCTTGAGTACAGACATTCCAATAGGCCTCACCCATGCCGCCATAGGTATATTTTTTAAAAAGACCGTTATTTAGCATTGAGCTGCATTTTTTCGAATCTATGGCAAAGGCTGAGCTAGTAATAAGAGTAGCGATTAAAACCAAATAAATTTTCATAGTGCTCCCGTATGGGCATGAGTATTTATAAAAAGCCTATCATAAAATATTATAGTAGATTTAATTAATGGCCAAAGATTTACTTATACTATTCGTCATAATCCTAATGAGTGCTTCGGGCAACGCCATTGCTTTTGATATTGAAGCTGAAGCAGCAAAAGAAGAGTGGCTTGGTCGGTTGCTTTTCGTTGATGGCAAAAGCCTCGTTCAAAACCAAGATTTTTTCCTTTCTCAAAATGGTCATCTTGATGCGCTTCAGGAGCTTCGTGCGACTGTTAAATTAATTAGAAAAGGTGACTTTAGTTTTGCTTGTAAGTTCCCTGGTCGCTTTGCCTATCTAGCGCCCAAGTTTGGGATCAATCCAGCTTCTATCGCTTGTGAAAATTTTAGACTTTGGCGTGAGAGCTTTGAAGCTGATGGACTAAGTATTATGTTTGCGAGTCAGTACTTAGAGAACCCGGCCAGCTCGTTTGGACATACCTATCTCAAAATTAATTCCAAAAAGAAGAGCCTCTATCTTAATAAAGTTATTTCTTTTGCTGCGACTGTTCCAAAAGAAGTTGGGGCGGCGGAGTATGTTTGGAAAGGTCTGATGGGTGGATTCCCTGGGATCTTCAATGAAAGTCCATTTTACGTTTTATTCCAGGAATACGCCAATATGGAGAGGCGTGATATTTGGGAATACGAACTGAATTTAGATTCAGAAGAAACCTCTCAAATTCTTGCCATTCTTTTTGAGGTGATCCATTTCGCTAAATTTGATTATCTATTTTTAACTGATAATTGTTCCTCATTGTTAATTAGACTTATTGATATCGTCGCAAAAAAATTATTCCACGCTTCTTTGCCAACTTATGTCATCCCAATTGAGACGGTTAAAGTCTTGGACAAAAAAGGAATGTTAAAACAAACGATATATCACCCTTCCATCACCTCACGTATGGTGCAACAGTCTGAAGCCATGAGTGCTGCAGAAGTTCACGACTTTATGATGTACGTCGAAAAAAATCGGCCGCTGTCGCGTGACTCCACAGCGAAGAGCTTGGATTTAGGACTTGAGTATTTAAATTTTCAAAGACAAAAACATGGGGGTGTTCTCCCTGATAAGAAAAAAAGAGATTTTGATCAATACCTCTTTTTGCGTGCTAAAGAGACCAATCTAGCGAGAAAGGTTGAATATAAAGTTCTTGACCCGATAAAAACATCTCATCCACGAAGGTTTTCATTAGGTGCGATGGGGGTGAATGATTCTCCAGTAGGTTTTGCAATACAGTATCGCCCCTTGGGTCGTGATTTTTATGATCGTCCCAATGGCTTTGCTAAAGAGTCTGAGGTTAATTTCTTTAAGACCATGCTCTATCTTGATCCAGCTCAAACCAAAGATTCTTGGTTCACTGTAGATCTCATTGGGATTCGTAAATTCTCTGATTACAACTCGATAACCAAAGATTTGAGCTGGGGCGCCAATCTTTCAGCGGGTAATCAGATAAGGGAGAAGTGCTTAAGTTGTTATTACTCGGAGCTCGATTCACATGTCGGAGTTGGAAAGAGTTTGTGGAAAGATAGAATGACTGGTTACGTAGTTTTTCATCCTACTGTGCGGGTAGGTAATATTGCCCATAAATATAATTTCCTTCCGCAGGTAGAAGCAGGAATAATAAACAGCTCAGAAAAGTTTGTATTTAAAGTGGCAGCTTTTCACGGTTTAGTTTATGACGGTTACGACAAATCTAGTTTCAATAAATCTAAAACGTCCCTGTCTTGGATTATAAGTAACGAATTTTCATTCAATATGGATTATGAACATTTCCTTCATGGAGCTGCCTGGAACTCTTGGATGAGTGGCTTCTCTTATTATTTCTAATTAAAACCAAATCTCCGTCTGCGCGCCAATCACGCCGGCACTTTTTTGGGTCGGCTGGCCTGGTAATGTGAGCGTAGATTGTGTGGCAGCGGCGCGATTCCAGTCAAAATAAGAATAATAAAAGCGAATCGAAGGTCTAGTCCAGAATTGACTGGCATCCGTTGAGGCCTGTAGCGCGAGAGTGTATTTATCCAAATCTTGGCGCGACTGAAATGAACCAGCATTCACTTTTTCAAATCTCGTCAGGCCCACTTCTCCTAAGAGACTCCAGTATTTTGAAAGCATGTAGTGAGGGCGCACCCCGATACTTGTCCAGCGCATATAATCTTTTGATTCTTGGTAGAGAAGCAGCGTATGGAATTTAAGAGCAGATCCCCAATCAATCATGGCATTACTAAATACGCGGTAAGCTGAGCTGGCACTTCCGGCGGCAGCATTAAAACAATTGCCATCAGTTCCAAAGCAGCCAGGATTCTCCGCCATGGAGCCTTCGGCATACTGGCCGACTAAACGATGGCCCATCAGCTTAGTATTTTTCTGCCACTGCAAAGTGAAAGTCCGGCCAGCGGTGCGATTGGCGGTATCATCAGCAGTTGAGATAAAAAGATTTTGAATAGCGACTTGAAAGCTCTGATTACCACGCACGTAGTTGGCGCGGATGTCAGCGAGATAGTTTTGCTCATTCACATTGGTATCTTCATCATCACTTCCATAACCAATCAGAGCGAAATTATAAATGCCGCCAGCAAAGGGCACATCGGTGACACCGAATCCGTTACCTGAACTCTGCACATGAAAGCCATCCAGCATGTGAATATCGCCGATATCGCCATCCGAGCGATAGTAGCGACGTCCCACCCACAGAGCGGCGTTGTTACCAAAGATGCCCTTGATCTCTACAAAGAGCTGACGATTGCGGCGCGACCAGGTTTCAGTATCGTTGGGGCTGCGTGAATCGTTAGCGAGATCGAGCATAAAGAAAGGACGCACTTCCACGCCATTTTGTTTCATGATTTTAGAGAAACTAAATTCAGCGTAGTCACGGCACTCATTACCTAAGCGATAAAAGAGCCCGTCGTTTCGAGGGTAGTTGAGCGCAAAGCATGAACCACTGTCACGGCCGCCGCCGCTCACGAATTGATTGGTGCCGGAGCGAAAGTAGCCATGAAAGATGGTGGGGAATTCGGGTTGAGTGGCCTTCTCTTCTTTGGCCTTTTGTGCGATCGCCTCATCGATATATTTTTTGATTTCCGGGGAGAGTTCTGTCGTGGTGCTTTGGGCATAGAGACGAGTCGACATTAAAATGCACAAAAGGAGCATGAGCTTCATAGATACCTTGGAGTGAATGGCGGAAGAGAGGCTTGTACGAAATTGCTAGGGCGTCAGTCAACAAGAGCTTAAGAGATTTAATGAGGGATTACATATCAACGTATTGAATAAAGGTTCCACCAAAGGAAATTTGGTCAAACTTAAGGCGTTCATCGGCCAGGGTGACGAATTTCTCAGTTTTTGTAATTGTTCGACGGACTGAGAGTCGAATGCCAGATTCAGCGGAGAAGATATACTCGAGGCCTCCTTCCATGAAATATCCTTTCAGGCTTTGTCTTTCGAATTCCTCAAAGCCCTCAGTCGAGTCTTGTCTCTCTTTAAAGTCGTCTTTATCGTAAGTTAAGGACAAAAAGCCTTGCTGATAGCCTCCTCCTACAAACATACGAAAGACTTTAAAATTAATAAAACGAAGGCGAGCGCCCAAGATAAAGCGAGTTAGGCCTGTACCTACTTTTAAGTCTTCAACTTGTGCGCTTTCTGATGAGTCATCGGGGTCAGTATAGTCGTATTGCGCATCTCCAGAACCATAAGAATAATCAAAAGAAACGAAGCCAGAAATAAACGAGTGACCGAGTTCAATCTCACCTCGAATACCTCCCAAGGGAGATTCAAGGTAGGGGCGATCGTCATCGTTTTTGTTTTCACTCACTAGACTTCCACCTTGGAGACCAAAGCCTGCGATAAAATCTGCGCGGGCGATGAAAGGTGAGAAGCACAAAAGAAAAATAATAATTAACCGCATAAGAATATTTTATCGCTAAGTGCAATTGTGGGTTTTAAGACAAACTTAATTTAACGGCAAAAAAAACAGAGTAGAGGGGTCGGGCATATTTAAATTCATCATGAGTTCGTTGCCGCCCGATATGACTTTAAATGAAGAAATTACGGTTCGTTTATTCCCTGCTGTTTTTATGGATATGCTCTAGCTGCTCAAGTCTCTACTATTATCCTGATCGAAACCTTTATGTTAAGCCGGAAAATTTCAATTTTACCTACTCCGAAGTCACTTTTCATGCCAAAGACGGAACTGAGTTAATTGGCTGGTTCTTTCCATCTAAAACGAAAGAAGTGACAGGAACAATCATACATTTCCACGGCAATAGTCAGAATATGTCGGCGCATTTTTTAGGATTATCGTGGGTGATGGATCGCGGGTTTAATCTCTTCGTATTTGATTATCGAGGGTACGGGATCTCGGATGGAAAGCCGACACCGTCAGGTGTCCATCAGGATGCAATGGCAGCACTGGACGAGGGCCGAAGGCTATGGAGCGAGAACGGAAAGGGCAAGTTCATAACTTATGGGCAAAGCTTAGGAGGAGCGGTGTTGATGCGAGCTCTAGAAGACTATGCCCAAATTGATAAGATTGATCTTGTTGTTCAAGATGGAACATTCATGTCTTATCAAGGAGTCGCCTTTCATAAGCTCTCTCGCAGTATTTTGTTTTTTTTAAGCCCCCTGGCCTATGTTTTATTCACTGACCAATACAGTTCGGAGAAGATGGTCAAAAAAATCAAACGTCCAGTGCTGGTGATTGTGGCAGAGAAAGACAATGTTGTTCCTCCGAAGTTATCTCGTGAGCTTTACCAGACACTCGAGACAGAGCAAAAATGGCTATGGGAGATCCCCAATGGAACGCATATAACGACCTTTCATGATCCAAAAGGGCCTAATCGCAATCGGTTTGTTGAGTTAGTGGAGTCGCTTAACAAGAGTCCGACTAAGTAGCTCGTCTTAGGATAATCTTTAGAGAATTTTAATTCATTTAAATTCTAATAAACCGAAAAACTTCTCTAAGAAGCTTAAGAAAAGTTTCATGGATGATGTAGATCTACAAGGAGATAGTATGAGAGGTTCGCTTAAGATGTTGGCCTTGTTGGCCGTATTAATGACATTAGCGGCACCTGCATTGGCCGCTAAGAATGCGTGGACACAGTGTGGAATTGGCGCCATGGTTTTCCCTAAAACCGGTTGGGCGGCCATGACGTCAAATATGATCTGGGATTTAGGGACGACTGGAACAACTTCATCTAGTTCGTCTGAGTCTCAGTGTGCAGGACGTGCATCAACTGCGGCCAAATTCATTCACCAAAACTACGCGGTCATTGAAGAAGAAACTGTGGTTGGAGAAGGGGCGCACATCAAAACGGTGCTCAATATTCTTGACTGCAAAAATAACAGTCATGATAAGATCATCAAGTCACTTCGTACTCAGTATGCTAATGGCGTTGATTCTGTCGTTCCATCAGATGAAGCGTATTTTAATAATTTGATGGAAGTTATTGAGAGCGATTACCCTACTCAATGCAAAACTACCTAAAGATTCTATTGATGGTTTCTTGTTTTAGGGCTTTTGCCCTAGAACAAGAAGCCATTAACTCTTTAGCTCAAAAAACACAATGGCTCAAACTTCTTCACTACGACTCAAACACATCTCGCATCATCAATTCAGATTTCTTTCTTTCGCCAGATGGTCAGCTAAATCCGTTAGGTGAATTACAAGCAACGATTCAAGGCCTAAAGGAAAGTCCCGCTCTTTCTTGTCGTTTTCCGGCGCGCCGTTTGTGGCTTGAGCAACAAGGTATGCAGTTTGCTCCCTTTACCTGCCCCGAATGGGAGCAATGGACTCGAGGTAAAACTGTTCGAAGTGTCAGTGTGATTTTTGCAGATGGATTTTTAGGTAATCCAGCTTCTTTTTTTGGCCATCCATTGCTCAAGATAAATTTTATGGGAGCGGAGAGTCCCTTAATGGAAACGGCGATTAACTACGGGGCCTTTACTCCTCAAGATGTGAATCCTGCGGAGTATGCCATCTTCGGAATTTTTGGTGGATATCAGGCCGGCTTTACCACAGCAGAGTTCTACTTTCATCGCTCAAATTACGCTGAGCTTGAGCTGCGTGATATGTGGGAATATGAATTAAAATTATCTTCCTCTGAACGTGATCTCTTGGTCGCCCATCTTTTTGAAATGATGTCAGCGCGCTTAAAATATTATTTTTTCGGCGATAACTGCGCTTACCGTATGTCCTATGCGCTTGAATTGGCGACTGGAAAAAAACTACAAGCGATTATCCCTGTCGCCATTCCTATTTCTTTGTTTCATCGACTGAGTGAAGAAAGTCTGATCTCAAAACCTCAAAGATGGAAGTCACGGCAAACTCGCTTACGCGAGAACTATCTTGGGTTGTCTGCTGAAGAACGTGATCTTGTGAAACAGTTAGCTGTGGATACGAACACAATGCAAAAAGCACCATTTCTTTCATTAGGGGAAGGGAAACGGGCACATATCATAGAGGTAGCGCTGGATTATGAAGCGTTTATGCTAGCTCAAGATAATACGTCAGAGCGAATCCAACGAAAAAAACAACTGCTTAGAGCGAGGGCCGCATTGCCCGCTGGACGAGGTAAGAGTCGTGAGATGAATAAGCGTCCTCCTCATGAATCACAAAAACCAATCTTGACTGGCATGGGTTTTACGAAAAGTGAAAAATGGGGTGATGGTGGGAGCCTTCGAGTTAGGCCAGTCTTTTACGATTTAATTTCTCCAGATGCTGGTCGCCCTGCCTTATCCAGTTTAAGTGTTTTCGATTTAGAGGCCGATTACTTTCAATCAGAATTCAGAATTAAAAAGTTCGATGCCATTAGTATTGAAAATTTAAATCGCTCTATAACGGGGCTGCCAGGTGATGGTGGGTGGGCCTGGCGCTTGCGAGTGGGGGCCGATCAATTAAATCTTGCCTGTCGCGATTGTTTAGCGGCTCGTGCGGAAGCAGGGCTTGGACAAGCGATTGAACTGCATTCTGAGTTTGTTTTTTGGGCGATGCTTGATCCACGGTTGCAAAGTAGCGTCGATGGAAGTGGACATTTAAGTTTAAGGCCCCACGCTTCTGTGTTGATTACCTTAAGCAATGATGTCCGTATGCTCGCTTCGCTTGGACGTCGTTATTATCTTGATCGCAATTTGCCCAGTGAAACTATGAGTAATATCGAGATGCGCCTAGGTTCAAACAAATCTTGGGATATTCGAATGGGTTATGAAGTGCATCTAGACCATCGTGCTAGCTTGATGCTCAATTTTTATCAGTGAGAGTGCTTTACTCTGTTAATTGTTTCACTTTTGTCTCATTACAACACAAAGCATGATTCTTCATAAACATCTGATATCCTTGCAGGCTCATAGTCATAAGCTATCGCAGCATAGATTTTATCGAATATCCCTCAGAGGCTTTCTCACCGACAATCTAGGCTGATCATTTTCTTTAAAAGGAGTCTATTCATGCTGAACAAGAAGCAAAAACTAGCAGCGCCTTTAGCGATGGCATTGCTCATCGCTGGATGTGCTAGCGAGAAACCGCATCACGGTGCTCATCACAGTCCGGCGACTGTGGATAATAAGTCAGTGCAGTTTTGGTGGCCTGAGCGTCTTGATCTCTCACCACTGCGCCAACATTCTGAGAAATCTAATCCCATGGGCAAAGATTTCAACTACGCCGCTGAATTTAAGAAAGTGAATTATAAAGAACTCAAAGCTGACATCGAAAAATTGATGAAAGACTCACAAGACTGGTGGCCAGCTGACTACGGCCACTACGGTCCGTTCTTCATTCGTATGGCGTGGCATAGCGCCGGTACTTACCGCGTCTCTGATGGCCGCGGCGGTGCAGGTGGAGGCCAGCAACGTTTTGAGCCGCTTAACAGTTGGCCGGATAACGGCAACCTCGATAAAGCTCGCCGCCTCTTGTGGCCGATCAAACAAAAATACGGCAAGAGTGTTTCTTGGGCGGATTTGATGGTCTTAACCGGTAACGTCGCTCTTGAATCGATGGGTTTTGAAACTTACGGATTTGCTGGCGGCCGTGCTGATGATTGGGAAGCCGATCTCGTGTACTGGGGACCAGAAGCTAAATTCATGGCCGATCAGCGCTATCACTCCAATCGCAAGGCCGACACTCTTCAAAAACCACTCGCGGCTGTGCAGATGGGTTTGATCTATGTGAACCCAGAAGGTCCAAACGGAAATCCTGATCCACAGCTTGCTGCTCACGACATCCGTGAAACGTTCGGTCGTATGGCGATGAATGATGAAGAGACAGTCGCCTTGATCGCAGGTGGCCACACCTTCGGTAAAGCGCATGGTGCTCGTAAAGTTGAAAAGTGTATTGGTGCTGAACCAGCGGCTGCTCCTCTGGAAGAGCAAGGTTTTGGTTGGAAAAATAAATGTGGAACGGGCGTTGGTAAAGATGCTACGACGAGCGGCCTTGAAGGCGCGTGGTCGATTAATCCCACAAAATGGACACACCAGTATCTCACATTGTTGTACAAGTATGATTGGGTCAAAACCAAGAGCCCAGCAGGTGCGACTCAGTGGATTCCGGCCGATGGCCAGGCAGCAAACTTAGTTCCTGATGCTCATGACAAGTCAATGAAGCATGCTCCGATCATGTTCACGACCGATCTTGCTTTGAAAGTTGATCCTGAGTATCGCAAAATCACCACGCGTTTTTTAAATGACCCGAAGGCCTTCCAGTTGGCGTTTGCTAAGGCATGGTTCAAACTCACTCACCGTGATATGGGACCGCGCACACGCTATATCGGCAAAGAAGTTCCAAAAGAGACTCTCCTTTGGCAGGATCCGATTCCGGCGGTTAATCACGCGCTTATCGGTGAAGCTCAGATCGCAGTGCTTAAGAGTGAAATTGCAAACTCAGGTTTGACAGTCTCTGAACTCGTGCGCACAGCTTGGGCCTCAGCTTCGTCATTCCGTGGAACCGATCTTCGCGGTGGTGCTAACGGTGCTCGCTTGCGTCTCGCTCCTCAGAAAGACTGGCCAGTGAATAATCCAGCAGAAGTTTCAAAAGTCATTTCTCGTCTTGAGAAAATTCAGCAGGACTTTAACAAGACAGGTGCTAAAGTTTCTTTGGCCGACGTGATTGTATTGGGTGGTGTGGTTGGAATTGAGAAGGCCGCAAAAAATGCTGGCATGTCTTTGAAGGTTCCATTTAAGCCGGGCCGTATGGATGCCTCTCAAGCGCAAACAGATGTCGCTTCATTTGCGTTCCTTGAGCCTAAGGCCGATGCTTTCAGAAACTACTATAGCTCAGAGAGTTTCCTCTCTCCTACAGTTGCCTTAGTTGATCGTGCTAATATGCTCACACTGACTATTCCAGAAATGACAGCATTGATGGGTGGTATGCGTGTACTTGATGCCAACACTGCTGGTGTGAAGCATGGAGTGCTTACAAAAAAGCCAGGCACTTTGAGCAATGATTTCTTTGTGAATTTGCTTGATATGTCGACTATGTGGCAGAAGTCAGCGACAGAAGGTTTGTATGAAGGTGTAGATCGCAAATCAGGAGCTGCTAAGTGGACGGCGACTCCAGTGGATTTGATCTTCGGTTCTCATTCAGAGCTTCGCGCTATCGCTGAAGTTTATGCTGCTCGTGATGGTAAGCAAAAATTTGTCCGTGATTTTGTCGCCGCTTGGAACAAAGTCATGTCGCTTGATCGATTCTAGATTCTTTAGAGGTCGCTCCTTTATTGGGGCGGCTTTTTATCCTCAATTCGCCCGTATAGCCTGAAGCTTGATTTATTTTTATTTAATGGATTACCTTGAAGGCGCCTCAAGCTTTCTATCTGTTCATTTTGAATCATTCTGGCAAAAAATATTGAATCTTAATGGGCCCTGTGCGCCAGAATGAGACGGGCGAATTGAGGATTATAGCTCTTCCGCAAAAACCTTCTCAGTTATCCGCCAATACTTCTCTTGTTTGCGAGCAATGATGAAAGAGGGAAGTCTCAGCGCTTTTTTGTATTTGATGACGTCTTTGGGAGCAGTGATTTCAATCTGTAGTTCGGGACGCTTTAAGTGAGAGCGCAAGAAATTGATATTAAATTTTTTGAGCGATGGTGAATTATTAAAAAAATGCGCCTCGCTAATATATTGCGCGTCCGCATCGTAGTAGCGCACTTCTAAGTAGGCGTTGCCATTTTTATCCTGTCGCTCATCGAAGGTGATGTCGACGGGACTTAAGACGTGGGCGTTTTTGGAGAGTTTCGCTTGCTTGAGTTTGGCATCAGCATCAATCAGAGTCGCTTGGCATTTCTCACAGGATTTAGCGGTAATATCATTCTCACAGCCGCAGGCATGACAGAGCTTAAGTCGGAAGCGAAAGCCACAGGGTGTGATTTTAAGTGTCTGAGGATCATGCTTGGCGCCTTTGCACTTGCGGCCATAGTGCTCAATGATCTCACCTTCAAAGTCCACCAGTCCCCAGAAGCTGTTATCAAAACCACATTGCGGACAATAGATGGTCACCGGTACAGAATCTTTCGCCGGCTTTTTATCACTGATCTCGGGAGTAAAAAGATTATGTCCCATGCCGGTGTAGTCGAGAATATAGCAGTCGAGCTTTCCCGGATCTAGACGAAGGCCACGGCCTACGATCTGTTGATAAAGACCATTTGATTCAGTCGGGCGTAAAATGGCGATGACATCCACATGAGGAGCATCAAAACCAGTGGTGAGTACGGAAACATTAACGAGGTATTTAAACTGGCGAGCTTTAAAATCCTCGATGATTTGGTTGCGATCTTTCATGTCAGTATCGCCCACCACGAGTTTCGCTTGGCCTTGAGGCAAATAACTTAAAATTTCTTCCGCATGCTTAATGGTGCTGGCAAAAATCATCACGCCTTGGCGCTTAAAGCGCTCAGTGATGTCGACAATATTGTTCACGATCAAAGGTGTCAGGCGTTTCTGGCTTTTTAAGAGCTCTTCGACTTCCGCCAGCGTGTACATGCGATTTTTCTCAGTCAGTTCAGAAAAATCATAGCAGGTGACGGGAAGATCAACTTTCACTGGCTGAGTTAAGAAATGATTTTTAATCATGTAGCTTAAGGGCAGTTCAAATACACACTGCTTGAAAAAGCGCGGTTGCTCGGTTTTGATCTCGCCGTTGTGCGAGTATTCATAAATCCAACCAAGGCCCAGGCGATAGGGTGTAGCAGTCAATCCTAAAATGCACAGTTGGGGATTGAGGTTTTTTAGTTTTTGAATCACTTCTTGATACTGAGTGGCGCCTTCTTCGGCGACGCGGTGGCATTCATCGATAATTAAAAGCGAGAAGTCTTGAAAGAACTCATCGGGCGCGCGAGCGACGGATTGAATGCTACCAAATATCGCCTTTTGCTCGTGGTCCTTTTTACCAAGGCTTGCGGAAAAAATGCCAGCTTCTAGGCCCCAGCTTTGGTATTTGTGAAAATTCTGTTCAACCAATTCTTTGACGTGCGCCAAGATCAGCACGCGGCCTTTAGCAATTTTCGCGAGCTCTGCGATAACTAAGCTTTTTCCCGCACCCGTGGGGAGCACGATCATGGCGGGGTCGCGCTTTTTCTGAAAGTATTTAATGGTGTTTTCAACTGCTTCGAGTTGATAAGGGCGCAGCGTATACATGTAGGGAAAACTTTACGACAAAACTTAAGCGGCGTCTTGTTTTTCGTTCACTAGACCACGGCGAATATCACGCACCACCACGCCATATTTCTGGATGGCCATTTTAAGTTCAGCACGCGAAAGCATGAGGGATTTTTCCCAAAGCGCCAGACTCTCTTCATTGTCGGGATCAATCTTTGCAGGCGCGGGCTCACGATAATAGCTCCCAGGCGTCGCCCCATCCCCTTGGCCGGTATAGACTTTGAAGCTGCTCATGGTGGTATTATAACATGCACCTCAAAAACTCGAGATTTTAGCTATTTAGTATGATGGGCTAAATGGTGAACTGTTTATTTTTTTTGTGAATCACTCATAAACATTCAAAATCATGGGGCAGAACAATCAATTCCTTGGGCCTATGATTTTCCTTAAATTTTTGTTGATACAACCCTTATTTCACGACTTGTTGGCAAATTTGCCAACAAGTGGTAATTTGAGGAGGAGTAGTGATCATTCGACCGGTCGGACTCATTATTTTGGATTTGCAGATTTATTTTAACCAAAGAAATTTTGATAAAATCGAAATTGACCTCGGACATATAAACAAACTTCAAAGATCTAAATTTGAAGCAAGATTTATAAAAAATGTTATAGAAGAAAATTTAGATGGGATTTCTTTACGAAAAGTTGATTTAAAGAGTTTTGGTGACGAATATTGTGAGTATTTTATTACGGTCGTAAAGCTTCTGGATAAAAATTTTAAGTTGGTGTTCTGTGTTTGCTCTGATCGGCCACAAACGATTGGGGTTATAACATTTTACCGGCTAAAGGAATTAAAATGAAACCTTACAGAGTGAATATTGAGCATCTAGGAATTTCTGAAGAAATCACAGATGAGCGAGAACTCTTAAAGCTTAAACTGATAGGTCATTTCCTAAAAGTGACTGCCAAGCTTAATAATGAGGAGATTTTGATGAAAACCGGTCTTGATAAGGCGGACCTTTCTAGGCTCAAGGCGAGCTTAATTGACCGTTTTACCATCGACCGCCTGATTGGAATCCTATCTTCCTTGGGTTATGTGACTTCGGTTAGCTTAAAGGCCAAAAAGGTGGGCTAATATTAGTCATTCTTGGTCGGCCCATGCTAGTAAGTGACTATGAAAAGAGAAAACGATCCAAGTGGCCCATCGAGGGCCCTTTTTAATTGGTTCCCGGGCCACATGGCGAAAGCTTTGCGTGAGATAAAGCAGAAGCTCGCTATGGTGGATGTCATTCTTGAAATTCGTGATGCTCGTGTGCCACTTGTTTCGGGCAACGGGGCTATGCAAGAAGTGTTGGGTGGAAAGCCGCGTGTGATTGTGCTCAACAAGGCCAATCTCGCTGATAAAAAGCAGATGGATGAGTGGGAGAAGTGGTTTGAAAAAGAAGGCGAACCCTTCGTATTTGTAAATTGCTTTGATAAGCATGCCATGAAAAAAGTCGTGCAACTGGCACGCAAGATTGTGGAAGAGAATCGCAAAATTTCTAATCCCGATTATGTCGAAACGAAAACTAAAATTCGCCTGATGATTGTGGGTCTACCTAATACCGGTAAATCGACGATTATTAATCAGCTCGCCAATAAGTCTGCTGTGAAAGTCGCTGATAAGCCTGGCGAGACACAACGTCAGCAGTGGATTATTGCGGGCGATGGAGTTGAACTCCTCGATACTCCCGGAGTCATGCCGCCGATGATTGGGATTCCCGAGCATGGGCTGTGGCTTAGTGCCATTCACGCTATTCCTGATGATATTGCCGATGAACAAACCACCACGCATTTCTTGCTCAAGCATTTGCTCTCGATCGCTCCAAAAGAATTTATGGAGCGCTATAAAATAGAGTCAGCTGATATGAGTGTGGATGATGTGTTGTTAAGGATTGCCACGGTTCGTGGCTGTATCAAGCAAAAAGGCCTGCCCGATTTAGATCGTGTTTATAAATTGGTGCTCGCTGAATTTCGCAAAGGTGAATTGGGACGAGTTTGTTTTGGACAAGCACCCAAGCATTAATCGACTTCAGTCACATGGGGGAGATCATCATCCAGCCAATAGATATGGTCTGGAGTCACCACCAGGATTTCTTCAAACTTAACTCCAAACTCTGCATTCCCAAGGTGGGGTTCTATCGCCCACAGACCAGTCGTCAGGGGACGAGCTTCATCGGCGGTCATGATCGCTGGCCCCATCAAGCGCTCTTTTAAAAGATAAGCGTAGGCCTGGGGATGAAATCCCATGATGCTGAGTTTGGGAAGATTCTTAAGTGGTAGCTCGCCGATGCGATGGCCTAAAACACCCAGCGGGTAGAGAGCATGGCAGTTGTGATAATTTTTTTGTAATAATAATTCTTCCACTCGACGATAGATCTCTTTGATCGCCACTCGCTCTTTTGCTGCTGCAAGTATCAGTGAGCGAAATTCTTTGAGATCTCGGCGCGCTTGATTAACTTGTGGATTTTCACCAAAGCTAAAACTATAGCCAATATCAACTGCCACTCCATCAATGGCAGGAGCGACATCAAGAATCACGGCCATGCCCTCTTCGAGCTTTTTTTGGGTGGGCATAAACTCCAGGCCTGCGTGAGGCAGGGGAGATTTTAAGCTAGGGAGACTGGGGCGCTTGAAACCTTTAAAGGCAGTGCGCTCACCAAACCAAGCAAAAGGGCGATGAAAAAAAAGGGGTTGCTCACGATCGATGAAAAATTTCTCGATTATTTGTGCGGCCTCGATTTCACTCATGCCAGCAAAGAGTCTTGCGCGAGCAAATTGCAGTGATTCGTAAGCGAGCCGTTGATTGGCCTTAAAAGTGGCTAGCGCAGTCGCCATTAGGCCACACCGGGTTCACGTTCTGGAAAAAGGCGCAGAATAAGCGCCTCAAGATGAGCTTGTTCGCCGGGATGAAAGCGTGGTTTGAGATAGCGGGCAAAAATCCCCATCGCTTTAGGCAGCAGACGGTTTTCTAAAATAAAAACATCCAATGCTTCTTTGACGGTTTTGCTCTTGAGTAACAAACGATCCTGCCACAGAAGATTCGCGGTCACATAGCCCGTCAGGCCCGACAAAATCACATAGGCCGATAAAAGTCCCGCCACTCGTCGCAGATAGTTTTTATCAATATTTTGTAATACATCAAACGCCACCGAGCGATGTTCAATTTCTTCCAGCGCATGCCATTCAAATAGCGCCTTCATTTGCGGATGGGCCTTCTCAAAAAAGTTTTCCTCTAGGCCGATCTCGGCCAAGAGAGAAGTGAGATGCTCAAAGCCGGCGGTGAGGGCCAAGCGAAACTCATCACTGGTTTTATTTTCAACAAACTTAGTAATAACTTCTTCTACTAAGCGCAGAGTATTGTCGATGTCATAGCCCTGCTCTCTTAAATTAGTAAGAAACTTATCGTGCTCCAGCGCGTGTTGCGCTTCCTGGCGGATAAAGAGTTTAGCGTCTTGGAGCAGTTGAGCATCTTTAATTTCTGGAACAAATTTTTGCAGCGAGCGAATAAAGAACTTCTCACCCGTCGGGAAAAGCAGAGTGAAACTGTTGCATAAGTGAGTGCGAAACGGAGCGCCCTGAATCCAGTGCTTGGGCACATCGGCATCAAACTGGAACTGTGGCTTACGGGCGGTGATTTTAGCTCGCATACTCTATTGTAGTCCCATTCACAGTGACTTTGCCAAGTCATCAATCTCTCATGGTATTATCCCTTTATGACAACCAAGATTGTGGGCATAACGGGTGTAAAAGGTGGCATTGGGCAGGCACTCGCTCTGGAATTCACCCGTGCCAATTACCAGGTGGTGGGACTTGATTTGAGTCCTGAACCGCTCCCGGGCACGGAGTATTTTCAACTCGATGTGACTGACGAAGCTGCGTCGATAATGACCTATCAACAAATCCACGAACGTTTTCCGGATATCTCTATCTGGGTGAATAATGCGGGCATCGCTCACTTGGGTCCATTTCTCGATGTACCTGCTGAGAAATTTTCTGCTGTCATGGCGGTCAATTTTAATGCCGTGGTCACGGCGACGCGCTTTTGGCTGAAAGTCTTTGAACAATCAGGTGGCACGGTGGTGAATATGGCCTCAGCGGCAGGGCTTATTCCCAACGGCGATATGAGCTCTTATGTCGCCAGTAAGCATGCGGTAGTGGGATTCACTCGCGCCGTGCAAATGGAATTAGATTTTAAGCGCTCCCTTGCTTCTACAACATTGGTCACACCGGGTTTTGTACAAACTGATATCATGCAAGTGGGTTCTGAATACGGATTACCAAAAGAATTGCAGCGCTTTGCTACCACGCCTGCTGAGTGCGCTAAAGAGATTGTTCGTGGAGTGTTGAAAGGGGAGCGTGAGATTGTTCCCACTATGAGTGGAAAACTGATGACAGGACTCTATCGATTTTTACCCTTTGGGCAAGCACTCGCGGGCCAAGTCTATCGGCAGTCTCGCCAGATGAAGAAATAAATCACTGCACCTGCTTCATCATATCCGCCAGTGTCTTTTTTTGCAGATACTGAAGAGTCGCGTGATTAATACCATCAACCACTTCGTTCAAAACATCTTCGATACAACAACTCACCGGACAGGCCTTAATCACTGGTTTACTGTGACAAGACATCAGTGATTTTTGTTCGGTAGCAGCAGCATAGATCTGTTTAAGGCAGATTGAATTAGGTTTTTGTGCCAGTTTTATGCCACCGGTTTTTCCGCGAAAACTGGTGACTAAATCCGCTTCCACTAAACGGGCCGTCAGTTTGCGAATAAAGGTGGGATTGGATTTGAGAATTTTGGCCAATTGCGCAGAATTCATCAGCTCCTCGCCGTGGTGGGCCAGGGTCATCATAATTTGTAGAGAGAGTGAAAAGCGAGTGTCTACCATATTGAAATAGTAGCAGATTGGATGGTTTTTAGCAAATTGAGCAAATAATTGTTGCATTTGAAATCAAATCGCCTTAATGTATCAATGTCTGTTGCATTTATGGAGATGTGCCTGAGTGTTTAAAGGGACAGTGTGCAAAGCTGTATCTCGGTGGTTAAAATCCATCCATCTCCTCCAACCTTTTTCGGAGTCTCTATGTCAAAGTTATTATCCCCAATTAAAATCGGCGCTTGGAATTTACCTAATCGCCTTATCATGGCCCCGTTGACTCGCTCACGAGCTGGTGTCGAGCGCACACCGAATGATTTAATGGCGACCTATTATTCTCAAAGGGCCAGTGCAGGATTGATTCTGACAGAAGCAACCTCTGTTTCACCGATGGGTGTGGGTTATGCCGACACTCCGGGTATTTGGTCTGAAGAACAGGTCAATGGTTGGAAAAAAATCACCCAGGCCGTGCACGACAAAGGTGGCCTCATTATTATGCAACTCTGGCATGTGGGAAGAATTTCAGATCCAGTTTTTCTTAATGGTGCTCTCCCGGTCGCTCCCAGTGCCATTCCGCCTAAAGGAAATGTGAGTTTGTTGCGTCCGCAAAAACCTTATGAAGTGCCGCGTGCGCTAGAGACTCATGAAGTGAAAGAGATCGTCGCGCAGTATCGTCGAGGTGCAGAAAATGCCAAGCGCGCCGGTTTTGATGGCGTGGAAATTCACGGTGCCAATGGTTATTTGATTGATCAGTTTTTACAAGACGGTACCAACAAACGAAACGACATTTATGGCGGAAGCGTTGAAAACCGTGCACGGCTATTTTTAGAAGTCATTGATCAAGCGATTGAAGTTTGGGGCGCTGATCGAGTCGGCGCTCACATCGCTCCACGGGGTGATTCACACGATATTTCGGATTCAAATCCCAAAGAGACATTTGGTTACCTCGCTCGTGAGCTAGGAAAGAGAAAAATCGCCTTCTTATTTGCTCGTGAACACGAAGCAAGTGACAGCCTTGGCCCTTACCTGAAGGAGCAATTCGGTGGGGCCTATATTGCTAATGAAAAATTCACCCAGGAGAGTGCGGAGAAAGCTTTGGAACTTGGATGGGCCGATGCCATTTCATTTGGTGTGCCATTTATTGCCAATCCCGATCTCCCTCGACGTTTTGCTCAAAAAGCTCCGCTCAATCCGCCAGATTTTGCCACCTTCTATACCAGTGGAGAGCAGGGCTACATCGACTATCCGGCGCTTTAGTTCCGAGTAGGCGAGTCTGGTAATATGTTTACCCTATAAATTAATAAGTCTTTTCTTATAATAGAGACTTATTAATTTAAAGGGTTATTAATGTATCGCTTAATTCTCGTTAGTTTCTTTATCGTAAGCTCTGCCTTCGCACAAATGACTCTGCCTTTGCACAAATGACTCTGCCTTCGGTTTTCCCTGATATGAAAAGTGTCAATCCCGCGGTGATCTCACTCAGAAAGCAAGGCCAGATCAGACTTTCGGGACAACATGATCAGATCAATAAACGCCAAGAAGTTTTAGAAGATGACGGCTCACGTGCATTCCTTGAAAAAAACGATATTGAACTTACCAATACCAACTTTTTTATGGCGGGCAAGGGAGATGGGTTCACTAGTGAGCTGTATGTGGATTTCACCAAAGGTGAGCGCACGACTTACCTTGATCAAGGTGGCCAAGAGACAGACTATGTAACGGATACATCGTCTTATTATGTCGGCTACGCTTTTGCCACAAAGTCACGTTATGGACTTGAGATGCACTATGTAGGCTACCAAGCGGAGTACGATTATAACTTCAGCTTTGGTTCAGAAGACTTTCAACAATCAATTGATACAACTATTTCGGTCTATGGTTTTAGACCAGGTGTGATTTTTGGTTCACCGAAGTTTTCGCTGGCACTCTTTGCCGAACATAATTTCTTTACTGCCAAGTCGAAAATGGATCCACCTCCTCAAGAAGGGGAGGATGGGAGTCCAGATCCTAAGTTTAGTGTGGTCGGTATTGCCATCGGAGGAGGAAGCCCCAATGGACTATTTGAAATTGGATTGGAAGTGGATCCAATTTCTAAACGCGAGAAGGATGAGTACACAGGCGTAACTCCAGTGATGCCGATGAAGTTTTCTCTCTTAGCCGAAAAGCGCTTCTCTTCATTTATTATTGGCTACAAGTTTATGGGCTATAAAGGAAACTATCTTGAGTTGGATAAAATTATTCAAAACCAACTCGTTTATTCCAGCCAGGGTTCTGATCTTCGTATGGAACACGTGATTAACTTTGCCTTTGGTGGCTCACGTGGATTCTCTTTTGGTGGCAGTGCCAGTTATTCTGATACAGAAATTGATGAAAAATCATCGCTTGATCCAAGTGGCGAGGATCTTTATCCGACGAAAGTTCGCTCTATGTCGATTGGGCTACGTCTGGGTTATGTTTACTGAAAAAACTTTTGGTAAAGCAGAAATCCAACTACCGCGTCTTTAGCGGCATAGTTAAGCTGCACCGGAGAAAGATAACCAGCTTCCCAGTTAGTTGTCTTGGCGGCCTTAGTAAGTCGAACTCCCAGATGTTCAGCTGCGAGTGTTCTTAATCCCGGCGTGTGTCCTGGGCGAGCGAACTTCAATGCAATATCCACAAAACCTGCTGGCTCGAAGGGATGTAATTTCACTAAGGCCTTGACGTCATCGCGAGTGGCCACTCCTGCTTTGATAATGTTTGGATCTGCTAAGAGCGGAATTAACTCGGGCATCAGATCGGCCTTACACAGTCGAAAGAGATAAGCGGTATCAGCGGTGGCAAGTTGCAGAAGTGCCACATGATGAAATTCACCTTTCACAAAACTCGGACGTGTTTCAGTGTCAAAACCTAAAAATTTCTCTTGGCGCAGCTTCGCTACGATCTCACGAGTCTGTTCAGGTTTAACGGCAACAATGATAGGGCCCGTTAAATTCCATTTGGGGGAGGGCGTTAATTTCTTCTGGGGTCATCAAATAGATATCTCATAAAAATGAAAGTCCGGTCACTGCAAATTCAGAAAATGAAGTGGTTATACTTTCAAGCTTAATTGCGTCGAGCGTCATTTCTTAAATCTAAGTTAGTAAATTTAGATTTAAGTAGCGTGCAATAAAACAAAATTTAGGCAAAATTGATGTCTATGAAATGTTGGGCCTTCATCTGCATGTTTATTTTCTCAAGCGCTCTATGGGCGCAGAGTAAGCATATTCTTATCCTGCATTCCTATGACATGTCGTATGCATGGACACAAAAACTGCAACTGGGCCTGGCCTCTGAGTTGGAGAATCTGCGGGGAGAGTTTGAAATTCATGTGGAATTCTTAGACGCAAAAAAACATCGCTCACCAGAGAATTTTTCTCGTATCGCAAACTCTATTGCCGAAAAATATGCTAAAGAACCTCTTCAATATGTCATCACGACTGATGATGACGCCTTTAATTTTTATCTCGAGTATTTCCAGCAGCTCTTTTCAAAGAGTGAGCTTTTCTTCGCAGGGATGGGGAGCTTTGATCAATCTCAATTAGGACTTCACTCCGGGAAGGTTTATGGTGTCATGGAGTATATGCCGCTAGTTGAGAATATGCGGCTAGGCCAACGTTTACATAAAACCAAAAAAGCCTATTTTATTTCCGATGCATCAACCACGGGTAAGGCGCAGGCAAAGTTGTGGAAGAGTGAATTTGCCCTCCATCTTGCTGATATGGATATCCAATATATTTCACTAGAAGATTATACCCATGCTGAAATGCTAGCGAAGGTGGGTGAGCTCAAAGAAGGCTTTATTCTTTTGAATGTAATCGGAGAGGATAAAGATGGTGATGTGGTTGATAACCTCTACAACACCGCCCGCTTAACTCAGGTTGCGAAAATTCCTGTCTACGCTGAAAGCAGTATCCGCATGGGCCATGGCGTGATTGGGGGAATTGTTAAAGATGGTGAAATGCATGGCCAGGCCATTGCCCGTAAGTTGATCAATGTGATTCGTGGAAAATCTGTCCGAGCGATTGATCCTGCCGGAGAAACTCTGACTATTTTTGATTATCCCGTTATGAAAAAATTTGATATCGGGGTGAGTGACTTACCATCCAACGCTCGAGTTCTCAATCTGCCTGCTGATCACTCAAAGTTTATGGTGTCAGTGCTTCTTGGATTGATTGGTGTTTTATTGTTTGTCATGTTGATTCAGTATTATCGCAATAAGGCCCGCAAATTATTCAATCTTCGCCTTGAGAAACTTGTGGAAGTTCGTACGCAAGAACTCAATGAGCAAGTGTTAGAGCAAAAAAGACTTCGTAAAGCGATGGTGCTTAAGGAAAAGTTAGCTTCTCTAGGACTTTTGACTGCTGGGATTGCCCATGAACTTAAGAATCCGCTTAATATTATTCTTAACTCGGCAATGGTGATTGATAAAAGATTACAGCAGCAAGGTAGTGACTCTGGTCTTGTTGAGGTCAGCAAGATGAATCAGTTTGTAATTAAAAGTACTAAGCGCGCCGAT
>JBKHVI010000022.1:31033-40112 GCA_046570105.1 Bacteriovoracia bacterium
CGCAGGCCTGGTTTATCATGCCTGCAAAACACGCTATGGCAGTGTTGATTTTGTGACTCAAGATTTGCAGGCGAACTCAACTCTTTTTGTGGCCAGTGAAACGATCATTCGGATGATGATTAATCTTTTTGAGAATTCTTACTACTCTCTCGAAGAGAAATTTAAAATGTTGGGAGAGTCTTTTAGGCCACAACTCAGGGTGAAAACCCATGAGACAAAAGACGATTACTTTATTGAAGTTTATGACAATGGCATGGGAATCGAGCAAGAAGTGCTTGATCGTGTATGGTTGCCATTTTTTACCACTAAAGATGTGGGTGACGGAACAGGGCTTGGCCTTGCAATGGTGCATGATATCGTTTCGTCTTATAACGGTGAAGTCAGTGTTGAATCGTTGGTAGGTGAGTTCACCTGTTTCAAAATTCGATTCCCTAAGGTCTACCAGGGCGTTCACTGACTAACCAATGAGCGAGTTCACCACGATAAAATGTTGGATCGCTCCCGCATTGACAAAAATATGGAAAATTTCGTGATAGCTAAAAATCTTGGGATTAAGGACAGGACGCTTAAGAGCATAAAAAACGGCGCCCACTGAATAAGTGACTCCGCCTGAGATGATGAGGCCTGAATTCACGGAACCAATCGATTGATAAAGCTCTGGCAAAAATGGCGTAATGAGATAACCCATCACAAGGTAAAACAGGGCACTGACGGCCTTGGGTAAATTAACAAAAAAGATGGATTGTAAAATTCCAAATGCCACAAAAGCCCATACGGTTATCAGCAGTGGTTTCGCTGACTCTGCACTGAGGCCTAAGAGCGTGACGGGTGTAAATGTCCCCGCAATCATGAGATAGATGCCGGCATGATCCAGTTTTTTCCACTGAGCGCGCTGATGAGGTGTCCAAGTCACGCGATGATAAAGGCTACTGATGCCAAACATGGTCAGCGAACACACAGCGTAAGTAATAATTGAGATCCGCTCTATCGCCGTGTCACAGCGAAAGATCAGTGGGAACAGGGCCCCAAGAGCAATAAAGAACATCGCTTGGTGAAAATGACCGCGTAATAGGGGTTTGGGCTTCATGGAAATGAGAATACCGCTATAACTTTGGAAGTCTAGGGCGATTCTAAAATTCCTGCGATTCCCATTCCTCCGGCGGTACAAATCGAAATGAGTCCACGCTTCTTGCCACCTTGGGATAAAAGTTTAGCAAGAGTGCCAACAATGCGCGCTCCAGTGGCGGCAAAAGGGTGGCCTAGTGCCAGGCTGCTTCCCACTACATTAAGTTTGCTTCGATCAATTTTTCCAAGCGATGAGTTGAGTCCTAAAACACTTTTGCAATAGCTCTCAGTTTCCCAGGCCTTCATATTGCACAGGACTTGGCCTGCGAAAGCTTCGTGTAATTCAAAATAATCAAAATCCGCAAAGCTCAATTTATTACGCGTGAGAAGTTGCGCCACCGCTTTGGTCGGTGCCATCAATAGCCCTGCACCACGAGTGAAATCAACAGCGGCCGCTTCAACATCGACAATTCTTGCCAACGGATTAAGCCCCAATTTACTGGCACCATTTTTATTTCCAATTAAAACGGTGGCTGCTCCATCAGTCAAAGGAGAGCTGTTGCCGGCCGTCAGTGTGCCTGCGACTTTATCAAAAGCGGGTTTAAGTTTTGCGAGCTTCTGGAGGGTGGTGTCGCCACGCAAAGTGGCATCAACTTTAAGACCATTCATTTCATGGACTAAATCTTGATAAAAGCCATCGGCATAGGCCTTAGCACCGTTAAGATGACTCTGTAGCGCCAGTTCATCCTGCTCTTCACGGGCAATCTTCCACTCTTTAACCATCAACTCACAGTGATCCCCCATGGAGAGTTTGGTGCGCGGCTCATTCACACTAGGAATAGATGGAATCAAAAATTTTGGTGAGAAGCCGGCCAAGATTTTAATTCTCTCACCCATGCTACGAGCAGCATTAAGAGCGAGGAGCGTTTGTTGTAATCCTTCAGAGACTTCAATCGGCAGATCGCTATTAGTGTCAACTCCGCCGGCAATGCCAGTATCAATCGCCCCGACATGCGCTTTCAGTGCCAATTGCCATGTCGTTTCAAGACCTGTTCCACAGGCCCTTTGCACGTTATAGGCGGGTGAGTCGGGATGAAGTTCAGTAGAAAGTAGACACTCACGTGCCAAATTAAATTGCGCAGAGCTGTTCATGACGGCGCCCAGGGCGGTGTCGCCAATCAGTTGGCCTTGCAATTTATATTCTTTCACCAGTGCTTTAAGCGCAGCGGTCATAAGATCTTCGCGTTTAGTGTGAGCGTAGTGAGTCTGGCTTTTAGCAAAAGGGATACGTGCGCTGCCTAAAACATAAACTTCATTTTGTGCCGTTCTCATAATTTCTCCTCACAGTTTGATTGCTGTTATTTTAGCTTAATTAAGAGATACTCGTGGGGTGAAAAAAGTGTTTAAAACGCTCCTTTGGATTTTCCTCACTGGTCTCTGTCTGGTTTTATTTATCGTGGCGAGCTATGCCTTAAACTATTTAAGCGGTAGTGATTACGCTGCTTATCTTCTGATGCTCATGTGGACTCCTTTTATCGCGGAAAGCCTGTCTAGTTCACTCGGGCGAGTGGAGCGCTACTTGGTCGCTGTAGGTGTGATTTTCTTAAGCACCATTCTTCTATTTGGATATGCCAACCGCCACGAAAGAATCCTGAAAGAGCGTCGCTTTGGCTTTCGCTATGGGAATGTCACACGGCCTTTTAATGCTCTCGTGCAAAATCAATTTTCACAAAATGCGCTCAAAACAATATTCGCCGTACTCCCGTTGCAAAAACAATTTTTGGCGATTTCATTAGAAGATGGTTTACGTGTTCTCAAGATGAATAGAGAGGTTGATGATAGCTGCTCTCTGGGGGCGAGCTATTCTTGCTTTATGCGGGCCTTGAAGTTGTCCCACAAGAAAGCACCGTTTACCTCAACAGGAGTTGTCCTTTTGACTGCCACTGCTGCTAAGAAGCTGTCTTCAGACAAAAACTACGAAGACTTAAGCAGGCGCGTGATGGGGCTTTTGCATTTACGTAACACTTTGAAGCAAATGAAACTTAAGCCTGAACAGCAGATCGAAAAGATCCTAGTAGGTTTTCCCGCTAAGAATCCACTCCCGTTAGACGCACAGGAAATCAAAGATGAAGAGGATAAAATCTTACGTACTTTAGGACTTAACTTTGATAAGAGCGTTGAAAAGATAAAAAAAAAGAAAAGCAAAAGCTGGTGGCAGAAGATTGGCGAAAAGTTTAAATAAAAAAGGACGGGATTTACCCGCCCTTAAAAACGTTATTTCTTTTTTAGCTTAACGTCCGCAAAGTGCATTGGGAACTTCGCGAATGTAGCGGTCGCCGCGGAATTCGTTACAAGTCATATCTGAGTTCAACCATACGTAACGAGGAGTGCCTGAGGCCGGACCGTTACACAGAGATGCTGGAACTTCGCGGATATAACGGTCACCACGGAACTCGTTACATGTCATATCTGAATTTAACCATACATAGCGTGAGGCGCCTGTTGTAGGGGCTTCTGCGCAAAGGTGATCAGCGACTTCGCGGATATAGCTGCTGCCGCGGAATTCGTTACAAGTATTATCAGAAGTTAACCACACATAACGAGTTTCGCCAGTTGGTGCTGTTGGAGTGCTTGGCGTTGAGCCACCTGCTTCAAAGCCACGCTCATGGATAACTGAGATCAAAGTAACGTCTTCGCCACGGCCTTCAGTTTCACCGATGCGATAAGAGGCACGGCAGTTGCCGCTTGATTCATAATCTCTTTCGCCGCGAACCAAGATACCTTCGACTTCAAGCGTTTTTGTATTGAAGACGGCAGAACCTGAGTTACCACCATAAGTATCAAGGTTACCGACAAAGTAGCCTGAGCTTGTTTTTACATTTCTAACAACTGCTGAGTCAGTGATCTTGGTTGGAAGGCCAGATGGATGACCGATAACAAAGATTCCGTCGCCGGACTTAAGTTCTTTGTTTGTTGAAAGCTTGAGTGGTTCACGGTCAGTGACTTCACGATCAAGCTCGATGACGGCAAAATCGCGACCTGATTGCTCGAGAACTTGGCCCAAAACTTTTTTACAAGAATAGATTTGCGTGCTGCGGAAGTTGACTTGAGCGTTTGAAGCATTATTCATTTTATAGTCAAAAACAAAACGAACATCGGCACAGGCCTGCTCACTCGTTATACAGTGGCCAGCTGTTACGATTTTGTTTGGTGCAACTAAGAAGCCTGAACAGAAAGCAGCAGTGGGTTGAGCAACAAAGCGTTCATTTGAACACATGCCTTGGCTTTCTCTAAAAGTGGTTTGATCCACTTGAAAGTTTCCACCACGGTTAGTGATGTCACTTGATTTAACAAGGGCCATGGTTGATTTTGAAAGTTCCACAACAGCGCGATCAGGATAATCATAAACGTCATGACGATTATCTTCACCATAGATGACTTTTTCATGATCTGCAGAAAAAGCGATGAGTGGCAGGGTTAAGCTTAAAAGTGCCAAAGTAATTTTCATGACGTCTCCAGTTTTGATAGGCCCACAAGAGTGGTCTCACTTATCAACTGGCTTTGGGCAGAGGCCCCGTAAATCTTACATCGCCAGGATTTGACGCCTTGCGCGTGGCGTAAGTCCTTAGTTTTATTCTTAGATCGAGCGAAAATGGGGCCTGTAAGATAGATGCTATTTCTGACATCTTCTTACATCGTAGTTCTCGCTAGATGGCCACTCTTCGTCCCATGAAGAGTCGCACATAGATGCGCACACAGATGAGTCCATTCATCATCAAACTCAGTGAGGTAAATATCGCTAAGGGGTAAGACGTCTCAATCAGTTTTGCCAAAATGATGTCTTCACCAAAAAAAGCTGACGACAGTGGCATTCCGGAAATAATCAAAAAGCAGAATAAATAGATGTTGGCGCGGATTGGATGAGCTTGGCCTTGCGAATGAAAGTACTGCAGCTGTAAATCACGAAATGGATAGACGGTGATTAAAGCAATGATGAGGGCAGGGATAATCGGAATCACATACAGAGAGATACCAAAACTTGCGCTTGGAATTACGGTATAAATACTCGCCATATCACAAAGTAGTGAGATCCCTAGAGCGCCGAGTGCTCTAAAGGCACTTCGATGAACGAATAGAGCTTGCGCGGAATACAAGAGAGAGAGCGAAGAAAGAATATCTGTTAATAGATGTTGATAACCATGCCATGAATGCAGCCAAGAATGGGCCGCAACCTGAAAGATGACAAGTCCAATGGTGCCGACCAATGGTTTCCTTAAGCAAAAAAAGAACAGCGCTTTCAAGCGATACCATTGAATGAAATGAAAACCTCTTGCAGAAACGTCCATCATAAAGTCATTCATCGCCAGGCCATAGAGGGTACTCTCTATGCGCTTCCCGAATACTCCGATGGTTTTAGTTAGATTTCTTTCTCTTTGGGGGTGTGTAAGAGATTGCAGTACGACGGAAGGAGAAGTGAGCATTTGAAAACAGCGCCATAAAGCATGAAGAACAAGATGGAGCATCACCAGTGGATAGAGCTTAAGGGCAAGTAGCATAAACATAAGGCCGATTTGCATGGTGCTAGCATAAGCAATCTGTCCCTTAATATTGGCCTGAACTCGCTTTTGGAAAAAGGATAGCGCAAAAGTGGTAAGTCCAATAAGAGCGATAAGAGCTCTTGCTGCTGGCAGAGAGCTCCATAAGGCCTCGGTTCGAATGAGTAAGAAGACACCCGCATGAATGGAGAGTGCTCCATAAAAGATGGCGCTCGATGGAGTAGGTCCTTCCATCGCTCGAGATGGCCAATTGTGGAAGGGAAACTGCGCCGATTTTCCTAACGAAGCAATGATAATAAAGAGGCCTAAGATCAAGTGATATTTAAAAGGTATGTTGGCAATTTCGGCGGCAGTCAGTCTCGTCAATTGCGAAAAACTGGAGGCTTCATGCCAAAGCAAATGGCCAATAACTGCACTAAGCAGCAGTCCCACATCACAAATACGATATATATTGTAGATCCTCCAAGCGTTACTTATGGAGCGATTGTGAGAGCGATAGAAGGCAATCAGAAAAAATGAGCTTATGCCAACAATTTCCCAGCCAGCAAAAAACAAATCCATGGTGCCGGCCAGGCACAATAGATACATACCAAAAATAAAAATAAGAATGGTGGCAAAAAAGCGCTGATAGCCTTTTTCGCCCTGAAGATAGGTATGCGAGAAACGCAAAACAATAAGACCCAAGAAATGTGTCAGAAACAAATAGGCCAGACCGTAGGTATCAGTCCATAGAATGAAATCAAAATGAAAGTGCGGTATTTTAAAATTAAATAAACTTAACTCTTGAGGAGAGTTGAGTGAGGCCAAGAAAATGCTAATAAGCAAAGGAGCGCTTAGACCGATGCTTGTAAGGCGTACAATCGTTTTAGCTTTAAATCGATAGGGTATGAGTAGTAATAAGCCGAAAATTAGCGGTGTGAAATAAGTGAGTGCGAGAGTATTAAGCACAAATACTCCCCGCTATTTTATAAGAGTGCATGGCACCAGCTTGATAAATGCTCAGTTCTCCTGATTGTGGATCAAGTGACATATAACGAACCCATTCATTGTCGACGATTTGTTTTACTTGGGGATGAGTCATGATGGCCTTAAGTGCCAATTCAGCGGACTGCTCAACTAATATGAGAAGTCGAACAGGGTGATGCTGATCGATCATTTGTAAGGGGAGTCCGACTAAAAGATCACTTTCAGTGCCATGACTTACTCCAAAAAGACCAACTACGTTTTGGGGCAATTTTGAGCCAGCTCCAAAACGGAAATTGTCGGTGCGAGAAAAAAAGTAATCAAGCCCGATACCTGAGGTCACCGGAATGACCGCTGAAAGTATGTTTTGCAATATAATGCCATCAGGATCGACTGAATGATCATATGATTGCAAAAAGGCGAGACCTTCAAGATCGTGGCCACGAGTGAGTTCACGACGTCCAACAATGGAGAACGCCACATTGGTGTGACCTAGTTCTGGTCTCGGTTCGAATAAAGAGTCTGAGCGTCTTTTTAATAATTTCAAGGCATGATTGGCATCTTTGGCCTGAGTCTCGGGCGACAGTGGAACAATTCGGCGAAGCGCATTTTTCTGCAAAGCACTTTTTAAATATTCTATAAATTCTTTAAGTAAGAGTTCTTTTTCGTCGCTTAATTTTCCGTTAGCAAAAAGCATAACGCTTTCACGGCAGGTATCATGAACTCCCGGGATGAAGGTGGAAGCTGAAGGTATTTCTACTTGGTAGCTGGCCAATAGTTCTGCTCGTACATCTGGACGATTAAGAATTTGACAAAAAATACGAGCGTTAATTTCGCCGGATCGGCCAGAGCATGCGCCACAGCCGTAAGCATTGAAATAAGGATTGTTGGCGCTTTGTGAGTTGTGGCCAATGGCAAAGATTAAGGGAGCAAAATTTTTCAAAAGTCCAATGGCCTTAAGTTGAGAATAGGCGAGTTGCGCCATCTCAGAGAGCTGATAGCCATTGGGCAAATGTTCGCTTGTGGAACTCAGGTCAAGAGGAATGGGGGAAGCGTTGCGATTGATTATCACCATATCGAGTGGATCGAAGCGCACCGGGAAAAACAGTCCTTTAAATAGCGCTAAAATATTTTTTAATGAGAGGTGAGTGCTTCTCTTCTCTGTGTTCGCTTCCTTGATAAGGAGTTTCGGTGCCACGGGAAGCGGGCATTGCTTCCTTGGGAAAAAAGTATCTGGAGCTTGATAAAGGAATTCGACTCCAAAATGTCCTGCCGTGCCGAAAGTTGAAATGTCTGACGATTTCTCCTCCAGGTTTTGTCGCAAAAAACCTTCTCGATCATCCATACAAAAGATCGCCTGAAAACGGTTTCCTAGTGGTGTTGATTTTTTTTGAAAAATTATCTCACTTAGTCTTTTGTCATGAAGAGTGATCTCATGCGCTTGTTGGAGGCATTTGTAGTAGCGGAAGCACTCTTCATCTAGATAAGGGTGCGGAGTGTGAGAAGAAAAAGGGAAATAGTGTGGACCTTTAGCGTTGGGCTTATAGTGTAGCACCCAAGCACGCTCGAGGGAGAGTTTCACTGCTAGAAAATCGTGAAGAGTTATTTTCCTTGGGTGGTCCAGTAAGGTGGCATCTTTTTGTAAGCTGGCAATCAGTCCGGCCCAACCTCGCAAGCCGAGCATCGCCTCTTTTAAATAGTCTTGTCGCAATTCTGTTGGTGGACAGAGGAAGGCAAGATGTCTCTCAATTGCGTCATAGGGACTGGCCGGCATGAGAGTTTCCAGGTCTTGTCCACTAAAGGGTGTTGGCCGGATGAGTGTTTGGGTTAAAAGATTGCGAATCGCCTGGTAGAAATCGAGATTGTCCGCTTCGGGCATCTTCCACTGACAGACACCTTGATCAAGAAACATTCCAAGCCATTTTATGAGTAGACCATCGGCCAATTCGCTTATGGGAGCTTGAGTGAGTTCGTTCCAAGCAAAATGAAATCGTCCAATTCTCGCGTCATGATGTTCAAAGACTAAAGAGTGGTTGTGAAATTTTTGATAAATACGTTTGGCCTCATTTGCATGTCCAAACTCAACCTCCATGACTCGGTCGAGAACTTGTGGGTCGATAGCATTCTTTTTAATCAGTGCTTGATAATAATTAAGATCGAGGAAGGGGCGAGCATCTAAGTCGGCCGAAACTTCACGAAGAGCATCCCAAAAATTGAGATGTTGAAAATTGGCCAAGAGATTTAAATGAACGAATTCTTTGATCGGTCTAATGATGGGTAGATGTTTTGCGACATCTAAAAGAAAGTTGTCGATCTCTCTGCGATTCATGCTCTAAATTTTAACATGAGTGCGATACAGGTCAGAGAAAACAGAAATTAATTTTGCCTCATAAGGGTTTTATCTTTTTTTCACACTCATTTTTCACACTCATTTTTCACCCTCCTTCTTGATTCATTCTCATCACTTGCGCACTGTGTTCACGGCCCGTGAAAAG
>JBKHVI010000023.1:0-39860 GCA_046570105.1 Bacteriovoracia bacterium
AAGAGGAAACGATAGGGCGAAAATTGTAGCCGTTAGGATTTCCACGAGAAAATACTGAAAATTTATTTTTCCATGGCAAGTTGAGCATTTTCCACGAAGAATGATCCAGCTAAAAATTGGGATATTGTGCCACCAAGGAATTTTAGCTGAACAAAGCGGACAATGGGAGCGCTCAAGCGCGAGATCTTTTCCTAATGGCAAGCGATAGATTACAACATTCAAAAAACTCCCAATAAGAGCACCAAAAATCCCGGCATAGATTCGATATAATTCGTTCAAGCTAAGCATTTACTCAAAATCCTTTCGCTCGATTAGCCAACATGACAAGACTAACAGAGCGGCACCATAGAGCAGCCCGTATATCAATGTTTTGGTAAGATACCCGTCCGGAAGCTCGGTTTGGTAAAGAACTAGGTCTTTTAAATTAAAACGATGAAAACCTGGCAGAACCCAATCATAGAATTTAACTGCGGTTTTTAACCAAGGGATATCCTGTACGAACTTAATACTCATGGTTTCTGAAACGGCATGACCAGCTGCTAAAATGACTAAACCAAAAATTAAAGTAATAGCACGATTAGCGACTAATGAGAGAACCACCACAAGTAGTAACAAAATCACTACTTCTATAAAGGTAAGCCCAATAGCGGCCCACTCTACAAAACCTAAATTTCCACCAACAAGATTTATCACCACTAAAATACTGGCCGCAATTAGGCAAAAATTTAGGGCCAGAAATCCAATGACTCCAAAAATTTTACCAACAAGAAACACTGACCTTTTTACTGGTCGAGAAATAATTAAATAAATCGTTCGTGATTCTTCTTCCGATTTTATGAGTGGTATACCTGCAAAAAAACTCAAGCCATATCCCGACAAGGCCAAGAAGGCTAAGCCCAAATCCAGAGCAACTCGAGCCGGTACCCCAAAGGTAAATTCAGCAGCAGCTAATGTTAAGGCAGCTAAACCCAAAGCCAAAACAACAACATTCCAAAGGATTTTACTTCGGATCAATTCTTGAAACGTATAACGAGCAATGATGACACTTTTAAAAAATTGCTGACTCAAATTAACTCCGAATCTGGTAAAAAATTTCTTCCAGTGAAGGACGCACTTGTTTTAATCCTTGGATTGAAACTCCTTGGGTCACCAGCTCTTTTAAAAGATTGTCTTTGTTTGATGAGGTTACTTCCCATCGCATTAAATCGACATTAAGTTGCTCACGATTCAGTAGAGGCGTTGCAACCTTGTATTCTCCAGAAGGCATGGTAAGCCAATATGACTGGCGAAGGTTATCTGCCAAAAGCCGATCCACCGAACCATCATAAATCAACTTACCTAAACGTAAGAAGACAACTCGATCGCAAATTTCTTCAACATCTGGGACGATGTGACTGCTAAAGAAAACTGTTTTCCCTGACTTACGAAGCTCATGCATGATGTCTTTCATCTCCAAGCGACCTATCGGATCTAATCCTGATAAAGGCTCGTCGAGAATGACAAGATCAGGTCTATGGAGAATGGTCACCATAAATCCCAGACGCTGAAGCATACCTTTGGAATATGTTCTCAGTGGACGATTGAGTGCATGATCTATATGAAACTTAGGTGCTTGTTGATTAATTTCTTCTTTGGCCTGCTTACGACTCAGACCTGACAGCTCTCCCATAAAACTAGCAAATTCAAAGCCCGTCAGATGGGGATAAAAATAGGGTCTTTCTGGTAAATAGCCAATTTTCTCAAACCGAATCGCACCTTGTGGTGTTTTTAGGTTGGGAGTAAATTCAACGCACCCTTTGTCAGCACGAATAAAATCCAAAATAATTTTGATAGATGTCGTTTTCCCAGCACCATTGGCCCCCAAGAAACCAACCATCGATCCTTCTGGCACACTGAATGAGACATCATCTAATGCGACAAACGGCGACTTTAACAAATCGCTACGAAAAACTTTGGTGACGCCTCTTACTTCTAGCATAATCTAGATTATGCTAGATCATCAGAAGGAATTGCAATGCACTCCCGCAGCATTCTCGCACTATCTGCGCTAATACTTTTCTCAGCCTCTATTTGGTGGGGGCATGATCTTAGACGACCAAAGATTCGAACTGATAAACAAACTGAGATGGTCACTTTCCAATCTGACATTATTCGAATTTTCTCTTTTGGGATGAAAAGAGCGGTCGCTGATCTCATTTGGGTACAAACCCTTACCGAAAGTGATCTCGAACACTACCGAGCAAAAGATCTGAACTCATGGCTCTATCTCCGATTTCTCACAATCCTCTCAATCGATCCCAAGTTTTACGAAAATTACCGCTATGGGGGTCAGTATTTGATGATCGTTAAAGACGATCTATTGGGCGCAGATGACATTATGAAACGTGGGGTTAAGATTTACCCAGATGATTACTACCTCAATTGGCAACTCGGCTTTCTACATGCCATCGAACTCAATGACCCCCCAGGAAGTTTTCCCTATTTTGATCGCATCAAAGACCATCCCCTTCGCCCGCGCTTCTTTGATTCGTTCTATACTAAAATTGTTGCGCAAAAATTTGGACTTGAAGAAGCTTATGAAGTGGCCCTTGAACTCTGGAAAAACACTCACGATAATCCAAGCAGCAAAAGAAGATTATCCATTTATGTGTACTCACTAAAAGCACTCATCGACCTAGACTGCCTCAATCGAAAATTAGCAAACTGTGATACTTTAGATTTTGAAAAGAACCCTTACTTGAGAAATGCTGATGGCAGTTGGCGTGCTCATAGCCCTGTACTCCCCATCAAGCTTCATCCAAATAGAAAATAAAAAAGGGGCCCGAAAGCCCCTTTTTTATACGAAAATTTTAGAAACCGCTGGAACGTTGAAAGAGTCTCTTACGATGATCAATTGTGAAAGCTGAAGCACTTTTTACACCCGCATCGAAAGCAGCAAAGTCACTATCGATAATACCCAGAGCACCAATTTGGAATTCTGTTTCAACAACACAGGTTTCACGACGAAGTAATCCACACGGAGTGCCGTTATCTGCAGTTGAGAAGTATGTCGCCAAGTTGGCCACCGTTACGGCTGCTTTTGAACCACTTTTCTTAGCTGCACTAAAGCGACCAGCACCTAGAGCACTATCAACAGCAGTTGTCGCTGGACACTCTGTACCGTCCACACCGTTAGTGGTAGCGATCGTATGAGTCGCAGCCGCTGGGCTAACAGTAAAACCCGTAGCGTAGAAACGTTGTTGTGATTCGTTAGATGGGTTGTAGCCCATATACTTTAGACATGAGTGGTAAGTATCGTAGTCTGAATAAAACGACTGAAGCGCAGTATAGGCTGCTGACAACTGAAGTTTTGCTTCAGATGACTTCGACTTTGCTTGGTATTTTTTAAAGTTAGGAACTGCCACAGCAGAGAGAACACCGATAATGGCCACCACGACCATCAGCTCAACCAGGGTAAACCCTTCTTGAGCGCTTTTAAAAAAACGTCTCATACTTCCTCCAAAATTCAGTCATCAAGAGACTGAGTCTGTTACGAATCCATTTAATGGATCCGGAATTTTCAAAAGTCTTTTTCATAATATCCCAGCATGAAGAGCCGTCGAAATAATCCAAAAACCTCATCCAATAGAACTATTTTAAACTAAAACTAATAAAATAGAGCAAAATCACTCATTTTCAATAGTTTTAATCACTTATCAAATCACCCTTAAAAGCCCCTAATAATACACAATCAAAAACGTCTACAATAGCAGGCACTCTAGTCTCCAATATCAGCTGGATTAGGGGCTGCTGTATCATCCTCGGCACCACCGGCCGACATGAAGATTGGCAAGTACATCGCCACCAAGACCATCGCAACCATACCGCCCAAGACAACTAGGATCATAGGCTCAATCAGCTTGGTGATATTATCGACAACCTCTTCCACTTCTTCTTCGAAGACGTTGGCAACCTTAAGCAACATGGCATCTAAGTTACCCGTCGCCTCACCGACTTTCATCATCTGGGTGACGAGTTCAGGAAAATAGCGAATACGCGACAGAGGCTCGGTTATCGATTTACCCTCTGTTACGGCTCGCCTCACGATCATAAGGTCTCGAGCGATTTGTTGATTATCTAAAGTTTCAATACAAATATCGAGAGCATCAATAATTGGCACACCAGCTGAGAGCATGGTCGACAGAGTACGGGTAAAAGATCCAAGATTGGCCTTAATGATCAGTTCACCAAAAAGTGGCATTCTCATCAAAAATCTATCCCAAGCTAATTTGCCATTTTTCGTTCGGATAAAATTAATAAAAATCATGAAACCAGCGATGATGACTGGAATCATTAAGAGTGTATAGTTGGCAAAGAAATCAGAAAGATCCATCACAAACTGAGTAATGGCGGGAATCTGCTGACCTGATTCTAGAAGAATCCCTACGAACTGTGGCACAACGAACGTCATCAAGCCCCAGAGAACCACGACACCGACCACGATAACGATGGTGGGATAAGTAAGAGCACCCTTCACTTTCTTTTTGAGTTTGTCCTGCTTTTCTAAGAACTCGGCCAGTTTAACCAAGATCGTATCCAAGATACCAGCCGCTTCGCCTGCTCGAACTAAGTTGCAATACAATTTATCAAATGACTTCGTACCCATAAGTGCATCATAGAGCGACTTACCTGATTCAACCTGGCTCGCAACGTTCTTAATGGTCTTCTTGAAGAAAAGGTTCTTTTCTTGCTTATACAAAATTTCCAAGCACTCCATAATAGGAACACCGGCGTTCACCAGAATTGAAAATTGGCGAGTAAAACGCATGAGCTCTATCAGTCCAAAGGGCTTTGAAATTCCTTTATCAACCATCCATTGACCAAGATCAATTTCAAGTGCAGAAGGTTCAATTATTTTCGTAGGGCGGATACCTTGACGGCGTAAATTACGGCGGGCTTCCTTAAGGGTCTCAGCATCTATGACACCCTCAAGTTTCTTTCCGTCGTCTTTAAAGCCTACGTATTTGTATTTACCCATCTAAACTTGTCCCTATGGCTTTTTCTTGCTCGCAGTGTTGTTACCAATACCCAGCATACGAGTAAGTTCTTCAGGATTATTAGAGTACGAAATGGCTGACTCAGAGGTAATAATGCCACCATCAAGTAAGCGCTTAAGGCCCTGGTTCATCGTTGTCATACCAGACTCTTCTTGCCCGATCTGCATTTGAGAATAGATTTGATGAATCTTATCTTCACGAATCAAGTTTCGAATTGCCGGAGTAATTCGCAAAATCTCTTGTACAGCGACACGGCCTTTCGGAATCTTTGGAAGAAGTTGTTGTGCAATAACGCCTTGAAGAACGAAAGACAAAAGTGTTCGTATTTGTGACTGCTGATCACTTGAGAAAACGTTAACAATACGGTTAATGGTTTGGACTGTAGAGTTTGTATGGAGTGTACCAAATACTAAGTGACCCGTTTCTGCAATGGTAAGCGCGGCTTCAATCGTTTCAACGTCTCGCAGCTCACCCACCAGCACGATATCTGGATCTTGACGAAGAAGGGACTTAAGACCTTTGCCAAACGTAAGTGTATCAGCACCAACTTCACGTTGGTTAACTAGTGACATCTTATGTTGATGCACAAACTCGACTGGATCTTCCAATGTAATGATATGGCCAGGAATCGATGAGTTAAGTCGGTCAATGAGTGCTGCCAATGTCGTAGACTTACCTGAACCTGTTGGCCCCGTCACAAGCACAAGACCACTTGAAACGTTAACAATATCGAGCAAAACCTTTGGCAAACCAAGAGCATCAAAATCCGGAATCAAGCTTGGAATTTGACGGAAAACAGCCGCAACCGCACTTTTCGAATAGAACACGTTCGCACGAAAACGAGCAAGGCCCTTCACACCAAAAGAAAAATCGAGTTCTAGGTTTTTCTCTAATTCAGCTTTTTGTTTTTCCGTCAGAATTTGATAAATAAGGCGTTTCGTATCATCTGGAGAGAGAGCACCCACTTTTACACGAACGATATCACCGTTGACTCGCATACCTGGAGCCGTACCCACGGTAATATGTAAGTCAGATGCACCTGATTCAACCATCACCTTAAATAGCTGCTGAATCTGTAGCGCCGCAACTGCAGGATCATCTGCTTTAGTCATGGTCGAAGTTGAGTTCTGCTTAGTAGACATCTGTCCCCCAGTTTACATATTATCTGATGCTGAGTTTGCTAATGCTTCTTCTAATGTCGTTAGACCTTGAGCAACTTTTGTCAAAGCACACATGCGTAACGTCTTCATACCATCGCGTATCGCTTGTTTCTTAATATCATCAGTCGAAGCATGTTTAATAATTAGTTCCCTGATTTTAGGAGTCATGGCTAAGACTTCATAAATAGCAACTCGCCCCTTGTAACCTGTATTGTTACAAGTCTCACAACCGCGACCTTGGTATACTTTGATTTTTTCTGCTGAAGCAGGAGCAAATCCACAGGCAATTAATTCGTCTATTGTAGTTTTTCTTTCTTCACGACAATTAATACAAATTTTTCGACAAAGACGTTGAGCAACAACAACGTTAAGTGCAGCCACAACCAAGAAAGGCTCAATGCCCATGTTCAACAAGCGTGTCACCGTTGCCGGTGCGTCGTTCGTATGAAGTGTTGATAAAACCAAGTGACCAGTCAGTGCTGCTTCAACAGCAATTTCACCGACCTCTAGATCTCGAATCTCACCGACCATGATAATATCCGGATCTTGTCTCAAAAATGCCTTAAGCGATGAGGCAAATGTAAGCCCAATATCTTTTTTTACGTTTACCTGATTTACCCCTTCTAGGTTAAATTCAACAGGATCTTCAGCTGTAGAGATATTGTTATCCGGAGTGTTCAATTCTGCTAAGGCTGAATATAGAGTCGTTGTTTTACCGGAACCAGTTGGGCCAGTAACCAAGCACATTCCGTAGGGACGCATGATCCCTTCTTTAAAGACATCAATCTGCTTTTGCTCAAACCCAAGCTTAGTCATGTCAAGTTGAAGGTTGGTAGAGTCAAGCAGTCGAAGTACCACTTTTTCACCAAATAGTGTTGGCAGAGAAGACACACGGTAATCAATTGGCTTACCACCAATGAGTAGCTTAATACGACCATCTTGTGGCTTACGTTTTTCAGAGATATCCATCTGAGACATAATCTTTAGACGAGAAACAACTGCGGCCATCATACTTTTTGGCGGTGCTGCTGCCTCAACAAGTGAACCATCAATTCTAAACCTTATGCGAAAGTTTTTTTCATAAGGTTCCACATGAATATCAGAGGCTTTTTTTATAAATGCTTCTGCCAACATTCTGTTAACGAATGTCACAACATCATCGCCAATATCCTCGGCTTTAATATTTTCATCGCCCGCAGTCGCGCCTGTAACCTCAACGATATTACCAATTAGATCGTCAACGGAGTCTTGAATATTCGCGAATAGCTTTCTCCACGAAGACAGGTTGGTGAGAATAAACTCAACTTGTTTCTTGAAAATATCTGATAGCTCTTTTGCTGCCTCGGCCGGAATCGTTGGATCAAATGTCGCCAGAGTAACTTTCGATACTGTTTTCTGTATCGGTATGGCCCGATATTTAACGACATAGCGCTTCTTAAGAGTGGTTATCGTTTCTGGTGGAACTTTTGCATTCCTTAGATCGATAAATGTCATCGAATATTTTTCTGAAACAATTTTAGCAAATTTGTTTTCATCAAAATACGGCATTCTCAGAAGCTCAAACTCTGATACTTCATCCTCTTTCCCGGAGGAAAGTCGGCGCAATTCCTTAAGAGTTGCCATACCAGTATTGGTGACAACTTCGATGAATTCCTTGCGGATCATATTTTGCCCTTAAACTTCACTTCTACTTACACTTATATTCTAAACCTTTCGGCTATTTAGTGAGTGAAGTTAAATATGATTCTTATAATTTCCAGAATTTAACCGCGTGCTGTGCTTGGGTTTCTAGAAGTTCACTTCCATCCACATAGCTCCAGCTCTGCCCAACAGCGGCCGCTTTATTAGCTTCGTGAGCGTAGTTCAAATCCCAAAAAACCCATGTGGCATCGAGCTTATTTTGAAATATGAATTCTCGGGCGCAGGTGTTTACGAGTATCTTTTTTGGATGGTTTTTATATTTCTCAACCATATCTAACTGATTTAGTTCGTCGCCCAATTTTCTTGAATGTGCACTAAAGCTCTCACCCATTTCAGTCAGTATTGTGCATACAACTTTTGCCATACTGCCGTCCCCTAGGATCACCCAAGCATCGCCACTATGCTTTTTTTTCATCATTGGAATGATTTGTTGAAGCGCAGTCGCATCAGTATTTGTTGCCTCAGGAATGCCATTTACGAATCGAATACAATTAACAGCAGACCACCTCTTAGCTTCATCTATTGCATACTTAAAATAATTTACTTTCCATGGAGCCGTTATATTCACACCTTGGTAGGTATTTGCTAAAAAATCTATCGTTGGCAAATTTGTAGATTCATTGACGTCGATAAGTTCATATTGGATGCTTGGAGAGATGAGACGACGATAAATTTCCGGCGAGCGCGAGTGAGCAATATTTTTTCCAATTAAAGCAAGCTTAGGATAAGACATAGTCTTTTCCGCGCTGAATATCTTTTTTAATTTGTTCAATTAAGTCGTTAACAGTTGAGAACTTCTTTTCTGCTCTTAAGCGTTCAAGAAATCTTACTTCCAAAGTTTCACCATAGAGATCTTCCTCGAAATCAATAAGATGAGTTTCAATTGTTAACTTCTTATCATCTTTAAAAGTTGGGTTATGACCGATGTTGGTCACGGATCTATATGTCATTTTTTTTGTCGAAGTTTCTGTGACATATACTCCACCGGCCGGATGAATAATATCATTATCAATTTGTAGATTCGCAGTTGGTACACCAATTCTCTTACCTCTACCTTCACCTTTCACAACTATCCCTTCAATTGAGAACGGGCGGCCGAGTAGTTCCCGCGCTTTGAGCATGTCTCCTGCTGATAAGGCATTTCGTATTAAAGTAGAAGAAACTTTTTGATTAGCGGCAGAAAAGACACCGCACTCCTCAACAATTATCCCTTTCCCAGCACAATGCTTTTTTACAATATCTGCATCGCCTTGCTTGTTCGCGCCAAAAGCAAAATCCCAACCGAGATATATCCCTTTCAAAGCAGGATAAATAAGGATGTATTTATCAAGAAATTCTGTAGCACTTAAAGTACTAAAATCTCTATTAAATGGTAGTTCAATCAAAAAATCTATACCCAGATCGGATAGCCAAGTGCGCCTTTGTTCATAACTACTTAATAGGAATCCCTCTGTATGATTTTGTAGTATCTTTCGAGGATGCGGTATGAATGTAACAATACCTAGTACTTGATTAGCGTCTGTGGTTTTTTTTCTAAGCTCTGCTATTAGTTGCTGGTGACCAAGGTGCACTCCATCAAAGTTCCCAAAAGTTATGGCAAGAGAAGGAGATCCATGATGAATTAAGTCCGCAAGACTTTCAAGAATCTGCATACTTTCTCCTGATTTCTTTCTTTAATTCACGAGCGTATTTTCCTTCTAGCTTTAACTCTTGCACTCCACTTTGTTTACCATATTCTTGACGCATTAGTTTTTGTACAAGATCTAAATAATAAGCTTTCGTTTGTGTACTTAAATGAGAGGCTTGAATTATTTTTTCCAAGTTATCACTTTCGCCTTGAGCAAGGTGATAAAAGACTTTGAGTAATGACGAATTTGATACTTGCTGGTTCTGCATCACCTTAATTTCTTGAACCCATGACTCGTTTGATTTTAAGTTTGGAACGAGTTCTTTTCCCTTCCATGAAACAACAAGAACGATTACTACGGCTAACAAGCTCCACCAAAAGCTCATTTGAGACCACCAGGCAACAGATTGTAACTCAACAGGTGGATCCGTATTTTTCTTTATATCCGCAACTTCTTGCTTTTCGTTTTTTTGGTCTTTAGTTGTTGCGATTGTTGGATTGGCAATTCCCGCAACCTTAAGAGAGGGTATTTCCTGCTTAAATGTTTCATAACGATTAGTTTCGGGATCAAAATAACTTAACTCAAAGGGAACACTTTTCACTTCACCTGGTGCTTTCCCAAGGTAAGTATATTCAAACGTCTTAATTGCATTCTCGCCACCGACTAAACCTAAATCTGACTTTGCATCAAATCTCTCTAATTGGGGAACGTCCCAAAGAGGAGGGGCCTCCATATTCTCAAGATTCCCCGTTCCACTTACTGTTAACTTCGCCTCAAGGGGTTCGTTTACAAGCAAGTTAGACCTTCCCACCTTGAGTTCAACTTTATGCTTACCAACCAACCCCCTAAAGGATGCAGGTCTACCTACCAAAGGCAGAGGCTTAACAACTACCTTTACGGGAGCGCTGGAGATTGTACGTGTTTTTAAATCGCGCATTCCAGACCCGAATGCAAAACTTAAATTCCCAAACGGATCACTTGTATATGTCGTACTGATGTCCATGGGGTCAACAATGAGTGTTCCTGATTTTTCTGGATATAGTCTCGCTGTATAAATCTGTGATCGCCTAAAGAGCTCACCATTCACCGAAACACGTTGTGGATTTTCGCTCTCATTTAAGTAGCGTTTCATAAATCCATCTAGCTTTGGATATTTTTTTATATCGAATGATTGCAAAGTAACTTTTGTATATATGAAATATCTTACTGTTACTCCTTCACCCTCATAGACTTCTTTTTTGGGAACATCCGCTTCCAAGAAAACGACTGTCGGCTCTTTTCTAGCCTCCAATACATCAATCCCAACCGTAGGCTCTCGAATCGTTTTTCCATCAATCTTAACCACCACATCACGAAGTGATATTCTGCCAACTCTATCTGCCCTGGCCTCATAAACGATCAACAATTCACGCTGTGTGGTTAAAGTTCCATTTTGATATATCGTTTTAGTAGAAAGACCCTGAACATGCTTACCCAGAACATCAAAACCATCGGGCTTAAATGTAATACTTGGCTCGGATGATCCCTTGGTTTGGCACTTGAAAATAATTTGAAAGACTTCGCCTTTTACCGGATCCCTTGGGCTAGTCTCAACAACTACGTCATCCTGTCCAAACGCAGAGGACATCATGAATAATAAAGTAATCAAAAGGCAGATGAGATTTCTCATTACCAATCCTTTTTCTTTGCACCAGTTCTTTTCTGAGTCGAAGTATCGAGCAATTTGAGCTGTAACTTTCTATCATCTTGCTTTAACTGCTCAAGCAGTGGTGAGGCCTTCGCTCGCTTTTTCTTTTCGTCTCCGCCTTCTGGCTCACCCGGTTCCTGCTGCTCTTTTTTCTCTTCGTTATCCTGTGGACTATCGCTTTTTTCTTCACCTTGATCTGTTTTGTCTTTGTCTTTGTTTTTTGGATCAAACGGGTTTTTATTTTCTTTGTTATCCTCACCTTTTCCCTCAGATCCCTCTTTACTCTGATCTTTGGATTGTCCACCTTCACCTTTACCACTACTTCCAGAATTCTTTTGTTCTTGATTTTTATCTTTGTCCTGATCTTTGTCTTTGTTTTCGCCACTCTTTTTGTCTTGTTGCGGAGGAACGAGTGCGCGACGAATGTTCTGTTTCATTTTCTCTACTATCTCAGGTGACAACTCACCACGCTTAGCCAAATCATCAAGCTTTCCATATTTATCCAAGGCCCCTGGTATTTTTCCAACCTCTAGCTCCGAAGTGGCCCAATTAAAATAGGACTCTTCATTCTCTTTTAAATTTTCACCTTCCAGATTTTCTTGATAAAGCTTTTGGGCTAAATCGTGTTCTTTGATCTTGATCAATTGGTCAGCTAGATTAATTTTTTCTTGTTGATCGAGTTCACCGGCCTTTAATTGACTGATTCTTTTCAAGATTTCAGGTGGTATTTCCTTTTTTTCTTCAGCAAATCCTATTCCACTAATAAGTAGTATTGAGAGTGCGAAGGGCCTAAAGAATCTTAAACCAAACGCTAGACCCATTAAAATTAGTCCAGGAATTGCCCAGCGCTCCATCGCAACAGGCCTAATCACATTCTCGCCTTCCTTGCTTTCAGCCTTTTTTGAATTTAAGAAGTTAAGTATTTGGTCCGTCGGGAGGTCATAACTTTGAGCAAAGAAATATGTCGCATTTTTTTGATCTTTTACTGCATTCTTAAAAAAATCTTCATTAAGCTTAGAAATAACATTCACCCCCAAGCTCCGCTTAACACCGTAATACATCCCCGAGTTATCTCTCATGGGAACTGTTCCACCATCCTTAGTACCAATTGCAACTAGCGCCAAATTTATCCCATCTGGCACCTTGAAGGCTTCTGTGTCTGCATTATCTTCACCGTCAGTGATAACAACAATATTTCCAATAACCGTTTTGTCTTTTACATCAAAATATCTTACGGCTTCTTCGATTGCTATTCCGATAGATGTGCCTGCGTTCATATTTCGAAGCTGTTTTACGCTATCAATCCTGGCATCAAGCAGATCTATGTCAGTGGTAAATGGAACTAGCTTTTTAGTAATATCTGCAAAAACCATTACGCTAACATGGTGGCCCACTGCTTTTCGTACAAAGTGTTTTGCTACAAGAACGGCTTTTTCTAAACGATTTGGTCTTACATCTTCAACCAACATTGATGTGGATGTATCTATAAGTAAAATTGTCTTTTCTTGACGTACCTTTCCCTTGATCTTAATTTCTTTTTCTCTAGGATCAAGGGCGACAATCATCACCAAAACTATACCAAGCACCAAGGCTATACTAGAAAGCTTGTTAATTATTGATCTTTCAAAGAACCAATAATGCTTTACCCATTTAAAAAAACCACTTTCGAGCCAAATATATATTACAACTACTGCAATAATAGACGTAATAACCCATGGTAAGTTGTCTAATTGTATGAAGTTCATATTGCTTCTCTCAATAGAAGTCTTCTTAGGAACTCTGCCAAAAGAAATAGCGCTAAGCCTGTCACAAAGAACGAGTAGTAGTGTTCTTCATATATCACTTGGTTTTCAACTTTAATTTCTGTTCGCTCAAGAGTATCGATGTCTGCAAAAACTCGACTCAATGCTTCCTCATCAGTCGCAGGATAAAATTTTCCACCTGTAAGCGTTGAAATCTCTTTGAGCGTTTTGTAATCAATCGATCCGCCAGGAATTAATTGATACTGAGTTCCAAACACTGATTTACCAACAGGTATTTTAGCATCATCCTGGCTGCCCACACCTATTGTATAAACTTTGATATTTTGTTTTTTTGCTTCTTCGGCTGCTTGTAGTGGAGTCATGTTGCCTACGTTTGCAACACCATCCGTCAGCAAAACAATTACTTTGTTTTTCGTATCTGAGTCTGCTGCACGCGCCACACCTAGTGCTAAGCCATCCCCTAGATTAGTGCCACTACCGAGATACCCAATATCGATATCAGCTATTACTTTGTCTAAGAGCCCTGGGTCAGTAGATAGTGGCAACAAGGTAAAAACTTTCTCGGAAAAAATGATTAGTCCTACTCGGTCGGTTACACGCTTTTTAGCAAAATCCCTTAATTGTGTTTTCGTTACTTCTAGACGATTGGGCTTCAGGTCTTCTGCAAGCATAGATCGAGACACATCTACGACAAGAATTATATCAATTACATCCTTACTGGCCGGGCTATAGGTGTTTGCGGTTCGTGGCTGAGTTAATGAATAACTTAGATAGCCCCAACCAATGAGTCCCACAATAAAAAGAACAATTTTAAGAATGGGTTGCCATGCACGACGACGGCCTCTTTGAAATCCTAAGCCTAACATTTGCTGGTGAAATAATTTCCAATAGTCTACAGACCAGAGGATGGCAACAAATGCACCTAACAAGAAAAGCCATGGTGCTTTATACTCCATGTTTCTCCTCATCTAATGCAGTTAAAAGCTTACTTTTCGCTACACTTAATTGTGCTAACTCACTTTCATTTACATGGGGCTTAAATTGGTAACGATTAAGTTCATCATAAAAAGCACGTAAATTGGATTCATGACCCGCAAAAACTTGCTTCAATTCGTCTCTTTTTATCCACAACAAAGCAAATTCTTGGATATTTTGAGCACGAAGAATCTCCTCTCTAAGCTGAATCTTTTTATTCTTTTCAGCTAGGGCCAATCTTTTTGCCTTCAGTACAATATAAACGAGTCTTCCAAGTACTGAGCTCACAAATATCAAAATTAACAGCGTAAGTGGCCAATTCTTAATCCACCAAGACCGACTAAAAAGAGGTACATCTTCATAGCTGAATTCTTTAGGAGTCGCTTCCGGACTTGGATTCCAGAGCCAACCTTTGAATTGAAACTGAACAGATCCTTGATCACTGGAATAGCTGTAGACTTTATCAGGTGAAAAATTTTTTCCAAATACGATTTTCCCACGAAGGCCCCATCCTTCTTTGTTCTTAGTCCACGGCCCTAGTGAATATATATAGAACGAATCAGCATCACCAAGAAGTTGTATCGACTTGGGAGTGTAGTTTACGATGACATTTTCATCTCTTGTTTGAATGAGGGTATCTGCAACTTCTCCAGGCTTAACAGTGGTAGCTTGCTCTACTGGATGCACTTCGAATTGGGCAAATGAGATTCTTGAAATGAAAACCAATAAAAAGAATAACGATTTCATTTCAGTCTCCGGAGAAACTGCTCAAGATATCTTTCATCACTGCTAATCATAGGAAAACGCCTAAGGGCCAATTCTATTTCTCTGGGTTTACTCAACCCCGCTGTTTTCCCCAGAGCAACCGAGAATGTATATTTTAGGGGTTCAGTATCTAGCGGAGATAACAATCTCATTCCGTGAAATTTGGCATCTTGCGACAGCTGATGAAATTCTTTTGAGCGCGCCACATTGGCCATATCCCCAAGATAAACGACTTCTTTTTTGCGAGAAAGTTGTTTCTTGAGTTCATGAACAACAGTATTTGGATCGTTCTCTTTCAACTCAAACTGTTTCTGGAGATTCACCTTTCCACCTGGCATTAGAAGATTCATTTTTTCAAGCCAGGAAATGAATAGAATAAGACCTTCCCTCCCTTTTTTGTTCGGAAGTTCATACTTGTTACCATTTTGTAACATTACGATTCGAACCAAATCATGTGTTTCTTGAGCCAGAAGATATAAGAGAGCACAAACTTCAAAAGCCATCTGCAGCTTTGTTACACCTGCCGAACCATAGAAACAGGAAGGACTTAAATCGATAAACACACAGATCTCAACGTTTCGGTCTTCTTCGAATGTCTTTAGATATATATGGGTAGAGCGTGCAGAAACCTTCCAATCAATAAATCTTACATCATCACCATGGGTATAAATTTGGTGATCACGGAATTGTAGCCCTGCCCCCTTGAAACGCGAGCGCATGGCCCCAGCCGCAATACTATTCGCATTACGGAATACGGCATGCTGAACTGATGCTACAACTCTTTCAATTTCTTTGATATCCATTCAATTAAAGTGCTGAGAGAGCAATCTCCTTAACCAGTTGACGTGTATTTACTTTATCTAATACTGCTTCATAACTTGGAATTACACGATGAGCGAGAACAGCTGGCACAACAGAAAGTACATGCTCAGGGGTCACAAAATCCTTACCATCCATAAACGCTCTAAACTTTGCCAATTTATATAACCAAATACTTGCTCGCGGCGAAGCTCCTGCCAACAGTATACCCTCGCGTTTTTTGTCAAACCAACGCGTTCCAGGACGTGTCGCATGCACCATACGAACAATAACATCTTTGATTTTTTCATCTGCATATATTTTTTCGACTTCAGCTTTAACATTCGCAAAATCTTGTTGATGCAAGACTGGCTTCAGGTCGAGATACTCGTGCTTCAAACTTAAAATTGATTTTTCTGCTTCATAGTCCGGATACTCCACATGAACTTTCATCATAAAGCGATCTAGCTGCGCTTCCGGCAAGTTATATGTACCCTCTTGTTCAATTGGGTTCTGTGTAGCCAGAACAACGAAAGGTGTGGGTAGACGGTGCGTTTTATCACCAATCGTAACTTGTTTTTCGGCCATAGCTTCAAGTAACGCAGATTGAACTTTGGCCGGTGAGCGATTAATTTCATCCGCCAAGACGATCTGCGAAAAGATCGGACCAAACTTTGTCGAGAACTCTTGCTTTGCCTGATTGTAAATCAGCGTACCGATCAGGTCTGAAGGAAGTAAGTCTGGGGTAAATTGAACTCTTTGGAATTGAAGATCGCAAAGCCTACTCATCACTGAAACGCTCATGGTTTTACCAAGACCTGGCATACCTTCAATCAAAATATGACCTTCACAAACCAGTGCAGCCAAGATGGCTTCAAGCATATCATCTTGTCCGTATACGACAGATTTCGCTTCTTTTAAGATTTTGTGCATTTTTTCAAGATTCGACATTTCTTACTCCACTCGTACAAGAACATATTTAATATAGTTTGCTTTATCATTTAGAGTTCTGACAGGGTGATCCCATCCTTGCATTCCTTGTTCCAAAATTTGAATTGCCCGGCCTTCTTGGCGAGCAGCAATTTGAATTGTTTCAAGAAAGGCAGAATAGTCGACATAATGTGTGCAAGAAGCAAAGGCAATGAGCGAATTTTTGTTTGTGATTTTAAGAACTTTCTTATGTAACTTTTTGTAGCCCTCAATCGCTGCCGCTGTATCCTTTGGCGACTTAGCAAAAGCTGGCGGATCACTCACAATTACATCAAACATTTTCTTCGCTTTGATTGAATCATCGAGCCAATCAAAAACATCCTTGCGCTCAAAGAAACCGCGCTCATTAAACAAATTGAGCGCTAGATGCGTGCTCACCATTTCGTTTAAAGGAGCTTGATCTACAAACCAAACTTCCTTTACTCCCGCCCTGAGAGCGTGAAGGCCCCACGCTCCGCCGTAGCAAAAAAGATCCAGACCTTTTTCTTTTGCGCCTGTCCATCTTTTCACAGCATTTTCGAATTTCGATCTGTTTTCCCTGTGATCATAGTACCAGCCGTTTTTTTGTAAATTCTTTGCTGGGATTTTATACTTAAATTGATTTTCTAATACAGAGAGGTGTTCAAATGGTAACTCTTCTCGATAGTGTGGCAATACTTCGCGACTGCGCTGTTGGGGATGATCAAGAAAGAAACACTTCTTTTGAGTGAGTTTTTCTAATAGTTCGCGAATAGTTGTTCGCCATTTATCTATGCCAGCTGTATTCACCTGTATAAGGACTGTATCCTCATATGAATCAACAATTAATCCGGGGAGGCCATCAGCCTCTCCAAAGAATAATCTTGATCCACCTTCATATCCTTGAAACATCGCTCTTTTATTGACTGCCATTTCAATTTTTTCGCAAATAAATTTTTCAACTGTGTTTTCATCGGGTGGTGAGGTCAGTCTCGTTAGAACTTGCACTGCTGGATATTTGTCTTCTACTAAAGGATTAGCGAACCCCAGATAAATGCGCTTCTTTTCAACATCTTTAAGCAGAATCCACTCACCTGGTGGTAAGGCTTTGAGATGACCTTCTACTTCTGTTTTAAAAAGTGAACCACGATCAAATTGAATCTTGTCGATAGCTGCTTTTTTTAATTCTAGTGATTTAAACATTGCTATCTAGTTTGCTCCTGCATGACCTAAGAACCATTTCATTGCTTCGCTTTGATTTACTTTGTAGTTTTTAAAATAGACTACTTCCTCAACAGTTCTCTCGGCAGGACGAGACTGGCCTTTCTGGTTTAACTTTTGCTTTGTGATTGTTTTAACCAGTGCAGGTAGTCCAATACCAGACAAAACTTGCCACGATGTGATGCTCTCAGTTTCAATAATCTGTGGACCATGTTGAGACTTCGTAGAAGTTTTTGTAACATGTGATCTTGGTTCGCTCCATGCTGACTTCAACCACTCAAAATTTGTTTCTTGTTCGCCAATTGGTTTTTTTGCCAAAATTTTACTTAATCTATTTTCGCCATCAAACACAAATTCAAACTCAGGAATCGCCTGCTGACCAGTTGGATCTGTCGCAATAACTGTCTTGGCTTTTTTTGAATCTGTTTTAAATTTGTACCCCTGAAATTTCTTTTCAAGCGGAATTGGAATGATGCTTTCTAATCGACTTAATGTTGCTGCCTTAAGTTCTTCTTTTATTTCCCTGAATCCCTCTGGAAGTCCAATAATTTCAATGGCCACTCGCTCTGGTGAACTTGTCCAATAGAGACGGAAAGTTACTTCCTTGAGATGACCAAATATCATTTGCTCGTTGAGTTGAGTGGTTACTTGAGGATTAACAATATCTACTACTAGATCCGTTAGCCCTTTTTGTTTTGGTGTGTAGGCTTTCTCTTCAGATGTTCGCAACAAAGTAGTTGCATCCTGTGCCACCACACCCAAACTAAGCATTAAAGAAAACAGCGTTAATACCACTTTCATACGTTTCTCCTCAGAGCAATTCACAGAGCAGTTTTTTCGACTTTTTGTATGTTACCATTCCTGCAGTTCCCGATACACCTCGAACGTTCTTTACTGCTGTGGAAATCACCTCTAATTCTGATGCGCTGATTCCCGATTGCTTTGCTATGAGAATTGCAGCTTCCTTCAGGTGGCCAGGTGTAGGAACTCCTGATTTTTCTAGTTTGATAATTGCGTGAGCGCTTGTTCCACTAGAAGCATGAACCCACCAATCATCTGCTTTTGCCCAGTTTTTTCGCATTTGATCATTTCCTTGCGCACTTAAACCTATGGCAATTTTATACTCATTAAACGAATGAACTTGATAATCACCTTGTTCTGATTTTTTTACTAATTTCTTTTCTACCTCATGCTGTTTCCAATTTGGCCCAATAACCGTTAGAAGATTTTCAGTTATTTCCGTATTTGTCTCAAGCCGTGTGAGCTCATTCTGGGCCTCCTGAAATCTATTCCTTTGTAGCTTTTCTGCTTCCCTCAATCTCTTTATTTGTTCAAACAACCAACTTCTCTTCTGCCAAGGGCTAAGTGCTTTAGGAAATTTGTATTTGAGTTCAAAATGAACAAATTGTGTCTCATTTTCGTAATTAGTCGGATCATTTTTTTCAACAGTCTCTTGCATGGATTGCCAACGTTCAATTTTAACTAAGTCACCTGCAATCTTAGAGATTTTTGATTTAAGTGATTTGATTTTTTGCTTAGGTCGAGCTGTTCGTTTTGCTAAATTAAGTTCTTCTTCTAATAGGGTCTCAATTGAAACAACAGATTCGGAACTTACCCTGTCTTCAACTTTTCGACGTCCTACTTCATCAAATATCTCAAATGAAGCATCTCCCTCTTTGGAAGTTGACCAAGATGTAAACCAGGATTTAGCCTCACCATTGTGTAGCGCAAAATAACAATGTCTTCCCACCCACGAAATATAAAGACTATGCACCACCCCGGCCTTCTGGGTTTCCAAAACAATACCTCGGTCAAGAGGATCCATTTTTATATTCAGTAAGAGAGAGCTTGAGAAATTTTTACGGCACCATTCTAGCCAACGATCTCTTTTTCTAAGAAATGATTGAGGTATTGATTCACCTAACCATACTCCTTCACAACCTCCGCCTCGGCCTACATAAATCGAAATATTTTTTCCAGGAACCCTTACTTGAAAGCAAAGATAGCGTGAAGTGGAGAATATTTTTTGAATATGTCCCGGACGATTGATCGTCTGGGCAATCATCTCCACTTGCTGTTGGATTTGTGAATAGCGTGCTATCATTTAGTTACCATGACTGTGATCAACCATGCCTCTTTTAAAATTCCAGAATGGCCTCAAGTGGTTGAGAAGATCACAGGCTACCTCTTCTTTGATTGTAACAAAGAACGATTAGCTGTGGATGACTTAGCTTGGTCAGCAAAATCAATTGAGCTCTCTTTTGATCGTTTGCAATTCTTTCAAGAATACTTAATTGATGAATATGCTCATACATTCTCTTCTCTTCTCAACCCACTTGATCCACAGGTTTCACTGCCTGATTTAGTAGGGCATGTTACCAAGGCAGGTTTTCTTGGGATTAGAGATCAAAATAGACTTATTCTTTCTTGGGAAGCAGCGTTGCATCTCGCCAAGGCCAGTTCAAGACATCATCTAAATCCCACCACTGGTATTCTTGGTCAGACACAAAAAACTGACGTAACCAAGTTCCTTAAGGATTTTCGTCATCTCATTACAAAAGATGGAGAAATTGATTACAGCCGCCATCCCGAATTACAGATTTTAACATCACAACTCTACGACCAAGAAGAAAGACTAAGGCGAATGGCCCAAGAACTTATTCGATCCGAAGAGTGGAAGTCTATTCTTCAATACGAAGGGTTTGATGTTCTCGATGAAAGATATGTTTTACCTGTTAGAACTGATTCTCACCGCACTGGTTTAGGTTTAATTATTTCGCGATCCGAATCAGGACACACTCTTTTTGTCGAGCCATATGCCTGCCGAGACCTTTCTCAAAAGCGCCTAGAAACACTTTCCAAGATCAAAGAGATTACTTATCAAATTGAATCATCGTTTCATAAAAGATTGGTTGGTCTTGCTACCGAAGCAGCCGAAGCAGTAGAAGCTTTACTGCTATTCGATGAATATTTGGGAAAATCTAGATTCTGTCTCGCAATGGGGTTTTCGAGACCCAAAATACGAGACCGTGCGGGCTTTGCATTTCATGATCTCTTTCATCCATTAATAAAAAATCCTGTTAAGAATGACGTGTATATCGACAACACTCAAACAGCTCTCGTTATCTCAGGCCCCAATACTGGTGGCAAAACAGCTTTGTTGAAAGCGATAGCTCTTTCTTATCAACTTTACTTACGCGGACTTTTTGTACCCGCTCTCCATGCAGAACTTTATCCGTATCAAACACTGTTCTTTCTCGCCAATGATTTGCAAGACATTGGTATGGGATTAAGTTCATTTTCCGGTGAGGTTACAACCTATTTGGCATTGTCTGAAAAGCTACAAGCACACAATCTCTTACTTATTGATGAGATCTTCAATTCAACAGCATCAGATGAAGCATCCGCTCTCGCACTTTCTATGATTGATAATTTTAATTTAAGAAAACAAACCCATTTTGTTCTTTCGACTCACCATCAACTCCTTAAGAACTTAGCAGGCGAAAGACCTACGGTTCTCTCTGGATCCATGGGCTTTGACGTCAGTGAAATGCGACCTAATTATCGCTTTTATCAAGGTGTACCAGGCCAATCAATGGCAATTGAAATTTTCGAGCGCTTAGCTGAAACAAATCCCTATGGAAAACTCATCGGTGAGGAAGCTCGGAGCCTTCTAGATAAAAAACAAGTGAACTATGAAAAACTAGTTCAACAGGTCGCTCAAAAAGGTCGTGAAATTGACGAACTTCTCCAAGCTAACAGGCTTAAAGAGCGAGATCTGATGAATCGCGAAAAATCTCTAGAGGGCCTTATGCGCTTACGAATGAATGACGAACTGACTCGTGCCAAAGAAAGGATAGATCAGATCACTAAAGATGCTATGGAAGTTTACGAACAAGCGAAGGCTGGCGAAATTCAAAGACCACGAAGAGCCGAAGACAAATTGAGCGATCTCAAAAGGCATCTCGACAAAGAATTTGGTGAAGCTCCCGCTTCAACAAACAATGAAGCAGATAATCCAGCTGATTTATTGCCTGTGCATCAATTACGACCTGGAAATGTTTATTTCAACACTTTTTTGAAAAAGGAAGTGCAACTTCAAACGATTGATTGGAGAAAGCGCCAAGCAGTCGTAACGAAAGGTGCTCTAACCGTCAACGTACCGCTTAATACATTTAAAAAAGGGACTACCGTTGTAAATTCCTTTCAACAAATCCGCATAAGTGTAAGCAGAGAATCTGATCGCTCTTTCATACTTGATTGTCGCGGAATGAGACTCGAAGAATTTCAGCACGCAGTAGAGAAGGGTCTCGGTGACTTGCTCTCCGGCGATACACCTGTTCTAAATGTTGTCCACGGTCATGGCGATGGTGTCCTAAAAGCTTGGCTTCGAGGACACATCGGTAAAAGTAAGGATTTTCGTTGGGACACGCCCGAAACGGGTAACGACGGTGAAACAGAAATTCGCCTTAGAGACTAGTCGATCAATTTTCCTATTCTCCACGGTCTAAATGCAAACGCTTCTTGCTCATCTCCCCCCCAAGGCCATGGGAATGATAAAGAGAACCACGTAAGGATTGCTCTACCCTTAATATGACCAAAGGGAACAAATCCCCACGAGCGAGAATCAGCAGAAAAATCTCGGTTATCACCCATCACAAAATAGTTATCCTTGGGAACTGTTACTTTGTAGTGGTTTGAATTAAAAATGTTATCAAGATCGATCTGAGTCACATGAGTGTGATCACCTGTCTTGGTCTCATAGAATTTAAAATTATAGCGCTTATACTTCTCATCCATATCTTCTTTCTGGGCTTTGCCATCGATCTCTTTCATCTCTAGAGGTTTGTCGTTGATATAGACCACTTTATCAATCACTTCGACTGTATCACCTGGAAGACCAACAACGCGCTTAATGTAATTTAGAGCTGGATCTTGCGGGTATTTAAATACCACAACATCGCCACGAGCAGGTTGTGATGGACCTGTTATATAAGTTGGGTCAGAGAACCAATCTGTAAATGGAACTTTAAATCCATAACTAAACTTATTAACGAGAATAAAATCGCCAATTAATAGAGTTGGGATCATCGATCCAGATGGAATCTTGAATGGTTCAAATAGAACTGAACGAAAAAGAAGAACGGAAAAAATAATGAATGTGAAAGACTTCGCTTCTTTTACAAATTTTTCTTTGCGAGAAAGTTTTGCAACTGCCGGAGTCTCTTCTGTTGGTGCCGGATTTACGTTCTGCTCTTCCATATTTTCCTTCTCAGACTTGATGAGCGTTGTGATGTGCCCCAAATCATCTCTAAAATTTCACGTGTTAATTGTGTTGATTTAACATACCACTTTTTCTTATTCACGATCATGACACAGAGGGATACTCCTCGGTCTTCGGGCTTATTTGGATTTCTGGCATAGGCCACAAACCAATCTCTTTTGCCGAAGGGCTCACCACCAGTGATCGAGCCTGTTTTGCCAGCAACCTCAATGTCACGCAACGATGATGGCAAACGACGAAAGGCTCTTCGCGCTGTTCCTTCCAACACCGTAGCAATCATCATTTTGCGAAGATCTTCACTCGTTTCCGGAGCGATGACCATTTCTTGCTGTGGAGTTGGTTCCCAAATGACATTTTCATCTGAGTCTTCGACTCTCTTAAGTAGAATCGGTTTCTTCATAATCCCGCCATTCGCAATGACACTGGCAATCATGGCGCCATGAACTGGACTTATCATCGTACTTCGATTTAAACCTGAAGCCAGTTCAGCCAAATTATATTGATCAGCTGCCATAGGAAAGGTGGATTGTTCGGCTTGGGCAAACGGCACGATATCTTTATTGAAGCCAAACTTCTCTGCCATTTTCTTGAGGCCAGTTGGAGATAAGTTGTCTAATGCAGCCTTACCAAAAATCACATTATTTGAACGCGCAAAAGCATGTTCAAAATCAGTTCGTCTCGACCAACGTCCGCCACTTTGCTTCAATTGATATTTGTAAAGAGTGGTAGAGCGACCGGCAAATTGAAACTGTGTCTCATTTCCGACGTGTGTATTTTCTAAAAGATCTGCTGCAGTGACAATTTTAAAAATACTCGCTGCCGGATGGGTCGGTGCAAAAGTAGACAAACGATGGGGGCGAGTATCACCGCGGGCCATATCAAGTGCTGCTAAGACATGTCCATTGTTGTTATCAATCACTACAACAGAAGTGAATTCGGGGCGATATTTACGTAAAATCTGTGCTACGGCTTCTTCCAATTCTGGGCGAACAGTATAACTGAGTTGGTAATCTTTCTTATCGATTTTTAACTTTGTGGGAAGGGTGCCAGTTTCATAGAAATTGCGATGAAATTCTTTTTTTAACAGCCCCACATCAAATGAAGCACCCATGAAAGGCAGTTTTTTAAGAAGGTCTAATGGGTTCGCCCCCGCCGCAAACGATAATCCGAACGTTGCAACGAGAAGTAGCGGCCATCCAATGATCCGCTTTCGTGATACTTTCATACCTAGAGATTATGCCTTGAAACCTTTCCCGATGACAAAAAATTCTTTCGACACAGAACGTGTCGATTTGGGACGAAGATACTGAAAATCCGCAAATTTATCTTTTTGGGCTTTCAAGAAAACCTGCGCATCATTGCTCTCGAAAACTTTTATTACAAAGTTTCCATTGGGCCTGAGTAATATTGGAAGCATACCAAAGACTGACTCAATCAAATCGAGACTGCGAGCTTGATCTACTGTTTTAATTCCTGTGGTCTTTGGTGCCATATCAGACAAGACCACATCGAAAGGTCGCTCAACACCTAGGTCGGCTGGAGATTTAAGTTCGAAGATATCTTTCTCAAAAAGTACCAAATTTGGGAGCTGAAGTTTCTTATTCACCGGCTGAATATCAATTCCCACGACTTTACCCGCAGAACCAACCTTGGGAGCAGTATACTGTGCCCATGAACCTGGAAAATAGCCTAAATCGACAACCAGATCGCCCTTTTTCAATATCTTAAAGCGCTGATCGATCTCCTCCAGCTTATAAACTGACCGGGCCAAGTAATTCTCATCCTTGGCTTTCTGATAATAATGATCTTTAACTTTAAACATGGTCGGAACATGCCAGAGTGGGCCAAACTTTGGCAACCCTAGGAGTGAAAAGTGAAAAAACAGGATAAAGCGCCTGAAATCTATCGTCGCCTGACGAAGGCTTTTCCCGACGCTCACTGCGAATTAAATCACGAAACTCCCTTTCAGCTTCTGATTGCCACAATTCTCTCTGCTCAATGTACCGATGTAAGAGTCAATATGGTCACGCCGCTGCTTTTTAAGACCTATCCTACTCCTGAAAAATTAGCACTGGCAGACCAACTCTCGGTAGAAGAAATTATTCGCTCAACAGGTTTCTACAAGAATAAAGCAAAAAATATAATTGGCTGTGCTCAAGCTTTAGTTACTCATCACAAGGGACAGGTTCCTCAATCAATCGAAGAACTCGCGGCACTTCCGGGTGTGGGAAGGAAAACGGCCAATGTCGTACTGAGCAATTGCTTTGATATAAATGAAGGTGTTGTTGTCGATACGCACGTTAAAAGAATTAGCAATCTCTTGGGGCTCACCAAGGAAGAAACGCCTGAAAAAATCGAAGTCGATCTCATGAAACTTTTCCCTCAGAAAAATTGGGGAATGCTAAGCCATTTAATGATTTTTCTTGGGCGAAGAACTTGTATTGCCAGACGTCCACAATGTGATCTTTGTGTATTACTAGATCTCTGCCCGTCTAAGTTAAAAAAGTCTCGCGCAAAATAGCACGCAATTCTGGTCGACACCAAATGAGAGGCGCAGAATATTTTTCTTGGCTTAAATCGGTTATAAGAGCGTCTGCACACCACATCTCTATTCCGCGCTGATGGCAGAGCATGGTTCCGGCAGCAATATCCCAAATATTTTTTGGCTTTAAACTCACGACAAAATCCGCAGCACCCGATGCCAACAGTGCAAGTTTAAATGCGATACTACCTCTTGCGATTAAATCGAACTCACCTTTTTTACTAGTAAAAAGATTTGCTTCCCACTCTGAGCGAGAGACTAATCCCAGTGGACGGCGATTAATCTTTTGTGGAATCCATGAAGCCTTGTCGTGTGACGAAAGTGAATAACCAGTAAAAGGATTTAGAATTAATGCATGACCATCAACTAGCTTAGGAGAACTCATAAAAGCTGCACTCACAGCACACTCTGCACGCCCAGCAACTAGCTCTCGAGTGCCGTCAATCGGATCTAAAATGAGAGCAGGGAATTGCAGCGAAGTGTGCTCTTCTTCAGAGTAGAAATGATATCCCTTGGCAGCGGAGTGTTGCTTGAAGAATTCAGATATCTTAGTGTCGATTTCAGTTATGAAAGTGTTGTCAGATTTTAACTTTGTTTCTGTGTAGTTAATGTCAGAAAGACTGTCACAAAAATGACGAAGCTCGCTTAAAAGCTGTTGGCCCAAGTAAGGTGCAAACATAATTCTGGCCCAATATCCTCATAGATGGGGAAGATTTCCACAGAGTTCTCCCCCCATCATCGTTTCATGTTTAGAGGGCGAAGAGCCACAGGAACATCAAGAATTCTAAGGGTTTCAGTAAAATCTCTCTAGACACTCCGCGACTTAAAAAGCCATTTTAGAATGCTTGACAGAGAAACTTATCCCCAAAATTCAGCCTTGTTGCTCTTGTATGGCCAACATCTCCACCCAACCATCTTCTGCGATGGAAAGAGCGAAAACGCCTTCCTGCTCTGCCTTTTGACCATCTACCACATTCGTGACGAGCTTAACGCCGTAAGCGTCAACATACACAAAGGGCTCTGTAAGGTCTTCAGGGACAGTGTGGTGGGCAAGGGATTGATACGTGGACAGGAAATTAGCTACGACAAAGGCGGTAAGGGGGGCTTTAAACAACAGGTCCTCCTTGATCCGAAACATAGGGGACATTCAATTGTCCCGTTACTAAATTGTAACGTGAATTTTGAATTCGCCGCAAGGGCCAAGATGGCCCCACACAAATTTAACAATTAGTTGTTGATTCCACTCGATTGAGCGGGTGTCTCTTTGAAAAACTTTGCCGCAATCCTTACCCGACCTTCAAAGTGTGAATCGAGCAGACAAATAAGAACGTACAAAACATAAATGAAATTTCTCTTAGAACGTAGACGAGAGATAACTTGAAAAATCCACTCAAGAGGCACCAGCGACAAGAATGCTAGTAGCCACATAATACCAAATCCGCGCAAAAGATTTTTATCGAGAGCAAGACCAACTACTACGATCACGAGCACAGCGACGATAAGATGTAACATTCTTACTCTATCGAGAGCAAAATCAGCGAAGCGTTTTCTAGTCGGTGGAGCGTAAGCAAAGATCAAAAGACCTGCCCCTACTAACGCTAATGAGAAAAATGATTTTCTTTTGATAAGATTACCTACAAAAGCACTGAAACCAGAAACAGACCAGCCGTGACCAAATAGTTGTAAATCTATATGGTAAATGAAAACAAAAAAGCAGCCCACTAATCCCATCGCGGTATAGCGTAAGAACTGCTGTCGATACCAAGTTGTCTTATCACTCATTTGCCACAGCAAGAGCATGCACAAACCTAGAGGAAATAATGGGAAGAAATGATAATTAAGCAAGGTACCAAAATAGCATAGCAACCCATACATTAAGCCAGCTCGATAGGTCGCACTTTTTGCTGCCCACAATAGTCCCCAAATCCACAGCACAGGAAAACAAGTAAGGAGCATTCCAAAAGGATCTTTCATCAAAAGCAAAGACCAGGACCATGTCGATACCAATCCAAACACTCCCAAAATCGACAGACGCCTTGAGAAGAAAAAGCGCAGGACTCCATAGAAACTCAAAAGATAAAAGACTGTTCCTGCCACATAGAAGTGAAGGCACCAGGCTATGTACATCAGATTAGGAAAACGTCTGAATGGAAAGTAGTTCAGTGACATGAAATTCCAGTACTGCTGCGATACTTTCTCATCTGGATCAATCAAAATTTTTAACGAATCAATATTATCAAAATAAGGAAACGATGGAATGGAAACCATCACCATGAGTATGGTGAGGAAGAGGACTGTTTTTTCAAAATTATCTAGATAGCGATATTCGCCGAACTGAGTTGAAACTGATTCTTCGATGATTTTTCCGCGTGTGGGCCACGAGTAAAACAGGCCAAGTGAAACCCAAAAGCCCCAAAAGAAATGCTTAGTCCATTCATCTGGCAGCATTAGAACCAGATTGAAATACATGATGGTAAAAACAGAACCAACTAACAATCGATAGACCACTCGATCAATTGACGAATTTGCTCGGAAATAGATCTTCAAGCGATGATCGATTTCTTTCCCCAGCAGGTACCATTGGCTAGCAATGAAAACCATATAGAGAAGCATCAGGATGGCCTGAGAGAACAGATTCAACTCTAGGGTCTTTTGGATCCAAACCGGGATCAAAAGAAATGAGAAGTAGATAACTATCCGATTAAAGAAGAACTTACTCTTTTCTACGAGAGCACTTGAGTTTTTTACTAAAGTTTCCAGACCAATCTCCGACTAGAATAGTGGGATATCTAAGATAGAGACTCCCAACCCACGACCTGTCGAAATACGGAGGCGGAGCAGTTCACCCGCCTCCCTATTTCTTTCTTTGGGTAATGGTAGCCCAATTTCTGCCCACTTGCACACTGGGCTTGGTGCGATAAAATAATCATAGGGGCAGTATGCCCTTTTTCGTAACCCCACAGCATCAGGAGGATGAATTGGGGATAGCGTTTGGCTCCATCAATTCAGGACTGCCTAAGGACATCGTTCAGCAAATTGTGAACGCTGAGAAAATTCCTATTCAGGCGATGGAAGCACGTAAAGCGAAAGTACAAAACAAGCAAGCACTCGTAGGCCAACTCACCAAACTCGTCGAGGGTATGCGTGGGGAAATTCTAAAAAACAAAGGTGCTCGCTCACTACGTGAACTAAAAGTTCAAGGTGGCGGCGACCATGTGGCGATCACAGCGGATAAAAATATTGCTGAGCCTGGAAAATACCAACTAGAAGTACTGCAACTGGCACAAAAATCTTCTGCGATAACAAACGGTGTTGAAGACAAAGACAAAACTTACATTGGAGTCGGTTATCTACGTGCCGTTATGCCAGATGGCGAGGAAAAAGAAATTTATATTGATCAAGAAAACGCCACGCTCAGTGGTGTCGCTAAATTGATAAATGAACAATCTGACACCCTTGGTATGCGCGCCAATGTTGTTAATGATGGTTCAGGATCTGATGAGCCCTGGAAGATGGTTCTCTCCATGAGTGAGACAGGTGATGGTGCGAGAGCCGAATTTCCCTACTTGTATTTGGTTGATGGCGAAGTCGATCTTCATCTTGAAGGCGAGCGGCCAGCTCAAGATGCCAAAGTTAAACTGGATGGATTTGAAATTGAAGTGCCGTCAAACAAAGTAACTGATCTCATTCCTGGCGTGACTATCGATCTCAAAAAAGCCAAGCCGGGTGAAGAAATTAGTTTTGAAATTACCGAAGATATCGAAGCGATCGGCGGCAAAGTTACATCGCTGGTTGATAACATCAATAACGTTTTAAAGTTCATTAAAGAACAAAACACCTTGAATGAAAAATCAGATACGTCGTCGACCCTTGGTGGTGACCTCACCCTCCAAACGATCGAATCTAGACTTCGCTCTACTATCTTTACGCCAATCATGACTGACAAAGGGCCCATGCGTATTGGTGATCTAGGCATCACCTATCAACGCGAAGGTTTATTGAAATTTGATCCAGCCAAGTTTGAGTCTGTTTTAGCTGGGGACTACAAGCGTGTCGCCCAAGTACTCAACGGGATGTATGGTCCTGAGGGTAAGACAGACGGATTTATTGATAAGCTAGAACAAACAACGATGCAGCTTTTATCCCAACCTTCTGGTGCACTTGTTACCAGAAGTCGTGGTCTTAAAAGTAATATTGACCAAATTGATCGGCAAATTTCAACTCGCCAGCGCATGATTGATCAAAAAGAAGAGATCTTAAAAGCTAAATTCGCACGCTTAGAAGAAACCATCTCTAAGATTCGTGGGCAGGGTGCAGGACTTGCCGGGTTAGCCCAAGTAGGGAATCCAGTGCAACAATTAGGATGAAGCTCTCCTTCTAATAGGGGCAGCATATGAGGAGTATTGAATGAGTTATGGTTTGGGGCAATACAAAAAAACATCTGTTGAAACTGCTAGCAGAGAGCAAATTCTTTTGATGTTGTATCAAGCAGCCATAAAAAACTGCAAAAAAGCCATTGAGGCAATTGAGCAGAAAAACGTCGCTAAAAAAGGCGAATACATTGGTAAAATGCAAGACATTATTGTTGAGCTCTCCAATAGTCTCGACTTTGAAGTTGGTGGAGATATCGCAAAAGAGCTTAACTCTCTTTACGATTACCTCATGTTCTCGAGCACACAAGCGAATATCAAAATTGATAAGCAGCCACTAGAGGCTTGTTTGAAAGTTTTGAATACACTTTATGATGGCTGGACTGAAGCCATCAAAGGTCTCAAAGCTCAACCTACACAAGCGAAAGCCGCCAATGAGTGAAAAAAAACTTGAAACAAGTCACCTGACTTGGAAGATCCTCCGTCTGACAGAGAAGGCCCTCACACTTCTTGAATCTAGTCGACTTGATGATGCTCTTGCCGTTGTAGATAACCGCGAACGCGCGATGAATCTGCTTGCAACCCGAGCAGACATTACAGAAGCCGACGCTGCTATCTTGGGTGAGGTTGATAAATTGAATCAACGTCTCTTGGAAAAGTTTATTGAAACACGTGAACAGCTTCAGCGCGACATTGCGACAACTCACAAGCAAGGCACTGCACATCGCTCTTACCATTCCAATCAGGTCAAGTAAGTCGTTTATTTGACAGTCCGTTCTGGCAGTGAGCAAATAGGGGAGACCAAATTAAATCCTTAAGGAAGAGGATTTCCATGGACTCCCCTAGTAATTTTTTAACTCTCACTGAAGCCAAAAGTAAGGAACTTGTTCCTGTCGTTCGTGGCGTACCTCTTCATTCTCTCCACAATCCCCGCAGAGAAGCCGAAGTATTCGCTAATAATCATTTGGCACATCTTTCAAAAACCGCCAACGTGCTCGTCCTAGGACTTGGATTTGGCTATCATATTGAGGAGATGTCTAAGATTCTTCGTCTCAGACACAAAGATGGAAAAATTCTAGTTATTGAAGCTCACCAAGAACTAGTAAGACTTTGGCAATCTTACCAAAAAAACACCTGTAAGGCCGAAGTCATAAGTGCCCTAAGCATTGATGAGTTATATGCCAACAAAGATGTTTGCAAATTTCTTTTAAAAAAGCCTGTTGTAATTATTCACCAGGCTTCATTTGAATCTGCCAAAAGCTTTTATCAGTCATTTCTTACTCGAAGAGCCTCTTCACATTTAAAAGATTTCAAGACCAGTAACCCTGAATGGAACTTCTGGATTGATTCATTGGGGGAGCGCTCAGTGGAAGAAGCCAAGCATGATTCTTCCCCTCATGCAGCATGGCTCAGGGCCTACTGGGAGTTTAAGCATGCTGAATAATACTAAGTACCTTCATGTGCTACTAAGTCCGACTTCTGTTGGTATTGCAGAAGGATTAGATGCTCATCAGTTGAAAAGAAAATTTCCCGGTGAGCATGTCGCTTTAGTCCGAGCTGACATGAGAGACGAAATCATTGCTTTGGATGTATTTCATCAAGTCCACGAAGTGGATATTGAGTTTATTCAACGAAGTGCTTTCTCGCCATTACTAGGGGATGCTACTTCTTTCAAAGTTATGTGGAATGCCCTGCAACCACTTGTACTAGAAAAATGGGCTCGGATCTTTAATCTTTCCGGTGAAAAACTAGAAACATCAGTGGCTTCGCTTTTTAATGGTACCGCCGTTATGGGTAGTCATCGTTTTGAGGGCACCACGCTCTGTCACGAGTCACCACTAAAACTAGCTTCGCTATTAAACCAGTGGGGAATGTCTCATTCCCTAATTGATCAATTACTTTACAGAAAAGCTTTGAATCAAATTGATATCTCTATTGTCGAATCTTCCCTTAAAAAAGCTACCGAATACAAAGCTGCACAAGCTCGCGGTGACCTTAAGGGAATTTTAGTTGGCGTGAGTTTGCACGAAAACAATCCAGACGATCGGGCATCAATACAATTTATCGCTCAACTTTTCACCCTTATTGCTCTTGATGAAAACACACGTGAAACTCTCAAAAACTATGGCCTAGCATGTATCGACTGGTCAGAAGTAAATCCTGACATGGAGCTATTACTCGACATGAACGTAACAGATTCCAGTCGAATTGCTACAAACTGGGATCGCACTCTTAATATCTCCGGCAAAGATCCTGATGAACTTACCGAGAGAATAGCTGAGATTATTCCAAGCAATTTCTCGAAATGGGCTTGCCTCTCATTTCTTTTTGACTATCTTGGCTATCCCAAACTAGCACATGCTTCTGAGCAAATGATCACTCGCTACGATAAAAACTCACTCGCTCCGTTTCTTCACCAAGACGTATTAGCGCTTAAAGGATTTGCCAAAATCCTTCTCGAGGGACTTAGAAGGCAAGGACTTACTAACAACAGTTTATTAGCAGACTACTGGTCACAGCATCCTGGTACTCTGAGCTTCATTTGTGCGATTGAATTATCGCTTCAGCCTTCTCTTAAGCCTCTTTTTAGACATGACCAAGATGTTATGGCGATCAAAAATCGCCTGAGAACTCTCAACCATTTCTTCGAAAGAATGCATAAGGCGTGCACACTCGAAATGCCCACAACGGACTTGGCACTTACTTTATGAATTTAAATACGCTCATTACATGTCCACCAGATACCAAGCTCTTTATAGACTTGTGTGCCAGTGCGTGTTTTGTTCGTGATCATCATCCTGACTTTTCTATTGATATTTACGTAACCAGCGAGGCGATACCTACCTGGTGGAGTTCACCGGGAAATTGGCTGAATGTTATTTTTGATCTAAAGAATGCTAAACCTCCTTATGCTCTAATAATTCAGACAACCCCTGAACAGGCACTCGCTGAACAGCTATTGGCCCTTGATGCAGAAAACCGTGCCGGAGTTATTTCCCAGCCTAATTTACATATTCAGGGCCGATGGGCGCAAACTCTCATTGCAACTTTCGGCTGTACTCGCTTTTCTCCCTTCACACCATTTGATCTTTTTAACCATGTCTTACTCGGTAGAACTACTATCGATTTTTCACCTCGAAATCAGAACCAAAAAGGTCTCTGGGTGATCGATCTTGATTCATTACCGCAAGAATCACGCACCTGGGGCGAGACAATAATTAGCCAAATTTCATTAACTCATCCAGGCCAAGTTCGAGATAAATTGCTTCCTTCTACCCGCCCTCAAGATATAGCCTGCTATATTGGAGGCCAAATCGCAGCCGCAAGTTGGTTTTCGTACTTTGGCAGTAAGTGTGCTCTTGTTTCACCCAAAACATGGGAAAGCAAGTTTGCTCCCGCTCATCCAAGTGCCTGGGTTCTTGACCGCGACAACCTACCAGCGCACAAAATCTTATTTCAGATGATGCAAGGGAATGAAACTCGAGTAGGGAACCACTTCAGACACACGACTGAATTTCTTGGCGGACAACTACCTAGCTTCAATACTGATAAAGTTGATAGTAGTGAGCAAATTTTTGATCGCCTGAATTATGTTGTTATAAATTATCTAAATGATTTACTTGAAGTGGATATTCCTATTCCAGATATCACCTCTGAATGCTGTCTAAAGTTAAAAGGTACACAAGCAGTTTTTACAAAACTTATTCATCTCAATCAATTCGCAATTAAGTTTTTACAAGAATTCAATGAGAAGCATACTTCAGGCTTAGCTAAAGAATCCGATGTCATCGAATTAACAAATAAAATGGCTGAGATTGATGAAATAACCAACAAGACCATGGGCGTTTACCATGAAATGGATTTGTTGAAATTATGGATCCATTTCTCAAAAGCCGGTGCACAAGGTGAGAATGTTATCGATATCGCTAAAAGCCTCATTTTAATTTATTACGAAATTAACCAGGCCATGGAAGCCTACATCGAACTAACAGATTCGATTGTGCAGCAACATGGTCGCAACCTTGCGGATACTCGCCCATGAAAACGACCGACGATTCTTTTCTTTCAGAAGAAGCAATGTCTCAAAAAGACATTCTTCAACTGATTTACAAAACACTTTCAGATTCTATTTATGAGCTGGGTTCCGAGATAGAACTTCTTAAATCTCATCTTCCAGCCAATATGCCCGAGGATAAACTAGTTATGTTGGTCGGCAATGTCCGCAAACTGGTAGTCTTTTTGAAGTATTCTAGCCAATACATGCGACAAACACTTGCTTCAGATGGCCTAAGAGAGGAAATCTTACGCATAAAGCTACACCTTCTTTCCGTGTTGAGGGCGCTATCAGACCAATTAAGACTAAATGATCGCAACGCAGTTCACGACTTGATCACTGAAGAGCTGCGAGATAATCTGACTCTGTGGAAAATCAACGTACTTCCGCTGCTGAGACCTCGCGTCTCCCCAACTATTGGGTCAGCAGCAATTTAAGGACACAGTGGGAGGAGATCAACTCAGATCTCCCTCTTCCTCATCCAGACTCTGAAAGTGCACATTGGAAGATAGAGCAGATCGGTACTGATATCGTTCTGACTGACCGAAAAAAAACACAACTCAAGCTACCTTGCACTAAATCTAATCTTGGTTTCTTCGCAAAAACATTAAGTGAAATGTTTTATGGTCCCGACTTCACAACTAATAGCTGGGAAAACCAGGCGTTGATTGAACTTGCGGATCTGTCTCAGCCGCTATTTTTTGGCTCACTCATAGATGCAGATACTAAAAATTACTTATCAAAACTTTCATCCACTATCAGCCTCAAAAGTGGTCTAGATGGTTTTTTTGAACTTAGAAGATTTAAAGAGTTTAGAATTGGATTTTTACTTGTACACCAAAAGGGTGAAGCACAGGCTTGGCAAATTGGGGCCGGCGGCTCTCAAGATGGTCTTACTAGCTCAATTGATTTGGAAAAATTTAATTCGCTTTACCAGGCAGTAAAGAAATCAAAAAACGGTCAGTTCACGACTCAACAACCTAAGTGGCAATGGCTGCCAGTTGGTGGTGTGTTTCTAGCCGAAACATTTTCATTTAGGCGCTTTAATGCCATCTGGGTGATCTCACGCCAAGAGTTTCTTCCTTGTTCAAATGAAGAGGTTCGCGAGTTTCGTTCATTCGCAAAACTTCTAGGTCTTTGGCTGGAAGGTTTAATTGAAGTAGAGTTTTCTGATCTTAGACTTGCGGAAATAATGTGGGCGCTCGAACATTGCCCCCTTCCACTGGCGTTACAAGATTCGCAAGGAAAAGCCATTTTTACTAACGCTGCATTCGTCAGTTCTGGCCCTCCGCCTGAATTATCATGGATTCCGATAGGAAAAAATTATGAACTTGGAATCGGCAAGCGCGAAGACTGGGACGCAACGAGAATAGATGTTTTGCATAGTCATAAAATTGCTCTTCTTGGTGATTTGTTCAATACCCTAAGGCACGAACTTTCTAATCCACTTTTCGGTCTAGGATTGGCCTGTGAATTGCTCCTGGGGACAGAATCCCCTGATGATGTTTCAATGGTGTTAAGTGAAATAAAAAAGAATATTCTTCGTTCACAACTTATTATTAGTAATCTCTCAAAGCTTTATTCTGAAGAACACACCACAAATTCGTGTGACCTAGGCCAGGCACTCGAAGAAACCCTCACTCTCGCTAAGTCCGAATTAAAAACTATACGAAAAATTTTACCTCCCAACATTTCCCTTGAAGGGATTATTGTTGAAGGTCGCCCTCTTCTCGTAGTCCAGATTCTTTTCAATTTGCTTATCAATAGCAGCCAAGCAATGCGTGAAAGCACACAGGCGCCAGAAATTAAAATCAAAGAGATCATTCAGGCCGATTCCGTCGATTTAATTATTAGCGATAATGGCCCGGGACTCCCTCCACTAATAAAAGAAAATCTGTTTCGCCCCTTCTATACGACAAAACAAAAAGGGCATGGGCTGGGCCTTGCACTTTCCAGAGATCTCGCCTTGAAAATCGGCGGGGATCTCAACTACATTGAAAGCCCTCTCGGGGCGACATTTCGCTTGCAGCTAAAACGAGTACTATGAGTAAAATTCTAATAATTGAAGATGAAATTTTGATTGCTCAATCACTTCGAAAGTTTTTGGAGAAGAAAGGTCACTCAGTAGAAACCACCGAATCTGGCCATGAGGCCATTAGTTTAATTGCTCAAAATGATTACGACCGAATAGTTTGTGACTTGATGCTTCAGGATATCTCAGGCTTCGATGTATTAGAAGAATCCAAGCGTCGCTACAGTATTGAGGAAATGAGTAAGATATTTATAATTATGACTGCCTATAATTCTCCCCAAGTCCTAGAGAAAGCGCGAGAATATAAGTGCGAAATACTCAATAAACCATTCGAAGACTTGCGCGCCGCAATGAGAAAAATTGAGGGAGGGGAGTAAGAGTGTCGATCCAAAAAATAGGAATAGCTCTAAAGCCCAATACTCAATCGGACTTTTCCGCCATCTTACCCAACCTATGCCAGTGGGTTCAGAGAAGAAAAAAAGAAGTTTTTTTTCGTATAAGTGATCAAGAAAGAGTTCAAAAAATTCTGCACAAAAAAGAACTGAAAGTTAATTTTTTAGCCGATAAAGAATTTTTCTCACAACTAGATATGATCATTTCGTTAGGTGGTGATGGAACCCTTATTGGAGTTTGTCGCAAAATTTCATCCAAGATTCCCATACTCGGAATCAATCTCGGCCGACTAGGTTTCATTACACCATATAGTAAAAATGAATTCTTCGATCATCTACCATCTATAATGGAAGGGAAATTTCGCTCAATTAAGCATCCGCTCTATCATGTGGAAGTTAGACGTAAGGGCAAGAAGATATTCCAACAACCATTCTTTAACGATGCCGTTATTGCTAAAAACGATATCGCTCGTATGATCCATCTCCGCGTCGAATCTTCTGATGAGCATATTTACAACCTGTCTGCGGACGGATTGATCGTTAGCTCTACAATGGGCTCAACTGCTTATTCTCTTGCTGCAGGGGGCCCCCTAGTTCATCCGGAAGTACCTGCCTTGATTCTTGCTCCCATATGCCCTCACTCTCTGACTTATCGTCCTCTCGTTATCCCAACAACATCACGGGTGACACTCAGACTTCAGCCACCTTACCACAGCGTCAACCTAACTCTTGATGGACAAGTCGTATTTCCAATTGAGGAACACGACGTAATTATGATCAACCACAAACCAGCCAAACGTGTTTCACTTATCAAAAATGACTCGCGCTCTTTTTATGAAACATTGAAAGAAAAATTCGTCCATGGCAGAAGATCGTAATGGAGGCCACCATGAAAAAACCAAGCCTAATACTTGAAACACTAAAGCTACAAAATTTTGCCACTTTTAAAACCCATGAGGTTCATTTTTCTGTTGGGTTGAATGCCATTATTGGAGAAACGGGATCTGGGAAGAGCTTGTTACTAGATGCTCTTCAATTGGTATTCGGCGGTCGTGCTGACAAAAAAGCTGTTCGACATGGCTGTGACTCAACTGTAGTTGAAGCAGTTATGAAGTTTAGTGATAACGAGATTACGCGAACTCTTGATGACATGGGTTTTCCTTGCGAAGAAGGTGAAGTCATTATTAAGCGAATGGTACGCAAAGATGGTACTAGCAAATGTTGGCTGAATAACATGACATGCAGCCTCGGCCAACTTGTGACGTTTTCTCGTCGGTATATCGATCTCGTTGGACAGTTTGAAAATCAAAAACTATTAAGCGATGGATATCAGCTTCGCCTATTAGATCAATTTGGCCAAACGACCAAAGAAGCCAAAGAGATGAAAGAACAACTCGAAATTTACCGAGCACTCCGTGAAGAAAGAGACCAGCTTGAGCGCTCAAAATCGGAACGAGAACAGCGTTTAGATTATCTCGACTTTCAAATTAATGAAATTGATTCGCTCGGCCCCGTCGATGGCGAAGAAGAGCAACTAATTGCCTTAAAAAATGACTTTCTTAATCACGAAAAGAAGCAGCTGCTTCATCACCAACTAAGTGAACTAATCGAGGGTGGTGAACAAAACGGCGGTCTTTCATCGCTCCTTCGTACTGGCAGAAGTTTATTTGCAAAAAATTCAGCTATGATTCCGGCACATTTCTCAGAAAAGTTCTCCGTGCTTGAATCTTCCTATGAGGAACTTGCCGCTTCATTTAGAGGGTTGAGCACCAAAGAACTTGATGCTGAAGAACTTCAGCAAGCGATTGATCGCCTCGATCTATATCAAAAGCTAAAGAGAAAGTTCGGTGGAACAGTTCTCGCCATTATCGAAACTCGCGCACAGTTTGATGCCGAAGCCTCACGATTACGTGAGATCGAAACTGATCTTAGTTCACTATTCAAAAAACTTCACCTGGCCGAACAAACGGTGCATCGTCTTGCTGATAAATTACACGAGAAACGAGCTGAAAAAGCTGTCGCTTTTTCCAAAGAACTCACTCGTTGTGTGCAAGAACTTAAAATGACGGGAGCTGAAATTCGCCTAGAGGTTGAGAGATCCAGCGAACTCACAGATGCAGGCTACACCAGACTTTCTTTCCTTGCGCAAACAAATCCAGGTGAAGGCTTTTTCAGAGTAAAAGAAATTGCTTCTGGTGGTGAACTTTCACGCATTCTATTGGCCCTACGCCAAATACTTGCTACCCACGACTCAATTAGTATCTTCCTCTTTGATGAAATAGATACTGGGATGGGGGGGGAGACGGCACTTCACATTGGACGCAGCCTCAAGAAGGTATCGCTAAACTCACAGGTTGTTACCATTACTCACTTGCCTCAGATTTCTTCATTCGCGGACAAATTAATTGTCGTTTCAAAAACCACAACAGCTGATCAGGGTGAGGACAGAACTGAATCTCGTGTGAAAGAGCTCGTGGCGGCGAAGGACATTCGCAAGGAAATAGAAAGAATGACGCCAATTAACTAGTGAGCTCTCGTTCTAATAAGCTTGAGCTTTACTAATTCTTCATAGAGGAAGTCTGCTGCCAGACGCTGACCTCGGTCATTAAAATGTACTGGATCCCACCAGATACTAATGTCTTCATTAACCTGAGAACTTCTCAAGTGGCTATATAGGTCGATTACAGGCAGAGAATTTTGCTTAATAAATTGATTCAGTTCTTTAATATAATCAGAAGTTTCAACTAAGTTATTTGCTTCACTGATATATATAATCTTTGCATTATATTTTTTTGAAACCGCAGAAAACTCAGCTAGCACTCTTGTAAACGAATGGGTTGCCTGATTGTAACCAAGGTTTACTAACACATGTGTCGGTTTAAACAAATCCACATTTTTGCTAAACATGGCAAGCATCTCTTCGGGGCTCAAAGCCGATTGTGAAATATTAACTGAAACAGCTTCTTGGATTTTATTTATTCTCTCATGTAGTAATGAAAAAAATGTTTTTTCCAACTCACTGGCGCCGGCCCCAATAGTCTGAGATGTCCCAACAAACATTAGGCGATTTACATTCATTTCAACAGGAGGAGTATTCTCCATATCGAGTTGCTTGTATTCCCTACAACCACTTTTCTTGTTGCAAAGAATTGGACCACCAATGATACGTGCCGCAGGATACTTTGAATTTGTAAAATTTCTTATCTCGCCCAATACATTTTCGGGATAAAATATTTTTGTCCGATAATAATCTAAGCTCTCCCAGAACCCATTTTCTTTAACCGGCTTCAGGCTTCCTGTTAATGCCTCCACTTGTTGTACTGACATTATTTTCAGATCAATGAAATACAATGTTGAAACAAAGACTAAGGCTAAATATTTAAAGTAGATAAATGAGTTTAACGAAACACGCATTAATAAAAGACAAGGTGGTGTAAGAAATCTTGTGTAAATTCTGATTTGGCCTAAGCATGGCCCTCTCCATAGAATTGGTTTGCTTCAACT
>JBKHVI010000024.1:0-38804 GCA_046570105.1 Bacteriovoracia bacterium
ATTATGCTCACTCATCACCATCCTGATCATCACGAAAATGCACCAGCGCTGGCACGACACTATCAAGTGCCGATGTGGATGAGCGAAGACACTCATACGCGTTTAAAACACATCGATCGCGACTATTTTAAAGATATCAGCATTAAGCTGCTCAAAGAGGGAGATAGAGTCTCTAGTTGGCTTGGTTCTCCTTTAAAGGTAGTCGCTGTGCCTGGTCATGACGAAGGACAGCTGGCGCTTATGCCGGAGAATAAAGGCTGGTTTCTAGCAGGGGATCTCTTTCAAGGCATTGGTACCGTTGTGATTGGCGATGATGAAGGAGATATGGCGAAATATTTCAATACACTTGAGAAAGTTATCAAGCTCTCTCCCAGGGTCATCTTTCCATCTCATGGCATCGGATTAGGAACGACTTTCATATTAGAGAAAACGCTCGAGCATCGTAAAATGCGTGAGGAACAGGTCAAGCGACTCAACTCTGAGGGAAAGTCAGAGGACGAGATACTACACTTACTCTATAGCGACATTGACGAAGGATTATTAAAATACGCCCGAAAAAATATTCGTTCTCATTTGAAGAAAATTATTTCCAACTAATTTTATTCGTCTTCAAAGGCTTCTGGATCAAACCCCTTATCTCCAAATAATTTTTCCATACCTGTTGTTTGGTATCGGTTTGATAAGATATCGAAGATATTTGACGATTTATCATCATTGATATCATTCATATTGTACTCAAAATTAGCTTCTGCCATGTTAGCTTCTTCCTTCACTTCGACAGGAGAAGTGTTGCCAGTCGCATTGAAATCATCCAACGAGAAGTTGTCGGCTGCAGATTGATTGGTTACCCCATTGAGTGGAGAAGCAGGATTGTACAAAGAATCGTTTAAGGATTTTAAAACATCTTTTGGATCAGCTTTACCTAATCCATCTAATGCTGGAGCACTGGCGCCAAAACCAGCAAAACCTGTCGTGGGATATGTGTTACCATTTAAACGACCCTTTGAAATACTGGCCAGCTGTCGATCTAAATGATTTTTTAGCTTACCAACATTATTTCGGGCCTTTTCTATATTCGTTTTTGCTTTTGGATTTTTAGCCAGAATCACGTCTTTGATATTGGCAATCCTCGATGCAAAAAGCCCTGTATTGAAATTACTAACCTCAGCAGCATCAAGCGCACCACTCATTAATCCATTTGCCATATCCTGTGCTGGCATAATCGAGTTGATAAGACTCGGAGGCATTTTGGAAGATGTTAGACCTACTGACATACATGTCTTGGTCGCCACGCAGCTACAACCCATATCAAGGGAGGATTTTGACATACAAATTTTCGATTTATTCGTGGTGCTATTCGCTAGGTTTTTGGAGTTAAGATTCGGTTTGCCTCCAAAAAGATTTTTACAGACATCAGATTTTGATCGAGCAGGGTTGAGTTCTCCCGATTCGCCATAGCAGTAACAACTTGGATTGGTGTGGTCATCGCGATTACTGCAACCAAATTCTGTTCCCGCGGCGGTCACCTGTGTCTTTAATTTTTCAATAGCTGATTGTCGACTTTTTGCCACATCGGCTTGCTTATCGTAATGATCTAAAGTGGCCTTACTATAGGCGGCCATGAGACCTCCCATAACAAGTCTAGTGTAGGGTGAAGCGAAAAACTTTACGATACCTCCGTAAACAGGAGCGGTGGCGACTTTAGTCGCTTCTTCAATCTTTAATTTAAACTCTTTGAGAGGTGGAATTTCCGGCAAAAGCTTAAGAGATTTAAGAGATTCAAGGGCTATCGGAGTAATGGGAATCATCGAGGCGACTGCCACCTCGGCCACTCTTTTAGGAACTTCCAGAACCATAATCTTAGCAGTACATTTCTTTTCTAGATACTTCGCACATTTGCTTCTACTGTCTTCCGCCCTGGTAGCAGATTTTGCGCCAAACTTTCCATTCATGGCATCCACCGAACTGATTTTTCCACCAATTGCTCCAGCCTTGGCCCCCACGCATGATTTCAAGTCTTCAATACCGAAGTCACAATTTTTATAATTAAAAGTCATTTGTGAACCAGTCTGACCTGGCTTCTCGCAGTCACATTTGACTCCGGTCGCACCTTTTATTCTTGTTTCGTATGCTGCACTCGCTTGAGCAAATGCTTTAGGGAAAAGCATTTGATCCATCAGACCATTGAAAGCTTTTAAGCTCGAACCTAATGGCGATTTATCTGCTATAACATTCAGGTATCTATCATATTCATCAAAATTAATTGCATAGATATCGCTATTGCGCATTTTCATTGTGAAACTGATCTGAAAAAGAAGCTCTTCAGCGCTGGTGGGATTGAAATGATAGGCCGATTTTTTATCTAGCTCCACTAGCCATGTCTCATAGGTCACTTTGTTCATGTTTTCAAAATAATCAACTAAATATTGATCACGTGCCTCTAGACTAGGAAGAGCGTTCTGTGGATGAGTCGCATAGAGGTTTTTGCATTCAGTAAATAAAGAGCCTCCCCATGCCGTAGATGCAATTTCAAAAGCTGATAGTGCCGTTGAGGCGGTATAGGCCACAAATGCGGCCGTGTACCATCCTTTTTTAGCCTTTGCTATTTCTGCAATAAGACTTTGCTGATCGGCCATAACTTGAAAGGCCTGCGCCTGAATATCTGTCGCACTGGCCTGTTCGTTAGATTTTTTTGCATCCTCTTCAATCGTCTGGAAACGTTTTTTCATGTCATCAAGCTTGCCGCTGTACTGAATAGAGGTCCAGATTTCACCTAGGGCCGCGACGATGGCGCCACCACCAAGAGCGTAAAGCGAGTAGGCTTGATTACAGTCTGCACTTTCCTGTGAGCTAAGAAGGACAACAGCTGCTCCACCAAGTGCAAACCCATTTAAAGCCAGTGACCAAATCTTATTTCCAGCAAAATTTCCTTTACCAACATTTTTACTGATTTCTCCAGAAGCTTCTTTTTCCGCCACCGCATTTTGAGCGGCCTGCTCAAAACATTGATTACGGGCCGTGCCTTCTTGTTGCATACAGGCCGCTTCGCTTTGTTTTACACGAGAGGCTGCTTCAGTTGTTAAACAACGGTTCAACTGAGGACTAAAACTTAGTCCAGTTGGACATCCCGTTTCAGCGTTTAATGTCAGTGGTATCAATAACAAGAGGACTAATTTTTTCATCACTTTAGAATCCATTAAATTAAAGCCCGGTGATTAACGTATTGTTATTTTATGTGACAAAGACATCACATATTAAATCATGTTTAGTTGTCTTATTATCGTCTATCTTTATCGATCCAGATAGTTGAAATGACGAAGATGTTTCCTAAATAGAAAAGCCAAATGAGAGAGGCTTACTGACCTGAATAATAGGCATAAAAAAGCCCCTCAAAAGAGGGGCTTTTTTTATTAGTTCAAATGTGTCTGATGAATATAGAGGCGATAGATCTTGTCTTTCGTGCGACGGATGGCGAAGTTTCCTGATTCTTTTTGAGAAACAAGAAATTCATAATATTCAGGTTTGGTATCAGCGATTTCCAAAACTGATTTTCCTTCGAATTCTCCAAAATCAATAACGACTTTGTCTTCTTCGATAATTCCTGTGAGCGGGCTTTGCCACTGCGCCATATCTATCCCTCCTTGGATATTAAACTGCACCTAAAAACAGGATGTGATGGATGAGGAGACTTTGAAAAGTCTTTTAAGACTGACTATGTCTCTCAATGAAGTGAGGCTTAGCGAGGATCGCGGAAAAACTGCTTAAGATACACGACAAGGGCCCTGAATTCCTGAGGGTACTCGTCGGCAATCATTTTTCTTACTAACTCTAACGACTGATAGACGGTGAGACCCTGGCGATAGGGACGATTCGAGGTCATAGCGACAATCACATCAGAGATGGCAACGAGAGTACTCTCAATTCCAAAGGCCATGGCTTCTTCACCATAACGAGGCTTCTCTTTCATCAAAATACGCTTTAAGCGATCGTTTAAGAAGTGATGGTGCTTAATGATGGAGAGCTGATTTTTGGTTAAGGGAACGCGGCCATCCAAAATGTCGTGGGAGAATTCAGCGTGGTGAGCAAAAAGTTTTTGATCATCAAGGGTAAGGCCCTTCATGTCGTATTTATCTTCCGGAATAATCCCGATCCCGATGTCTTTCATATAGCTAGTCAGAAAAAGAGTTTCAATTTCACGCTCATGAAACATATGGGTTGATTGTAGGAAACCCAAGAGTAGCACTGAACTCATCATGGGTTGAAGAATAGTGAAATGAAAATTCTCCTTGGCCAGATCTGCAAAGAAGGTGGATTGGAGTTTTTTATTCTCCATCAAAAACTTACTCATGTTCTGGGTACTTTGAAACTGCTTCATTAACAGCTCATCGTCATGAGGATTTTGGTAGAGCCCACCAAGATTCAAGGCCATAAGTTTCAGTGCTCGTGCTCCGTTTTCACGCGGATCACCCACAGAGAGAGCACGAGTGACTCGAACGAGTGCCAACTCTAATTGCTCACGTACTCCCATCAGATCTACGGCATAGAGAAAAACTTCGCGCACTTGTGTACGAATAAGGTTTTGTACTTTTTCTTTACTGGGGGCGTCCCCGGCTGCGATCACTTCTTGGAACAGACCATCTTGCCAAATATAAACAGGGTGCTTGAGTTTGGTGGCAAGATACAGCTCGCCCGTGAGAATGGGTTTCAATCTCATGGCCAGTCGATGTTGTTCTAGGGGGGCCGTTATAGCGCCGATCATCCCTCTATTTTACTAGAGTCTTAGAGCGGCGCCTAAGAGGGCCATAATTTCCACTTCTTAGCGGAATTTAGCTGGCAACTTTTCGTCCTCAAGCTGCCCAAAAAGCGCCAAAACTTCGCTATGAGGGAGTACATCAGACTTCATTTCCCCGTAACGGCGGACTGAAACGGTTTGAGCGGCAACTTCGTTATCACCTAAAACGAGCATAAAGGGTGTTTTCCCCATTTGAGCCTCACGGGTCTTTTTCCCCATACTTTCATTACGGTCATCAACACGAACGCGGAAACCACGCTGCTTGAGCGTCTTTTCAAGTTCACGGGCAGCAGGGAAGTGCGCTTCAGCAATAGGAATAATAACGGCCTGCTCAGGTGAGAGCCAGAATGGGAATGCTCCGCCGACGTGCTCGAGGTAAACACCTACGAAGCGCTCGAGCGATCCCAAGAGGGCACGGTGAATAACTACCGGACGCTCCATTTCTCCCAGGGCGTTAGTGAATTTCAAATCGAAGCGCTCAGGCAACTGGAAGTCGAGTTGGATAGTACCAAGCTGATGGTAGCGGCCAATGGCATCGGCAATTTGAATATCAATTTTGGGACCATAGAAAGCACCGTCACCAACGTTTTCAAAATACTCTTGGCCTGAAGCCTCGAGTGCTGCCTTAAGAGCACCTTCGGCTTGATCCCAAGTTTCGTCACTGCCCACACGCATTTCTGGACGAGTGGAAAAACCAATTTTGATTTTCTCGAAACCGAAATGTTTGTAGCAGGTAAAGAACATGTCCATGAGCGAGAGAACTTCGGCTTGGATATCTGCCGAAGCCAAGAAAATGTGAGCATCGTCCTGACAGAAAGTACGAACGCGCGTAAGGCCTGCGACCACGCCTGATTTTTCATAACGGTGCAAACGACCGAAGTCCGCAAAGCGCAAAGGAAGATCGCGGTATGAATAACGATGATGTGAGAACATCAGCATATGGCATGGACAGTTCATCGGCTTCAAAGCAAACTCACGCTCATCAATATGAGTGAAGTACATGTTCTCTTTGTATTTTTCGTAATGGCCTGAAGTATGCCAAAGATCAACGTCGAGGACTTGCGGAGTAATGACTTCTTGGTAGCCATACTTTGAATACAAGCGGCGGATGAATTCAACCAAACCGTTATAAACGATGGTTCCTTTCGGCATAAAGAAAGGTGAGGCCGGAGCGACTGGATCAAAAATGAAAAGACCTAAATCTTTTCCGAGTTTACGGTGATCGCGCTTCTTGGCTTCCTCGAGGAAAGTGAGATGCGCTTTAAGATCTTCTTTCGAGTTAAAGCAAACAGCATAGATACGTTGAAGCATCGGTCGTGAGACATCGCCGCGCCAGTAAGCGCCAGCGGTGTGCTGCAATTTAAAATAGTGCGTAAGATGTGAGGTGCTTTCCACGTGTGGACCAGTACAGAGATCGAGGAAATGATCGCCTTGAGTGTAGTAGCTAATCACTTCACCTTCGGGAAAATCTCTGATGAGTTCAAGTTTTAAAGTCTGTCCGCGAGCGGCAAAAATCTTGAGGGCTTCATCACGAGACACTTCATAGCGAACAATCGGAAGGGCGGCCTTAATGAGCGCCTTCATTTTTTCTTCAATTTGTTTCAGATGCTCGTCAGTGAGTTTCGTCACCATATCGATGTCGTAATAGAAACCGTGCTCAATGACAGGACCAATTCCAAGCTTCACTGTTTCAGTGGGAAATAACTCAGTTACGGCCTGGGCCATAAGGTGAGCAGTAGAGTGTCGGATGGTGTCGAGTTCGTACTTGGCCATAAAATCCCCGTCGGTAAGATGCGAAGGCCTTGAGACTAGCAAAGGCAGCTCGTTCTTTCAAAGGGATAGCTTGGGAGAAGATAAGAGCCGAAATTATTCTTACAACTGTAAGAACTGCCCCTATAAGAGGAGGGCCAAAATGCACCCCATGGGCATACCGAGTCAAACTTACAGAGGTATAACTCTCTTAATTCATAGGTAAAACAACCCTCTGAAGGCCCTCCAAAAGGGGTTTCTTGCTTTTTCGTTTGGAGTGAGGTTTAAGTGTAAGCACTTTTTGTAAGATACCGCTTATCTTACTTTCTGGAGGTCCCCGATGACGATGAATCAAGAGAACGTACAGATTGAAACGGCCATGGCCAAATCTCTACTCGATCTTAACAAAGATGATCGCTTCCTTGCCCATCTTCCCTCAGACTCCTCTCGCCTAGAGGGCCAAGGCTACTACCGCCTCGCTAAAGTTTATTACGATAAAGCTGATTTCGAGAAAGCTGAACAGTACTTCCTGAGCTCACTTGAGCGCACGGAACTTCCGCAAGATGCTTTTGCCGTCTTTAAAATTTATGGATTCTTGATTCGAATTTATTCAGAGGGTCTGAATGAAGCCGATGCGAATAAGTACATCGCCAAATCAAGCGAAGTCCTCGATCAAGCTGTGGCGACTCTTCCAAGTCTCACCGCCGAATATTTCTACAACTTAGGTGTCGTCGCTACCTATAAAGGCGATTTCCCAGAAGCTCATAAAAACTTCCAACAGTCTTATCGTAAAGCGCAGATGGAAAATGAGCCGGAGTTGATGGCCAAGTCACTCTACGCACTTTCAACAAATAGCTATAACATGTCTCAGTTCGCTGATGCTCTTAATAGCATTGTGCAGTTGAACGAATTGCTGAATATCCTTAAGAAAGGTTACCTCAAGGGCAGCATGCACTTGTTGTGGGGTAACACTCTTCGCGAACTCGGACAGCATACAGAATCAATGGGTCATTATGAAACGGCTCTCAAGCTCCTTCATGCGAAACGCTGCTGGAACATGCATAACTACGTTCTACTGAATAAGGGCGTAGCGATGAAGAAGATGGGAGAGTTTTCAAAAGCTCTCTTGTTGTTCAACCTTGCTCTCCAATCAACTGATGATGATAACTTCCGCCGCTTGAAGCAGTTGATCTTGTCGGAAGTAGAAGATGTGAATGATTCAAGTGTTGATCTTTATCTTGATCGTCACAACCGTGTGATTCATGAAAAGAGCCTCGGTGTCATCGATTTCAAGCACCGCTTTGTCCTTCTCGAAATCCTCTTCCTCTTAGCGCAAACTCCAGGCATCTATTATAACAAAGAAGACTTGGCCAAGATGATTTGGAAGGATGAGTACAATCCTTTGATTCACGACAAGTTGATCTACACGAGCATTTCTCGTTTGCGTAAATTGATTGAGCCAAAGAACGGTAAACGCCAATATATCCTTCGCGGAAAAGACGGCTATACCTTCAACCCACGTATCAATGCTCGCTTCCATCGCGAGAACGATTACATTAAAGAAAAGAAAATCGGTAACATTGAAATCAGCTCTCCGGTTTAATCTCACTCTCATTCTACTTTCTTCACTGTTGCTCATGGGAGCGACAGTGAAGGATCGTTACTTATTTCGTGTCACTGAAACAGTGGTCGGAGTGCATGACCTTGAAGTGGCGGTAGATGATTTAAAAGCACTCGAGTGTCGTTTTCCTGATTCTCTTTTGATGTCTTGGTTAGGTGATGGCTTTTCGCCTAAACTCAAAAAAGTCACAGCAGAGTTATTGCAGTCGCAAGAATCAGTTTCTAAAGATCATTCGAAAGTGATTTTCCTCTCTATGGTCAGGCAAATGTGGAAGGTTTTGGTGTTCACCGATACGCAAGATGTTGTCTTGAAACCAGAGCTTGAGAAACAAGTCATCAATGTTGCCGGATGTCCCACCGTACTTTTTACCAAAAAAGAAATGCGCGATTCATTTAAACGCTGGCTAAAAGTCGAAATCTATTTGCGCTCACGTTACGCACCGGGTGGCATTACTGAAAATAAAGAGTGGCGTGCCAAGCGCCTCAATTCAATTGCTCAGTTTGTTGATTCTATCGACAAACAAATGTCTCACGAGAATTTTTGGTGAAGCTCACATCTCCAGCTGCTTGGAGTAAAGATTCTGCCGCTTTTAAGTCAGTGGTGGATTTAGATGCTGAATTCATGAATTACCCTTGGAATGAAGCGGAGTGGGAACTCCTTGATAGCTCCAAAAAACTTTTCTTATGGGAAGATGAAGCGGTGTTTGGCTTTGCCCTCTATCAGCTCTCACCTCTAGAAGAGCTGGCCCATCTTTTAAAAATTGTGGTGCACCCAAGCATTCGCGGCTCTATCGAGAGCTCTGAGTTTTGGCAGGCCCAAGTCAGTGCGTTAAAAAGCCTAGGCCTAAAGACCATTTACCTCGAAGTGGCGGTGGAAAATGAGCGGGCCCAACGCTTTTACCGTAAGATGGGAGCGCAATTGCTGCGAAGAGTAAAAGGATTCTATCGTGATGGCAGTGATGCGCTGACGATGAGTGTAGCAATCTAGCTCATCTATTTGATTTCTCGACTTCGCTGTGTTATTTATTGGCCCTACCATTAAACGCTAAAGCTCTTAAGGGTGGATCTCTCCTGGGAATCCGCCCTTTTTTTTTATGGATATAGTGAAAAACAGACTCGGTGTAGAAAAAAAGTTCTGGGAACTTTGCTTAAGCGTGGTGCAAGAGCAAGGTTTAGCACTTTATGATTTGGAATTTTTGCCAGGTCAAAAATTGTTGCGTCTCTACATCATGAATCCTACGACGAAGAGTGCTGTCATTGAAGACTGTATAAAAGTAGACCACGCCCTGACTCCTTTTTTTGAAACCGAAGAATGGATGCCAGCGGAAGTCACGCTTGAAGTCGGTTCTCCTGGTGTTTACCGTCATGTTTCATCTCTTGCTCATTTTCAAATGGGTGTAGGGGAAACACACGCAGTCACTATTATGGGTAATTTGGATGCTGAATTGAATCCAGGTGCTCCTAAGAAGATTCTTGCCGCGAAAAAATTTCGTGGAAAGCTGACTGAAGTTCGCCCAGAAGCAGTTAAGCTTTCGACCTCAGACGGTGAAGTCGTGATCGCCCTGGCTTCGATTAAAAATGCACAAATTGATCCAGATTTTAATGAATTAATGAATAAAGCAGAAACTCAAATGACCTCTCAAGAGGTTGAATAAATAAAGGAGCACGCAAGTGAACTTCTCTGATCTCGGACGCGTAATTGAACAGCTCGGCAAAGACCGTGGCATCAAAAAAGACATCATCATTGGCGCTATTGAACAGGCGTTTTTGGTTACTGCTCGTAAGAAATTCGGCATTCAAGGTGAATACGAAGCTCGCTACAACGAAGGTGATGGCGAAGTCGAAATTTATCAATACAAAAACGTCGTTGAGAAAGTTCGCGATGGCATCGTAGAAATCGATCAAACTGAAGCTAAGAAACTCGATGAAGAGTGTGAACTCGGTGACCAGTTGGGTATCAAAATTGATAATCCAGGTTTCAGCCGTGTTGATATTCAAACCGCCAAACAAATTATTTTCCAAAAAGTTCGTGACGCTGAACGCGACATCCTTTTTGCTGAATTCAAACACCGTGAAGGTGAACTCGTAACTGGTATTGCTCGTCGCTTTGAAAAAGGTAACGTCGTCGTTGACCTTGGTAAAGCTGACGCGATTCTTCCGAAAAAAGAAATCATCTTTGGTGAAGCTTTCAAACCAGGTGACCGTATCCAGGCCTACCTCTCAGAAGTGGTGATGACTTCTCGTGGACCAGAAATCCGCTTGAGCCGTACTTCTCCGATGTTCCTCGTAAAAGTATTTGAAAACGAAGTACCAGAGATTCTTGATGGTACGATCGAAATTAAAGCGGCTGCTCGTGAGCCAGGTTACCGCGCGAAGGTTGCCGTTTGGACAGCTGATCGTGATATCGATCCAGTCGGTGCCTGTGTGGGTATGAAAGGTTCACGCGTTCAAAACGTGGTGAATGAGCTTCAAGGTGAGAAAATTGATATCGTGCGCTTCAATGAAGACACGGAAACATTTGCTCGTGAGTCTTTGCGCCCAGCTGAAATTCAATCCATCATGATGAATCACGCGGATCATACTCTCGATGTTATCGTTGAAGACGATCAATTGAGCCTTGCGATTGGTCGCCGTGGTCAAAACGTTCGTTTGGCCGCCATGTTGACTGGTTGGAAAATTAACATCATCTCGAAAACGAAACTCCAAGAGCGCGTTAAGCTTGCGGTTGAAAACCTTATGCAGCTTGCGGGTCTCAATGAACCAACTGCTCAAGTGTTGGTACAAAACGGCATCATGAGCATCGTTGATCTTTCAGCGGCAGAGCCAGACTTGGTCGCTCGTATCTCAGGCAAGCCAGTGGCCGATGCCAAAGTACTTGTGAAACAAGCGGTTGATGCTCTCGAGAATCCAGATATTAAAAATGATATTGAAATGGAAGGCGAGATTATCTCGGCTTCAGCTGTTCCTCAGCAGAACTCTCTTGTTAAACGTGACCGTGCCAATACTCCGGCCGGTGCATCTGGTGACAAGTTCAGTGAAGCAGAGAGACGTCTACGTGAGGAGCTCGCGGCATTTAAGTTGAAATAATCGGCAAGTGGGTTAGTTAAGAAGAATGATCGATTAGTTGGAGACAGAACAGCATGGCGAAAAAGGTATATGAACTAGCGAGCGAACTCGGCATCGGGGCGATCGACCTAGTCGAAAAACTTAAGACTTTGGGAATGAACGTGCGTAACCACATGGTGGCACTCTCAGACGACGAAGTCGCGAAAGCAGTTGCTGCTTTTGATACTTCGAAACAATCCGCTGCACCGGTTAAGAAAACGGTCGTTAAGAAAGTTGTTAAGAAGAGTGCCGCGGCAGCCGCCGCCGCCGAGCCTGCACCTGAGCCAGTGGAAGCGGCTCCCGTTGCACCGGTAGCTACTCCAGAGCCAGTTGAAGCAGCTCCAGTTGCTCAGACCCCAGTGGTCGAAGCAGCTCCAGTTGACGCTACTGAGGCTGATGAAGATGGCAAACCACGTGGCTTAACGGTTAAGCGTAAAACGAAACAGCAAAAAGAAGACGAGAAGAAAGCTGAAGCAGAAGCCAAAGAAGCCGCCGCTCACGCAGCAGCGATTGCAGCAGCTGAAGCTGAAATCCGTCGTGAAGAGGCTGCCACTGGTGTGGTTAAGCCGAATCAGAAAAAAGAGTATCTTGAAGAAAAGATGCACTCTTTCACACCGATCTTTGTGCCTGAGAAAAAAGAAGCTGGATCAACAGCTGCCACTCGTCAGCAAAGCTTGGCACCTGCTGCCATAGGCACTGAAGAGGAAGAGGACGAAAAGTCGAAGAAACGCATGGGCGATCTTGCCGCCATGGTTTCTAAGAAAGGTGCTGCTAAGACCAAAGACCTTACCATGATGCGTGCCGATGAAGAGTTGAAGTTCGCTTCAGCTTTGGTTGGTCGAACCATCTATACTCCAGCCAAACGGAAAAAAGTGTTTTCAGGTCCAACGCAAAATACTCTTATAACTCAAGTGAAAGACTCTAAGCGCTTTATTACCATGCACGGAGTTTGTACCGCCGAAGATTTGGCGCAAAAACTCTCAATTCGTTTCGAAGCCTTGGCCAACAAAGTTCTTGAGATCAATTTGCTCGTAAAGCCTGATGATTATATCGGCGTGAAACTGGCAGAAGAAATTGCGGCTCTTTGGCACTACCGTGTTGAAGATGTTGCCTTCAATGAAGACAAAGTCATTGGTAAGGTCGCGGTTGAGGACAAATCTCATCTGCCACTTCGCAGTCCAGTGATTACGATCATGGGTCACGTTGACCACGGTAAAACGTCACTATTGGATTATATCCGTAAAGCAAAAGTCGCTTCAGGTGAAGCCGGCGGTATCACTCAGCATATCGGCGCTTACCAAGTGAAAGTCAAAGAAGGTGTTTTGACCTTCCTCGATACTCCAGGTCACGCGGCTTTCGCAAATATGCGTCAGCGTGGTGCTGATGTAACTGATATTGTCGTTCTTGTGGTTGCTGCTGATGACGGTGTTATGCCTCAGACAGTGGAATCAATTAAGTTCTGCCAAAACGCTAAGAAACCAATGATCGTTGCGATTAACAAAATGGATAAGCCAGGCGCGAATCCAGACAAAGTGAAGCAAGGATTAATGGAATTCGGTCTCACTCCTGAAGAGTGGGGTGGTGAGACAATCTATGTTCCAGTTTCAGCACTTAAAGGTGACGGCATCGACACATTACTCGAAAACATCCAACTTCAAGCTGAAGTGATGGAGCTCAGAGAAGATAGCAAAGGCCCAGCCGAAGGAATTGTGATCGAATCAAAAATTGAAACAGGTCGCGGACCGGTTGCAACTGTCTTGATTCAAAAAGGAACGCTCAACAAGGGTGATTCAATTGTAGTTGGTGAGACCTCTGGTCGCGCCCGCTCTTTGATGGATTTCCAAGGTAAGATGCTTGATGCTGCTGGCCCTTCAACGCCGATCCAGGTTTTGGGTCTCGATGAAGTTCCTATTCCGGGCGATATCGTTAACGTCGTGAAGAACGAACGTGAAGCGAAGAAGATCTCTGAAAACCGTATCAACGAGCGCAAGCTCTTGGCGGGTACGAAAGAAGTTAAGAAAGCTTCCTTGGAAGACTTCTTTGCGGAAGCCTCAAATAACTCTGAAGCTGAGAAGAAAGTTCTTAACCTTATCGTTCGTACCGATGTTCAAGGTAGCTACGAAGCCATCAAAAACGCTGTTGAGCGCCTAGGTAATACTGAAGTCTCAGTTCAAGTGATTGGCGGTGGTGTCGGTGCAATTACAGATAATGATGTATTAATGGCATCGTCGATTAAGGGCTACATCGTTGGCTTTAATATGCGCCCAGTAACAACAGCACGTCGTATTGCTGAAGAGAAAGGTGTTGATATCAAGACCTACTCAATCATTTACGAAGTGATTAACGACATTACTTTGGCGCTTGAAGGGATGCTCACGCCTGAGAAGATCGAAGTTTACATCGGACGTGCTCAAGTCCGTGATACTTTCAATATTCCTAAAATCGGCGTAGTCGCTGGTGCGGGTGTGATTGACGGTAAGATCGAACGTGGTTGCAGCATTCGTTTGTTGCGTGACGGGAAGATCGTTTACGACGGCAAGCTTTCAACACTGAAGCGCTTCAAAGACGAAGTGAAAGAAGTGAAGAACGGTTTCGAATGTGGTTTGGGACTTGAGAACTTCAATGACGTGCGCGTGGATGATGTGGTGGAAGCTTACATCATGGAAACTCGTCGCCGTACTCTTGAAGCTACCCAAGCGACACTTTAAGGAAATTTATGGCAGGACGTGGTAATCCCCATTCAAAGTTGAAGTACGAGGAGTTGGTCAAGAACGCGATCAACTCTTCGCTTCGCCGTGATATGGCGGATCCACGCCTGACTTTTGTAACGATTACTAAAGTCGAACTTTCAGAAGACTACGCCAATGCCAAAGTTTGGTGGGATACATTTGATTCAGGTAAGCGTGGTGAAATCTCTGAAGCCATTACTGCAGTGAAGGGACGACTCCGGACTGTGCTCGCTTCTCGTCTTGATGTTCGTCATGTTCCAGAATTACATTTTGTGTATGACTCGCAGTACGAAGACGAGCAACGCATCGATAAGATTCTGAAAGGCGCCCGTGATGGCGGCGACTCGGAATAATTCCTATCCTCCTCTGATTTTTAATGTTTTTAAACCTGCTCGCATGGGCTCGCTCGATGTCGTCCGGCATTTCAAGCGTGAACTTCCTGGTGACTACGGAAAAATTGGTCACTTCGGCACGCTCGATCCCTTTGCTTGCGGCATGCTTCTGATTGGTGTCTCCGGTGCGGCCCGCTTGAATGAATTTATTCATGCCGAACTTCCGAAAACTTATTTGGCGATCGGAAAACTAGGAATCGAAACGGATACCGGAGATTGGGAAGGGACGATCAAGCAGCGCGATGACTCACATTATAATCGTGATGTGATCGGCAGCTTTTCCAAAGAATTTATACAAGAGCGCATCGAGCGCTTTCATGGCGACTACTGGCAAACACCGCCTATTTATTCAGCAACGAAATTTCAAGGTAAAGCTCTTCATGTGTGGGCACGCGAAGGTGTAGAGATCAAAAAAGAACCGGTGAAGCGACATATCCATCATCTGGAAGTGGTGCATTTTAAATTTCCTTATCTCTCCATTAGAACTCGTGTGAGTTCTGGTACGTACGTGCGCACTTTGTTTCAAGATATAGCAAAAGAGCTGGGCACTATAGGTAGTCTGATTGGACTCAAGCGTGAATCCTTAGGCCATCTCACGACAGAGTATTCAATTAAAAAAAATCGATGGCCCAAAAAAAGTGATGATGTGAGCGATGTTTGGTCTAAGGGCATGAAGCCTGAAGATGTTTTGTTATTTCCCCGCATTGAGCTTCCGCCTGAGCGCGAGAAGGCTTTTATGAATGGTCTTTCAACCAGACTAAGCGCTCCCACTGAATCGACTCATGCTTGGATGATGGGGCCAGATCAGACGAATTGGGGATTAGTTGAACAACGTAACGGTGAGTGGAAAACGCTGATTAACTTCCGTGGACGGCTTGCAACTCAGCATGACCTTTAATCACTTCACCCCAACAGGCACGGGCAAAAGTATTGGCATCAGGGTAATCTTTAGGAAAGAGCGCAGGTCTGGTGAGAATTGCAATTTTTTTTCCAGGATTAATCATGCCTGATTTTTCTAACACTCCTCGCGTTCCATAAATACTTACAGGCACAACTGGAACGCCTCCCTCAAAAGCCAAATGCATCAGAGTCACTTTAAGTTCTGAGAAAGGTTTTGGCTCATCAAGCAGTCTGTTGCGAGTACCTTCGGGGTAATACTGAAGAGCAAATTTCTCATTCACCAAACGATGCTTGGCCTGCACGAAAACTTTTTTTCGTGAGTCTCTCTTACGTCGACTAACTACCAAGGCTCCTGCGGCCCAACCCATCAGACCTAAGAGAGGAAGATAGAGCACTTCTTTTTTCATGATCGGTGGTATTTGAAATTGAGTCAGCGCTAGGGGGATATCCATAAAGCTTTGATGATTGGCGATGTAGAGCCCCGTTGGGGGGTAGGCGCGCAATTCAGTCTGGCGACGGTCCTCATAGTAGACCTTGGCCCAGCAGCCAAAATGGACCGTGTATAAACCAAAAAGCTTCCAGAATGGCCCCACGATTCGTAAGCGATTGGTGATGCCAAAGGGGATGGCGAGCAAGGTCGCTGGGGTAACTAAAACAATAAATACAATTGGGATGGTGATAACCGCCCAAACTTGGTTCAAAATCTGTAAAAAACGCTTCAACATGACGCCATATCCTACTTAGATTCGCGTTAATCGGCCAACAAAAGTCCGAGCAAAGCTTTCAATTTTCCGCAGACTTAGGCTATAATTAGGCTGTTCATCATCAGGAGTGAAATGTGACATCAAGCCTTATCGCGATGGGTGTGGCGATCTTCGCCGTTGTTAATTTGGTTTTGGGCCATGCGGCCTTAAGTCTCTTGTTCGGCACCTTCGAAACTCTTTTTGGAAAACCAAAGCTCACAATTCTTCGCCCGTCTCGTGGTGGAAATATTTTTGCTTTTGGTTTTAAGTGGAATAGCGCCAAAGAGCCAGCTGCGATTGATACCATTCGCATTCGCTTGTTCAATCCGTTCGGCAGCCCAACGCAGGCCGAAGTTATGCAAAAAATTGAAGACAAGAAAACCAGCTTTGCGATTGAAGCTGATATGGGCCCAGGGCTGATTGCTCTTTTAGGTGCTCAAGGTCTTGAAAAAGCCATGGTGCAGATCGAGCTAAGTTCAACTCGTGATGGAGTGGCTTTTCAATTCGATATGCGCGGTCCGAAATTCAAAAAGCTCGTCATGGAATCTTCTGATTCAATGGATGGCTTTATTAAGAAAAATAAGCTCGGTGCAGTTAAGGCCTCTAAGCCACCTATCGATGTGCCGATTAGAAGTTTTATCGCTGATACAGTTCCAGGTCGCGGCCCTCAATTGAAGCTTGCCACGAATCCAGCGTTTGCTGGTGAATTCGCTGGTGCTGGCGGCGGTGCTGCTGCTCCTGCTGGTGAAGTGGTCGCAAACTTTGCTGTCTTAAAAGTTTGGATCGAGCCAGGTTGTATCGTGTGTAACGCTTGCGAAGATATTTACCCAGAAGTTTTCGATGTAACGGCCGATACCTGTTTGATTCGCCCCGGTGCTCCGCTCGACAATGGTCTCAAGATTCTCGAATCCGCCGAAGCGTGTCCGGTGGAAGTTATTAAATTTACCAGAGCCTCTTAATAAAAAAGCCACCCTTTGGGTGGCTTTTTTTATGTCTTTTTTAAGCTTCTAATCTCACAAGTAAAGTCCGAAAAGAAATCTACTTTTAATAACGAGAGTTGTAGAGGACGCCTGAAATTAACTAGTGTTGATCTCATTCATCCTGGCACTTAATGTGATGTTTCTAAAAAACTATGCGCCAGGATGAGACTTGTGAGATTAGAAAAAAACTAAATTTTCTTCGCGAGCAGCTCACTCTGCATAAAGTCTTTCAGGCCCTTCTCATTTTCCAGCCAAATTTCTTTGAAACCCTTGTCGTCTGATAATGGCGGACATTCAAACGTTAAGACGCCTGCTTTGTATTTTTCAGGCACGAATGAGCCGAAAGAGCCGGGTGTCGGATAACCGATGTCCCCTGCGATAGGATACTGGTTATAAGTTGAGAGGAACTCCGCCACATCTTGGCAGTCACCATTATAATTTAAGATCGGCTTCCAAGTATGGAATGAAAGAATAAAGCCCGGTGGGTATTTATCTAACAGCTTCACTAGGAATTGATTTTCAGGTTCAGATAGCGCCTTAGGGCCTGGATTGTATTTTGGTTGGTCAGCGGTTGGAGACCAGTCTTTAGTTGGATAGTTGCGATTGAGATCAACCATGTGAGCATTCACGCGACTAGAGGCGCGGTAACCATCAACGTTGAGAATTGGCACAACCACGATGGGAAGATCTTTGAGGGAGTGCTCTTTTTTGAGCCAGTTGAATAATTCTTTTAAAACATGAATACCTTCCACTTCATCACCGTGAGTTCCTGCGATGAGATAGAGATATTTCTTCGCTTTGACGTCTGTCATATAAGCGGGAATAGGGTGGCCTTCAACAGAGCGGCCGGGTTCTAGTTCGGTAAAAATCATAACTCTTCCTTGTGGACGAAAACCGCAGACTGACCTGGGGTTTCTTCCACCTCAACTTCAAGTGTCGCAAAGTAAAAACCGTGGCGCTCATGCACGATACGGCGAATTTCAGAACAAAGATAAACGGCAATCAATTCGGCACTGGTGTTAAGGATTGGTAGCAGTAACACGTCAGTACTAGGGATACTAAACATCGACTCATCAGGTGTGGTGATGACGGTATTTTTTCCGGCGACATCGAGACGAATCTGAGGATGGTCTTTCGGAATGATGAGTTTATGGTCAAGAGAGTCACAAACTTCACGCACCACTGGTTTGATATCCAGGAAATCAAAAACCATGTCACCTTTGAGTTCAGGTGTTTCACCCTTCACCATGACGCGATAATTGTGACCATGGAGCGGCTCACGTGAGCCATTCTCAAAAATCATGAAGTGAGAGGCTGCAAAGTTAAAATATTGCTTATAAACTTTAATAGAAAATCTTGGCCCCAAAACACGCCCCTTGAATGGTTCTCAAGATACCTTAGGGAGTGGCCGTTGCCTAGAGGTGGCGTTGCGTTAATTAGGGGTTAAGTCAAAGGTTGCCCGTGAAAAAACATCGAGACGCGCTAGAAAGAATCCGCCGAGACCTCGAGGCCCACGATTTAGTGGACTCTGACGTCCAGCGGGCCTTTGACCTTTTAAAGGCCCAGATTGCAGAAATTCCCGAAACTAAGACGATGGCTGACGGCAATCTTCCTGCGCCTTTGGAATTGAAAGATTTTAATGAAGGATTGGCGCTCTTTACCGATGGTGCTTGCCGCGGAAATCCCGGACCTGGCTCATGGGCCTGTGTCGCCCAAACAGCTGACGGAACGATCCAATTTGAAAGTGCCGGCCATGAGGCCTTGACCACCAATAACAAAATGGAAATTCAGGCCGTCATCGGTGCATTTCATCAATTAGAGCAGCATCTGCTGTCTCATCCCTTTGTGCACCCTAAACCCGTACTGCTTTTTACTGACTCAAAGTATGTGGTGGATGGGCTTAATCAATGGGTGCCAGGATGGAAGGCCCGCGGTTGGAAGAAGGCCGATGGCAAGGCCCCAGAGAATTTGGAATTATGGCAGGAACTCGAGCAGCTTAAATTGAAATTCCCTGAGCTCAAAGTGGGATGGGTCAAAGGCCATAACGGTCATCCGCAAAATGAGTACTGTGATCGCTTGGCCAATCGCCTGCTTGATGATGAAGGTTTTTAGTTTTCTTTTTTTTATTTGGGCCTCTACGACCTTTGCTTGTGAACTCAAAAGCGAAACGGTTTCCTTGTCGGCCCCTATCACCGGAGTTCTAGAAGATCTCAAGCTTCTAAGCGATAAAAACCTTATTGCGATTTCCATGTTTCATCCCCTTAAAGATGAAACCAAAATTGAGCGATTAGGCGGAGGATTATTTCTCTCGCAAAAAAGTCTTAAACGTTTTCAAAAGATGACTATATTCTTTGATGAGTCGGGAGAAATGAAAAGACGTTTGACTGAGGCACAAATCGCAGGGGTGATTGAAGTCCAGACGAGAAGTCTTGATCCTTTTGAAGTCGTTGAGCGTGCTATTGTAAAGCTCACACCTTTTCTCAAGAACTGTGATGTACAATTGAGTGCTCTTAAAACTCATTATCTCAGCGAAAAAGACTGGCTACTTCAGCAGACTGCTTTTAAAAATCCCATGTATTTTTTCTTAGGTGAGATGAAAGAAAATAATTGGCCCGATTTATTGATGGTTCAAGATGGACCGGTTTTATTTTGGATAAAGCATAAAAAAATTCAAACGATTGAGAGTCCCTTGGCCTACGTTCGATGGGGAGAGAGATGGAAGAAGTCACTGACTGAAAACAGTCAGCTGATTGGATTGATTCATACTTCTGACGCTAAGAAATTTACTGTTGAAAAAAAGACTTACTGGAATGTCACGAGTGCCGGGGCCTTAACTCCTGGCCCCTGGCAGATTCGTTTTATGCGAAAGTTTGTTGAGTCTCAGAAATTCTAATAATGCAGAATCGATTTCTCGGTATAAAACCAACATTCAGGTCTATCAAGTCCTTTGAAGCCAGCCACTAAAGTATCAAGTCGACACTGAGGAGAAGGATAGCCAAAAAAGGTTCTCTCCACCTTGGTTGAATCCGGTGTTGCGAGATCAGGTGATGGTTGCATCAAATTTTGGGCATACATTTGCGTCAAACGAAGAGCAGTTTGATAAGGGCTGTGTAAAAGATGACCGCAGTTTTTGGCCGACCAATAATCCGCCTGACCCTCACAAGATGACCAACCATTGCGTGATGCTTTGGGAGTGCCACCTAAGTGATGGCCGAGTTCATGGCAAAGAACCAGGAGAACTTCATCATCGGTTAAGTCCGGATGTTGAAGAAGACCGCCATAGATATGAATTTGCCAATGATTTCCCTCGCGAGACGCCATCGCATTCACTCGTGGATCTTCCCATTTTGAAATAACACTGAACTCAGGAGCAGGTTTCGGGAGATGAGTTTGGGCATTTTCTTGAAAGCGATCCAATGTTTGGTTGATTTCAAGAAAACGCGGGCCTGCCATCTTTTGATGAGACTGAATTATGGGAGCAGGATTTGGGAAAAAAGAGGCGAGGGCCGTGTTAAGGCCCCCGACAATTAGCAGACTTAAGATCATTCTAAATTCACTAGGCTATTCACCGAGCGTCCATCAATAGTGCGACTCATAAGAAGAACTTTTGAATGACTGAACTCACTTGGGTCAAAGCGCACTGGAATTTCCAACGGAGTGAGTTTCATGGGACAGAATTCACGCACCTTTTTCATTATCGGCATGATCGAAACAGTGTCTTTTCCATTTGAGCGGTATTCAACACGGTCAAGCTCAAGGCAATCACTTGGATTCCAGCCGACAAGGCGAGCATCACCAAAACCACCACCAGTAAAGCCTAGCTCAATATAATTAACCATCGCATAGATATGATCATCTTGGTTTTGAGAAGTCGCTTCTACAATTGTGATTTTATCTTTTAATTCGAAGGCGGTGCCTTCGTTAACCACGATCTTGTAATCGCCACCTTGGAGGTTGCCCACCACGATATCTTCCTTGAAAGGAACAATCATCGCAGCACACAAGTTTGCTTTATCTTCTTTCACAGAAGCAGTGATGGTTACTTTAATGGTGTCATCAATCACTTTCACTTTAACACCGCTACGATTGTAGCAAGGGTTAGGAAAGTGGCCTGTGACAACGATTTCAACGTTATCGTTATTATCAAAGCCAGCAGGAACGAAGACGTGATCAACCGGCGCATCTATCACGGCCGGAGCTTGGGCCAGAGCCGTTGTAGCAGGTCCAAGAATGAGCGCGAGTAGTAGAGATGCAGTTTTCATAAATTCTCCTCATGAATGTTGTAGTCACGAAGAGAATCTATCGCTGTCTTAAAAGAGTTGAACCTGACGACAAGCAGCTTGGGGCATGATTGTCGTCAGGTTATTTATGCTTTTTTACCGTATTGAGCGGCGAGCTTTTTCATTTTTTCAAATTGTGTCGTGCTGATGATGGCACCAGTTTTAAGTGGCTCAACTGCGGCCATTTGTTTCATTTGCTTCACGCGACCTTCTGAAGGTGGATGAGTGCTCATAGCATCAGTCAAAGAGGCGAGGATTTTGTTTCCATCACCTTTGGCTTTCTTCTCCATCTCGAGAAGTTTTGAATAGAAAGTTCCAACGTGATCACGATGATAACCGGCCGCGACTGAAGTTCTAAAGCCAATACGATCGGCTTCCATCTCGTCTTCACGTGAGTTCGCCATAAATGCGTATTTCTGAATCAAAAGACCACCACCGGCCCCGGCAGCGGCACCGTAGAGCGCAGCTTTCTGTAAACACTCATTGTCTTTAGGCTTACACAGCATACGGCCTAAACCAAAACCAGCGGCTCCACCTAGAAGTCCACCTACCGCACCGTAGAGAAGTGTTTTCTTCTCAGCCGCTTTCGCTGCTTCCATACGTTCCGCAGTATGACGGGCCTTGATATGGCCAATCTCATGGCCAATGACACCGACGAGTTCGGCTTCTGTCTCTGCCATCGTGATGAGAGGAGCTGTTACCATCACTGTGCCAGCTGGAAGAGCAAAGGCATTGACGTAATTTACATCAACCGCTGTGAAGCTATAGGTGTAGGGATTGTTGTTGAGATTATTCGCGCGAACGACTTTCTGACCTAAAGAGTTGATGTAACTTTGTAATTCGCTATTTTGAATCGCTGGATAGTCTTTACGCATTTTCGGAAGAACTTCGGCGGTCATTTTCTTTTCATCGGCTGGAGTCATCGCCGTTTTCTGGCCACGGTTATCACCTTCACGCAGACGTTCTTTGTTAGACTTCGTAGCACAAGCACCGGCCAAGAGTAGGGGGACGGCCTGCAGAAAAACCCGTCGACCCATTGAAGTTGAGGTTAACTCTTGTAGGGCCTTCTCGAGTTCGATCTCATTATGATTAACAACTGACATAGATTCTTCCTCCGCTAGTTCACACATTGTACGAGGGACTCTAGAATGTTGGAAGAACTTATGCTGCACGTAAAAATAACAGATTCGATTCTCCATGACCGACTGCGCTGGCAAGTCGACGCCCAACTCGCATTTGGTGTGTGTCATCATGTTATGGGCCCTAATGGCGCCGGGAAAACGACGTTTTTAGAAGAACTTAAACTTCATTGGAAAACGCTTTTTCCGACAGCTCTTCTTGGGTTTTGTGACCAAGCACCGCTGGCGCCCTTTCAAGACTTAACCGTGGAAGCAGTGATGAATCTGGTGTGGGATATCACCGATGGCCGTCATGAAACTAAGCACTGGCGCGATCTCAGTGGTTGGCAGGATGTTGAGGCGTTGAAACTTTTGCCACGTCTCGTCTCTCAGCTTTCGGGCGGAGAAAATCAATGGGTTAAAATTCTCATGATGCGCTCACTTCAAAGTGATGTGTGGATGATGGATGAACCTTTTCAATCGCTCGATCAAAATCGCCAAGAGAATTTGTTGAATCTATTACAAGCTTGGATTGCCAGTGGAAAAACACTTATCTTAGTTCATCATGGTGAAGTGAAAATCAATCCCAAAAAATCCTGGCAACTTGATTGTGCGGCTTTGGGTGTTCAACTCAGGGAGCTACCATGAGTTGGGAGTGGGATGTATTTCGTTTTATCTCAGCGCTCTTGGCCGGTGGTTTACTTTGTTTTGCTGGTTCACTGGTGCAACTGACTTCTCGTAATGAGTTAGCCTCTCCCAGTACACTTGGAATGGATGGCGCAGCCGTTTTAATGGTGATGTTCGCTTATGGTTTAGAGACTTTTAATTTTGTGTCTCTTCCGCTGAGTGCGCTGGCTTTTATATTGGGCTGTCTCTTTATGGCCGTAATTCATTTTAGTTCTCAAAAGAAAGATCATCTCGCCTCTGGTGATTTTCGATATGTGCTGCTTCTAGGCTTAGGCCTAAATCTTTTAGTCGGGTCGATCTTTGCCGTCATGCAATTTATGGCGATGGCTTTTAATCGAGAATTTCCCGAACAACTTTGGTTTGGTCGCATGAGCACGCTCAACTCATGGGGAGTTGGATTTCTCATTCTCGTTATGGTCTTGCTGTTACGATTTGTTATCTATTACCGACGTCACTGGAAAGCTTTGCTTTTAGGCCGTGGCTGGTGCCGTGGTTTGGGAGTTCCAGTAGAGAAGATGGCCCATGAAGCTTTGATACTCGCTTTCCTTTGTACACTTTGGGTGGTCACTCATTTTGGCGTCTTCTCTTTTTTGGGATTATTATTTCCTTTGGTTTTGCGTCAGATTCCTCGTTATAAAGGGGAGCCATGGCGCGAGATGACAGACGGAGCCGTAGGGGCAGGACTCGTTTTTGCACTGCTTGATCATGCTTGCTTCAATCTTACCTTTCACGGCTCCGAGATTCCCGTTGGATTGCCGGCCGGAGTTCTTGGTGCAGCTGCGTTAGTAGGATTATTGTGGAGACGTGCTCAGAAAGCTTGAACGTCGTTGGCAACTTCCTACAATGGGTTTAACCTAAACCTCATAACTTTTAACCTTTCCAAAGGATTGATCAGGATGAAACTCAAAGCCATCAGCTGGCTCGCGATTGGAGCAGCATCTTTGGTGCTTGTCGCTTGTAACAGCAATGACCCAAGCAGTATTAAAATCGAAAGCGAAGACGACAAAACGTTCTACGCTATGGGACACATGCTCGGCTCAAACCTTCAACGTTTGAACCTCTCTGATAAAGAGTTGGGTTCACTCTACAAAGGTCTTGCCGCTTCAGCTAAAAACCAAAAAGCCGAAGTTGATATGGCGACTTATCAGCAAAAAATCCAAGGCCTCTTTAAAGAGCGTATGGATAAAGCTGCTGTTAAAGAAAAAGAAAGCGGAAAGTCTTTCTTGGAAAAATTCAGCAAAGAAGACGGTGTTAAGACGACAGCTTCTGGCCTTGCATACAAAGCCATCAAAGAAGGTACTGGCGCTACTCCAGGACCTGAAGACACAGTTGAAGTTCACTACCACGGCACACTTGCTGACGGCACAGTGTTCGACTCATCTGTTGAGCGCGGTCAAACCATCTCTTTCCCACTTAACCGTGTAATCAAGGGTTGGACTGAGGGTCTTCAATTGATGAAAGTTGGCGGCAAAACTAAGTTTGTTATTCCTGCTGATCTTGCTTACGGCGACACAGGTGCTCCTCCAAAGATTCCAGGCGGCGCAACGCTTGTTTTCGAAGTTGAGCTCTTCAAGGTTTCTAAAGGCGAAGCTCAAGCACCAGCTGCGAAGCCAGCTCCTAAGAAGAAGTAATTTTTCGATCTCTAAGGGCCGGCTTTATGCCGGCCCTTTTTTTTTGTGCTGAAGGATCTATGCTGCTACTAAAAAAAATGAGTGAAGAAGCTTACGAGCGTTTCACTGCTCTCTCGATGAAAGATTTTGCTGAGGCCAAAGCACGTGCTGAGCGATTAAGTCTCGAAGAGGGACAAAAAATCGCTGAGTCGGCCTGGAAATCGCTCTTGCCGCAAGGACAAGTTACAGAATTACATCATTTCTTTAGCGCATTCAGAGACAACATCGAAGTCGGCATGCTCTGGTTTAAAGAAGAGCGTAACTGGGAAACACCTTACGGCTATCTCTATCAAGTCTGGATTTGGGATGAGTTTCAAGGGCAGGGACTTGGTAGAGAGTTGATGAAAGCTCTCGAAACTGAGCTACTGTCTCGCGGGCTAAAGCGTTTACGTCTACACGTTTTTTCTTTCAACGAGCGCGCCGTGAAACTCTATGAGTCGATGGGGTTTGAAACGACGAATTTAGTGATGGTGAAAGAGCTCAAATGATTAGTGAAGATCCAATAGATAATTAAAGATAGTATTGCCTGGTGAAAGTTGTGCCAAGTGAGAAACAAACTGACGCAGTATTTGATCCTCTTTTATTTTAATTCTTAGACCTTCTAATTCACTGACTCCGCCAATCCCAATTCCTTGTAATAGAACTCGTGTTAACAGCGGATTGATTGAATCCGTTTTATTCAACAAGACAAGGATCGGTTCTGCGACTGCTCTCCCGTTTTGATCAATAAGCACCTGTAGACCTGAAAGATAGCTTGTTTCAAAAGACTGCAGGCTTTGAAAATGAAATGGAATAAGTTCAAAAAGATCTGCTCTTCCATGCCGAGCGATTTCTATAAAAAGATTTGCGATTAATGTAGAGGGCTCATTTTCAATATAGAGTATTAATTCTTGAATCGAGAGTTGATCGAATGATATTTGTTCAAAGCGAGGATCACGATAAAGAAGGCGAAGTTTAATTCCCTCATTATGAAGTGTGAGAGTGATTAGTTTTTGAGGCAGCTGAGGGGAGTGTGCCTGAAGACGCCACAAAGGAGTTGCAGGTTTAATGGGGAGGAACACTTCGAAATTATTGTCTTTAGAAAAGTGTACAGTCTTTTGATAGGTTAGCTCGTTTATCTGGATTTCAAAATCGTATGGGCGCTGAGCCACGGCTAACGAACAATAAAGACCCAAAAGTGTGATTAATAGAAGACGCATAGATCTAACCATACTCCATCTCTATTAGGAGACTTAGGAGTATGGAAATATTACAGAATTGGCCCTCTTCATTTCTGCCCCCCCTATACTTCCTTCATGACAAAGATTCTTGCTATTTTAAGCCTATGGTTGGTGGTCACTCATTCCTATGCAATGAGTTCGAATGATGCGCTTTTTATAGCGCTTGCTAATTGCGATCTAGCTCAAGCTGAGCATCATTTAAAAAATGGTGCAGATTCCAATGCTCTTTGGAGAAATGAACTTGTTGGCGAAACAAGGATGTATTTGACTGAAGGTTCACCCGTATTGGTATTTGCCGTTTATAAACAATGCTTTGAGCTACCAACAACTTTCGAAAACATTGAAAGAAATGTTATTTCAGCACGAGAACATGGGAAAAAAGCCATTTCGTTACTCATGAAATATGGAGCTAAAGCGGAACAGCTCTTTACTGATTATGATGGTCAAAAGATACCTGTTTTGCATGCCATTTTTAAGTCAGACATTGCAAGCATGTACGGTAGTGACTACTTCTTTCATATGGTGAGAGAGGGGGCAGAACCAAAAACAAGAAATGAGTTTGGAAATACTGTGCTGAAGTATGACTCGTTTTATCGTGATGAAGAAGAGCTAAAAAAGTATCTCTTACTTGGGCTTAGTTTTTTTGACACCGATTACCAGGGCCACTCACATATTGATCGATTGTTTACATTTGGGTTTTCTGATAGTTTTCTTGATTGGTTATTCGGCCAATTAATACAAGAGTCTAAGAAACTGACGGACTTTACCTATATTCATAGCGAGTATGCTCACCCACTAAAATCCCATTTTGCGATGCTTCTAAATCGGACGTATGAGCCAGAGGCTAAGCCGACTTATGATCAAAGTACTAAGCGTTTTAAGGATCGCGTATTACCATTTTTTAAATCAATTAGAAATTTTCCTTCTGGCCCACAAAGCCGTCCAATTCTGGCCGAGTGGATAATGCTGGCTTGCCCCACGGTGGAAATGAATGGTTTGATAAGCTTTAATTATAAACCGGGTGGATATCCATATCATTCTCCAACTCAGGCGAAGTATTTAGAAAAGAATTATCACCTTCTATTAGAATTGATTTCGACTCAGGATTTTGATTTAACCCAAGCTGATTCCGAAGGAAGAGATATCCTAACATATGCTCTCAATCTCTGCCCTTTTGAGGTAGTCCAAGCGTTAGTTAAAAAAGATGCAGGATTGATCAAAAGAGAACATACCAGTGAGCTGCTAAAAAACTATGCGGGACTTAGTAAAAGCATAGGAACCATCGCGTTTTTAAACAATGATCATCGCACACTTGAATATCTAAAGAGTCTTGGCTTGCAGATAGATCAGATTAATTTTGCATCCTTAGGAGTAACAAATAATCTAATTCTCAAACAATCTGCGGTCAAACCTTGGCGAGAATTAAATTCTGTTGGTCTTAATATTAAAACTGGGGCTGCGTTTAATCTTAAAACAGTACATGCTGTAAAAAAGTTCACCGACATCAAGCGTACTGTAATAAATCTAAGTAGCACAACACCTCGAGCGATTCATCGCTTTAACGGAGTGTCCTTGGGTGTCTATGCGGCTGCGACTCCTATTTCTACAATGAGTAGAGGTCTAAGAGTCTTTCCTAATCACACGGCCATTGAGTATGAAGTAAAAAATGGACTTCTAACTGTTAAATTCAAAGGGGGATTCGAGCATCAATCCCAAGTTTCCTTAACTGAAGTCTCTTCCTCTGGGAGTGGCGTCCTCATAATTGAGGAAACACGAACTCAGGCGGCAGATCAGTTAGAGTATACGTTCTATGATCAGCTCAGCCTTCTTAAGGGAGTTGAGCAAGATATTTCAAAAAACAATGCGCCTCAACTTTATTTGGATACCAAGCTAAGATATCAATCGTTTGGCTCTGTTCAGGATTGTTCACTCAGCATATGTGAAGCTTTGGTGATTAGAAAACAAGGAGACAGGACTTTCGTTAAAATTGATAGCGAGAAACTCAAGCGCACAGATGTAACCATCGCAATGCTTTGGGATTATATCAACTCTTCACCGCGTGAAAAAAGGGATTTTCTCAAAGATTTATTGCAGAGGCCGGTCCCTCAATTTCTCGCATTTGTACCGGCATTGATGGAAGCCCCGATGAACTCTGATAAAACGGAAGAACTCAAGTTACTTTATGAAGTACTTTTTCAGCAGCAGATAGTAGGTCGCCTTAATTATGACATCAACTCAATCTCCGAAGTGATGAAGCAATTTGAGCTGTTGAATCCTAAGATCGAATTATTTGTAAGCATCCGTCATGACATTTTGTCTGGACGTCTTCAGTCGAAGACATATGACTTGCTGAAGCAGGATATTTTTGAACTTAGAGATTTCATTCTTTGGACAAAAACCGTGCGGGCCACGGGCAAATACGAACAAATTATTAATACGATCAAAAATCAAATTAAAAATGATCTAAATCAAATCGGTTCCACTTTAGGCCTGAGCAACGAAGAGATCGACGAACTAAGAAGGCTATTATGAAAATCCTATTCTTGCTGGTTTTACTTTCTTCATGTGGAAAGAAAGCGAGTGATTCTACTTCAGGTCTAGTTTCGATTGACTCAGTGTCTGAAGCCGATGTGGGCCTCATAAATATCAAACTCAGTGAGGAGAGAAAAATCTGCGACCTCAGCAGTCCCAATGCAAGCTTGTTGACCGTTTTGGAAAAAAACTTATTTTCCTTAAGTGAGAAAGTAGAAAGCTATCGTCTTAATAATGAGCTAGATCGGCTAAGGATAGAAGAAAAACGTGACCACTTAGCTTATTTAATGAAGGAGAGATTAATTGACCCCAATGTGTTGGATATAAAAAAGCTCGAAGCTTGGGAAAAGAATGTGCAAGTAATCCTCGAGCGCGACTTCTTTCAAAGAGATGAAGCAAAATGTTTCGAAAAAATTCGTTCAGAGATGCGTTCGTCTAGATTTCTCGAAGTGCTTCGGCACAGTGTTGGTTTCAGTGTTTTTCTTAGCAAAGAAATGGGTACGCTAAAAACGGAATTATATGAAGCTTATAGATTTCTTGTCGTTGGCCAGTTGCTTGATCTTAAAAACTTGTTGATTGATATTCAAGAAAATCGCCCAGGAAGCAATCACGATCAAAAGATAGCAAGTTTGCTGAGAGAGTTATTGATGCACTCTAAGAAACATGGAGTGATAGTATCACCAGGACTCGCAACTGCAATAGTCGACATAAATACGACATATCTCAAGGACGCTGCTGATTTTGTCAGCAATATCCAGCCTCGAGGGAGCGTCTATGCTCGCTTTTCTTTCGTAGAGTCACTAAGAAAAATTAATAAGCTACTAACAGCGGACAGCTTATGATTTTTACTCGAATTATTGCTGCACTCATTTTAACAATAGATATAAGTTTCGCTGTAGAGATCGAATATCAAGGTCGCATTAATATTGCGGAATATCAGGCGAAAACGGTTCGACATTCTTGGTGTATTTTTTCGGACGGAAACTCAAGCGTCGATACGTCTGTTTTGTCCCGGCATGCCAGCGGGTCGAATAATTCTCATTACGAAAACTATTCTCACCGTGGGACGTCCTATCTAAAAAGAAAAGTTGAATGGACGAATACGAAAGATGAAAACTCAATCAACTTACACTTTACAGCAGACAGTGCTCAATTCTCGGCTCATCAAGAATATGACAAGAAAACCTGTAGCTATAAAACATGGAAAGGACAAAGTACGTCAGCCGAAACGATTCTCAAGGCAAAGGCAGCCTTTGTTATTCCGAAAAATGTTTGGGCAATTAAAATTAGCTCTAACCAAGAACATCTACAAGGCCAGCTTGCGATAAACCTAAGCAATAATGAGTATATCATCGATGAAAGTGGCGAAGAAAAACTCTTGGCAAGGTCATTTCATCAATTCTCCAGTTCTCAAAATGAGAGATACTTTCAGGTAAACCCGTCTTTTGATGGTGGCGAAAATTTTGTTTATTTGGACATGATTTATAAGTCGCGTACACTCGTGGCACAGGAATTTTTACTAGATTTCAAAGTCGAATTTATCGCAAACGAACAATGCCTAACTGAATTAAAAGGAAGGCATTTCGCGGATCTACTTACTCAGCAAATTAAGTCCAACGAGCTTGAAAGTACTTTGATTAATTTTGCTTGCATGATGAATACGGACTATGTTCAACACGTATTGGGTCAATTACACCTTCATGGAACAAACGATTTATTTAGCAAGATTGCTCAAGTTGAGAACTCGGCTATCAAATCGATTCGTGAGTCGAGCAATGCAAATGATCGTGAGAAATTAGCCTTGATTCTCAAACTTTCTGAACGTATGCGTTTTTACTACGCTTATGAGATTCTTAAGGAAACGATGGGGATGCTTGTTGAACAAGTCGATCATAATGGACAAAGTGTTGATGCATGGATGTACCTTGAATTACTGCGCAGAAGGGGAGTGCTCTATCTTGCCGAGGTGTTGGAGCATCTGTCCTTGGCAGGAAAGCAGCAACTGGCACAAAATTCTGGCCCAGTTATTACCTTTAGCCATTCAGATCGTCTGAAGCATGAAGTCTTTTTTCAAAGTATTTTGCCCATGGAGTTTAATAGCTTTAAAAAGGCAAACGAATTAATTTTTAAACCCCTATTTCTGTCGGCAGACTATTTTTATCACTTACAGAGATCTATTGAACGTATTAGCACATTGAGTACTTACTTCATTACGACATATGGGACACAGCTCACTCAGAGCATAACGAGAGCAACCTTAGAGAAGATGAATGACGACATCATGTCGATAGCTAAAGAATTGAGACTTTATTCTCAAGAAGTGGAAGTTTTTAAAATTACACAATTAACAGATGCACCTCAGGATTGGGTGCAGGCAAGACGATTACTCTTGCAGCAAATGGAGCTAGTATTCCAAATGAATCTAGCTAGCCTTTCGACAGAAGTAGGGACGTATTTTAAGCGGCATTTCGAAGATCCCATCTTCAAAGAAATAAGGATAAAAGGTAAGCGGTATGAAAATGCTGAGCATTTCTTGAAAGATTTTGAGCAACTTATACGGGAGGTTCGTTTATGAAGCCTATCCTTTTATTTGCTATCATCTTCATTAAACTTACTACGACTTCTTTGGCAAATCCTGCGAATGAGATCAAGAAGTATGCTAAAGAAATTGAAACGACTCAAAAAGATATAGCCGCCGTGTTGGTGCTTCAGAACTTTTCACGATTTATGATTGATGCTAGTTCTGCTAATAACATCGATCAATCATTGAATTATATTCTTTCTGCAGATAACACGCAGGGATTGAGCCAGTTATCTGAGTCATTCTTTGATACGATCTATGCAGATTCAACAAACGCAGAAAAAATCAATGATATCTCTAAAATTCTCATTCAAGTTCGAGCCGCCCGGCATAGTTGGTTTGCCTTAGGGGCAAAAACGAAAAGGATATATGAGGATTTTTATTCAAATGTCGCCAATATTTCTGATGTATGTAGTGATGAGAGCTTTTTAAAGTCCATGGCAGTAGTTGAAAGTTTCACGCCGGCCGGTGTTAATACAGGGAGTTTAAGGTTGGCATGGGATCTTCAGGTGGGTGGCAGTACGAGTTTCAGCGAAGGGGGAGGCATTAGTTTTGGTGGTTATGCAAACTTAGACAGAAACGATGATCGTTCTAATTCTGTAAACGCTCGTCGAGCTGCGGCAACGACCGCTGGCGCACTCGCTTTGCAGTTTACACCACCTCCTTACAATATCGCTGCAGCCATTTTGCTTCCTATCGCCATTGAAGTCGTCTGGGGTGTCGTCGACATGAAGAAGAATATGAATGAAATGAAGCAAATTGCTGAGGCCAATGGCGAGCTATATGCGACAATGAGATTCGAGGTAAATGTTAAGAAGCATTATAAACAGCTTTGTTCTCAGTTTCAGCAGGCCTACTCAGAAATTCAGCCAGTAATCAAACAGGCCTTTGATTCAAAAAATTATCAGTTAATCTATGATTTAAAAAAAGATCTTCCGGTCTTTAAAGAAGAAGACAGTGCTAGAATCGTAGAGGAATTCTATGAGTTTAGTCGTTCGAAATTAGTTCAGGATGCCGCAGTGATCGCTGAAGCGGATCAGGCATATGCCGCTAATTGGACTATCGTAAATAAGAGGATCGACGATTTTATCCTAAATATAGATTTAGCGCTGACTCAAATTATTGCTGCCCAATATACTGATTTGGATTCAAGTCGAGGGCAACATTTTGCTGAGATTCTTGCTCGGGTTGATTCATTGTCTTCTTTCAAGAAGGGTTTTACAGACGGACTATTGAAGTACTTTGATTTCGTCGAAGTCGATGAAAGAGAGGATCAATTGCAAGAATTGAAATGGATGATAGAGCATTATGAATTAGCCCATCCGGCTTTGAATCAAGAAGAGATTCAAGTATTAATCACATACATTGATGTTATTGCCAAGCTTGGTGCACATCATGAATAAACTGTGGATTCTTCTACTATCCCTGTCATGGAGTTTCTTGGCCCATTCTCAGATTTCGTTGAGCTTTCAATTAAATATTGGGGAACAAAGAGGAACAATAAGTCTAGCTGAAGATGGCAGTGTAAGACTTGATGGGCATAATTTTGATCACACGTTAATGCAATCGATCCATAATTCAGTTCAAGGGCTGAGGGTTCATCAGAGTTCTGTCTACCAAGCTCAGCGAATAATAACTGAAAGAATTTTATCCCAAGTGAATTCTCGTGTTGAAGTAAAATTTGACTATCGGGCCTCACAGGCTAATCCCTTTATCCGCAAACAAAGTGAAGAAAATAGAGTCTTTCAGCGCAACCTCTCTACTAACATTTTTCGGCCTTCTTTTGAATCTGAGCTTCTCAAATCTCAAGTATCGTTTGATGTATCAGTACCTAAAGAGCGGGAGGCCCTCCAGCTTTATCGCAAGGCGAATCAGGCCGCTTATGCTCAGCTAGGAGCCAACGATGAGTATCGACAAGCTGTGTTTGCCAAACAGTCGATTGAGATTGGACAAGCGTATAGAGCAAAACTCGATGAGCAAGATACTGATGCCTTAGTAAGCCTTGCCTCAGGTGTATTAGAAAATAATATGACAACCGTGATTGAATCCATGAAATGGCTCAATCGCAGTCTTGATTTTCAAAAAGGCTTTGCTGTTTCAATTGCTAATAATTTTAATCCCGCAAGTTTTTTATATCCTCTTGATGCTCACTGCTCCACGAGCTGGTGTGAGGCCGGCGAACTAGTAGGGAACGCGACTTCAGTTCTAATTGGCGCATTCGAATTTATGAAGGGTGTTGCTCTTTCTTCCGGAGGAGGAGCTTTAACATTGGCAGCTGTTAGCGCAACGGGCGTTAGCGGAGGCTTTAGCACGCTTGCTTTACCTGCGACTGCCGGAGCCACTTTGGCAGGTATTGCAATGGCAGGGCACGGCCTTGGTGTTGCTGGTAATGCTTTTAATAATCTATTCCGCGAAGCCGAGACTCCTCACAACATTAAGCAAGCTGACGAATCAGAGGGGTTTATAAAAGAAACTGGCCTCACTAACGATAAGAAGCAAGAGCTGGCGAAAAATTCAAGTTATGAGGTGGCCAAAGATTTTTATCGAACACTTAAAGATACTGGCATTGAGTCACAAAATAAAAAGGACTTGCTAAGATCTTTTGATTTAAAAACCATCAAGACGCGCGTGCTTGATGAAGATATAATTGTTCATAGATGGCATAATAATGATGTCGGCTCTCCATCTCACGGAAGATTTGTTAGCATTGATAAAATTCAAAACAGGGAAGAAGCTCGGCGAATTTTAGCTCTGCCAGAAAGTAACCAAATGATTTATCTGGATAGTTTCATTCTTAAGAAAGGTACAAAGGTATATGAGGGAGTCGTTTCTCCATTGAATAATCACGCGGGAGGCGGAAGACAAATATTTATTATCGGTGATGTCTTAGAACAGCTAGTAAGGATATCTCAATGACTATAGATGAAGTAATCGCAAAATTGCATGAAATGAATATCTCATCGGCTGATTATGATGGAAAAAGTGCGGATGTAAAGAATCAGGTTAGAATGTTCGTTGCTGCTTGCGTTAAAGAATTTGAAATGATTAAGACAGGTAATAAATTTTCGAATAACTTAATGAAATCAATGATTGATTCTCTAAATTGGAATTCAGAACTTTTTTCTCTAATTGTGAGTTTTAAAAAAGAGCATCCAGAGCATTTTGAGTCGTGAAATAAAAAAGGCTCCTTTCGGAGCCTTTTCTTAAATCAAAAAGTATTGATTATTAGTTAGCTACTGGCTTCAACCAGCAAAGTGGGCGGATACCTGAGGTGTGACCTGTTGAAAGGTTACAAGTTCCGGCCTTCTCGTCTGTGTCACTGACGTTGTCGTTTTCAGAAACTTCACAGAGTGCGCCTTGGAAGTAGGTGTCCAAGCGGCACTGGTAAGCAGGGTGGTTGTGATCTGTTGAAGAGACAACACGTGGATCTGGAGTATCGAACTTTGGCTCAACAGTGGCGTTGCGAAGAGCTTGGAAGAGTTTTGATACTGACATTCCTGCCATACCGCCACGGATACAGATATTTTGGTCATCTGTGCTGGTGTAAGCAGTAGAACATGAAGTTCTAAGAGTCTCTGGAATATCCATTGAAGCAATGACTGCAGCGTTGTCTTCAGAGATGAAGACTTTGCGCAAACACTTCAAAGTCGCGAAGTAATCAGATTGGCCTTCATTTGAAGCCCAAGTGATTCCACCCCACCAGCCGCCGCCTTTCTTAGGAGCGCCGCCAATGTGGTGACCGATTTCGTGACAAACAACAAGAGCGAAACCGTCTTCAGTAATAGTAGCGTGACGTGCAAGACCGCCGAACATAGCAACGTTCCAGGTGTTACCAGAGCGTGAAGCATATGCATTCACAGTTCCGTCTTCCCAGTTGCGCTGAACATTCAATGTGGCGCCCATGCTTGAGATAATTGGAGCGTAGACAGCAGAAACCTTGTCGATCACTTCATTGAACTTCTCTTCCGAGATACCAGTCTTTAGGCCTTTGATGTTCGCTGGGATGAACATATCGTTTTCTGGTGCAATTCCTTCTGTACCATCTTCAGTACAGGCGTAGCCATTCGTAGCTACAGAAAGTGCGAGTACCATCGCGAACATTTTTGCTGTAAGTTTCATTCGTCAATCCTCCATGACCGTAAAAGCCTATTTCCTGTCAGGCTTTTGTTAAGTGAGGATGATTTTTTCGTGAGAGTGAATCCTCTGCCAATTAAAAAACTAAGTCTCAGTCACCTTGTAAGTTTTTGTTTGTCCCAAATGAAAATTCTCTCACAATGTAATGTTAGGAAATGTTAGCCCTGACAATTGTCAGATCAGTTAAGTTATCAACATGTATCAACTGATTTTTTATGTCCCGGTAGAGCATTGTGAGTCTGTAAAAGCCGCTGTTTTCGCTGCTGGTGCTGGCAGAATTGGAACTTATGATTCATGTTCGTGGCAAGTTTTAGGTAGCGGTCAGTTCCGTCCATTGAAAGGCAGCAAGCCTTTTATCGGCCACGAAAGCCAGATTGAAATGGTCGGAGAATTTAAAGTAGAAATGCTTTGCTCCGAAGAGAGTCTGCCCGCGGCCCTAAAAGCTCTTAAAGATTCGCACCCTTATGAAACGCCTGCGTTCAGTTTCTATCCGGTCAATCAGACCTTATAAGACAAACTTGAGTCTTTCAGGTTTTCCCTAATCCTTCCGATAAGTTCACATGATTTCCTCCTGGAGGAGGCCTATGAAATTATGGATTGCGAGTTTAATGTTATCGACTCTCTGTTGGGCAGGACCCACAGTTCCCAGCCGCGAGATCAGCGTGATTGTGACCAAAGAGGGTTATTACCCCAAGTCACTTACGGTGTTTCAAGGTGAGAAGGTGAAGTTCTATGTGACTTCAACAGTTGAAGAACCAGATTGTTTGTTGGTGCAGGGACACAAAGTTTTCTTGGCGGCCAACAAAGGCAAAATAGCTGAAGCCGAAGCTGTTTTTGAAACAGCCGGAGAGTTCTCGTTTTATTGTCCATCAAGTAAGCATGACGGAAAAATCACGGTGATTAAGAAGAGTGAGCCACGCCCGGTGCGCGGACTTGCTGGTCAGAATGACCCGGCGGTTTGGACGCCGAAAGAATACGAATAAGGGAAAGGTGACATGTCAGAAGTCTTTCGCGACGCGATTGCAAATCTCCTGGCCCCGATTGGAGATTTGCTGAAAGACCCGAGCGTCTCAGAAATCATGATCAACGGTCCTTTCGATATCTTTATCGAAAGAAAAGGGCAGTGTATTCGTGTGCCCAATAAGTTTCCTGATGATGAAGCGCTGATGGCTTCGATGCGTGCCATTGCTCAATCGGTCGGTCGTATCATTGATGCTGATAATCCGCGTCTCGATGCTCGTCTTCCTGATGGAAGTCGTATCGCGGTGGTAATTCCACCGATGGCCCGTGCCGGTGTGACGGTTGCGATTCGTAAATTCTCTGAAGAGAAGCTTGGCCTAAAAGATCTGATTAATTTTGGTTCTCTCTCGCAAGAAGGGGCACGTTTTCTTGATTGCTGTATGTATCTAGGAAAAAACACTCTCGTGAGTGGTGGTACCGGCTCGGGTAAGACCACTATGTTGAACGTCTTGGGTGGTCGCATGCCTAAGCATCAACGTCTCTTGATTATTGAAGATGCCGCAGAACTACAAATCAAAGCTGATCACGTGGTGCGCTTTGAAACACGAAAGGCGAATCCTGATCGTGGTATTAAAGAAGTGAATATTCGTGATCTGGTTGAATCAGCTCTACGTTTACGTCCCGATCGAATTATCGTCGGTGAGGTGCGCGGACCTGAGGCCTTGGATCTCTTGAACGCCATGGGAACTGGTCACGATGGTTCGATGGGAACAGTTCACGCCAACACACCAGATGATGCCTGTACTCGTCTCGAAACTTTATGTTTGATGGGTGAAAACCGCATTCCGCCTGACGCAATTCGCAAGATGGTCGGAAACGCTCTGCATCTGATTGTTCAGTGTGCGCGTTATCATGACGGTGGTCGACGCACATCGCATATTTCAGAAATTTTAGGTGTCGATGAGCACGGTCGCTATATCGTGAAAGATATTTTCCGTTGGATCCAAACCGGTAAAGACGAAAATGGTAAGCTTATTGGACAGATGGCGCCAACAGGCTATGTACCGACTTTCTTTGAAGAGTTTATCGCTAACAAACTCCCGTTCCCTAAATCCAGTCTTAAGCCACCAGAGTGGGCGATTCCTTTCTTACAAGCAGCTGTTAAAAAAGCAGCTTGAGGTCACAAGTTTTGCTGTCTAAAATGGGGGCTCCCCAATTCTAGGAGCCCTTCATGCCTCAAATCACCAAAATTCATGCGCGCCAAGTTCTCGATTCACGTGGCAATCCCACAGTTGAAGTCGATGTCGTAACCAATTCAGGAAAAATTGGCCGTGCCTCGGTACCGTCTGGTGCTTCGACAGGATCACGGGAAGCGCTTGAGCTTCGTGATGGCGATAAGTCGCGCTACATGGGTAAAGGTGTTTTGAAAGCGGTTGAAAATATCAATAAAGTCATTGCTCCAGCGTTGATTGGAAAGTCAGTCACAGAACAGCGTGCTCTTGATCACTTGATGATTTCGCTAGATGGGACTGAGAATAAAGAAAAGCTGGGGGCCAACGCGATTCTTGGTGTTTCCATGGCGATTTGTCGTGCTGCTGCTTTGGAAAAAAATAAACCTCTCTATCGTTATCTCGCGGAAGACTTGAAGATTCCCAACGCAGCCGGAAAACTCACGCTACCAACTCCTTTGATGAATATTATCAATGGTGGTCAGCACGCTTCCAACAATCTTGATATTCAAGAATTTATGATTGTCCCTCATATGCAAAAGAGCTTCTCCGAAAATTTCCGCGCCGGCGTGGAAGTCTTTCATCATCTAAAAAAAGTTCTTCACGATGCGGGCCATTCAACTAACGTTGGCGATGAAGGTGGCTTTGCTCCAAACTTGAAGAGTCACTCGGAAGCCATTAGCTGTATTCTTCAAGCAATTAAAAATGCCGGTTATCGCCCGGGCGTTGATATTTCTCTCTCTCTCGATTGTGCCGCTTCAGAATTCTACAATGAGACGAAAAAAGTCTATGAGATGGGTGGCAAGGATTACACCAACGATCAAATGATCGAGTATTACAAGCAACTCATGCAGGAAGCTCCGATTTATTCGATTGAAGATGGCTTTGACGAGAGTGACCGTGATGGCTTCATTAAGTTTCAGGCCCAGCTTGGAAGCCAGCTCATTAACGTAGGGGATGACTTATTTGTCACCAACGCCAAGATCTTGAAGCGTGGTATTGATAACAAAGAGGCCAATGCTATTTTGGTGAAAGTGAACCAGATTGGCTCACTAACTGAAACATTTGATACGTTGAAGCTCGCTTATGAAGCAGGCTTTAGAGCAATCATCTCGCATCGCTCGGGTGAAACGGCTGACTCATTTATTGCTGATTTGGCGGTCGCTTCCGGTGCGGGCCATATTAAAACCGGTTCAGCTTCGCGTTCGGATAGAATTGAGAAATATAATCAGCTTCTCCGAATTGAAGAAGAATTGGGCCCTGAGGCCATCTTTAGACCTGTAAAATGAGTTTCACGTTGTAAGCAGCATCGCTCCGGTGGTGTAAGAAATCTTGTGTAAATTCTGATTTGGCCTAAGCATGGCCCTCTCCATAGAATTGGTT
>JBKHVI010000025.1:0-38384 GCA_046570105.1 Bacteriovoracia bacterium
GGGACGCAAAAACCTCGCTCAAACACAGCTCTTAGGAGAGGGGACGATTGCCTCTCACTCGGTTCATGTGCGCTTAAAACCAGTGGAAAATGCCATCGTGCTTGAGTGGCAAAAAGAACTTACTCAAGAATTTGATGATCCAGCAGTACGTGTTTCTTTGCCACAAGATACCAGTGAGCAGACCGCTCGCTCGGGTAAACTCTTTGGTGATTATTTGCAACTCGCTTCGCTCGTGGCATTGATTCTAGCAGTTGTAGGAACGTTCTATCTTTTTAGAACGCTGGTTCATCGTCGTTTGAAAGATGTGGCGATTTTACGCGCCTTAGGGGTTTCCTCACTTAAGGCCCGTGAACTGTTACTCTTGCCACTCTTACTAGATTTCTTATTAGCTCTACCTTTAGCAGGACTTTTCTCGGCCGCGACCTTTCCCTTAATCACCAAAGTCTTAGCTCAGCTTTTTTCAACCGTTCTCCCCATGACCAGTTTTCCTTGGTCAGTCACTCTCGCGCTGCCATTCATTCTCGCCATGGTGCTGATGAGTTTGATGCCGGCGGTAGAGGAAGCGGTCCGTGCTCCTGTTATGGGTCTTTTGCAAGACCAAGAAAAAAGCGGTGTGGTGCCTCTGCGTTTTAGTATTCTCTATGTCGTCGGAGCCTTGGCGTCGCTAGTCGGTCTTTCGATTTGGGCGGCCCATTCAGTCAAAATTGGTTTGCTCTTTGTGGCTGGTCTTATGGTGGCGATCTTAGTCTTAACCGGTGCGACTCTACTGTTGCGCTTAATAGGTGAGTCGATCTTAAAACGCAGCTCAAGTCTCAGTGCTGGAGTGGGACTGATGACGGGACTTGTGATTCGTCGCTTGTTACGAAAACCCGTCACGACACTTTTATCAGTCATTGCTTTAGGTCTTGGTTCAGTACTCATTTCTTTGTTAGGGCATTTGGAATTATCCATCGGCCAAGAATTTAGTCTGGGGGAAAAAGATCGGCCTTCACTCTTTTTATTCGACATTCAAGACGAGCAGACAGAACCTCTGCGGGCCTACTTAGGCGACGAGAAGGTGCCCTTGCAGGCGATCTCTCCCATGGTGAGAGGTAAGCTCGTAGCGGTCAATGAAGAGCCCTTCAAAAAAGAAAAATCACCCACCATGTTTCAGACTCGTGAAGAAGAGAATGAAGCACGATTCCGTCAGCGCATGATGAATCTAAGCTGGGCGACTGGTCTTAACGAGAGCGAACGTATTGTTGAAGGCGTTGATTTCAAAGATGCCAAAGTCAAAGACGGTGAAGCCCCACTCTCGCTTGAACGTCGCTTCGCTCAACGTTTGGGCATTAATCTGGGCGATATGATCACTTTTGAAATTTTAGGTGTGCCTCTGGTTGGCCGGGTGGTCAATCTTCGCAGTGTAAAGTGGACAAGCTTTCGTCCTAATTTCTTTATTACGTTTGCTCCGGGTTTTTTAGAAGAGGCGCCTAAGAGTTGGTTGGCGGCGATAGGGGACATGCCGGCCATGGAGAAGGCCCGTTTGCAAAATTCCATGGCCAAAAAATTTCCCAATATTTCCGCCATTGATGTGGAGCAACTCACCGTTCGATTGATGGAACTCTTCAATCGTTTAAAACAGGCCCTGCAACTGATGGCCTTCTTTTCTTTCTTGGTTGGCATTGTAGTGGTCTCCGCCATGGCGCAAGACCAGGTTATTCGACGTCAGGCCGAGGTCATGTTGGAAAAAACTTTGGGTCTCTCACCTTGGCGCGTGACGTTGATGGTGATGGGGGAGTTCTTGGGGTTGGCGCTCTTGGCCTTTACCTTGGGAGGCCTGGCCGGAGCGGGGATTGCCGGACTTCTGACGGTTTACGTCTTTGAAGGTGAAATGATTTGGAGTTATCAACTTTTAATCTCACTGACTTTAGGTGGAATGCTCCTAGTGTCATTACCTCTTTTGTTTATGGCACGACGGATTTTTACCTGGCGTCCAGCTGGACTGCTTCAGGGGGCTTGAGATAAAATTTAAGCTCTCAAAGGTTGCTTGATGTTTGGTATCGACCTCAGTCCAGAGGGTCTTTTAACTTTTTTCTCTGCCTACGCCTATCAGCCGTGGTTGGTTTACACGTTCATTATTGTTTTCATGACGGCGAGCTCGTTTGGTTTACCGATGCCAGAGGAAGTCGTTTTAGTGAGTGCCGGACTGGTTGCATTTCTTGCTAAAAATCCAGAACGATTCCCACCGCCCACTCCTGATGCTGAAGGAGTTAATGTTTATACCTTGATGGCCGTGTGTTTTTTGGCAGTGTTTTTGTCGGATCTCTTGGTCTACTCAATTGGAAAATTCTTAGGTCATCGTTTAATTAAATATCCTGTTATTAAGCGCCAATTAGAAGGCAAGACATACGCCACTATTCAAAATTGGTTTCATAAGTACGGTAGTTGGTGCTGTGCTTTTTTCCGTTTCACTCCAGGACTCAGATTCCCGGGCCATCTCTCCTGCGGTATTTTAGGGATTCCGCTCTGGAAATTTATGTTGATTGATGGCACGGCCGCACTTATTTCAGTACCGACGCAAGTCTGGTTTGTTTCAACTTACGGTGAAAAGATCTTCGGCACTCTTCAGCAATTTAAATTTTATCTTTTCGGCTTTATGGCGATCGCTTTCTTAGTGTGGTGGATTCGTGGCCGCTTCAAGAAAGATGTGTCACCCGTTTAATAAAATCTTCGGCTGCTGAGAAAATTCTTTGGCGGCGCTCTTTATCCATTTTATCAAGCGACCCCATCGCCGCCCCCATGCGCATGTTTTTAGCAAAGAACTCACGATGCTTTTCCATAAAGCGCCAATAGAGTCCATCCATCACATCACACCATGGTCCCTCCGGGTAAGATGACATTTTGCGAATATAGTTTGAGCCACAGATATAGGGTTTAGTGGCAAATATTCCGCCATCAGAAAATTGCGCCATTCCCCAGACATTGGGGCCCATCACCCAGTCGGCCGAGTCGACAAACATTTCCATAAACCAGCGGTGCACGTCGTGGGGATGGACTTCACACAAGAGCATAATATTTGAGAGCACCATCAATCGCTCAATATGATGGCAGTAACCTAAGCGATCGGCTTTTTTGATGGCATCATCTAACACCGGCACGCCGGTTGTTCCATCGTACCAATGCTTCGTCAGGCGACGTTTATGGTCAAAGAAGTTTTTTTCAACTTGGATATGATTGAATCCACGATAGATGCCATGAATGAATTCACGCCAGCCGATCACTTGGCGCACGAATCCTTCTACTGAATTTAGCGGCATCTTACGCTCGAGAAGTTTTGGCACTTGCTGCATCAACATCTCAGGCGGCAGGAATCCAATATTCATATAAGGCGAGAGCGTTGAGTGATAAACAAAATCAGAGTGGGGTGTCAGCGCGTCTTCGTAATCACCAAAGAGCGCCAGTCGATTTTTGAAAAAATCACCAGCGACCACTTTGGCACGAGAGCGACTGGTTTCTAGCCAGAAGTCTTCAGATTTTCCCGGATGAGCAGCAAATTTTTTATCCACCAGCTTCATCACTTCTTTCACTAAAGGAGTAATTTCAACTTTCGGAAGCGAAGGAGGAATAAGATCTTTAGGAAGTTTTTTGCGGTTGTCGGCATCAAAACTATACTTACCTCCCACAGGCTTGCCCTTAGCATCCATCAAAATGCCGCTCTTTTTACGCTGGCCTTCGTAGAAGGTTTTCATAAAGGGTTTTTTGCCCTGAGCGAGATAGTCTGTGAAATCCTGGCGAGACGTCATGAATTTGGGTGACGCCATGATTGTCCATGTCACCGCGAGCTTTTTAAATGATTTTGCCAGTTCAGCTTCAAAGAACATGTCATCGACAGCAAAACTCACGATTTCAGTTATCTTTTTTGTCTCAATCCATTTTTCTAATCGTGCGATAAAACTCTTATCACCGTCTTTGGCATCGAGAGCACTATAATCGATTTTAAGGCCCGACTCTTTCATCTCCTGGTGGAATTGGCGCATACTCGCGAGAAAAAAAATAATCTTGTGTTTGTGATATTTGAAATGAGTGCAAAGACCTAAGTCTTCCGCCATAAAGGCCGGTAGTGAGAGATGCTTCTTCCACACCACATCGGGGAAAAGTTGATCTCCAAGAATAAGCAAACCTTTCATGAGACCCTAGAGAAAAAGGTCGCAGACCTCTTCTAAGGCCAGCGGAAATCCTTTGCGGAATTCCGTCAGATCATTCCACACAAGAACTTTCTTTTTCTCTATTTTGGCTTGGTTGTCCCAGGAATGTTCAGGATGGGCCCAATTCACATGAGCGGTGAGGGTGATCTTACCCAGATCGGCAGTCAGTTGATGAATCTCGACTTTGACTCTTGAGACAATCGCCGGGTTTTGTTCGCGAGGGATGGTTTTAGCGAGGTTTTTCACGGCCTCTTTAATTCCAGCGTGATTGGTTTTAAGTGCCTGGCCCATATTCGTTTCACGGCCCTCCATCCAAAGCACACTGCCTTCGACGGAAATTTGCGGATCATTGAGGTAGCGATGGGCAAAACTCTCAAGTGTGTGCTGCATAAAGCTCATTAAGGCCTCGGCATGCTGGAAACTTTGGCGAAGTTTCGCTTCCCACTCTTTTTTCTCTTGTTCCATCGCGCTATCCTTAGTCAATGAACTGGCAGAGGCCTCGTCCTGATTTTTTTGTCGCCCACGACTTTTTCGAAATCGAAGAGGCACGAGACTATTTAAACCGAATTCTCACTCTCGGGCAGGACGCTGTGCGAGGTTTTCACCATCCCGACCTGAAGCCCAATCGTTTTCATGCCAGGCCTAAGTACCCAGTGGATCATTATATGGGGCTAGGGCTTTACTGGAACCCTCTCGATTATTTGTACCACCCATCTCTTCCCGATCTTGATAAGGCCCCTCATCCGATTCCGGAGTGGCTACAGAAGATTGGCAAAACCATTGTGTTGGATTGTTTTCCAGCAACCCAGAACTGGCAGGCGCAAGCAGTCTTGGTCAACTACTACACTCAGGGCCGCAAAATGGGGTGGCACGTGGACAAGGAAGAGCAGGACAAGCAGGCACCTGTCGTGGGACTCAATTTTGGTGGCACAGCACGTTTTTATTACGAAACGCTTGCGGGAAAAGAAGAGAGCATCCTTATTCCTGGCAACTCGGTTTATTGTTTTGGTGGAAGTGCCAGGCTTATGCGACATGCGGTGGGTGGAGCTTATAAAAAGAGTCTGAGTTTTGAGAGCAGTGGTTTGTTAAAAGAGGGTGAGCGAGTGAATCTCACTCTTAGGAAAGTGTGGGCCTAGCGAAAGTTTCGCGCACCTTGATGAGCATTTTAGCAAAGATCGATAGGCTTGCCTTCGAGCGATCTGTCGCCAAGAGTGCAAAGCGTTCATTCAGGCTTTTCTCAAGTGAGAGAGAGAATTCCACCACAACATTCAGCGCTGCTTGCAGTTCCGCCTGACAGTTGAATTCACCTGTTTGACGGAAATGCTCAAAACTTATTTGTAGTTCAGGATTTCTTTCAAGCATTTTGACAGTCACAAAGTTGAGCTGTCCGTTACGAAGATCGGCAGCAAAGGGTTTGCCTGAATGAGGATTAAAATCATTCACATCATCAAGCATCTGGAAGAAGACACCGATATCATCGCCTAGGGTTTTGCAAAGGTTTTGGATATCTTCAGTCTGATGAGAAAGCTTGGCCGGAACGAGGCAGCTCCACATCATCAGGCTGCCGGTTTTTTTGCGAGCGACTGTTTCAAGCTCTGCCCAAGTCGCCATTCCACGCGTTTTGATATGGGCCTGGAGCCACTCACCATCGGCCAGATCTTTAATGGCATCAGTGAGCGTCTGAATGATTTCTAAGCGGCCATGCTTAAGTAAATCGCCGATCACACGGGCGAGGAGAAAATCTCCCGCTAAAATCGCCTGAGTATTGTTAAAGCGATGATTGATGGTGGGGATTTTTCTTCGTTCAGCGGCCGCATCAATGACATCGTCATGAACCAGCGATGCTGTATGGGTCATTTCCACGGCGCGGGCGTAGGGGACGAGATCTGCTTCTGAGAGTCCAAATACTTCGCCAAATAAAAAGACTAAAGCGGGGCGGAAGCGCTTACCTGAATGATCAAAGAGTGAGTGAAGTTCTTGCGGAAGACCAGAAACGGCTTCATGGGAGTGGAAATTGAAGTCCAAGCGATTAACGGCGTCTAAGATATTTGAACCTAGTTTAAGACCTTGCACGTCAATCCTCCCTATAGGGCCAATTTATGCGAAGAGAGGCCAGCTGGCCAGGGCCGCCTAGGATTTGATGATTCACCAAAGCTTGCCAAGTATGAGAAACTAGCTGCTTAGACCGGGAGGCCTTTTATGAAAAATCTACTTATGTTCATTGTTTTAGGGTTTATGTTCCAAGCTCAAGCCGCGAGCTTCCATGATATTGTTGAAAAGGACATTAATGGCAAGGAAATGAAGCTTTCTACTCTCAAGGGAAAGGTCGTTTTAATCGTCAATATTGCCAGTCAATGTGGCTTCACTCCTCAGCTAGAGGATTTGCAAAAGTTGCAAACGGAATACGCCAGTAAGGGCTTCACTGTTTTGGGTGTTCCTTCCAATGAGTTTGGTGGGCAAACGCCGGAAGCCGATCAAGACATGAAAGAGTTTTGTCAGAAGAAATACAATGTGAATTTTCCGCTGCTCTCAAAAGGCAAAGTGAACGGCAAAGAGCGCCGCCCACTTTATACTTATCTAACCAGCAATAAAAAAACTTCGGGTGATATTGGCTGGAATTTTGTGAAGTTCATGGTGGGGAAGGACGGCAAGATTATTGATCGCTGGACATCACTCACGACACCCAAGTCTGAGAGTATCGTTAAAGCATTGGAGCAAGCACTCAAATGAAAAGTCTCGCCGTGATTGGAGCTGGTGGGGGTGGGATGGCCTCTGCACTTCTGGCCCAATCCCATGGCGTGGATACAACTTTGTTTGAATCTCATCGCACACCCGGTGGCTCAGCGGGCTGGTTTCGTCGTGGGCTTTTTAGTTTTGATGTCGGCGCCACCACTCTAAGTGGCATTGGAGTGGATCGTCCGCTCACTCGTTTTTGCGAAATAACCGGTGCACCCTTGCGTGTTTGGGCGGCCGATCCTGGTATCACGTTTCATTTAGGCACTGAGATTTTTTCTTACCGCCGCGATCGAGAGTTTTGGTTAACTGAGTTACAGCGTGTATTCCCAGACATCGCTCATCGAAAATTTTGGGATGATATCGAAAGTTTGCAGCAGCGGGCCTGGCAACTTCTTCCCAGTCTACATCATTTTCCTCCCGCAAGATTGAGCGATTTAAAAGAGCTGCCGCAATGGCTTAGAGGCACACCCCTCTTACCAACGATCGCGATGGATCTCACCACCTTTCGTCGCATGCGCCAAGGGAGCACTCAGAAGTTTGAGCGTTGGTTGAATGCACTTTGCATGATCTCGGCGCAAAACCGAGCTGACGAAGTGCCTGCCCTGATTGGTGCCCTTGCCCTGACATATCCGGCAGAAACATATCTCCCGCAAGGTGGGATGGAGGGTTTGTTTTCGGGATGGCTCAAGCATTTTCAAAAACTCGGCGGAGATTTTCGTCCTCAAAGCGAGATCACTCATCTTGGAATTGATGAGAACTGCCAGTTAACACTCACGGACACGACTGAAAGCTTTCAACATGTGGTGGCCAATTTAACCAGCTGGTCACTTGATGCCTTATTAGGATTAGAGTCGAATTCGCCTGAAGTGGGGTGGGGAGCTTTCACCCTCTATGCTGCTATTCGAACGGATGATCAACCTATTCGTGAGAGCTATCATTTGGTGATGCCGGATGAGGGAATAGATGATTATTTTGTCTCGCTCTCTCATCCCGAAGATCTTGAGCGTGCTCCAGCTGGCTGGCAAACGTTGACACTTTCACAGCACACAATTGTTGAGGATTGGTGGGAGCTCTCTCAAGTTGAATATCAGGCGAAGAAAAAAGCCCGTATGGAGATGATCTGGCAGGATGTTTTAAAAAGATTTCCCCAGATTAAAGAAGTGAAGTTTTTAACGGCGGGAACACCAAAAACTTTTTTCCATTACACACGTCGCACGCAGGGAAGAGTGGGGGGAAGACCTCACAAAAAGAGTCATCCTTTTTGGCTTTGGCCCTCTCACTATCAGAGGCCGAACTTATCACAAGTTGGTGATACTGTTTTCCCTGGCCAAGGACTTGTGGCAGTCGTCACGAGTGCCATGAACTGGTGGCATGGTTCAGTGTTGAATCCGCACCTCAAGAGGCGTGGATGAGCGCAGGTGCAGATCTCGCTGCGGGTAACTAATTTCCACTTGCGCTTCTCGATAGACTTTTTCGAGTGCGAAGCGAATATCACTGCGGCACTGCATGAGTGAATCAACTTTATCAACGTCTGCCCAAAACAAAAGTTTGAACATGAGTGAGTTGTCGCCGAACTCATTAAAGATCACTCGCGCCTGAGGTGATTTTTCGACAAAAGGCATCTCCTGCAAAACTTTGAGTGCCAGATTACGAACCTTCTCCAAATCAGAACCATAGGCAACACCGACATCAACTTCGGCACGTACCACCGCTGTACGATTACTCCAATTTAAGACGGCTTTTTCGAGAAACATGCTATTCGGCACAATCCAGATTTTATTTTCTTGAGTACGTATGCGAGTGGCGCGAGTGCCAATCTCAAGCACCGTCCCAGTGATGCTATCAACTTCGACAACATCACCAACCTTGAGCGGTCGCTCGGCCATGAGAATAAGGCCGGAAATAAAATTGTTAACAATATTCTGTGAACCAAAACCGATACCAATCGCTAGTGCACCACCAACAACCGTGAAGACTGTCAGCGGAATTCCCGCGATGCTGAGGGAGATAACAAAGAATAAAACAAAGTTCGCCGTGTAAATCATGCGGCGATAGGTGTTCAAGGCCTGCGAGTCAGGGTGGAAAGGCTCAACCACTTTTTTCAGAATCAATTTAGAGAGAATTCGAGCCAGACGATTAGTGAGGAGGAGGAGTGTTCCTGCCAAGAGAACATTGCCCAATGTGAGTTGCACATCTTGCACAGTAAACAATTTGAGATGCCAAAATTGATCGAGAATGGCCTTGATTTCGAGTAGGGCTTCCATATTTAACCATCTGTTTTTATTAAAATTTTTTCAGACACGATGCCTTTTGTGCCCCGAGGAGTCAAGTCTCTCTTTTTTGCAGAGCTGGTGGACGAGAACACTTGTTTGATATATAAAACACTCATGCCATTCGCACCTACTAGTCACCGTTCTCTTGTGGCCATCATGACAGTTCTTTGTCTGGTGCACGGAGTATTTTTATCTTGGAAACATATGCAAGATAATTGGGCAACAGGCCAAACTGCCGGTGCTTTAGTGCTCACAATGTCAGAAGCTCAAGTCGCCAAAACCTACGTTCCCCCCAAGCCTAAAAAAACTGTGACGCAAACTCTACCCGTCACAGAATCAGCACCTGAGCGTGCTGAAGTTCAAGCAACAGCGACTTCTCCTTTGGCGCAAATGGCAGCAGCCGATTTGAAGCAGATGTACCTCGCAGAGTTACGCGCTATGATTGAGCGCAACAAAGTTTATCCTGTGCAAGCTTCACGCTTAGGTCAGACCGGCGTAGTAGAAGTCTCATTTACACTCACAGCTGACGGTCATATCATTGATTCACGGATCTCTAGGCCTTGTCCCTTTCAGCGCCTCAATGAAGCAGCGCTGGTAGCGGTCAATACCCTAGGTCACTTTCGACCGATTCCTTCCGAGCTTGGAGGGAATCCGATCGAGGTGAAGATCCCGATACGTTACTCACTTTATAAGTAAAACTGAAAAAGGATTTTCCATGCGTTTGATTGATTATGTGAACCAAGGTGGGGCGATCACTTGGATTCTAGTTGTGATGAATGTGGTTGGACTCTCGCTTGTTCTCTGGCGCTTTTGGGTTTTGCGCGACTTTGCTGGAAATATTGAAACTCGCGCCCAAAGTTTAACAGATGAATTGAAGTCAGAAGTGAAGGGTGGGGATGTCTTCACCATCGCCAAAGATTTTATCTCTGCCAAAGTGGCCGAACTTGAATATGGCATGACAGTTATTCGCGTCGTTGCCACCATCGCACCCCTCCTAGGACTTTTAGGAACTGTCGTTGGTATTTTCGAAGCTTTCCAAGTCATCGCTGCTAAGGGCCTCGATAATCCAGGAGATTTCGCCTCTGGAATTTCACTCGCCTTGATCACTACGATTGCTGGTTTGATCGTCGCGATTCCGCACTATATCGCGCACAACTTTTTGACTGGTAAACTCGACAGTCTAGAAATTCGCTTAGAGAAGTTGGTACTTACACGTTTGGCCGGGAAGTAATCCATGTCACGTCGTAATCGCAGAGAACCCCTCACGGCGGATCTCACTCCATTGATTGATATGGTGTTTTTGCTGTTGATCTTTTTCTTGGTCACCTCGGTGTTCAGAAAAGATGAGCTTGCCCTTCTTTTAAAATTACCTCAGGCGACCCAAGGCCAGGGCGATCAAAAGAAGATGGATAATCTTACGATTGAGCTTTCTGACACGGCGGTGGCGATTAACGGCAAACAAGCTTCTATGGAAGAGTTGCCTACCTGGTTTAAAAAGACCGAAGCTAAAACGCTGGTTAACTTGCGCGTCGATGGTGGTGTTCGTTATGAACGCTTAGTGAAAGTTCTCGATCTTTTGCGTGAGCACAAGCTCGATAACATTTCACTGATTACGGAAAAACAAAAATAGTGCGCATACTGATTGGCCTTTTGGTGCTCCTCATCGGTTGCGCCAAGGACAATTCAGCTCCAGCGAAAGCTCTCACTGAGAAAGCGCCCGAAGAAATTAATCCCGAACCTGCTCCACATTGTGCTTTTGGTGCACTTCCAAAAAATTGGGTACGCGCAGAGGATTATCTTTCATTCGCTAATTTTGGTTACCGCGGAGTGGGACGTTGTCGCGGACATGCGCTATTGACTCAAGAATTAATTTATCTGCTGCGCTTTGATCCCACTCTCGCTGATGAGTGGAGCTGTTGGCAGAACACCGAGTACTGTCGAAGTGCTGTGTACGAGATGTTACAGAAAACCAGGCAAGGTTTAGTCGTGACCGTTCCGGGCTTCAAAAATTTAGCTGAATTCTCTAGTGTGCCTTTGGTCGAAGCCATTTTGCGCGGGCGAATCATTTCATATGAAACACGCTATAGCGCTCGCAGACTTCCTCTGCCGGGTTACAACAATCGCAGCATCGCTGTTTTTGAAGAACTCAAGAAACGTGTGCGCCTTAACCAGCGGCCCTATGTGGCGATCAATGGAGCTTTTGTCGGCTCACATGGTGTGCTGGCCGATCAAGTTAAGAGAAATTTTGTGTGCGTGCGCGATCCGAATATTATTCCCGAGAGTGGGGAAGAAGATTGTCAGAATTATTTTTATCGCGAAGGGGATGCTATTCGCTACGTTCGTACTCGTCGCCCAGAAGATACTGTCACGCTGGAGCTGACTGAAGACGAGAATCAGCGCTCGCGCCATCTGCGCGCGAGCCTTTGTCCTTAAAAGACTGGGCTTTCAGTTAACCCATTTTCAATGCCTTTAAACAAGACCGCACAAGCATTATGTGAGTGCAACGATTCAAAGTGCTCCAATGAAACAATCCAATCCGCCAAGCGATCATCATTATTGAGTACTTTGAACAAACGTTTAGAAGCATGTTCAACGAACATCGGATTGGCACCATTAAGAATTGCGAAAGCTTGTTCATCGATGCGTTTTACAAGGCTTTGCGTTTCTGTCGGAATCGCCAAGCGCATGAGCTCAATGAGATCTTCAATTCCAAAATTAGCGTTGGCCGCTAAACGAACTTTGGCAGTCGCACGCGAGCGCTGACCATGAGCAACTCCAATACCGTTACCTTCTTCAGTCAATCCGGCTGCGTAGTCAGCCTCATACTGCTTGGCCATGGAGAGTGAGCAAGGACAAGTTGAAGAGTACTCATATTCTAGAGTGATGAATGACTCAAAACCTTTGGTCTTGGTTTCACGCGCCTCAATGATAGTGCGGTAGTACTGCCAACCCCAGTTATGGCTCTTCAGCGAGAGCTGTTTAACCGGGTAGCTGAACTGCAGTCGCAAATAGGCTTCGTCGAGTTTTTCTTCATGATCATAATCGCGAAGGTCGGTGCGATAGCGTGAGAGGACATTGCGGAAAAATTTCTGATTAACAGAGAGATTGGCACCTTCGTTTTGCAAAATAGAGCATAGGCGACTCATATTGATGCCGGTTTTTCCTGCCGGACAATTCACATACATGCTCGCCTCGCAATCATGATTCATGATCGAGCCATCGCGATGTTTAAAGCTCAATGGAATACGAAAGCGATTGATCCCTACACGCGGAATAGAAATTCCTTGGCGATCGGGGAGTTTTTGAAAGTCATTAAGGCCGGTATCGTCTTGAACTTCACAATTGAGGACTTTATCAGTTACGCCTTTATTTAAGGCTTCAAGATTCTCGCTCATAAAAAGCATCCTTTTAAGGAGAGTACCCAGACACTATGCCCCAAAAAGGACGGGCCCAGGAAGTTAAACTCCCCCTGTCTTTCCCATGTCTAACGTCTTATGCAAAGCATTGATTTAACAAAAAGAGTGGGCTCGAACTAAAACCCTATAAATCCGGTAGTTTTAGCCTTATTTCATAATTTCATGGAGACCTTATTGCATTTTCTAGTATTTATCGGCAAAATGTGTCAAACGTATGATTCAAACAAACGTTTGAAAAGGATATATATCATGAAATTCCCCGTTTTGTTCACGGGCCTCCTGTTCCTCCAAATCCCGGCTGTTTTTGCTGCGGAAACATTCTCCCTAAACGAGAAATCACTCGCCGAAATCTCCCTCACAGAAGCTCCTCAATGGGAATCCATTGAAGCTGCTTTCCTTGAGGCCAAGTCTGAGTCTGAACAACTGCATGACAAATTTAGACCAGAGATTTTTGGTGACCTGCAAACAGCTGAGACCAAAGAGAAGGCCATCATTCAGTTCCAGCCGATTTGGAGCCCCCAGCAAAATGCTCAATTAGGTGTTAGGCAAAATTTCCGTGGGGGCGTAGGACTCTCAGCGGGAGTAGGAGCTGATCGAAGAAACTCATCGACTGTGTCGGGCCGATTCAAAGAAGTTTCAACTTCCACAGTGCGCCTCGATCTGCAGGTTGATCTCTGGAAAGATTTGTTTGGTCGTTTGAGTAAAGCACAAAGCAATGCTGCCGACTTTGTCCAAAAGCGTGCTGAGATTGAGCGCAACGTCCAAAGAAAAGCCTTCCAGCTCTCCCTTCGCCGTACCTACTGGTCATTGGTGGCCAATAATGAACAAATCAAGGTTTATGAGGGACTGAAAAAAATCTCTCAGGAGCAATTGGCCGATGCCACTCGCAGAAAAAATGCGGGTGTCGCCGATTTAGGGGAAGTGGCACGCTACGAGGCGCAAGTGGCATCTCGTGAAGGTTCACGTCTCTATTATATGTATCAGCGAGAAATTTTGCTTAAACAACTCAAGAATCTTCTGCCAAGCTTAATGGCGAAAGATGTGGTCTTAACTGAGTACGATGTTCCAAAAATGATTCAAACGGTGCTGGCTTGTACAGCGACCATTGCCAGCAATACGAGCGTTCCCTATGAATACACTCAGTATGATGAAATCACTGCGCTCTTGCGTCAGAATCAAAAAGAGCAATCAAAACTCGCCTCGAGTTATGATGATGTGGATTTGAAATTTATTGGCTCAGTGAAAACCACTGGTGTCGCGAGTAAAGATAAAGGCAATGGTTTAATCGAAGGATCTGTTAATGATGCCTTCGATGACTGGCAAGAAAATGATCGTACTGGATATTCCGCAGGTCTTCAGTTAGTGATTCCGCTTGGTAAAGGGGATACTCGTAAAACTCAAGAGCTTTTGGCCGAAAAACGCTTCAATGCGCAGATCAAACAAAACGATACGGATATCATCTCCACTCATCAGCAGCTCGTGAAAGTCATTGGGCTTTTGTCAGAAGTGGTGCGATCTCAGAAACAAAATACCATTGCTCTAGAGAAACGCCTGCAAGTGCAAAATCGTAAATTCCGCGAGGCCCGTGTTTCGGCCAATGATTTGATTTTGGATCAAGATGCTCTTTTGAATTCCAATCTCACAACGATCAGCACACAACTTGAAATTATAAATACTATTTTCGATTACCTGGTTGTCTTTACTGAAACTCCTTGTGAGTTCAACAGGATCTAACACATGAAGAATATTGCTGATTTTTTTATTCGCAACTATAAGCTCACTCTCGTACTGATGGGCTTTATGTTGGTAATCGGACTGCAAGGTTTAAGCAAAATGAATGCTGAATCTTGGCCGGCGGTGGATTTTGCCATCGCTACTATTACCACCAACTATAAAGGGGCTTCACCGGAAGATATTGAGGCCCTTATCACTAAACCGATTGAAGATGAGATCCGCGCTGTTTCAGGGATTAAGGATGTAAAGTCCATCTCGCAAACTGGCCAAAGTGTCATCGTAGTCCGCGCTGATATGGATAATGTTGATTCAACCAAGGTTATGGATGATCTGCAGAAAGCGGTTCAACGTGTTTCAAAGCTTCCACCGGACCTTGAACAACAGCCGAGTTTTTTAGAAATTAAGTCGGCCGAGTTTCCTGCAATTGAAATTGCCGTCGTGGGTTCAGGCGTGAACCGTTTACGTGATCGCATCGCTGATCTTTTAAAAGAAGAGATTGAAGATATCGATGCGGTGAAAGATGTTCGCCCAAGCGGTTTCAGAAATCGTGAATTTACCGTCGAACTTGATATGGCGAAACTCAATGCCATGAACATCGGTGTTTCAGAAGTTCTCGCCAAGGCGCAATCTCGCAATATTTCCACACCTGGTGGAGATATGAAGAGTGCCACCGAAAAACGTTTGGTGCGCTTAGATGCTAAAGTTAAAAATGCTGAAGAGTTAGGTGATTTGGTTATCCGTTCTAACTTTGCCGGGCAAATTGTTCGCTTAAAAGATGTCGCCAAGGCGATTGATGGAGCTGAAGAACCAAAAACGCTTACGACTTGGAACGGACAAGAAGCAGTTTTACTCATCGTGAACAAAAAAGCAGGCGCTGACACCATCAAGCTTGCTGACCAAGTATTTGCTGTCGTGGAGCGCTACAAAAAAGCCTACGAAGGCACGGTTCAATTCAATGTCTATAATAACGAAGCAACCAAAGTGCGAGCGAAGCTTGATACGCTTAACTCTAACGCTGTTTCAGGACTCGTGATTGTTCTCGCATTCTTATTAGTCTTTATTCCCGGCTGGACTGGGGTGATGGCCTCGATGTCTCTGCCACTCGCGATTCTCACCACTCTTGGTATTATGCCGATGTTTGGCTTGAATCTTGACTCAATCACGATCCTTGCATTGATCATCGCCATGGGTATGTTGGTCGATAACTCCATTGTCATTACCGATAACTTCGTTGGCCTTCGTCGAGAAGGGATGCCGACTCACCAAGCTCTCGTTAAAACCATTGCTGATCTGTGGGCGCCGATTACCGCCACAGCTTTCACAACCATTGCCGCCTTCCTTCCTATGCTTGTCACCAAAGGCATCATGGGTAAGTTCATTATGGCGATTCCGATCGTTGTGACCATTGCTCTGATCGTTTCACTCTTTGAGTCATTCTTATTCTTGCCTATGCGTTTGTCATTCGTGGGAAATCGTGTGAAGAAAATGGGTGAGGCCGGTGCCAAGGATTGGTTTGCACCTTTCCGTGTGAAATTTGAGAATTTTATGCGCAAAGTGGTTAAGCATCGCTACATCACAGTGGGCAGTATGTTGGCCTTGATCGTGGGCTCATTAGTGCTGAATGCGGTCGGAAATAAGTTTATTCTATTCCCAGCCGAACATACTGAGATTTATATGGCGCGCGTAGAAGCTCCTATTGGAACTCCGCTTGAGCGCACACGTCAGATTGTGGCGGAAATCAGTCAAAAAGTGCTTGAGGTCGGTGGAGAGAAAAACGTTCGTGAAGTTATCGCTCGTGCTGGTACTTCGAAAGGTCGTCCTGATGATGCCAAAGGTGGCGAAGGGGACAATCAAGGTCTTATCACCATCTACGCGACTGATTACGCAAAATATAATGTGCCTTATACCGTCTTTTTGAAAAAGCTTCGTGATGAGATTGATACCAAGGAATATGGAACCGTCATTTTTGAAGAGATGATTAATGGACCACCAGTGGGTGCGGCAGTATCAGCGACATTCCGCTCTAACGATGCCCGCAAAAATCAAGAAGTCATTGATGAAGTGATGGCGCTCTTGAAGGCCACGCCAGGGATTCTTGATCTTAAAGTCGAAGACGTAACGGATGCAGAAGAAGTTTTAGTGAATGTGGATTATCCACTCACGGATCGTTTAGGGATCAATGTCGCTGACATTGGCACCACGGTTCGTACGGCGATGGGTGGTTTGTTTATCTCTGATGTGACGTTGGATAACAAAGAAGTGAATTTGAATGTGAAATTCAAAGACACTAACCGTGAGAACTACCAAGATTTGGCACAAATTCCGGTGATGGATCGCCAAGGCAATCTTGTTCCTCTAGGTCGCATGGCGAAGTTTGAAACCAAGCCTGGAACTCCTCAGATCAAACGTTTTGATTACAAACGCGCTCGCACAATTACTGCCAGTGTAGATGGCATTAAGATGACGTCACCTGTTGCTAATGGAATTTTAGCGAAGAAATGGGCCGAGCTGCAATTGAAGTATCCAGAAGTTTCATTGGTACAAGGTGGTGAGAACGAAAGTACTGCTGAATCAATGCAGTCACTTGCTGATGCGATGGTTTTGGCGTTGATTGGTATTTTTGCTTTGATGGTCTTTATGTTCCGTTCATTCCTAATGCCCTTTGTAATTATGATGACTATTCCATTAGGTCTGATTGGTTTCTCTATTTCATTCTTCTTGCACCAGCGCCCGGTCAGCTTCCTTGCTATGATTGGTATTATTGGTCTGGCAGGAATTATTGTGAACTCAGGGATTGTTCTAGTTGAGTTCATTAACGTGCTTCGCAAAGAAGCGAAGATGCCGCTTGATGAGATTTTGGTGCAAGCATCGGGTCAGCGTTTCCGTGCCGTTATCACCACATCACTCACAACGATGGCGGGACTCTTTCCGACCGCCTACGGTATTGGTGGACAAGATGCCATGTTGATTCCCATGACCATGGCGATGGCCTGGGGACTCACGACCGGTACGATCTTTACTTTGATTTTCGTTCCACCAGCAGTGGCGATTATTGAAGACTGGATGACGTTCTTGTTAAAATTACCAGGACTTCGTTCATTTAAAAATCTAGGCTCAAGTGTTGAGCATTCGGTAGAGGACCTGCCTGAGGAGATGGTGAAGTCATGACTGAATCACAGATTCTCGATACCAAAAATAAAATCTTGTCGGCCGCTCGAGAGCTGTTTGCCATCAAAGGATTTGATGGCGCCTCGGTGCGCGAGATTGCTCGCGTCGCCGAAGTGAATATTGCAGCGGTGAATTATCACTTTGATACCAAAGAAAAACTTTTCTTTCAGGTGATGGATGTCATTTTCATGGAATCGCAAACGGCGATTGAAAAACGGCGCAGTGATTTTCCTGAGGAAAAAGTAGAGGATTTGGCAGTTTGGATTTTTGGTTATTTTAATGAGCGCTCAGACATTTTGCGATCGGTGTTTAAGATGCTCTTGTCAGAGAAGGGCTGGGGCGAAGATATGGCCTGCGGTCCCAATGACGAAGACTTCGGTCCTCCGGGTGAAATGGCGATCGCGCGAGCGATTACCGCACAAGTGAAGCACGACGTACCTGAGGCCGATATGTTCTGGGCGGTGAAAATGATCTTCTCAAACGTGATTCATCTCTCTCTGATGTACTCGAATCACTTCTGCAAAATGAGCGAAAAAGATGCTCCTTACCACGACATTCAAACCCTTCAGGGCGATATCCGTCGCTTGGTGGGTGTTATCCTAAAAGACCTATAAAACTACAGCTGTCTAAAGTTTTGACAGTATTTCAAGGCATTAGGCCCTCTTCATGAGGGCCTAAGTTCTCAAATAAACTTACAAAAGCAAAATAGTCAGGAGTTTAGCCCGGTTCTTGCATGGAATGGCATGCAATGGATTTTTGCACGTTAGCCTAAATGGATTTGGGCGTCATAAGGGGAACTTATGCGCCTCATGTTTGCGACAGTGTTGATGCTGATTTCGGTGGGTGTTGCTCACGCGCAATCAACGTTGCAACAGAACTTAACTGCCAAGAAGCCACCGACGTACTCGGGCAACTTGTCGTTGGGTTACAACACCAATCTTTATAACCCAAATACCTATTCATCAGAGTCTTCTGTTTCTGGGGACTTGACCTTTAACTACCGCGTGAAAGACGCCAACCTCATCCGCGCTTATTTGGGTGGCTATAAAGAGACAACTCAAGGCCAAGAGTGGAAACCAAATGATGGTTTTGTTGGTTGGGTTAACAACTCATTTTGGACTCGCGGAAAGAAGCTCACGATTGGTCAGCAAATCCGCGCTAATCTTCCTTATTCTAAAGAGTCTCGCGATAGGGACACAAAGTTACTAGGTATCAGTGTGGCCCCACTTGTTATGGCCACTTTGACCCCATCAGTGATGGTGATCTACCTTCCACAGGTCATTAAGAACTTCCACAGCTACAAACAAAATCGCGTGGGTTCCGCCAATATCGAGTACACCACCAGCCATACCTTAGTTGGTATCTGGAGCATCACCGACAATATTTATCTTCAGCCAGTCGCCGGATATTCGCAGAGCTGGACCTACGATGGCACTCGTCGTAATCCAGGTTTCTCAGCTTCAGGCGAAATTGGTTATTCATTCGCTAGCGGCATCACTTGGGGTGCAGGCTGGACGAACGCCGGATCTTTCCGTCGTTTTGAGAATGGTACTGATCAAACATTTGAATTATTCGATAACGAAACCAGCACAGTATATACAGCTCTCTATTGGGTCTTTTAAGGGAAGGGGAATTGGACATGAAAACGACGTTTAACCTGTTCACGCCGATCATCGTTCTAGCAGCACTCGCAGTCGGGTGTGCTAAAGAACAAAACTACGAGAAGGTCTACAAAGAAAGTGTCTTCACCAAGAGCGCTCTCTCGACTGATCCGAACGACCCATACGTGTATGTGCCATCAGTAGGTGAGACACCTAAAGATGTAACAGCATCTCGATCTTTCTGGATGGGCGAGCAAAAGCTCGTGACGTTCAAATACGAAGAAGACAAGCTTGTCGTAGAAGAGCTTCCTCGCGAAGACCGCTTCTCTGGCAATCGCAATAACTTTAGCCCAGTTATGGAATTCAGCATCGAGCACAAGGATTTCCGCTGTAAGGAAGACCAGTTCGGTGAGTGTGCTAACCAAGAAGAAGAAGTGAACGATAAGCCTTGGCAGTCAAAGCGTTATGCTAAGATTGACTTTGCTTCATTGAAACTCGATGAAACCAATACACTTCCTGAACAACTCACGAATGCCTTTATGGGGTGTTACGGTGAAGGCAAAACTGTTGTTAAAGAAGTCAAAGTCGAAAAAGATGCTTTGAATATTCAAATCACCAAGACTTGGAAGGCCGATATCGCTTGTGCGGATATCCAGACTTTTGCTGATCTTCGTAATATGTCTTTCACTGTTAACTACTTCTATTCATTTGTTAAGCTCTCGAAGCTCGCTTCGCAAGGCTACGAAACAATCAAATATCCATTTGAAGACCAAAACAGCTTTGGTTACTTCACAACGGAAATGACGAAGTTAACAGCGGATAACCGCACTCGCGATGATTCTAAAATGGTGATGATGAACCGTTGGAATCCAAACCGCAAAGAAATCGTTTATTACTTAAATGACGCTTTCTACAAAGAAGGAATGGAGTCAATCCTTGAGAACACTAAGCAAGCGATCGCGACAATTAACAACTCGTTTGAAAAAGCGGGTGTTGATATGCGTATTAAGTTAGAGGATGGTCGCGGCAAAGATATCGGTGATCTTCGTAATAACTTCTTGATCTTAGTCGATGATCCACAAGCATCAGGTGTGATTGGTTACGGCCCATCAATTGCTAACCCACGCACTGGTGAGATTCTTAAAGCTCAAACAGTTATGTACTACGGTACAATTAAGAAATTTATCTCTGAAACTTACGATGAGCTTATTGAAGAAAAAGCGGCCGAAGCCGTACGTGTCCAAGCTGGAGCTGAGGCTTCACGCGCAGGTGTCACTTCAAATGTAGCAGTCAGCTCAGATAATAGTGCACGCGTCCAATCGCATAATGCTTTGTTGCAGAGATTGACATCAACTCGTCCAGTAACAGCTGTTCAAAATACTCAACGCCGTGTGAACACACGTGTAGGAATGTCTCTTGATATCAAGAAAGAAATGTTCAACCCTGCTCGTAAGATTGAATTGAAGCACTGGCTTGATCAGTTGAAGAATCGCAAAAACTTGACTGAAACAGAAATCGCTAAGGCCCAATTGAATGAAATGAGCCATCGTTGCTTCTATCACTCAAGCCTTGTGAACTGGCACGATTCTCTCGCCTCAGATATCTCGGCCGAAGGTCTTGGTATTGAAGAGTTGAAGCCTTGGAATGATCTTTCTGAGTCAGATAAAGAAAAAGTTATCGCTAAATTAATGCCGAATGTTTGGGTACCAACTTTGGTTCACGAGTTTGGTCATAACTTGGGTCTTCGCCACAACTTCAATGGTTCAGAAGATAAGAATAACTACTACTCAGCTCAGGAACTTCGTTCTCTCAATATCAAGCGCGATGTGACCTACTCTTCAGTGATGGATTACAGTAACTCTAGCTTGAATCAGCTTCCGGTTATGGGTAAGTACGATATCGCTGCTCTTCGTTACGGGTACAAGCGTGAAGTTGAATTAAAAGACGGATCGATTGCAAAACTTCCAGCTGGTGTAACTCTTGATGACCTCAAAAAGAGTGGTCAAGACAAGGACTTGCGTGAATTCCAATTCTGTACGGATGAACACGTAGAAGTGAACCCAGGCTGTAACCGCTTTGATGATGGTTCTGGTCTTAAGGCCATCGCTGAGAACTTTGTTAATAACTACAAGAAGAATTACAACAAGCGTAACTACCGTAACCGTCGCTTGAACTTTGACAGCTACAGCGGTGACGTTAATTACTACTTCGGTCTTGATTATACTTTCGAATCACTTCGTCGCTTCTTTGAAGTCTACGATCGCTTGGGTAACCTCTATCCAACTTTGATCAATGCAAACTGGGATGAAGAAATCGAGAACGCAGAAGATGAAGCGACTCGTGAAATTATCCGCTCAAATAAAGAGTTCTTTGAAGGAATGAAAGATGCAGCGATGGTTGCAGCTGACTTCTACTTGGAAGTATTGAATACTCCAGATGTTCACTGTGCGATTTTTGATACACAGCTTAAGCGCATTGTCGCCTTGTTACCACTCTCTCAATTCGGTGGCGAAGCTGATTCATGCTTCAGCCCTGATGTTCGCTTGAATCCTCGCTACCTCTCTGTTGGTCAGACTGGTAAGTTTATCAATAACCAACGCTTTGATAGTTCATTGCCTGGTGAATTGAATGCCGATCCTTCACAGATCTCAGTCCGTGGTATCTGGATGGATAAGGTCTTGGCGATGGAGTACCTCACAAAACGTGTGATGGGCATTTCAACTTTTGACGACTACCGTGGTAACTTCTTGGATTACCCAGTCTTCGCTGAGAAAATTACTGATACGTTGACAAGTTTGATCACTGACTCAATTACAACTGACGTCAAAATCGACTTGGTGAACGGTGAATCAATGACAGTTGAATACAGCTTCCCAGTGGGTGCTTCACACAAGATTAAACGTTCATTCCATCCTGGATTAAACCGTTTCTTGGGTATCAACAAAGTTGAAGTGGATCTTCGTGAACTCTTGCTCCCAATCGCTAAGAAGTCATTTGCTCAAGCTGATGATATCGTTTCGAACTGGGGTATGTTTAATACTTTGAGTGTTGTTCGCTTGGGGCCAACGACTGTTGTGAATGCAGACCAGATCAAAAAGACAGCTGAGTTTAAAGATGCTCAGGGTCGCTTGATCTCACGCTTTGGTGCAGCTGAAGAAAATGCTCTTGCTATCGAATTAATGGAGCTTCGTGAGTTCCGTCAGATCATTGAGAAGTTCAAGCCAGAGCAGGTTGAAGCTGTAATCAAGGATCGTGAAACTCCTAAGCCGCCTGTTGTTATCACAGAGCCAACAACTGGTTCTGAAGAAACAGCGGCTGGCAATGAAGCTCCAGCAGTTTCTGAAGAATTGAAGCCTCTTTATGAGTTGCCAGTAGAAGTATTGAAAATGTACTTGAACGAGCAGCTTCCAGCTGAAGAGCACTTGATGAGAATGTTCTTGATCATGCAATAATGAGAAGGGCCCTCTTTGAGGGCCCTTTTTTTTACTTCATCATTTCAATCCACACCGCTTGCAAATCCATCTTTACTCCCAAACGTTTGAGCGTTTGAAAAACCCCACCAAGTTTACGATGTAAAAAGATAAGTTCCCTCGGGGGTGGACTGTACTTAAGCGCTCGAGCGAATTCGAGAGAAACTTTTTTTGAGTTTTCAGAGTAAGTCTCATGAGCAAAGTCAAAAATGCCTTCATGCCTAAAAGGTGCAATAACGACGTCCATCATTTGCAGATAAAGATTTTTAACATCCTGTGATTCTCTGTTGTCGAGTAGCCCGAAGCTTTCTGAGACTGCAATCAGCTCTGGGTGTTGGCGATGCATTGTGTGAGAGAGCACCTGGCGATAGGTATGACGAAATTCAGTTGAATAGGTTTTGCTGGCACCAAAATCGAGGACAATAAGCTCACAATCTTTTCCCACTAAAAAGTTCCCCCAGTTGGGGTCTGTTTGCACTAAACCACAGCGTAAATACTCATGGAGAAAAAGCTCCATCATGCGTTCACCAATCAATTGCTTGTCAGCTTGAGTGGCGATCATCGACCAATCTTTGAGTTGTTGGCCTTCGAGATATTCCATCACCAGGACTTTTTCAGAGGAAAGTTCAGGAATGGGCCTTGGAATACGAAAGCCGGCATGAGTCTTAAAATTCTCATAGTAGCTTTGCATGAATTTAAGCTCTGCGAGATAGTCGGTCTCTTGATGAAGGGTATGGCGGATCTCTTCAAAAAGTGCAGTAAGGTCGGCCTTCTTGCCAGTAAAGAAAAAGAGTTTCTCCACGAGGTTTCTCAGCAGGGCGACATCTGAATCGATTGTCAGCGCCACGCCGGGAAACTGAATTTTAAGGGCAATCTTTCGTCCCTGATAAACTGCAGTATGAACTTGGCCAATACTGGCGCTGGCGATGGGTCGATTTGAGATTTCAGTTAAATCGTTAAATCTGTCGCCTAACTCTGCTTTTAAAATAGGTTCAATGCTCTCAAAGGGGAGCGAGCTCCCTTCTGACTGAAGGCGACTTAAAACTTCGATCACCTCCGGTGGAAAGAGATCGGTGGCCTCAAGTCCCAGGAGTTGGCCGGCCTTCATGGCGGCACCCTTCATCTGGGAGAGGGTTTCCACCAATAGACGGGTCTGTTCCACTCTTAAAGCGAGTTTTTGCACCTGCTCAAAGGCCTTGCCAGGAAGACGGGCCTGGGCCTCCCGGGCAACGACTTCTCCCGCCAACTTTAAGAGCTTCGAGCCACGGGCCCATTTGGACTGAGGAATATTCATGGCACCATCTTAAGACCAAAATCACAGTTCGTAGACGACTCATCAGGCCGTCGAACTAAAGGCCAGAATTGGGGGCCTTTTGGCCCTGGTGGTGTCATTTTTCCTTACAAATATTATCTCTTAAAACGCCTGCTGTTGCGCTCTCCTGACTCGAGGTAAAACTGTGAAGGGAGTTCACATGCGCGAGCCTTGGCGTAGTCTTTGTTATGTTCTTTTAGTGGGAAGTCTTCCCCTGGCGTTTTGGTATGCTCTCATGCCTCACCGACGCCGTCTTAAGCGAAACGCAACACAGAAAGCTATTAGATCTGAGGGATAAACGGAACTGGTTCCTGAGGATCTAAGACAGGGGGGAGGGTCAAACCTCCCTTTCTTTTTTACACCCTTAACCCATCGATAAACGGAATCACGCTAGAGTGGGGCATTACCTTAATGAAGGAGTCCCCAGTGCGCCATTTGGTACTTGGAGTGTGCTTTGCTGCCACTCTAACAACAGCGAGTGCCCATCCGCTGCTCAATGATCGAGAAGCGACTTCCTATGTCTTAGGATCTCGCACTGAGCGTGAGCTGGATAACTTAGGGGCCACCAAAGAAGCTTTTGAGCCAGTCTTCAAGGAAGTTCTTGAAAACCTAAAAGGTGAGGCATGCGCATTTTCTGTAAATGCTGCGTGGACTGCTAAGATTGGTCAGTTTCCACAATTTGCAAATGACCGTGAGATGTTTATTAAGGGTCTTCGTCAATCTGGTTTGATTGATGACATGGTCTTGCGCTTACTCTTGCAGGCCCACTACGTTCAAAAAGATGTAAACACGAAGCTTAATGACGAACTCAAAATGCCTGAAGGTGAAGTGCCTGAAGACATGCGTCCGATGAAAGAGTTCTCACAAAAACGCGCTCGCGGAAAATGCTTGCATGAAACAGTTCGCGAACTCTTGGCGGCTTACCGTCAGGGTGACAAAAACTTCTCTCCAAAAATGCTTCGTACCAAAATCAATGTAGCTTTGAAGCAGAAATATATTACTGCTCTCGCTCATGAAGAAATCGCCGAAGCTCTTTATGATGATATGCCTACCTGGCAGATCTCACTTGCTGATTACGTTCAAAAGCGCACCTTCTTGCGCACGCAGTTCCCATTGCCTGATGTGACTGAGCGCTCAGAGTTCGTTACTGAACGTGCGGGTAAAGAGAAAGTCTCTTACCGTCAAAGACTTTACCTCACTTACACTCCGATCCAGATCACACTCATGGGTGATGTCATCAAGAAGCTTAAAGAGCGTCTTGAAAGTCCTCGTATCGAAATCCTAGTTTATGATTTGAGTGATGAAGTTCGTGAGACACTTACGCTTGATCCGATGGAGCGCTTCCGCTTTGCTATCCGAGTACTACGCAAAGAGATGAAGCTACTTACGACTAATACATATTTTGCTGGTCGCCAGCCAAGTTATACCGATCTGATGACTTCGGCCTATGAGCGCGGTCTGATCACCGCACTTGAGCTGGATGAAGTCGCCAAACTTGAAGAGATCTGGAATCCAACTAAAACGTTCTGGGACAAAGCTTCTTCATGGGTACGTATGTTCGGTGGTGTATTAGCGGTTGTGATACCTCCTCCTTATGGCTTTATTCCATCTCTAGCGATCGTTGGAATTGAAGCGATGGTGAAGGATGCTCCTCAAGACGATCAAGACAGTTTGTTTTAAAGGACAATGAAAATGAAAACACTATTAGCTTTAATTCTTCTTGTCCCTACATTGAGCTTGGCTCAAGACACCTTTGAAATGAGTTCACGCGTGGTCATGCGCAGTGAAAGTTTCAAACCGATTATTCGGACAATGGAACTCTCACATCTCACTTCACCTGATAGCTTTGATGGTAAGTACTTCAAAGTTGTTAAAGGGAAGGATGAAGAGGCCGTGCGCTTTAACGAAGAGGATGAAGCACTTCTTCTTCGTGCAGCAACAACATATTTTCACTTAAACAAAGCACGTGACTGGTTTGTGCGTGAGCTGGACTCACAATACGTCCAGAAATTGCCTAAGCTCACGATCCGTTTAGATTTGACCAACCAGTTTAATGAACTTGGCCATTTCGCTAACGATAAGCTTGATCCTCAGTATAACAACGCTCTGACTATTCCTGCCGGCAAAGGTATCGAAGGCCGTGGCATTAAGCCTTGGGAGATGGAGATTTGGTTCCGTCCAGTTAAGAAGGTTCATATTGATGAATTGAAAATCAAAAACGACGGTATGGGTGAATGGGGAGGCGTTCTTGCATCTTTCCGTAAACAAATGCACATGTCGACTTTTCAGCGCTTCCTGGCACAGTTGATTCAAACTCAGACTTCTGATTCTCCAACTATCATGGAGCAGACGTTTGGTTGGGAAAACCTCATTCGCGTTGCTGGCACAAGTATCTTTCTTGAACTCGCTTATCAGTACGCTGATCCACTTGCTCGCGTATTCTCACGTAAGTGGTTCTGGCTTGATTCAGCGCTTGTTCCAGAAATCATCTATCATGAGTATGCTCACGTAGCTCTCTCGGATCATTTGGTGCTTTCTCACTCATCTTCAGTGATTGAAGGCATGGCAGACTTCTTTGCAGGCCAGATTGCTGATAGCCCAAATTTGGCGACCAAGATTAAGAACTACAATACCTTTAATGGCAAGAAAGCGACTCGTAAGCAACAGTACCAAGTCGAATTCGAAACGACTGATTGGGCGAATAGTGACTTCGTCTTCGGTATGTTGTGGGATTTGAATGCCATTGTTGGCGACGAGAAGTCTCCGCAGTTCGTTTATTCTCTTCGTGAAAAGATCAATACTAACTCGACGATCAGAAAGCAGCTCATCGAAGGTATCTTGAAGACCTGTGAAACGGATTGTGCTTCTCCGTTTGTTGATCGTGTGAAGATTCTTCGCCGCTACAACTCGCGCGGTATCTAGTCGCTGGTTGCACTTTGGCGCTAGCTTGCTGACTCAAATGATAGAGGGCCTTCGGGCCCTCTTTTTTTTTGCCCAATCTTAACGTTTGCTATGAAATTTAGAGAGAAAACAGAGTATTAAATGGTGCCGATGTGGCACCGTGGAATAAAGTACAGGTAAGCTTTTTAGCCTTGAGGAAAATGGGGGGGCGGGTTACAAGCATTGCAAGATTTTTTTACCAACAAACCTTTTCCTCTGGAGGAAATATGTTCAAGAAGTTTTTCGTAGGTTTCTTGGCATTCGCATTTGTCTCTGTACAAGCGAACGCCGTTTCTAACAACTCTCTCAAGACTGCTTTTGACGAGTTGAACTATGCTTTGTCTGTTGAGTGGAACCAAACTGACCGCGCGTTCTACGACGCTCAGATGGGCAAGTTCACTGAGCAAGTTAAAGCTCTTCAAGCTCAAGGTTTGACTAACGCTGAGTTGGTTGAATTCGCAACTAGCAACATCAAAGATGCTAACCTTGCTAAAGAAGTTAAGAACGCAATGACTCTCGTTCAGATCAACAAGCTTCCAGCTAACGAAGCTCGTAAAATGGTTATGGAGACTATCTCTAAGACTTACAACCGTGGTGCTTCATGGTCTAGCGACGGTATCCTTTACGGCGCTCTTATCGTGTTGATCCTTGTTGCTGTTATCGCAGCAGCTGGTTCAGGCGGCGGTTCTTCTTCAGGCGGCGGTTCTTCAACTACTTGTTACGATGAGTACGTATGTTACGACTACTACGACTCTTTCGGTTACTACTGGTACTCTGACTGTTTCTACGAAACATACTGCTACTAATCCCTTCGTCGGATCATTAGCTAAAAAGATAGGGAGACTTCGGTCTCCCTTTTCTTTTTGGGCACTTACAACGGTGCGTTGACGGACCCTTCCAGGCGAGCTACAAAAGCCGTTCTTAAATTCTGGAGGATCCATGAAACAATTCATTACTTTGATGCTTGCTCTCGCATTCCTTACGACTGCTACAGCTTCGACAGGCGCAACTTTGGGCCTATCTCAAGCGATTAACGAGCTTAACTACTCATTAAACGTTGATTGGGATCAACAAGACCAGGCCTTCCGTGAACAGGCCTTGGAGAAATTCCGCACTCAATTACACACCCTTAAAATGCAGGGTCTCTCGAATCAAGAGTTGATTCAAGGTTCTTTGGCGATGGTTCGTGATGAAGGCCTTAAAAAAGAATTGATGGCAGCTTACGCCATTATAGATGCTAACAAGTTGACTGCTGAAGAAGCTCAACGTGTGGTCATTAATGCAGCTGAAAAGGCTCGCTCTCAAGGTGCTTCTTGGGTAGGTGGCTTTACTTCTTATTACTGGATCAGCATTGCTGTGACTGTTGCTCTTTTGATCGCTGTCTTCTCTGGCGGCTCAGGTGACAGCACTCCATGTACTGAAAACTGCCCAACTTACGACTACCAGTGCGGCTACCAGCATGTTTGCGGCTGGGGCTATGACTACTGGGGTACTTACTCTTATAACTGTGATTACCAATACGTTTGCGGCTACTACTACTGGTAGACTCTTCGAGGGCCCTCACTGAGGGCCCTTTTTTTGCGTTCATTCTTCTCCCACACGAAATCTTTACAATCACTTGGCTAGACTCAAGCGTTGTTGCTAGTTACAACCTCACAAATTCAATTCTCAAGGGGACACAAATGAAACTAATCGTTTTAGCGTTGATCTTATCTGGCCAGGCGATGGCACAAACCTGCTTTACTCGCACAGTAGAGCTTGAAACTAATGAGGTCACACTGGCCCGTGAGATCTGTTTTGAAGCGATTAACCTTGATCTCGATTATTTTGGTGGTTCAAAAGCAAAAGTGAAACTTACTGCTGATGGTATCGCTGCTGAGAAAGAGTTCTCTTTGAATGCTGGTCGTGTGAGGCCCGATGGCTCAAGACTTTACGAAGTCGTGGTGAGTGGCCAAAGCGAGGGAGGTTTTTGCGATGATTTTTGGCAAACTGAAGCCACAGCTTCAATTGTTATCAGCAAAGATGCCAAGACGGTTGCAGTTGAAAATGTGAAAGGTGAGCTTTTCTACTCTTGGGATCAGTGCCACTCAGACACAGACCTTAAGCAGTCATTTGATTACGCAAAAAATTAGTTGATTTAAGGCAGGTGAGGAGAAATCTCCTCATCTGCTTTCTTTAGTCCTCAGGGCCGTTCCTGAAACACTCTCAAATTCATGATGTCCTAAAAACCGAATCGTCATATTAGGATTGGCGGTGAGAGGAAAGCGCGCATCCTGCAAATGGTCTTCGTCCTTTTCTTCGCGGGAGACGACCTGAAGACTGGTAATGAGTTTCATTAAATCTTCGGCACGAGTCCAAGTTGATAGTGCCTTGAAACTGTCATAGCCCATCAATAAATGAATTCTCAGATCGGGGCGCTGGTGTTTTAAGCGCAAGACCCAGCCCACGGTTGGATTGGTTTCAGTGCGCAGTAGAAAACCCGGATGAATATGCAACGAACGGCCAATCGCCATGATGGATTTTTTGAGCTCGTAGTAGTGGTTCAAAACATCCATATCGGTTTTAAGTGGCTTATGGGGATTACGATCAGGGCACACGATAAGAGGCATCTCACTGGGTGCCAGACGAATGCAGGCGGCATGGCCTTGGTGCCAAGGCTCAAAGCTTCCGCCGTAGAACAAGACATCTGAGGCTAAGGGAAATTCATAGAGTAGAGGCGCGGTGTATTTCTCAGGGCGCTCTTCCAGAATACTTAAGCGTGAGGCCTCCAGAGCAATCCAGAAGTCTTTTTCGAGATGAAATTTCCCTTCCATCGAGTCCCAGGAAAAAGAAGTCCAGCCGAGGTTTTTCGCTGATTCAGGATTTAAGTGATAAACAGGAATTTCACGAAAAAAACCTAAGCGCTGTTGCGGAGTGCTTTTGGCCTGCGCGAGTTGCAACTTAGCATCGACCCACACACGCATAGCATTTTTTTGCGAGAAATCGAGCCACAGCTGATTAGGCTTCATGAGAGGCCTTCAATCGGCAGCTGAGTTTTTAAAACATATTGTTCCGCGATTTTTTCTACACGAAAGGCATAGACTTCAACACCAGCGGCGTGCGCTTCAGTGAGAAGGGTCGCATAGGCGGGATCAATTTTTTTTGCACTGGTAAAGCGTGTGGCATCTGAACGAGAAACGACATAAAGCATCGCCGTGCGAATGCCTTGTTTTTTAAGTTCAATTAAATCGCGCAAATGTTTCTGACCGCGCGTACTGACGGCATCGGGAAAACTCGCGAGTCCCGGCTCTTCCATCAGCGTCACATTTTTAACTTCTACCCAACAGTCACCTTGGGGGCCTTTCAGACAAAAATCAAAACGACTATCGAGCACGGATTGCTCGGGAAGAACTTCGCTGAAGCCTTTAAAAGGTGCCAGCGCACCATTCTTCAAAGCTTCAAAAGCGAACTTGTTGGCATTGGCGGTGTTGACGATGATGAAGTTGTTGCCGGTGGAGGTGAGTTCCAGAGTCCAACGTAGTTTTCTTTCTGGATTAGTTGCGGGTGAGAGAAAAGCCGGGAGACCTTCCGCCCAGCAAGTTTTCATACTGCCGGTGTTGGGCACATGGGCCACCACCACATCGCCATTAGGCAATTGCACATCGGCGAAGAAGCGTTTGTAGCGCTTTAAGATGACGCCTTCCGTGAGGGACGGAAGTTGCATGAAAGATTCCTTTACTCGTGGTTAGACCACAGAAACTTTAACGCGGGATCAATTTCTTGTAAATGAATCAGCATCTTCCCACTGTTCATCTTGCGGAATGCGTTATCAGAAAGTTCTAATATCATTGATGGGTTACGGCTCGCCTTGCGGGCATAAAAACAATCAGTGATGTCTTCCACGATTCCCAAGAGCTCGTCGGTCTCAAGATCGCGCACAACAGTCAAACATAGTGTCGGGCGATCAGTGTAGTCCAGCATGCCAATTTGCGCGTCCATAACTTCCATTTGAGCGGCTTCAGCGGAGAGAACGAGTGCGAGAGTAAGGATGGCGAGAAGTGTTTTCATAGGCCAGTTATAGGCCTCTTGATGGGTGCTGAAAATAAGAAGGTCTATAAGGTGATAATCTAATTATTGGATTGGTTTCTAATGACGTACTAACTCGATCAAATCATTTGGCCAAGATGAGACATTTCGATATTATGTCACAATAAATGATTGATTCAAACGACGTAACCTTGTGGTTGTATTTCTCTAAAATTTAAGGGAAATTTTGCGAAAGACCGAAATCTCGTTTAAAAAATTTACGAATATATCCTTCTATTTCAGCTTTGTATTAAGTTGCATTTTTTTTGCGATCTGCTATTCACGGCCGTGGGCAGTGCCTGTATCAATGACTTTTTCACCCGAAGACGCTTCAGTATATAAACTCACAATCTTAGCACCAGACGGAACAGAATTCGATAGGAAGTACACTCCAGTAAGGGATGGCGAAGTTTTAGAGGTCATTGGTGGACGAATAAAAACGATTCAGGCCACTCATTCTGAATCTCGGACTATTAAATTAAGCTCGGAAGGCGAGGCTGATACAACCATAGAAATGATTAACGGTTTAGTGAAGTTTCCTGAAGCAAAATCAGCTCGAAATAGTATTAAGATCCTTGGTAGCATAGCCTTTGTGTCATTTATCGTTGGCTTGCTGTTTTATTTGGTCTGCTCATATCTTGCCTCTGGTGAAATTCAAATATTAGCACGTACATTTTTAGGTTTCTCTCCAATACTTATTACTTTTTCTGTAATTGCATTTGCTCTTTCCCCCGGTCTTTTTGGCAACGATGCCTTTTACAATTTCCAATCTGCCACTAGATATGAGTTTTCTTCATTCGTAGGTACGCTTTACTCGTCAGTTAGCATTGTGCTTTATCAGCTTGTGCCTAGATTCTGGATAATGTCGATGGCCCATATCTTTGTGGTGATTGCATGTCTGTTTGGTTTTTATACCTACTGTGAAAGACGTGAACGACGTGTTCTATTTTATATCTCAGTTAGTCTTTTCCTTATTTATCCAGGTAACTTAGGGCAGATTTTTTATGTGGGTAGAGATACTGCTGCTTCATGGATATTTTGTTTGACTCTATTCAGACTTTGCATCTTGCAGGAGGAAAAATCAAAATCTTTTAACTCATTTTTATTACTAGGACTTCTACTAGCTGTAGCGATAATGCTTCGCCAAGAAACAGGGTTTATTCTTGTACCGTGCTTTTTAGCAGTAAGTTTCTTTTCACAGCAATCGAGTTTCAAAAAAAATCTAGTATTGTTGTCGATTGTCTTAGCAGTCGTTTTGTCTATAGGGCTGATCTCTCGCCCATCTTCAAGCCATCTAGCGAAATATAAAGCCACACTATTGATTAATCCTTTGAGCTATATTTTAAAAAAGAAGTACGGTGACAGTCTACCCAGCGAAGTATCGGCTAACCTTGGAAGTTTTTTTAAAAATGAATACCTGGTAAGGTATCAAAGTGATTTTGATATAGACCCTTTTCATAAAGGAGGGGTAAACCAGTCATTTAAGATTGAGCAGTTCGAAAAATTTATGAACCAAGCTTTCCTGATATTTTGGGAGAATAAGGGCTATTTTCTCGAGAATCGATTGAAGGTCGGAAGTAAAATGCTTGGATTTACAAATGATAAGCCAAGCTTTGATGATAGGTATTTTGATACGATAGGACATGCTTTTCAAAAAATAAAATTACGATACTCAATGCCTGATGCGCCACGTTCAAAAAGTGGATGGTTACTCTTAGCTTGGTACAAGGATAGCTTGCTTAGGCTTACTACATTTATAGGGCAATCGTACTTAATTCCAATTTTTACAATATGTATTTACATTTTTTTTAGTCGGAAGGCTCGAGCGCTGAGGATTGTTTCAGCTTTTTTGCTGGCTAGGACTCTTCTCGTTTGTGCAATTGCACCTGCTGCTTATTATAGATATCAATTTCCTCTCTGGATATTTAGTCTTTTTGGATTGGTTGTCTTCTATGATCAGTATATTCGAAAGACTGTAGCTATTAGCTACAAGACAGAGTAATTAAAAACTGATTCATTGTTGGTAATTTTTCTTTTTTTTCCTAATATATTCAACAACAAACTTTTCAACATGCTATAGGCTACAGCAACGTTTTTAGCATTGCTAGTTTGATCTGCTTCACGCCATATGATGGGATAAAACTCAAACTCAAGGTTTTGATCGTAGTAATTCAGGAGTATATCAACATTAAAATTAAAGTTGTTCGATAACTCAGAGATTGATATTTTTTTTAGTTGATCTACCTTGAAGACGTTGAGACCAGAGCCTAAGTCCAAGGTCATCTTACGTTTTAGTAATGTGAAAACTAAATTAAGAGCAACATTCCCTAATACTCTTTTGAACTGATATCCCGTACGCTTTGATTTAAGCATAAATCGAGAACCCAGCACGGTGTGATTTTTATGTTGTGCTTTTGATAAAAGTGAGAGGATATCTTCAACAGATGCTTGATCGTCTCCATGAAGTAGAACTAGCCAGTCAAAGCCATTCTTAATGGCATGATTGATGGCAATTTTTTGGCTTCCTCCCAATCCATAATTTAGTTGGTTCTTCCATATATGAATTTTTCTTTGAGACGGTATTTGATCTCTTAATTCGAGCAAGCTTGATACGGTATTATCAGTGCTATTATTATCAATAAAAAGAATTTCAATCTCTTGTTTGAATTCCAGCTGCATTAGTGCTTTAAAAACTCTCTCTACTTGTATTGCACAGTTGTAACAAGGTATTGCAATAAGTGATTTCATATATCATCTACTTAGGAATTTACTTTTGATTGAGTAAGCTTCAGTAGCTGCGTGTAGCTCAGGTGTACGAACTCTGATGGTCTTATTGCTTTGTCATCTATATAAAAACCATCCTCAGCATAGGGTTTGCCAAATCGAATTGAGTCAAATGGGATTTGATGACGATTCAACCATGTCAAAGTGCTCATACCTATATTGGCGATGACCTTGCCCTCATCATTTCTTTGGGTTTTCATATTTCGGGCCGTATAGATGATAATTTGAAAGCCTAGCTTCCTGTATTTTTGGAGTGTTTCTATAACATTGCGATTAGGCTTTTTATGTAAATAGCTGCGACTTTTATCATCGTGAGTAATAGTGTCGTCCAAATCAACAACGAGTGTCCCCGGAGGGTTTTCAGCAATCAGTTTTTTAACATCAATGTCCCAATATTTTTTTAATTGAGGGAGTGTTCCAAAAGGCAGAAAAACAGTAACTGGAGAATTTACAATACGAAGTTTACTTTTGATGAGTAGAGTATACACAGCGCTAATGTAATATTCCTGCAGCCCATTGGGAGGATTTTTCTTTAAGATTGTTTTCGCTGCTTTTATTAAAGAAAGTTGGTCACGAAAATAATAAAAACCTACCGAAGCCCAAGGTGAGATACGTTTTTTTTCTGCAGCATCAACGATAACTCCTTCAAAGTCGGATTTAAAAAATGACCACTCATTTCCTGGCATTCTCCCGCACGGAACAATTGCATCAATTTCTTTTTGGGCCATCAGACGAGCTAAGTCTGGTGATTTGAAATAAGTGTCACAATTCCAAATTACAACAGAGGCTTTTGGGCGTAAGAATTTTTTTGCAAGCATGAATGTCTCAAGTTGACCTGACGTAATGGAATGAATTTCTATCCATCTAAGCTTTGCCCAGGGAAACAACGATATAATTTCGTCATGTAGATCAGTTGTTTTGTGCTCTTTGCGGACGATAATAATGATTTGATCATTCGGATGAATATCAAGGCAAGACATGGCTCTTGCTAGCATACTCATTCCCATGAATTTTAAGCGGGGTTTGGGAATTAGAACTCCTGATTCGGTAAATCGAGAGCCATTACCTGCAGCACATACTACCCAGTCGATTGATTTTCTTTTTGTGAAATTAGTCATGTTTTACCATAGCTCTTTTGAGCAATTAATATTTCAAGACGAATGATGAAGTTTAATTCTACCACTGACAAAGATAGCATTGTCTTGAGGATATAATTCCTTTCTAAGCCTGAAGCTGTGCGGCACAAATGGTTTACAATTTTTTAGAGAATATTAAGGTCTGACATTAAGTAGGTCTGGAGATTTGAAATGGATGTAAAAAATAGGCTTCGATATAAAAAAACTGGCCCCCGAGGGGCGAGGGCCAGTTTGCGAGTCGTCTAGCGAAGGAATTCGATATCCAAAGTTTCGACGCGAACATGGTTAAGCATATTGATACCGAGGTCACGAAGCGGCACAGCTTGTGGCAAACGAATTACAACCGTTTGGCCCCAGCGACCGATCGAGTGGCGACCCAAAGGACCGCGGCCGATATCGACCAAAGAGAGTTCCCCAGAGTTGTTGCTTGAAACCTGCATACGTACTTCACTTACGAGACGGTTAGCGTGCTGGTAAGGAAGAGCGAAGGCCTGTTCAAGAGTCAAAGAAGTGCGGCCTTGGAAATCACGCATCGGACGAAGGTGAATGCCTGGCTGTGGACGAGGACCAGGTCCTGGACGATGACGTTCGAGTTGAACAATCACACCATCAACCTGAGCATCACCACGAACTTCAATCTGGAGTGAGCGAATATCGCGACCGACTTCACCACGGCCATAGATTTGGAAAGTCACCTGATCGCGACCTGAGCGAATTAATTGGAAAGCTTCCGCACGACCATCAACTACCAGGCGAGCTTCGGCATTAGCAAAGCGGCCAAGCGCGCTCGCTTCAAGAGTGACACTTTCGATCACGCGACCTTGCAAACGGTCACCTTGTTGATTGGCCAGTTGAAGAACTCGAATAAGAGTTTGCCCGTACACGCGCTCCGAGTGGTAGAGGCGAATTTCATCGTCAAAACCGATGGGCGGAAGGGGGCGAATCGGTGGAAGCGGACGAATGGGTGGAAGAGGTTCGTAGCGATCACCGATGCGATCGTCACGTCGATCTTCTCGTCGGTCTTCGCGACGCTCTTCGCGACGATCTTCGCGTCGCTCTTCACGTTGTTGATCGCGCTCATCGAAAGTGAAGTCTGAGCCACCGACTCGGGCTTGTGCCTTGGCATCAATGGGAAAAGCGAGGATAGCCGCAAGAGCGAGTTGGCCCAAAAGAAGACGAACAAAAAAGCGATGTGTTGTACTAGACATTGGTACTCCCTGGTTAATCCCGTCCGTCATGGCCGATGATAAAACTCTTAAAGCAAGGCCCGTGCCAACTTCTTGCAATTAAAAGAGTTTTGATGACGCAGCGAAAAGTGTACGAAATCAGTTAGGATTCACGGCATGACTCTTGCGATTCTCACATCGGGACAATGAATGTCCCCTAAATAGTGCCAATCTGGCACCGTAGTCATCATTTGCCGAAACTTTTTGACCCCAGTCTAAGATTATTTCACTCACATTTTGGCCCCACCTGCCGTTAAGTAGGCAAAACTATTTAACAAGACTTGTTTGTGGGAGTAGAATCGCGAAAATTCCCCTGCATAATTTCGAAAGGAGCCACCATGTCTGAGAAGGCGAAGCTCATCCTGGGCGACAAAACTATCGAACTTCCCGTCATCACCGGAACCGAAGGTGAGAAGGCGATTGATATAACAAAACTGCGAGCTGAAACCGGTTATGTGACACTTGATAGTGGTTACATGAACACCGGTGCTTGTACTTCGAATATTACTTTCCTCGATGGTGAGAAAGGCATTTTGAAGTATCGCGGTTATGAGATTGAAGAGCTGGCTGAAAAAAGCACCTTCACTGAAGTTTCGTCATTAGTGATTAATGGCAAGCTTCCTAATGCTGATGAGTTGAAAACATTTGAGAATCGTATTGCTGCTCACAGCGCGATTCCGACTGCCGTGCAAACCATGATCAAAGCATTTCCCGCCAACGCTCACCCAATGGGTGTGTTGTCGTCAAACTTGGCAGCACTCTCTGCGTTCTATCCTGATTTGTTGGCACAAGATCTCTCGAGTGATCAGAAAGATGAAGTCATCATTCAATTGATGGGCCAGATGAAAGTGCTCTCGACCTATGCTTATCGCCATTCACAAGGCCAAGGCTTTATTCAGTCAGATGGCTCTCTTGATTACTGCTCTGACTTTATTCATATGATGACCGGCAAGCCGGTAGATAAAGAAGTGGCTAAGGCGCTCGATATTCTTTTGATCTTGCATGTGGATCACGAACAGAACTGTTCTACTTCAACTGTTCGTATGGTGGGATCAAGTAAGGCTAATCCATTTGCCACGGCTTCAGCAGGTGTCGATGCTTTGTGGGGACCACTTCATGGTGGTGCTAACCAAGCCGTGCTTGAAATGCTGGAAGAGATTAATAAAGAGGGCATTGGCTATAAAGAATTCCTCACGCGCGTGAAAGACAAGAACAGCTCATCTCGTTTGATGGGTTTTGGTCACCGGGTGTATAAAAACTTCGATCCACGCGCTAAGATTATTAAGAAGGCCTGTGATTCAGTATTGGCGAAACTCGGCGTACAAGATCCGCTCTTAGATATCGCTCGCGGATTAGAAGAAGTGGCCTTGCAAGATTCATACTTCGTGGAGCGCAAACTCTATCCAAACGTGGATTTCTATTCCGGTATCATTTATCGCGCACTAGGTATTCCAACCAATATGTTCACTGTCATGTTCGCCTTAGGCCGCATGCCAGGATGGATGGCGCAGTGGAAAGAGATGCTTGAGGCCCCAGGCTTTAAGATCTGTCGTCCACGTCAGATCTATACCGGTGAACTCAATAAGAAGCTCAATCGCTAGATTTGAAACTCGCCGAAATACAAAATCATCTCTTGCACCAGTTTGCCTCCGAGGCAGACTTGGTGCGAGCGATTGATGAAATCTCGACGGCCTTCACGAAAGATCGTGCCAATATTCATAAGTATCTAAATGATCCTCGCTTAGTTTCTGCTTACACTATTTTTTATCTCGCCACCAATGTGCCCAAGCTTGCTGCTGTAATGGAGTGGCTCACGCCTGATTTCAGACAAGAGCTTTTGCAGTGTGAGTTGATTGATGTGGGAGCGGGACCGGGAACATTTAGTTTGGCCTGGAAAAGCTTGGGCGGAAAAACATCCATCATGCTTGAGACTTCAAAACTTATGCGTGAGCAAGCAGCGAAACTTTTTGAAGGCCTTTATCAAGAGAAGGCGAGTTTTAAATTGGCGCCTAAAACTATTCCGCGCCTAGTGCTGTTTGGTCATTCACTCAATGAAATGGGAGTGAAAGCGGGACTGGATTATATTCGTGAGGCCAATGCCGACTATGTCTGGCTCATCGAGCCTGGCACTAAAGATGTGTTTAAAATGGCGCTAGAATTTCGCCGCGAGATGCTGCGCTTAAATTGGAAAATTAATTATCCGTGTCTGGGAATGAGTGCCTGTCCGATGGAGAACAAGGATGATTGGTGTCATCAGTATGTCGATGTTCGCCATGATGCTGAGGTAGAGCGACTCACGCAATTGGCGCACAAAGATCGTCGACGTTTACCTCTGACTG
>JBKHVI010000026.1:0-36193 GCA_046570105.1 Bacteriovoracia bacterium
GCTTTACGCCACAATGATTCTCCGACAAAAGATTCGGGCCTGCGCGCCCTCTGGCAGTTCATGACTCCCAGACTTAAAACCCAATTGCGTGATAAGGCCCTGGTGAGACCGTTTCTAACAGATGATATTTGGGGAGCGTTGGTGGATTTTGATGATTACAAAATTACCCGCGAAAAAATTAACGAGAATGAGGCCAATTTTGAGGTTTCGTTTATTTCCAAAAAACGCCTTGAGCGACGACTGATCGTGTCCTTACAGAAAAAAGAAGATCTGTGGTTGGTGGAAATGTTGGCGAAGAAATCACAACCCTAGCGAGAGCGATTTGTTTATTTGATCAATCGAAACACGATTGTGGTTTTCAAAAAGCTTAGACCAAAAGCCAATAAACTATAATTCAGTACCATGCTTTCTGAAGAGGAGAAGCGAATCAAAAATAGAAAGCTTAGTTTGATCGCTAGTTCAAAAAGCTCAAGATTTAACTGAAGACGTGATCTATTAATGAAGCGCAAAAAGTTGGTTGTAGGTGTGACAAAAAGAATACTCATGAAATAGGGAATGAGGTTTTTTACCATCGGAGCGGCTCCAAGCCATTTTTCTCCTAGCACGGGGATGAAAAAATCAATCGTTCCCCAAATAATTATGCCAATCGCCGATGATATAAAAAGGGAGAAAACTACAATTTTGAGATAGAAATGTCTCAAGTCTGAAGGATGATCTTTGAGTTCACTAAAACGCTGAATGGTTACGTTAAAAAGCGTTGAACCAACCATCTCCAAAGGGGCCTGAATAAGTCTTTGACCGAGAGCGAAGAACCCCACGGTCGCTAGGCCGTAACTTCTTTCAAGAAAAAAAATAATGATATTATTCGATAAAGCCAAACAGAGATGGTGAGGGGTCACGTAGAGAATATTATCGGAATGCTTTTTGAGAAATTTCAACCAACCGGAAGTTGCGTTTCTCAAATTAATTGAACGAAAATAGCTTTTAATATGTACAAAACCACCGACGAAATCACCGATGATTCTTCCCGAAATTAGCCAACTAAAAGTGGGATTAATCCAACCACCGAGAAGTTGAAATATTAAAACAAACAAACTTTTATAGATCACTGCCGCTGAAGATATTCTGAGCTCGTCGTATCGAAATGGAAGTTGTTTCGAATTAAAAAAGAAATTATAGCCCCAGCACCAAACCACAAAAGGAAAAAAGAAAGAGGTAATCTTTTGCGCAAAGCTCCATGGAAGAAAAAAACAGGCAAGACAGAAAAGTGTGCAGGCCAAACCTGATAAAATCGTCGACTGCAAAAAGACTGTCGCCGACTCATCTTTATCTGCTTGAATGATAGCTAAATCCAAGCGGAAGCTCAGTGTTCCAGCGATGATTGAAATGAGTGCCGTGAGAGTTCCCAAAAGGCCTAGGTCCTCAGGCGTAAAATAGGCGGTTATGACGAAGGAAGTTACGAAAGTGATAAGTTGAGACATCATAGTCCCGACAAAGACGACCTTTGACCTATTGATTAATTTCGACTGAAAGACTTTCTCAATGAAATTTCCACGCATAGAGTTAAAACTCTATGCTATTTCGGATAGGTAAGTCACTGTTAAAGATTTTCGAATGGAGCCTCATAGATTAAATTTAATAGATGAAGCCGAAGCTCATTTTTCTCACAAAATACTCACGTAATGGCGCAAGCTCTCGCATGCGTTCATTTCAGTTTGCTCCATATTTTAGTGAAAAGTTTGATGTGAGTTATCTCAGTCTATTTAGTGAAGCTTACATCAATCAGAAATACCTGGGACACAGCACACTTTGGGAAAGTCTGAAATCATACTTAAGGCGCTTTACTGATATTCTAAAACTTCGATCAGCAGACGTCGTTTGGATGGAAAAAGAGGCTTTTCCCTTTCTCCCCTCTTTCTTCGAAAATGCAGTACGACTCGTCTCAAAAAAACTCATCGTTGATTATGACGATGCCATTTTTCACAACTACGATGATCACAGATTGAGCATAGTAAAAATGATTCTAGGTAACAAGATAGACCAAGTCATGGCCTCGGCAGATCTCGTGGTGGCCGGAAACGATTACATCGCTCAAAGAGCTCTTTCGGCTGGCGCTACAAAAGTACAAATTGTTCCAACAGTGATACCCAGTAGTCGCTATCCGGAAATTAAAACTCATCCCACGAACTCTCCTCCAGTGATTGGTTGGATTGGAACTCCGATGACACAAAAGTTTCTAGTCGAAATAGAAGCTGTCTTCGATGAGCTTATTAAGACACATCCATTCACGCTGCATTTGATCGGGATCACAGAGGATTTTTGGAAAAACAAGAGCTATCGAAAACGGATTGCCTGGACGGAAGAGAGCGAGAGTAGCGAATTAGCAAAGATCGATATCGGCATCATGCCTCTGACAAATAATAAATTTGAACAAGGCAAATGTGGCTTTAAGCTTATCCAGTATATGGGTTGCTCGAAACCCATACTGGCTTCACCCGTCGGAGTTAACACCATGATTGTCAATCCGGGAGTCAATGGCTTCCTGTGCACAACTCAGAGTGACTGGAGCAACAGTTTTAAGTATCTACTGGAGAATCCAGAGATGAGATTGAAAATGGGACAAGCAGGCCGCATGGATTATATCGAAAAATTTACTCAGGAAGCCTGGGGACCAAAACTCGTGGGCTTCGCTGAGAAATTATTAGAGGAATGAGATGCCAGTAAAATATGAACTAGAAACTGTTAACTGCCTCTCTTGTGACTCCTCATCTTATGAGTTCTACCTCAGAGCAAAGGATCTAATCAGTCACACGGGAGAAGCCTTCACGGTGGTGAAGTGCAAGGTGTGTGGTCTCAAGTGGACGAACCCAAGAGTGAAAGCAGAGCACATCGGCCAATTTTATCCTGAGAGCTACGGGCCCTATGCCATCGGGAAAGCCAGAATAACATTTGGTGATGTTTCTCGAAGAATATCATCTCACATTATCGTCTCCGGTTTCCATGTCCCAAAAGACAACTACCATGGAAAAAAAATTCTAGAAATTGGATGCTCTTCTGGAGCTTTTTTAAAAAAACTCCAGGACCTAGGTGCTGAAACTCAGGGGATAGAGTTCTCGGAGTTTGCCGCCCACCAAGCACAGGAGAAAGGTCTTAAGGTTCACGTCGGAACCCTAGATGATTTTAGATCTGCGGATACATTTGATTACGTATTCGGCTGGATGGTACTAGAGCACCTCTATGATCCCAAAAAAGATTTGAGCTCAATCCGAAAACGGCTAAAACCGAAGGGGATCTTCGCGTTTTCTGTGCCCAACATTAACTCGCTCGATTTTTTCTTGTTTCGAAAGTACTGGTATGCTCTACAGGTTCCAACGCACATCACTCATTTCGATAAAAAATCCATAAAAAAAATGCTCCAGGATCAAGGGTTTCGAGTCATTCTTCTCGTGGATCACGTGAGTGCGACGAATTATATTTTTTCTTTAAAGAACTACTTGAACGAAAATGGAATTCGACTGTTTGACAGATTCATTCACGCATTCGTCTATAAGAAATGGTTCATGCCACTGCGAAAGAGTATTGATCTATTGATACGCCTTACTCACCAATCAGGACGCATGACTGTGTGGGCACAAAAAAATGACCAAGGAGATTTATGAAAGGAATTATTCTCGCAGGAGGATCTGGAACAAGGCTCTACCCCGCGACCCTGGCGATCAGTAAGCAGATGCTTCCCATACATGACAAACCGATGATTTATTATCCGCTCTCTGTTCTGATGCTGGCCGGGATCAAAGAAGTACTCGTGATCTCGACTCCAAGAGACATCGTCTTCTTCAAAGAACTTCTCAAAGACGGCAGTCAGTTTGGGATCTCGATTGAGTATGCTGTACAACCCAAGCCTGAAGGCATCGCTCAGGCCTTCATCATTGGCGAAAGCTTCATCGCTGGAGACTCTTGCTGTTTGATCCTCGGTGACAATATTTTTTACGGCCACGGATTATCTGAGAAATTAGTTGAAGCATCTAACATAAAAGACGGCGCCGTTATTTTTGCCTACCATGTAAACGACCCTGAGAGATACGGTGTGGTTGAGTTCGATCATGCCAAGAAAGCTCTCAGCATCGAGGAGAAGCCAAAAGCTCCGAAATCCTCGTACGCCGTCACTGGCCTCTACTTCTACGATAAAAACGTCGTGAAGATCGCTAAAGAAATTCAGCCATCCGCTCGCGGCGAACTAGAAATCACGGATGTGAACAAACGGTATCTAAAGGATGATACCTTGAGTGTAGAAATACTCGGACGAGGTTTTGCCTGGCTTGATACCGGCACCCATGAAAGCATGCTGGATGCCTCGAATTTCATTAGCACGATCGAAAATCGCCAAGGCATCAAAGTGTCTTGTCCCGAGGAGATCGCCTATCGTAAAGGTTGGATCGATGCCAGCACACTCCGCGAGCTCGCACTTCCGATGCAAAAAAACCCATACGGCCAGTATCTTTTAAAAATCATTCAAGACAAAATATTCTAATGAAATTAATCAACGAACCCATGCCCGGACTTAAAGTGCTTGAACCAAGAATCTTCGGTGATAGCCGAGGGTATTTCATGGAGAGCTATAATCAGAATACGTTTAAAGACCTCGGTATCAAGGACTCTTTCGTTCAGGATAATTTATCGCTGTCGGGGTACGGAACGATTCGAGGATTGCATTTTCAAAAAGGCGAATACGCCCAGGCGAAACTTGTGACTGTCGTTCGAGGAGCAGTGATTGATGTGGCCGTTGATCTGAGACCCAGCTCACCGACCTTTAAGAAATTTTTTGCGATCGAATTGTCTGATCAGAACAAGCTCATCATGTATATCCCACGTGGCTTCGCGCATGGCTTTGGCGTGCTGAGTGAAAATACGCTTTTTTCCTACAAGTGCGATAATTTTTATTCTCCGACGAACGAAGGTGGCATTCGCTTTGACGATGCGAGCCTCGGAATAGATTGGAACATACCAAAAGAGAAAATGATCGTTTCTCCGAAAGACTTACAAAACCCTCTCCTCGCGGAGATCTCCTTATGAGAGTTCTCGTCTTTGGGGCCAGTGGTCAGTTGGGAAAAAAAATACTTGAAACCGCACCCGCGTGGGCAGAGCTTGCTGCTTTCTCTCGCGTGGACGTTGATGTCTCCTCGATGAGCTCTTTAGCTGAGGTGTTTAACAAACACCAACCAAGTATTGTGATCAATTGTGCGGCCTACACTGCGGTTGATAAAGCTGAAGTCGAGGCAGATCTGGCTTATCTGATTAACCAAGAGGCCGTGGATTTCTTGGCGAAGCTCTGCCTCAGTCACAACGCTTTTCTTGTTCATTATTCAACGGACTATGTTTTCTCCGGCAATCAAAGCTCACCCTACACAGAAACCTCACCCCTCTCCCCCATGAATGTTTATGGCAAAAGCAAGGCCCAGGGAGAATTAAAGATCCAACAGAGTGGATGTTTTCATGCCATCATCCGGACATCCTGGCTATATGGCGAACATGGTAAAAACTTTCTTCATACGATCGCCACAAAGCTGGCCTCAGGTGCGATGGTTAAAGTCGTGGCCGACCAAATTGGGAGTCCCACTTATGTCGGAGATTTAGCCGCCGCAACCTGGGAGCTCCTGGCCGATGCGAAACATTTGAAGATGAAAGAAATATTTCATTATTCAAATGAAGGAGTCGCCTCTTGGTATGACTTCGCCTTTGAAATCGGTATCCTGTCTCAAAAATCGTCTGCGGTTTTACCAATCCGCTCAGATGAATACCCTACTCCCGCTCGACGCCCTCCCTACAGCGTCTTTGATAAATCAAAGATTAAAACAAAGCTCAAAAGCCCCATTCGCCATTGGAAGCTCGCTCTGAAAGAGAGTTTCATAAAATATCAGGAAATACATAGAATATGAAAAACATCATCATCACTGGTGCCGCTGGTTTTATTGGCAGTAATTTCATTAAAAAAATTGCACTCGCTCCTGAAGCGAAGGATAAGTACCACTTCATCATTCTTGATGCGCTAACCTACGCCGGTGTTTATGAATCGATCCAACCAGACATTGAACAGGCAAGTAATCTTGAGTTCCATCACATCGACTTAAGATCCGTCGCTGAGCTTGAGAAATTTAAAACGATGAGCATCAGTGGCATCATCCATTTCGCTGCTGAGTCTCACGTTGATAATTCTATAAAAAACCCTAATATTTTCGTTGAGACGAATGTGCTAGGAACGCTGAATCTACTAAACCTGGCTTTAGTTTTTCAGCGAAAAGATAAAAATTTTAGATTCCTCCACGTGAGCACTGACGAAGTTTATGGCAGTCTCAAAGAATCAGATCCGGCTTTCACCGAACAAAATCCGATTCAACCCAATAGCCCGTACAGCGCCTCAAAAGCGAGCTCGGACCTGATGGTCAGATCTTATTTTGAAACCTTCGGATTAAATGCTGTCATCACAAGATGCTCTAATAACTATGGTGCTTTCCAGTTCCCAGAAAAACTTATTCCTTTGATGATTGGTCGCGCCCTCGCAAATCAGCCTCTCCCCGTCTACGGAGATGGACGAAACATTCGTGATTGGATCTACGTCGATGATCACAACTCCGGCGTATGGTCGGCATTCGTAAAAGGCAAGAGTGGTGAAGTTTATAATTTTGGAGGTAACTCAGAACGAAGAAATATTGATGTCGTAAAGAGTCTCCTGAAAATTCTGAATAAACCTGAAAGTTTAATTTCTTACGTTGAAGATCGCTTAGGACATGATTGGCGGTACGCAATGAATTCGCAAAAAGCTGCCAGAGACCTTGGGTGGCATCCTACTGTTTCCTTTGAAGAAGGGCTCGCTAAAACAGTAGATTGGTATCTCCATAACCAACGCTGGATTGAACTCGTGACTCAAAGAAAAGCTAAGAAGTGATCGTTTACGATTTGATTTTGCGGGTCGCTAACAACCACATCGTAAAAGCTGTGGGGATCAACAGAAGCACTGCGATCTGAAGTTCACCGCGAATACCTTGTGCGTAATAAGCTGCCACAATCATCAATGTATTAAACACCACAAGTATCGCCGTTGATTGCATGTGGGTTAGCCCACGATCCACTAATAAGTGATGTATGTGACTACGGTCGGCACTAAACGGTGATTTTTTATTTAGCATACGAACAAGGAACACTCTGAGCGTGTCATACAGTGGCACAATCAAAACCGAGAGCGTAAAAACTGGTACCGTGAGAATTTTATGCGGATGAGAGCGCGGCAGGATGCGGATACTATCGATGAACTTAATCGCCAGAATGGCAATAATTAGTCCTACAAGCATCGAGCCGGTATCCCCCATAAAAATTTTTGCCGGGGAGCGATTAAACCAAAGAAACCCAAGTAGCGCACCGATCAAAGCAAAACTCAGAATCGCATACTGAGTCATGCCTAAGGCATAGTACCAACTGCCAAAAGTCGCAGCTCCCACTATTCCTAATGAGGCCGCCAATCCATCGATGCCATCAATCAGATTGAAAGCATTCGTGATGACAATAATTGTGAAGACACTAAAGAAATAACTCACGGGCAGCGACATCGTCTTAAGACCAAAAAGCCCATAAAAAGTGGTGAGCTTAATGCCTGCCAAGTGAACAAGAATCACAGCGGCTAAAATTTGACCGGCGAGCTTCTTCCAGGCCCTGAGATCAATCAGATCATCTTTGATCCCAAGAAAGAACAAAATCAAAAGAGCGCAGATAATATATTGAAGCTCGACGATCTCGGCTTGATTGGTCCAAAACGTTACAGAAAATAATAGGCCCGCAAAAATCGCCATTCCGCCTAGAGTCGGTACACTTTTTTTGTGGTGCTTGCGCTCACCAGGAACATCAAAGAGCGACTTCAGTTCGGCCACACGGATGATGCTAGGGATAGCAAACATTGTGACGATGAGGGCCGTTAAAAGACTGAGGATGTAATTTAGCATGTGAGGTAAAATAGCATTTTTCAGGGTCAAGCGAGTAGTAATAGTTTAAACATAATGCTACGCCTCAATAAAAATCGCACAATGATACTTTCTGTCAGCCCCAAAGTAGCTGGGCACCTTTTGACACTTTTTGGGAGATTTATACCAAGTTATCGTTGAGGGACTGCCATATTTCTGAGAATGAAATTGTCTTCGCATTAGCAAATTTTGGGCCTTCAATAGGTGAGAGGATCCACTTTTCTTTAATACGAATTCCTAAACTATCTAGCACCTTCAATTGCTGCTGGGTAAAATCCTGTGGCTTCGCCTTCACTTCAGCTGCGATATAAACTTGGTTGGGGAGTTGAATTAAAAAATCAATCTCAACTTGATCTTTTGTCCTTATGAAATAAATCTGTGCTGACTCTCCGCGATTAGAGAAAAATCGAATGATTTCTCCTAAGGCCATATTTTCTAGCAGATGCCCAAAAGCTGGCGACACTTGTAATGGGCCATAGTCATTCCACCCCTGCAACCTCGCAGCGAGGGCCACATCTAAAAAATAATATTTTGGTGTTTTGATCAAGCGCTGATTAAGGTTAGAAGCATAGGGCATCAATGAAAAAACAATCGCGTTTTCTTCTAATAACCTTAACCACGATTGTACCGTGAGAACCTCAACACCTACGTTTCTCGCAATGTCAGAAGCATTAAATAATTGTCCCACTCTGCCCGCAGTCAGTTGAAGACACTTACTAAACGCTGCTGTCTTTTCAATGCCTGCCGCTGAAACAATATCTTTCTCTATGAAAGTTGCAATTAAATCATTCAAGTAGCGGACAGGATTGAGCTCTGGTTTTATATGTAACTCCGGCCATCCACCTCTCATCATGTAAACGCTCAGGTCGATTGAATTAAGTTCATGCAGAGAGAGTGTATTAAGATCAAAATAACTCGCTCGACCGGCCAAAGATTCTCGTACATCTCGTTGCAAGAGAGTTTGATTAGAGCCCGTAATCCAAATATCTAATTTTTTATTTGTAGAACTGCGTCGTTCTTGATCTAGCCGACGCTTGAGTTCAGGAAAAATCTCTGGTGACAAGCTGGCCTCGTCCAAAACGAGGGGCCCAGATAACTGATCAAAAAATAGTTTTGGATTTTCTTGGGCAAACTGACGCACCGATAGGTCATCAAAATATATCATCTGATACTTTTGAAGTTTCGCCAGCAAAGATGTTTTACCACATTGACGAGGTCCCTTAAGAACCTTAATTGGCAGCAACTCTTCCTGGCCCTGAGTAAAATATTCTAAAAAATCTCTATGATACCACATGCTTGGCTAGTTTACACTTAGACTGTAAATCAGTCAAGTGGCAGACCTTGGGATGCTGACCAAAAACTATAGTAAGACTGACCAAAAATTACGACAGGACTGACCAAAAATGATATACTCTCTTAAGTATGGAATATTTCTGGGAAAAATCTAGTTGGGAAGCAACAGATCCGCACCTTAAAAAGATGCGAGACATGCCTTTTAAGCGCGAATTCCCGTTTATTCCCGAGAAAGAGGGCCTCTACATCATTCGCGGTCCTCGCCAGGTGGGTAAAAGCTCCTGGCTCAAAACTGTGCTTCAGCATTATGCCTCTCGTGAGAAATGCTTTTACTTGAGTTGCGAAAATATCCAGGATCATCGAGAACTCGCAGAAATCTTGGCGAGTGTTCGTCACTGTAAGATTGTTCTTTTAGATGAAGTGAGCTTCGTTAAAGATTGGGATCGCGCCGTGAAGCATGAAGTTGATTCGGGCCATACTCATATCCTCATGCTCACCGGTTCACATGCTCATGACTTAAAAAAAGGCTCAGACCAAATGCCTGGCCGCTTTGGTGCAGGCGGAGAATTCCATCTTCTCCCCATGACATTTGATGAGTTTTTTGAAGCAAGACTGCAAGCAGGCTGGGCCAGTGATGACCGAGTTCAAGAACTAGAAGCGTATTTTAGAGTAGGAGGATTTCCTACCGCCGTTGCTGAGGCAGGAATTGATGCTCAATTCCCCCACATGGCAATGGAAACATATTGGAAGTGGCTCAAAGGCGATATTATTAAGCTCGGCAAACAAGAAGTATTTCTCACTGAAATCCTCATTCAACTGGCCACGACACTGACCACTCCCATCAGCTTCCAGACTCTTGCGAAAAAAACGACGATTGGCTCGCATAACACTATTCAAGAATACATCTCAGTTCTTGAATCATGTTTTGCTGTCAAAATTCTTTATGCCATCGATATCGACTCAGGCTCCTATCGTTTTAAAAAAGATCGCAAACTCTATTTTACCGATCCTCTTATTTTTTGGATTGCCCATAAATTAAGCGGAAAAAAAGTAAACAATGATTATCTTCCAAAAATTGCCGAAATGGTCGCTCATGAAGAATTAAGTCGTGCCAACCAACGCTTTGGCTACTTCAGTAATACTCATGGTGAAGTAGACTTTTTGCTGCCAAATGAATGGGCGGTTGAAGCTAAATGGAGTGACTCAGCTCAAAATCTATCAAAATCTTATCTCAACTTGAAAATGCTTAATAAGAAAGTTTGGACGAAGAGAAATTTTTTGCTGTAGCTAATATCATGTGACCATATTTCGATGAATCCTAAAAAAGTCATGACTATTTCGCGATTCATCATAAAAAAGTCAGACTGCAATCATTTAACTTCAAATACTTAGGTGTGCGAGTGGGCATGAGACGGCCCCAAAGTAGCTGACACCTTTTGGGTGAAAAGTGAGTCATAAACGGCCAGAAGCTTCTGCTCCACAATCTCACTAGAGAACTCAACGCGTACCATTTGGTAGGAAGCCTCGCCAAAGCGCTCTCGTAAATCTCGATCTAAAAGTAATTTTTCAAGTGCCTCAGCTAATTTTTGAGCATCAAGTGGTGGTACTAGAAACCCATTACCTTTTATCACTTCGCGGCAACCTGGAACATCAGTCGTCACCAGAGGTCTGCCGGTCGCTGCGGCTTCTAGCATCGTGAGTGGAAGACCTTCGCCGTAATTACTTGGGAGACAGACAATATCGGCTTCTTGATAAAACTTGGGCATGTCACTCTGACGACCCATCCACTGTAAAAGTCCTTTGCTTTCCCATTCCTTGATCACTTTTGGATTTGCACTCTCCGGATTAAGACTATCCGGCTCACCGACGACGACGAGATTAAAAGGAATATTTCGCGCACGAAGAATTTCTGCGGCCTTAACGAGCTCTCTAATTCCCTTGCTCCATAACAATCTACCGACATAGAGAATGGTAGGGATTTCGGTTTGAGGCAAAGGCTTCTTGCTAAATTTCTGCATATCAACGCCTGAGCCGCGAATCAAAACAGTTTTTTCAGCATCTACTAATTTGTGATCGAGAAAGTATTTTCGATTATCAGGATTCTGAAAAATGACTCTGATGCCAGGCAAGGCCAAGGCATTTCGATACATCATTACGGCAGCAAAATGAACAAGCTCTCCCTTAAATCCTTTCCTCGAAAAAGCGTAACCTAAACCATTTACAAGATTCACAATGCGCTTGAGACCTACAATTGTTCCAGCGGTTGAGCCGTAGATAACAGGTTTAATGGAAACATTGTGCAAAATATCCGGACGAAGCTTCGCGAGAAGAAAAATCAATTTTATAAATGAACCAAAATCAGCAATCGGATTAAGTCCCCCTCGATTCAAATCAAGTCGATGGTGGATAAATCCATAACTCATCAACTTTTCCACATGGCCAGTGTCGCTTGATAAAACATGAACCTCATATCCACCCTTAAGTGCAGCTTTTGCCATCACTAAGCGCTGAACAATAAAAGTTATATCGTCTGGCACCAGGAAGACGAGACGCTTCTTACTGCGATTCATTTCTGGCGGATCAACCCACATTAATAATCGGCCTGGCCATGTCAGTCGCGAGCTAGCCCATAGTGCGGAGAAGCCTGCTAATTTAATTAATAACAGAAATGGAAAGCGATAACGATTGATCGCACCGATGTTGGGTACGGAGTATCCCAGAGCTATCAAGAAAGGGAGAGCGATAAACAGGCAAATGAGAACTTCAGCTCTCAAAATATTTCGACCGGACAGAATTAAAAAGAGAAGTAAGAAGTAGAACAAACCCATTTCTAATTGCAGAGCAAAGAAGACGATACCCCTGGCTAAGCCATCATCCCATTTCGAATGCCAAGGACCCGGCTCAACAAACGCCAGTTGCATGGCCCTGGGAAAGAATGACAAAGCCTCCCAGGAACTATTGATTCTATGCTCCGGCATGAAATTGGTATCGCCATGAGATCTCTGAAATAAAAATCTCTCACGCGTATAGATCATGCGCTGAAACGGAACATCTAAAATTCGTGGTCCACCAAACCCTTCCCAAGTGGCCGCAGCTGCTTGATGCCTTGGCAATTCTGCCACTTGGTCTGTCGGCAACTTTGTTTGATTGGCGTTTTCAACACCTACACCGTAATTTTTCCCAAAATGAGAAACGGCCAACAATGAAATGAGTACTGTTAGGAAAAGCGAAGCTGTTCCCATGCGAGCCAATGTAGTTTTTTGTCTTAAAATCCCAAAGGGCATTCCCAGCAGAACTCCAGCGGCCATGATCTGAGCAAAATAAGACTTATCACCTAGAAACAGCCAAAGACCAAGGGCCACTGCCAGAATATGTCTAAAGCGAGGACGTCTGACTGAAGAAGCGAGCATTACCCATACGAGCATCAAGATACCAGGAATAATAAAGGCATCTTTGTGGGGATAAATCATCCAAGAAAATGAAGTCGGCGTGACAGTGAAAATCACGGCAATCATCAAAGGCCACCAGCGCCCTCTGACACCCAAGATATCAAGTATCGCTGCTTGCAGACGAATCGTGAGACCCGCAAGAGCTGCTAACACCGGCAGAAACATAAACGGACGCTCGATGCCTGTTACACGATAGATGAAAGACATGATCCGACTAGCTACATGAGTCGAGGCACTCCACCAATCGCGCCAACTTAAATCCGCCAACTCCATCGCCCAACGATGATAGCTATGAGGGTCATCTAAGAACAAAGTCATTCCATCGCGGAATTTCTCCGGGAAGAATTCTGGCAATATTAAATGGAAAATTAATCCAGCAATAAGAACAAAATAAAATCCTACCCAAAATGGAGAGAAGACCCAGCGGGCGGCTTCTTCAATTGGCTTTCTACCCTCCTCAGCGATCCGTACATATTTCTCAGCGAGTGAATCATAAGTATGATGAGCTTCAAGATACTTTCTTCCAAGTGCTCCCATTTGTGCTAACTGAGACTGAGATTTTGCCTTTAGCTCTAAAATGGCATTCGCGATATCTTCTGGCTTACAACTCGGAACTGACAGGCCCGCTTGAGCATGGCCAACAATGTCATCTTCAGTATCAATCGCCATCACAATGGGCTTTGAAGCTGCGAGATAATCAAACAATTTATTAGGTGAGATTCCATGCTTAAAAAGAGGGCTCTTCATAAGTCCGATATAACAAACATGAGCATGACTCAATATCGCCGGGATATGTTTTTTAGCAACAGAATCGAGCACTGAAACATTTCCAAGACCTGCTGCTTTCTCTTCCAGCTTCCTTTTGTGAGGGCCGTCACCTACTAATACAAAATGTAAACCAACCACATCTTTTAAAAGCTTGGCCGCATCTAGCAGTTGATCAAGGTTATTCGCTATCCCTAAACTTCCGGTATAGATAACTGTGAAATTCTTTGATGCAATTTCTGCAACCTGTCGTGAAACATTATTCTCAATAACCTCTAATGACTCTAACGCCACTCCATTAGGGATATAAGAAAACTTAGCAGCTAGCATTCCACGAGACTCAAAGTGACGATTCGCAAGTGCCAATACCGAAACCACTCGATCACTGGCCAAATAAGCAAGTCGCTCAAAGAATTTCAAAAGAACAATAACTGGATGAAACCGACTCACGCCTCCGAGCTTTTCAATTGTAAGTGGCCAAATATCTCGCACTTCGTAGACTAACGTTTTGCCAAACCAGCGCGACCAAAGCCATCCATTTATAATTGGCACATGGGGAGGACCAGAAACGATTATAGTATCTGGCTTTGATAGTCGCCAAAAAGGGAAAAAGAGCAGCAAAAATGGAAACAAGAATATTGAAAACAATCTTCCAAGACTTCTAGATTGTGTATAACGGGGCATCCTAACCCACCAATACTCAATTCCATCGATCATTTCACGAGTAAATAGACTTTTGGTTTCTGGATGTTTTGTGAAGTTATGAAAATATGACGATGAGATGATGATCGCGCGATGCCCTTGATTCACCCATTCCTTAGCAATATAATAATTGCGATAAACCATCCCATGATAGGGAGATCCCGCCGTTTGATTAATAATCCAGAAGGTTTTTGAACTCATGAAGGGCTTAGACTAACATGGCCTCAACGATCTTTTCACCCGCTTTCCCGTTACCATAGAGAGCTTCTGGAAATTTAACTCCCGAATGCTTGAAGGCCTTTACCGCAGAGACGATAGCATCCGTCTCTGTACCCACAACCATATTTACTCCCGTCTCAACTAACTCGACCCACTCAGTCTCGTTTCTAAAAGTAACGCATGGCTTCTGGCTTAAGTAGGCCTCTTTCTGAAGGCCTCCGCTGTCAGTCAGTACAATTGAGCACCCCTTGAGAAGCTGCAGCATGTCGTAGTAGCCCACAGGATCGATAATATTAATCTTGGGATTTAATCCGAGGTCTTTTAACTTTCCCTTCGTTCTTGGATGAAGTGGCAAATACACAGGTGTTTCAATGTTCACGATCTCAAGAGCACTGATGATCTTTTTTAAGCGGACAGGATCATCGGTATTTTCCGCCCGATGAAGAGTTGCAAGAGTGTAAGGTTGAGCCGGTGGGGTTTTAAAAAGCTTTGCCTCTACACACGCGATCTTTTGGTAGTAATAGAGGGCATCCGCCATGACGTCACCCGTGCGAATTACTCCCTTAGTCACTCCTTCATTCTGCAAATTTTTTACTGCAGCATCGCTCGGGCAAAAGAGCAAAGTCGAGACCCGATCAGTAAGAATGCGATTAATTTCTTCTGGCATTTTCATATTAAACGACCGTAGGCCCGCCTCAACGTGAGCGACAGGAATATGGAGCTTCGCTGCTGCCAGGGCCCCGGCCAAAGTTGAATTAGTATCACCATAGACCAAAACCCAATTCGGTTTTTCCTTTAGGAGTACTTCCTCAATTTTCTCTAGCATGCGGCCTGTCATAGCACCATGGCTCAAGCCCGCAACTCCTAAATTATAATCTGGTTTAGGAATTCGCATTTCGTCAAAGAATACATCACTCATCGAGGCATCATGATGCTGACCTGTATGAATCAGAACCTCTTGAATATTGCTTTTTGCTTTAAATGCACGTGAAACGACGGCGGCTTTAATGAACTGTGGTCTTGCGCCGATAATAGTTACAATCTTCTTCATAGTGTTCAGCTTAATCTGCGCCCCACTTCTTTAGCAACTTTTTGAGACATCCGAATAGACTGATAGAATTTTATTTGTTGCTGTGACGGATGATAAACTAATGAGATTGGCATGCCCCCTAGGTCTGTCTTTTAAAATTTTCCTCGCGCTTGCTAAAAAAGAATCTTCGTCACCTAAAGCGACACAGGTAGAACATTTATCCAATTTCAAAACTTGCAAAACATCACCTACTTCATGAGCAACAACTGGTACGCCAAGCGCTAAAGCCTCTTTTACCACGTTAGGAGAACCCTCCCGCTCGCTTGTCATAAACACGACATCTGAGGCTCCCATCATTTTGCAAGCTAATTCTGGAGAAGTTTCGCCTCTTAAAACGATAAAATTTAGATTATGAAATTGTTTCTTTAACTCAGAAAAATAATATTCAGCTAAATCTAAACGCTTATTTAAAGGCTCTTTACCAGCATTAAAATAAATATAAAGTGCATTTTTTTTCCATCCTAACTCTTCACGAATTCCGTCTACAGATGCTTTTTGATACAAATTTAAGTCAACGCCACTTGGAATAACAACAGCCTTAGATGATTGAAATATTTTTTTTGCCTGATGATCAGAAACGAGAATGATTTTTTTAGCGATTACAGTAGAGAATTGGGATAAAAAAACTGAAATATTCCTCCGAAAGAAATTGCCGCCTCTGGGACTCGGATCGATATCACTCCCACGTAAATTCATCACCAAGGGTACAGATGGTATCATGGCCCCTAAAAATGAAGTCACTGTTCCGTATTGGGCATGAATTAAGTTTGGTCGAAACTTAAAGCACAGAATTAGCAAGTTTATATAATCTTGCATTAAACTAAATGGATTTAAGCGAGATTTAATGAAATAGATTTCTGCTTCAACATATTGTGACAAATCGTTTACTTGGCGTTTAGCAAACACCATGCTTACGGGGTCAATTTCAGAACCTGGAATTAGGTAAACAATGCGATCTTTCATTCTTATTCCCAGAGTCTTGGGATTCCATTAACCACCTTAATTACTTCTTTAAAATCCATATTCAACGCATCCAGATACCAACGAATATTTGGATAGCGTGGCTGGTTTTCTTCTTCGATCAACCTTAAGGCTTCTTCTCTGGAAATTTCGCCCTCACGGATTTGATTGCTTCTGAATGTATCATGCTCAGTAAAGCCAGCGACTGTGTAATAAACGTAATTGTAAAATCCAGCAGTACCGTCTCCGATTCTCCAGGTAGTTTTTGTATCTATGGCCCTTTCCCAATCATAAGTGTTGAACAAAGTATCCTCAATAATATTTTCATCCCACTTCCAGTAATCAAAGACATGAAAGTAATCATCCTTCTTTGTGAAACTTCTGTAGTATTCACCCGATAAAGTATCCCAAAGGGATCTGTTAAAATAACCAGGGCTTTCTAGCATCGCCCTAAATCTCTTGCTGTGATAATTTAATTGTTTTCTGAATCCATTCGCGTAGACCATTTTCTCCTCAAAGTCCGGCTTCACTCCTAAAAAGCCTGCTTTAAAGTGCGTCACTTCCAGTGGGTTTACTCCCCACAAATTTAAATTAATACCTGTCTGCTTTTTGATGGACTCTACATATTTAAAAAAATGTTTATCACCAGCAGTAAGAATACTAATCATCCCTAAGTTAGGAGCTTTTAACCAGGCTGATAAATTCATCGCAATATTTTTGCGTTTTTTAGAAATATCATCCGCGACAACGATGTTTTCGACGCCTAACTGTGAGCACATTCTGCTGATGTTTCGTCTGCCTAAATCTGTAACCATTCCCCAGTCGTAGGTATAGGTCACAGGCTTCATTTTTAGTTCATTTGTAATCAAATGAAGTGCGTAGCAACTATCTCGGCCGCCAGAAAATGGAACAATACAGTCGAGTTCAGTCCCCGCCTTCCTATACTTTTCAACAAGATTGAATAGTTGTTCCTTGGGTTTTGGACGATTTCTCATTTTATAATTTCTACAAAAATTACAAATTCCAAACGTATCAAATTGGATGTGAGGCATCGTCTCAGGCAAGATACATCTTGTGCACCTTCTTAAGGTGAATTTTTTATAAGTGAGTAAATCCTCTTCCGTCTTATTAAACTGAAGAGATGGAATCAAATTCTCATTTCTCGAACGAAAGTCACTTACTGCAAATGCTGTTTGAGAAGCCGGTACATCAAAGACTACACCCTCTTTAACTTGCTTAATATTTTTACAAGAAATTAACTCGAGAGCATATTTCTCGGACGCGAAATAGCTCCCATTTGAGTTTTCCCCGATGTAGAGACTCCCATTATTTGAAAATAGAATCAGCTTCCCATGCTTTGGTATTAAAAGAGCACAAGCAACAACGCCCTTACATAGAGATATAATTCTTGAACTCAGCGATGAATCAACAGGGTGGCCCTCTGCTAAATAATCTAGAGCGATGCCAGCAATAACTTCCGAGTCTATTTTTTGATTACGTTGAACTTTTAACTTTTCCCAGAGATCATCGTCGTTAACAACAATCCCGTTGTGAACCAAAATGATATCCTCTTTTACGACTGGCTGATTATCTTCCAGCCCATTCGTGATTAAACGACTGTGACCAAAGATGAATTCCGAATCATAAGGCTTTATTTTTGCCATTAACTTTTCAATTCTATAATCGGCTCTATCAACTAGGTATTGATCATTAAAAAAGCGAACAAGACCACTAGAGTCCATTCCTCTTTGCTCTGAATGTTTTGAGATGGTATCGATGTCCTCGTTAGACAATCGATTGGCCACAATTCGTCCAAAAATCCCGCACATAACAACCCCTAGCACCTTCACTATTTACAGGCATATAGGCAATCTCGTACCATCACTCAGTGAGGGTATAACTGTGAAAATTGCCTATATTATTGATATCAGCAAAGACGGTAAAAGTATTGGCGTTTTGAAGAAAATTGACGCGCAGATTAGCGAATGGAGAAGACAAGGTCATGATGTTCAAGAAATTTATACCTCTGACTTCTATCCGAGCCTCGAATATAACCTGCGTTTTTTCCCTAAGAAATTCGCTTCATTTTTAAAAGTTTACATTAACAGCTACGCTCTACGACAATTTCTAAGAAATAAAACCTACGACGTGGTCTATGCGAGGGCTTTGATTTTCAGCCCTTTTCTCCGTTTTTTAAAAGCATTCAATTTCATAATGGAGCTGAACGCCAATGAGCTTGATGAATACAAGAAAACCACTATCCCCCTCTACATCTACTCGCTCTTAACGCGCAAACTCGCATTCTCTTTACCCCGAGGTTTTGTCGCAGTAAGTAATGAGATCAACGCATATTACTCTGAATTCAAAAAGCCATCCGTTGTTATTGCTAACGCATGTCCTAATTTAATTGTTCAGCGAACGCACCAGCAAAACAAAAGACCGATTATTGGATTTATTGGAGCAAAAAAATATATTTGGAATGGTAATGAGAAGGTCTTAAAGCTTGCAGAACAATTTCCACAGTATGATTTTGAGATTATCGGTTTTGACTTAGACGATTGTCCACCCAACGTTAAAACGCATGGCTTTTTAAAGGAAGAGGACTCTATTGAAATCATGAAAAGATGGAATGCTGCAATCTCCACTCTTTCACTCTATGAACAAGGACTGACTGAAGCGAGTCCATTAAAGTCCCGACTATACCTTGCCATGAACATACCATTTATCTACGCCTATGATGATACCGACGAGCCCTTCTCGCATTGTCTAAAAATCCCTAACTCTCCAAATAATGTTGATTCAAGTCTAGAGAAGATTGCTGATTTTTTCCAAACGACTTTCTCACATAGCTCAATACAAGTTAATCATCAGTGCCATTTAAATTTAAAAGAAAAAAAACGTTTAGATTTTATGGCGAGCACAATTGCTCAAAAATCTTCCAATCCTCATAAGTCGAAAGCAGACTATTATGCCAAAGAAATAAACTCACCTTGACTCAATGTGGAGACTTTACATAAGCCTTTCTAAGTTTTTGAAGAACTCTTTTTTGCAAAAGAACTCATCATCTACCTCTATCGGTTTTGTGAAATGCTTATCTAGATATCTAATCAAATCTGATGACTCATACAATAAGTCAGAATAACCACTGCGAATAATTGGCTCCATTATCTCAGCTCCGGCCATCGCTAGTACCAATGTCGGAGTTCCAATTGAGAGTGAATCATAATGGCAAGCAGAGGCAATACTTAAATGCAGATCTGAAAGAGCTATTAATTCAAAAGTACTCTTTCCCTCATTCCCAGATAAAATGGTAACTCTCGAATCAAGAATTTTTAGTTCATCATAGGCGGATGAATTGGGGTCATATGAGGGATGTAACTTAAAAGTAATTCTTAAGTCTCTAGAGAAACTTTTGAGAAAATCTTTGAAAAAAATAATTATCTTTTCTCTCTCAATTCCCTGAGTTGTAACAATTATTGATATGCTATCACTATTCTTGAATCTCTCGATTCGCATTTTCTTATATTTTTCTAGCGAAAAATTACCCAATACATTTAAAATTTTTCTTTGATCAAAGATAGTCCCCCTTAATTCGCTCTCCCAAAATTTTCCATATAGTCCTATAACGTCAGGAAATATCAGCTTTTCCGTCAGCGATTCGGAGAGGAGAGGCAATGTGTAAGCATGATGCTTTGAAAAAATACCATGTTGAAATTCAATCGAACGAATCTTTTCTTTTTTTGATGCATGTATAAGAGCAAACTCATTTGTTCCTACGAAAATTACTTTTTTTGGCTTTAATAATTTCAAGATTATTCGATAGAATCTAGAAATCCAGAAAAAGCGACTCACTTGTATCTGTACAGAAGCGCTCGTGAAGTGTTCATGCCCTAGTAGCTTATTGGCTAGTTTTGTAACCTTCTCATAGACTGCATCCTTGTCTTGGATTGGAGCAACTCGAGACAATAAGCCAGCAGCTTTTTCAAACGTACTAATGTCATAGAGCGGCTTAATTCTGGCCTGTTTGATATTGTTTCTGAAACCGCGCGCATCGATTCTTGCTATCTTAACTCCACCTGGAAAATTATCTAATATATGATCAAACCATATATCTTCGTACCTACCCAAGTGAGAGTTTCTGTAACCAGAGTAATTCGTAAATGCACAATACTTGACACCTCTATTTTTCAACAATTTTATGAAACTAAAAAAATCTGCATAAGCCAGAAATCTTTCTATCTTAGGAATAGAAGCTTTTTCCAATTGAGCATTCTGTAATTTACTTGCTATGCGAGGTCTCAATATCTGCCAAACAGATACATCATTTACCCATAAATTATACGGATTATGTTTTGACTCAAAATCAGACAAAAGATCGAAAACTTCTCGTTCACTCAAATATTGTCCAGACATGTAAACTCATGCCCAACTAAATTTTCGTTTTAGATCTAAGCGATTTAAGCCAACTGGAGCGTTCCCATTCTCATTTGATGTATGAGCAGCCACTAAAGCCGACAGAGCATGACGGCCACATTCGCCATCTGGGTAGTTTTCTTTAGCAAGGAGTGCCTTCCAAACACTTTGTGTCGGCGCAATCACTTCTACGGGAGCGATTTGAAAAGTAATCTCATCACATGGCATTCCATAACGCGTGGTCGGTTCTTGACGATGTTCTGGTTTGCGCACGATCGCTCTGACAAGACCTGCAATTTCATCAACAAATACTTGTCCGTTGCGGCAACCATAAATTACTTGAAGTCCGTGACCTTGGTCACCTCCAAGTTCCATATAAAGTCGCTTTCCAGATTCAGTAGTTGCACGGATCTGACCAGACAAATCAGAGTATTGAGCACCACGAGGATTGGGCACTTTTTCTTTGTCGGCCCAGAATTGAACATCTCGAATGGTTTCATTAGTCATATAGCGAAACATTTCAAAATAGTGAGAAGCATTCATTGCCAAGCCAAAATTAGACGCTGCTACAGTGACACTCTTGAGACCGCCAAAACTCTCTGATTCACACATCTCTTTTATGCGTGTGTATTGCTCCATAAAGCGCATTTGGTGATTTATTGCGAGCAAAGCTCCGTGTTTCTGGCAAGCAGCCAACATGGCGTCACATTCTTCCAAAGATGCTGCCATTGGTTTTTCACAGAGAATATATTTAGCACCGGCCTGGGCTGCCAAGATTGAATATTCAGCATGACTTGGACCAGTCGAAGAAACGACCACGCCTGAAGGACGAGTCTTTTCGAGCATGAGCGCTGCAGATGTAAAACATTGCTCCTCTCTGACACCATTATTGGCCACCGCTAACTTCATGGCTTCAGGCATGGGATCAAAAATTCCAACAACATTCATTCCTAAGCCGCGAACGGCATCGATGTGCCTGCGACCCATTCTTCCTGTGCCAATTACACAAACATCCATGCTCTATCCTTAGTCGTCAAGGCCTGCGCCCCAAACATTATGTCTTAACTTCCATTGATCAGCGCTATCCTTGCCCCAAAGATGAGGAGAACGGAATTGATCACATAGCTCATGAAATCTTTCAGGCTTGAGCTCTAGATAGTCCATGACTTCATTAAAGTATTTATCTGGAAACTCTCCATCAAATTTCTTAACCAGTGCTACACCCTCTTCACGAGTGATGTGCTTATTGCGAATCTCTTGAGAAGCATCGTATGTGGCACGGCCAATGCCAAATTTAATATAAGTTGTGTAGTAATGAAGATCATCAATCTTATCATCGATACTGTTGTATTTACTGTACGTACCTTGGGTTCGGAACGGGCGGGCCTTAAAGCCCGTATTATCGACGGCGTAATAATAAACTTCTTGCGGTGTCCATTTAAGGTAATAACCTAAGTAGTGAACTTCAATATTTGTTCGTGCCATCTCGTCAGCAGGTAACGGCAAGAATGAAGCAAGATCCCCTTCTTTCAATCCATACTTTTCTTTTAATTCTTTAACTGAAACGCCACCCAGATAAATTTCATCCAAGTTTTTAAAACTATAGTATGACTTATCTCTAAGTGATGTTGTGTTATCTGCTATGGGATTTCCATATTCCGCCTCATTCTCTCCGTAAAAGATTAGCGGGATACCAAACTTAGCAGCTAACTTGGGGCCAAGATTTTTTTGCCCCAAAATGAAAGTTTGAAATGGATGCATAAGGTTCTCAATCGACAAGCGAGTAAGAAGCTTCATAACTTTTCCATTACGAGTGAAAGTTAGATTATCAAAGCCACTATCAACCCAGTTCTTCCAATTCTTGTAACCGTATTCAGTATAGAGAATAGGTGGCCAAGTCACTGTTAACGGATTCATTCCGTATTTATATTTCAACACATGAGCTTGATAAGCACTGTCTTTACCGCCACTGCCAGGAACTAAGCAGTCATAAGAGCCATCTTTGCTTCTATGTTTGTCGAGTAGCTGAAGCAATTGTTCTTCGCGAGCTTTCCAATCAATGGATTCTTTTTGCTCAGCTGTGCGACAAGCATCACACACGCCAGAGCTATCGATTTTCATGGTGGTTTTTTTACTTTCAATTGTATGTTTAAACTCGATCGCTGAAGCAGGACGCTGATTAGACATCACACAACGAGAACAGAAGCTTACATTCTCCGGTAAACCGTATTTAACTTCAAACTTGCCCACGCTAGATTCCTTGTTGAATTTTCTTTAACCAATTTTTATAAATGTGCAATCCTGCCGCAGCGCTCTTTTCTGGATGAAATTGAAAAGCCCAAATATTGTCTTTAACGACCGATGAAGTGTACCTAACACCCCCATATTCAGTCCAGGTCAACTCAACAGAAGCATCTGTTGGAACAACATAGTAGCTATGAACGTAATACATATCTGACTTATCTTCGATTCCATCTAATGCAATGTGTTTTTTGGCAAAATTTGTCGTTGACCACCCCATATGAGGTATCCGCACACCTTTTGGGATGAAATCGGCAGGAAACTTAACTACTTTCCCCGAGACCAAACCTAGCCCTTTGTGTGATCCAAATTCTTCGCTCTCGTCAAACAGCAACTGCAATCCAAGACAAATTCCCAATAAAGGCTTATCCGCCCTAACCCAATCCTTAATTACGGTATCAAGTCCCTGCGTCTTAAGCTCTGACATTGCTTGCCCAAAAGCTCCGACACCCGGCAAAACAAGGCCCATGATTCCATCAGTGTCGGCCAGGGACTTAACCAGTTTTGTTTCAAAGCCCTCGGACTTGAATGCCTGCATGACACTAAAAATATTTCCAAGTCCAAAATCGATAATACCAACGACCTTCATACAAGTGTCCTTACGGGAAATCCTGCAGCTAATATTCCAGCTTTAATTTCAGCCAAGCTAATTGGTGTAATTTTGGCGAAAGATCGATTCTCTGATAAAAATCTAGTATTACCCTCTTCTCGTTTCTGGTCTCGACTAACTTTGCCATTTGCCAACGCTTGGTAGTGTAAAACTGATGCAATGGCTACCGCATCAGCACCTGCCTTGTAGCCGGCAACAACATCACTTATCTTTCCAACCCCACCATGAGCAACAACAGGAACAGGAACTTTGCGACTAATTAAGTTTATTAAATCTAAATCGAGCCCTTCTCCAGTTCCCTCTCGGTCAACCGAAGTGATGACAAGTTCACCAACTCCTATGTGAACAAGTTTTTGGGCCCACTCCAATACTTCAAGGCCAGTTTCTTCCCGTCCGTTATCGACGACTGCAAAGTATTTACCATTTGATTGCTTAACACACTCGATTGCTGCAACGATGGTCGATGAGCCATAGCTCTCAGAAGCTTGGCGAATGAGTTCCGGTGATTTCACAGCTCCTGTATTGATGCAAACTTTGTCTGCTCCTGCACGAAGGGCTTGTTTTATATCGGCAAGACTTCGGATCCCACCACCTACAGTGAGAGGAATAAAAATTTCCTTAGCTGTCTTACTCACAAGCTCAGTAAGGCCATTTCGTTCATAAAGACTTGCAACGACATCCATATAAAAAAGTTCGTCAATACCTTCGAGATAATACATCTTAGCGAATTCGGCAGGATCGCCCATGACCCTTAGGCCCTCAAGATGAATACCCTTCACAAGATTTGGGCCTTTAATATCTAGCCGTGCAATCACTCGTTTCTTCAACATGAAGTAAATCCTTCCATCAGCTTGAGAGCTGCTGCTTTCTCTACGGCACTCTTTTCAGTAAATAAAAACTCGGCAATTTTAAAATCTAAGAGATCGTCTATGTCCACGCTTTGATTTCTCTTCATTAACCAAGGAGTTAATCTTTTTGGATAAAAAGTTTTCTCTTCCATTAAGGTCGATTTCTTCACTAACCAACCATGTCCATAACTCGCAAGATATTGTTCTGCCGCTTGCCTCTGAGCAGTATTAAACAGTGACGTAAAGCTCAGTGAGTCATTGTTGCTAATCATAGCAATGTTTGGTGAGGGCTTCATGCTCGCCACGGCGACCACGGCATCAAAATGTTCATATTGTTTTATAAGTTTTTCGATCATTCCATCAATGTCGCTTACATCACGTAAGGGTGAAGTTGGTTGAAGCAATAATACGGCATCAAACGTTTCACCGCTTATTTCAAGCTCTGCTAAAGCATGAATGACAACATCAAGAGAAGTTGCACTGTCTGTCGCGAGTGCTTCAGGTCTCATGAAAGGAACCATCGCTCCATACTTTCTTCCCACTTCAGCGATTTTCATGTCATCAGTACTCAAAATCACTTTGGTTATTTTGCTGCTGCAACAGGCTTGGCGTATTGTCCAGGCGATGAGTGGATGTCCATGAAAGTTACGAATATTTTTCCCGGGCAAGCCCTTACTTCCACCTCGAGCTGTGATGAGAGCAAGAATTCTCACAACTGCTTACCCTTTTCGAAATTACTTATATCCGCGTGAGCGCGTTCGAGATCGTCCATACGCCCAATATCAAGCCAATATTCGTGGATAGGAAATGCTTGCGCTACTTTCTTTGATGCAATGACTGACTCAATTAACTGCGGCATATCAAAGAACTCACCAGGAGGCAGGAGACCCAAACAATCTTTTTCAATTACATTAATACCCGCGCTAACCATAAAATTGTAATTAGGCTTTTCTTCGATTCCTTTAATTTGTCCATTTTCTGACTTCACTACACCAAATGGAATCTGGAAATCATATTTTCGAACAGCAGCGGTCACGGCTGCTTCTTTTTCTTCATGAAACTCCATCAGTTTACTGAAATTCACCTTGGTGACGATATCACCATTCATTACTAACAATGGACCGTCTGTATCCATAGGAATTAAACTTAAAGCACCTGCAGTGCCCATTCGTTTAGTTTCATGAACGTAGACAATATTTATTCCAAACTCTGCACCATTACCAAAATGGGACTGAATGACATCTGCTTTAAAGTTCACACAAAAAATAAAATTTTTAAAACCATGGTCTTTAAGATTTTCAATAATGATCTCAAGAACAGGTCTTCCACCAATCGGCAGCATCGGTTTTGGACAATTTGTGGTGAGTTCACCAAGCCTTGACCCCAATCCACCTACCATCAACACGGCCGTTCTATGTTTTTCGACTAGCGCTACACGCTCATCTATGCTCACCAAAGATGTTACTCTCCCGTGAGTATCTAACAATGGAACGTGAGCAATTCTCTTTTCTGTTAAAAAAGATATCGCCTCAGAACGTGACACTGAATCAGATAGATATCTTGGGTGAGTGTTCATGATCTCTGCCACAGGTGCGCTCAAGGGGACATTGTTCAAAATCCCTCTGCGAACATCTCCATCCGTTACAACACCGAGCAGTTTTTTTGTTTCATCTAGTACCATGACAAATTGTGTACCAGCTCCATCGATAATTTTCATCGCTTCCAAGATGGAAACTTCGGGTGATACGACAATTTTTTGCCAATTATTCATAAAACCTCTTCGACAAATCCTGGGGAATTTGACTACTTGCTAAAATGTTAACAATTTTTTTTGCGACACCTGCTTGCCCAAAGGGATGTCCTTTTTTTGACAAGTCTGCTTTGAAACCTGGCACAAGCGCTGTTGAAAGTGCTTGGGTTATTTTTTCAACGTTGAATGGAACATCAATGATAGCACTGGATCGCACCCTACCGTCCTGGCGAGTTCCAATATTGACTGCCGGTGTCCCAAGTATGGGAGCTTCGATTACTAAACTTGACGAGTTTCCGATCGCTACGTCAGCAAGCTTCACCAGACCTAAGTAGCGCTGATGCCCCAGGGATGAAACCAGTAAGGCATTATTTTTACCTTTAACATACTCTTCCAGACACTCGTTAATTATCGCACCCTCTTGATCTGCATTTGCTTTCGTGAAAATAACTGTTCCAAGCTTTGCTTGTTCAATAGCTTGCAGCATGCACTCTGCATGTTCGCGAGCTTTTCCAGGAGATCTCGTTTGAGGATGCAATGTAACGACAGCAATGGGCGAAACCAAGGATCGCCCTAGGAATTTTTCAATTTCTTCTTTATCTGCCAATACTGTGCTTAGTGCGTCGAGCGCAGTAGTTCCTACGTTAAACACATGCTCTGGGTCTTCTCCAAGTCGAATAACTCGACATCGATACTCTTCAGCAGCCGTGAAATGCCACCAGGCCATCTTTGTCATCGAATGCCTAAGTGCATCGTCCACTGCACCTAAGGTCAACTCTCCTCCGTGGATATGAGCGACGGGAATATTTGATAGAGACGCCGCCACCGTAGCAGCGAATGATTCATAACGATCACCTAGTACCACTAGAATGTCAGGATTCTCGAGCTTAGTAATTTTGCCCATTCCATCAAGAGTCTTGGCCGTGATACTTGTGATGGCTTCATTCTTAATGGCTTCATCAAGGATCGGAAGACGATGAGCGATTGGAAAACCGTCAGCCTCTATTTCACTAACAGTCATCCCAAGTTTACTTGAAAGATGAGATCCAGTTACCACCAGACAAAGAGAGAGTTTAGGATTCGCATGAATTTCAGCAATAGTATGTTTGAGCAAACCATAGTCTGCTCTTGTACCTGTCACGACCATGATTTTTCTTTTTAGATTCATAGTGTGTCGATTAAATCGTCTGCTTCATAATTCTTCGAAGACGGTTTTCCAATATAGTTCTCCCACTGCATCGGAGAGACACCACTACCTGGCCGCTTACAAGTTAAGTTTTTCTCAGTAAATAAATCGCCCTTAGTAATACTTGTGGCCGCTACCAAACTCTTTCTAGCGGCATGGCGATTTTTGGCTTCAGAGCGAGTGAGTCCTTTGTGAGGAATACCTAAACACGCACTTATGTTTCTAATGCCGCTGACCATCGCCTTAAGCTCACTTGGCTCTAACGAAGCCATATGATCAGGCCCGGGCAAGCTACGATCTAATGTAAAATGTTTTTCAATAACACTCGCCCCTAAGGCGGTTGCTGCAAGTGATACTTCGATTCCGGCAGTATGGTCTGAGTAGCCGACGGCTACTTGGAAGGTTTCTCGTATTAACTGCATCGCCCGTAAATTCACATCTTCCATAGGAGTTGGATACTCCGTATTACAATGCAGGACTGTGATCATATCTTTGGGTAGACCGTGCTTGAGCAACGTTTCTAGACACAACCGGATATCTTCTAAGTCTGACATCCCGGTAGAGAAAATTGTTTTATGCTTCAAACCAGCGATGTGTTTCAGGTAGGGATAATTGGTAATTTCACCCGATGGAATTTTAAGGCGAGCAACTCCTAACTTATTGAGAAAATCAGCACACTCCGTATCAAAAGGAGTCGACATAAATTCGATGCCACGACTATTTGCTAATTTCTTTAATTCTAGATGTGAATCCCAAGAGAGTTCTAAGCGCTTGAGCATTTCGAACTGTCCTTCTGAGTTTCCAGTTCGCTCCACTTGATATTGTGCTTTGGCGGTATTTCTTCGAACTAAGTTTTCGGCTTTAAAAGTTTGAAACTTTACAACGTCGGCTCCCGCATCTGCAGCAGCATGGACAAGCTCACGCGCAAGCTTCATATCACCGTTATGATTAACTCCGGCCTCAGCGATGATCAGCACATTTTCACCAGACATGTTTCCTCCCGATGAATTGACCAGCTTGAACAAAAGCCTTGCTTGGGATCTCTATGCCCTGACATGTAACACTGTTACTGCCCAAGAAAACATCACTGGAAACTTTCACGTCACCGTTTACAACAGCCGCAGTGGCAACATGTACAAAATCGCCGATGCGAGCACCATGTTCGACCAGTGACTTCGTATTTAGAATACTAAATTCACCAACAACAGCATTCGGCCCTACGTAAGCATCATGCATAACGATCGTGCCCATTCCTACATGAGCAGTAGGTGAAACATAAGATCTAGGCGAGACAACAGTAGGAAAATCAGCGCCTAAGTCTTTTAGTTTTTTTACAAGACTGCGTCGGAGATCAGAGTTTTTTACTTGGCCCAGTCCTAACACGACTAACGTAGATTTTTTTATCAATTTTGGTAAATCATCATCAGTGCCTAAGAATGGTACCCCTTCCCAAACTCCACCAACTGAACCCGGAGCGTCCACATAACCAATGACCTTGAAATTCGCTAGACTGCGAATAACGTCTAAACACGATAGTGCATGTCCGCCACGACCAATCAAAATGATTTCCTTCATGAAATGACTCCACTAGGTAAGTTCACTAATCGATTGGTAAGTGCTCGAGCGACTTCGAGACTATCGCGAGAACAATTTGCATACATCGGCAAATCACTCATCAGCTCCCATACCGGACGAAGCATAATGCCTTGAGCGTTCGCTTCTTTTAGCCACTGATCACGCATCACTCGGTCTCGTAATAATACAGCATTTAGCCACCAGTTCGGCTTTGTGCCCGGACGAGCTGAGATGAATTTCACATCATTCTGAGTCGCAAAGAACTGCTCATAAGCATTCGCAAGCTTGGATTTGACGGCGAGAAACTCTGGTAGGCGTTTTAATTGAGCGCACCCCAGAGCAGCATTCAGATTAGGCATCCGATAGTTGTATCCCACTTCATCATGGTAAAATTCCCAAGTATGAGCTCGCTTCGCTGTTGTTGAAAGATGCTTTGCCTTAGCAGCCAGGGCTTCATCTCGAAACAGAAGTGCTCCACCGCCGCCAGTGGTTATAATTTTATTTCCGTTGAAACTTAAAGCTCCAATCGGCGCAATACTTCCAAGCTTCTTATCATTAATTTCACTACCAAGTGCTTCAGCAGCATCTTCAATAAGTGGTATTCCCCACTCATTACACACATCCATGATTTCTAGAATTCTGACGGGATGGCCAAACACATGCATGGCTACACAGGCGGCAATCTTTTGACCGGAAGACTTAAGGTAAGCTTTGCCGTCTTTTTTGATTGCTGAGTGAGAGAGAAAATTCGCGAGAGCTATGTGAGAGAGCCCAAGAGTTTCCGGATCTGAATCGAGGAAGATGGGCTTGGCACCCAAGTAACTAATGGCATTCGCAGTGGCTACAAAAGTCAGTGCCTGGGTGATGACAGCATCTCCAGGTTGCACCCCAGAAACAATCATCGCCATATGAAGAGCAGCTGTCCCATTAACGACCGCTACGGCCTTGACTGCACCGGTGGCCTTAGCAAGTTCCTCTTCAAACTTAGGCACATGAGGGCCAACTGAGGAAACAAAACCTGAATCAATCGCTTCGAGTACACCTTCGCGATCAAAATTATTTAAAACGGGAGCATGAAGCGGAATCGCATCGTTTGTTTTGTATTGGCCACGAATGAACTTTATGAGTTCATCAAACATTGTAGATATCCGTTTTGTAATGCTTCAAGTTCGCCGGCTCCGTAAACCAAGCAATCGTTCTCTTAAGACCTTCTTCTAGACTTACTTTGGGAGTGTGACCCGTTAACTTCTCTAGTCGTGAGCGATCACAAACTAAACGCATGACCTCTGAGTTCTCAGGACGAATACGTTGATCGTCTTGAACCAACACCGCTTTAGTGCCCATCAATTTTTGAATGAGATGAAAAGTTTCTCCAATTGAGATCTCGGTACCGGATCCTACATTGAAAGTTTCACCGGCCACACCATCCGCAACGGCCACATCCCAGAACCCACGACAGGTATCTTCGACGTAATTGAAATCTCTCGTAGGTCGTAGATCGCCTAACTGAATTTCTTTTTTCCCAGCTGCTAATTGAGAAATAATTGTGGGAATTACCGCACGCGCTGATTGACGAGGACCATAAGTATTGAACGGTCGAACAACCGTTACGGGAAATTTAAATGAATTATAAAAACTCAAAGCCATCATATCAGCTGCAATCTTAGAGGCGCTATAAGGTGATTGAGGTTGCAATGGATGGGTTTCTGGAATTGGTACCTGGCGAGCGGTTCCGTAAACTTCACTGGTCGATGTATGAAGGAATTTTTTTACACCCGCATCCATGGCTGCCGAAACCATGTTGAGAGTTCCCTTGATATTGGTATCAACATAACTATCTGGCGCACGATAAGAGTAAGGAATGGCAATCAATGCAGCCAAGTGCATAACCACATCAACACCTTGAACGGCTTCACGGCAAAAACGCGGATCTCTCACATCGCCGGTGATGACTTCAACTTTATTCTTGCTAGGGCTTGAATCAAGCCACCCCCAAGAGTTGAATGAATTGTAGAGACATACGGCACGAACATCGACGCCTCTACTGACTAAAAATTCTGTGAGATGTGAGCCAATGAAGCCGTCAGCACCCGTAACTAAATAACGCATAAAGCACCGCACAATAGAGAGTGAATGAAGTGATCATTTTTCCCACAAGTGCTGCCATTTCTCCAATCAAAACTCAGTTTTCAGAGTAGATCTCGGCGACCAGCTCCATGCTTTTGTACGCATCCCGCAATGTCGGCATTTGATTAGGCTCCCCTTGAGCAGCTTTAATCATTTCCTCAGCCTGAAGTCTTAGACCTGGCTTGAAATCTTTGTCCCACGAATGAAGCTCTAGGGGCTCAAGCTTTCTTTCACCAAACTTCTGCATAGCAATATTTTCAATGGGTCGCATCTCAAAACGAGCCTCATCTGTTGTAACGTTGATGCTCCAGGGGCCAGCCCTATTCCAAGCTGCCTCATACAAGGCGACATCTCCGGAAGAGTAGGTCAATTTTGCGACCACATGCCATGGATCAGTAGAATTCCAAGGCAGAACTCTTTCAACATTGACAATTTCTCCTCGACCCAAAAGTTGCAAATAATCGATGAGATGTATGGAGTTTGCGAACATCCAATTTTTTACTACGAGTTCAGGTTGACCAAATTTAAGTGCCGAAATTTGATCTTCCTGATCTAAAATATGAATGAAACGTCTCCCTGATTTCCCAGCTAATTCGCTTACTAATTTTCGAGTACTCGAATAATGACGACGATTGAGCGCGACATAAACTTCAGATTGATTTACGTCTGCCAACTCAAGAATATTTTTCGCATCTTGCAAGTCATAGCCTGCGGGCTTTTCAAGCAGAATTTTCCAAGGAAATTTAAAAGCGCTTTCACAAACCTTGGCTAACTCAAGCTCAGGAACTGAAATTATTACGATATCGGCATGTGTCTGCTGATAAAGCTCTTGTATGCTTTGCGCAACAATGAGCTGGGGGTACAGTCCAGCTAGCTTCACTGACTTTTCAGATGATCTGCTAAATATTCCGCTGAGTAGACAGCCTGATAAATCGTTAAAAGCCTTAAGATGCTCTGTCGTCATATAGCCAGCGCCAATAAATGCGATTTTCATTTTATTTCCTTTCATGAATCGAGGAGATTTACTTTACTCCGAGTATCGCGAAGAATAAAATTCTCCTCTGCTAATTCAAAGGTCTTTATGTCACAACTATCTTACGAAGACTTGTGGAACAATGAAATGCAAAAGTTCCACCGTTCGCTTTTTGACGAGCGCACACAAGAATTGCGCCCTGAATTTAAAGAAGAAACGACCTGTCCGGTTTGTCACTCTCCAAAATCAAAGCTGCTATTTTCCAAGGACTTTTTTAAATATTTTCGCTGTGACACGTGTCACTTGGTCTACATGAATCCACGCTTGAATAAAGCCGCTACGCTTGGCTTCTATAATTGTGACCTCAATAAGGTCTACAATATTAATAAATTTGATATTGATGACCCTCACTCTCCTGATAACGTAACCAACACAAAGAACTTCGTTTTACTTAGAGAGCATTTAGGTACCAACTCGGGAGCAAAGAAAATCCTAGAAGTCGGTTGTGCTAAAGGACATTTTCTTAGTATCGCTCAAAAAGCAGGCCATGACGTTTATGGCGTCGAACTCAACTCAAAAAATGCCGACATAGCACGAAGCCGAGTAGGTGATAGAATTTATGAGCAGGATATTTTTGAGCTTGCTTTAGCTACTGATAGCTTTGATGTCATTTACAGCCGAGATCTTATTGAGCATATCCATAACCCAGATGAATTCCTAAGAGAAATTTCTAGAATTTTAAAGACCGATGGAATTTTATTTTTTGAAACTCATAACATCGAAAGCCTGGCAAATTGTATAGTCAAAGAGAAGCATACTGTGATTTTTGGTTTTGAGCATCCAGTTCATTGGTCTCCTAAAACTCTTTCTAATGCTCTCGCAAGACACCAAATCTTTCACGAAAAGACCTACTTTGAATCCAAAGACTTTACCCTCAAAAAAATTCTGAAATATTATCTCGCTTCTACATTTACTACCGTTTACCGTTGGGAAGCCCCTAAAAAGAGGCAATTTCTAATCAAATGCCTTATTAAATTCCTAAACCTACCTATTATTAAAACGATTGATGATAAACTCATACCCCTGCTTGCCAATTTTTTAGGGCGAGGTAGCACGATGAAGCTTGTGGCTCGGAAACATACAAAAAAAGATATCTCTTATGTTGAAAAGTAAAATTTCTATTTTTCAAGAGTACTACACTCCACAACCCATCACTGATCGTTATGCTCATGATCCAGCTAGTGCCTTAACTGTTATTATTCCAGTTATTCATACAAATGAACTTTGGGAACAAAACCTCATTTCAATCTATCGAGAAATCCCAGTTGCTGAGTTACTTATTGCTGATGGCGGCTGTGTTGATAATTCTCTCGAGGTCGCAAAAAAGTTTCCACGCGTACGTATATTGAACCATCATCAATATAAATCACTTGGCTACAGTATTCGCCTAATGATTGAGGAAGTAAAAACTGATTGGTTTGCTTACTTGCACTCAGATGTGTACTTACCAAACGGCTGGTTCGATCAAATGAAGTGCTATCAAGGCACTTACGACTGGTATGGCTGTCGTATGCAGCATACCTTGATGGTGGAGTACGATCTAGATTATGGCGAAAGACCATATGCTGGAGCACAACTTGGCAAAAGAAAAGTCTTTGAACAGCACGTCTCACGGGTTGATGATGATTATGTTTATAGGCAAGAGGATTTTGTTTTTTCAGATATCGTAAAACGCGGTGGTGGGATCGAAGGTCGAATAGATGATGTGTTTCATTACCATCAAACCATGCATAAAGTTTCGCCCACCGGGCGAAAGATTACCGGAGTGCGTATCTCTGTTGAAATGAATGATGCAGAAAAAGTACGCTCGGCCGAACAACAACTGAAAGGTATTGTGAAGTACTTGAAGCCTAATTCTCCCTGGCTTATAAATAGTGCTATTGCTAGCTTTGACCAACTAACGACTAACGGGATGATTCAAAAAAGTGAACTAATCTCTTGGATAAAGACTACGGATTCTCAATGGTGGCCAATAATCCGTAGAGGTGTATTTAAAACTCGCTTCAAACGTCGTTTGATAAATATTCAGAATTGGTTTAAATCCATTTCTGGGTTTTAAGCTAACTCGCTTAGAAGTTTTAAAATTCTCTCATTAGTTTTCCCATCAATGAGAGCATACTTTGACATATCTTTTAGTTGGTTTTCTTTGAGCTCTTTGTAGAAACCATCCTGCATCGAGAGATTGTGGATGGCATTCTCAAACTCAATCATTTCATGCACAAGATAAACTCCAGGGAACGATTTGTAGTCTGAGTAGTGGAAGCGGTAAACATCATAGTTGATGACTGGGACTCCACAAGATATTGCAATCCCTATCGTCGCAGAAACGCAGGCAACATAGGCATCCGCGAGTGGGATTAGCTCCGTAATTTTTTCATCTGCAATGCTAGCTCCATATTCAGAAACAAAATCAAGGGTGGTTCTATCAGTCGATGGATGAACGCTGACTATTACATTAAATTTAGAATCTTTGCTTACCACCTGCATCCAATAACGAACCATGGTTACATAATCTTGAAAGTCACATTGCGGACATTGTGGTACACCAGAAATTGGATACAAGAAGTCTGGTGGTATCGCGACTAGTAATATTGGTTGATCAACTTTAAAACTATACTTTTCGAATAGTTTATCTTTATTTTGCCTCTTATTTCTAAGGGTCTCAAAAATATCATCATGGAAAGGTGCTCCTGTTGCCACAAGCGCTTGAGAAGGCAACCCCATCCTTTTCGCTCTATCCAGCATGTTGCTACCTTCAACTGCAATTTTGTCTGCTCTTCCCTGGTGTAATACCCATGGATTTTTAGATGAGAGTCCCAGCAACTCAAGGGCCAAGACTTGATATGCAGGTAGCCTTATTACCGTTTGACCCTCTTTAGCATAAGTCCACTTCGACAACCATATCTTAACAAAACGTGCCAACATCCCTCGTATTTGGTGATCGGGGTTGGCAAGATACATCGTCGCCCCTTCGTGCTCCCCTAGCCAATTAACAAAAAGTACAGAAGGTACCTTTAAACTCTTGGCTGCTTTAATTAATAGCGAAGTATCGGTCCCAACAATTTCTCCACCGGTAATCACTAATTCAATCTTATTTGTCTTGATTACTTTTTTAAATTTTTTGAGTTCTTTTTTCGTTTTCCTAAAGCAAGTAAAAAACAAATATATGGTTTTTAAATTGTGCCTCAAAGATCCAGTCTTTTGGGGAGTGTACTTATTTTTGCTCAATTCTTTAGAAGTCATCTTATGTACGCCACTTACCCAAGGCTCACCTAGAGGATCCAAAACTTTAACGCCAAGTGATTGAACTAGTCTAACATGGGACTCAACACCATTGTAGGATAGAGGAAATATAACCACAGACTTGTAGCCTGCAGCAGTGTTAAGGAGTTTTAGGACTCCATACAAATTCTCAAAATAAGAATTGTAATTAAAAGATAACAGGACATTTTTAACAGACTTATCCATAAGGTATTTCTCAACCTGGATTGATATTATTACTCTTTCTTGAGGAGCGCCGCACCAACACCAACTCGTTCTTGTAGATCAACTTAGGTAATAAGAGAATAATAGAGCATTATATAATAATAAGACAGGTTAACTATGAATTTTTGTAATCAAATTTACCTAAGATACAAAGACCTAATTTTAATTTGTTCTTTATATCTACTATCTCATTTTGGGTTATTTTTGATATCTGACTCTGTCTTTTGGGATGACTGGACTCTTTATAACACCAGTCCTGAACTTATCTTTCAAACATTCGATCAGGCTGGCACTATACTCGGTGGTGTAAGAAATCTTGTGTAAATTCTGATTTGGCCTAAGCATGGCCCTCTCCATAGAATTGGTTTGCTTCAACT
>JBKHVI010000027.1:0-35709 GCA_046570105.1 Bacteriovoracia bacterium
TGTTAAGTCGGTGCTCACAGGACTTAAGGCCTCAGCGAGACGATTGAGATTCCACAAAGCGATGCCAGGTTGTTGTGAAAAACGATAACGACGATGCTGATTATCCGTTGTATTGGGTGTCCAGTTAGGATCATAAATGTCGAGCCAGCCATAAGGACCATAATCAATGGTGAGGCCCAAGATCGACATATTGTCTGTGTTCATCACTCCATGAACAAAACCTACGCGCATCCACTCCACCATAAGCTTAGCAGTGCGCTCACACAATTCTTGAAAGAAGCTCTCAAGTGTGTGTCCTGGATAAAAACTTAAAGTGTAATCGATCAGCTTTTTGAGTTCATCAATTTCATTATGAGCGGTGTGAATTTGAAAATGACCAAAGCGAATAAAGCTCGGTGCCACACGCGTGACGATCGCTCCGGGCTCCATCGCTGAGTTGCCGTCATAGAACATGTCTCGCAAAACTTCTTCACCCGTTCCCACAAGACTTAAGGCCCGCGTGGTAGGAATACCTAAAAAATGCATCGCCTCACTACAAAGATACTCTCTTACCGATGAGCGCAGTACGGCGCGACCATCACCACGACGTGAGTAGGGTGTGACTCCTGCACCTTTTAATTGAATTTCCAGGCCATTTTTTTCGCCTAATAAAATAGCTCGGCCATCTCCGAGTTGACCCGCCCAGTGGCCGAATTGATGACCTCCATAGCGGGTGGCAATGGGTTTCATGCCAGGGAGCAATTGATTGCCCGCGAGCGTTCGAATAACGTCATCTGTTGGTACCATTTCAAGCTCGGCAGCGACATCATTTGACCATGCTAAAAGCTTCGGAGCTCTGACGGGAGTAGGAGGAGTCAATGTATAGGCTTTTTCATTCAATTGATCAGCAAAGCTGTGTTGAAACATGGTCGCTCCAGGCGTAAAATGCGCCTATGAAAACACTATTTATTGTCCTCATAGGATGTATCAGTCTTTCTCTGTTTGCTCAAGAGAAGTGGACTATCAATAAAGATCATTCGGAAGTTTTGTATCAAGTCAGCTATTTGAAAGTGTCAGAGGTGACAGGGCGCTTTAGAGATTATCAAGGTGAACTTCACTTTAATGAGAAAAATCTTCCAGAGCGTTTAAGCCTTGAACTCAGAGTCGAGTCACTTGACTCGGGTAATACTTTGCGTGATGGACATTTAAAGGCGCAAGATTTTTTGTACGCTAAAAAATATCCAGTTATTCGTTTTACGTCACAAAAGATTGAACAATTGCGTCCGACTCGCTTTAAGGCGATTGGAGAATTGGTCATTCGCGAAAAAATTGTCACCACCACTATTGAATTCGATTTAGTCGGTCCTTTGAAAGATACCTGGGGTCATCAAAGCCGTTTTGCTAAATTCTCTACGCTTATTAATCGAAAAGATTTCGGTATTCAGTGGAATAAGACTTTAGAGAAAGGTGAGTACTTGGTTGGCGACGTCATAAAAGTTTGGGGACAGTTTCAACTACAAGTATCTAACGATAAAACTCCCACAACGAAACATCTCATTCCTGACACACCTGCTATTCGTGAACGGGAAAAATTAGCTCGTGGTGAGAAAGCGCAAATAGCTTCCAACACAGCTTCGAGTGATTCGGCGATTCTCGCCTTTAAAGAAGAACACAAATTGGATGTGAGCACAGATAAAGTGATGCCTATCGAGACAGAGGTGCAAGGACGTCACTCAACTTTGTGGTGGGTTTCTTTGGCCACTTTAGGGATGATGGGATTTTTAGCCTCTATGGTCTTGGGACTTTATGCCAAGAAAGTGTTCTTAGATATGTTCCAAGAGAAATACCATGAGGCAGGCATGTGGGGGAATCTCTCGGACTTTGCCGTGATTTTCTTCGTGATGATTTATGCTGTGGTCTTCTACATCGTGGGATGGACGATTTAGAGCGCCAAATAAAGCACTGACACTATTCCTAAGAGTCCCATCGCCCATGTGATGTCACGAATACGACCGACTAATACGTAAAGAGCGGCCTGGAGAAAGAGTCCGCTCATCAGCCCCTTAGTGATTGAGAAAGTCAGAGGGATGAGAATGATCGTTACTGCCGCTGGTACCCAATCTTCAAATTTTTGTGTGTTAAGTTCAAAAATATTTTTAAACATTAAAAGTCCCACACAAATCAGAACCGGAGCTGTTGCTTGTGCCGGAACAATTCCAATCAGCGGTGCTAAAAACAGGCAGGGGATAAAAAAGAGGGCGGTGAATATGGAAGTGAGTCCTGTACGTCCTCCGGCACTGACCCCTGCGGCACTTTCAATGTAGGCGGTACCTGCAGAAGTTCCCAAGGGGCCTGAGAGCATGGTCGCGATGGCATCAACGATCAGACCTTTGCGCAGATTAAGTGGATTGCCATCTTTATCTTCAAGGCCTGCTGCCTTAGAGACGCCGACAAATGTTGAAACAGAATCAAACATATCGGTGAAAACCATCGAGAGAATCGCCGGAACTAAGGAGAGTTTTAGTGCACCCATAATATCGAGCTTCATAAAAACACTAGTAAAATCCGGAGTTGAGATCAGAGTATCAGGCATTTTCACCAAACCCATAAGGGAAGACAAAATGGTGACAGTGAGAATCCCCGCTAGAAAAGCCAGGGGATGATTCTTTTTCATCAACGGAAGAATCACAAGTAAACCTACAACTGAAAGCAACACCGTCGGAGTCATCGCGCCCATGCGCACAAATGTTGCCGGATCCGAAATGATGAGGCCGGCATTTTTAAGCCCGATAAAAGTTAAAAACAAACCAATCCCCACTGCTGAGCCAATTTTCATATTATGCGGCAGTGATTCGGCGAGTTTTTCTCTAAGGGGAGTCGCGGAGATCAAAAGAAAAATCACTCCTGACCAAAAAACCATTCCAAGTGCCACGGGCCATGGGATCTGTTCGCCTAAAATAATTGTAAAAGTAAAAAAGGCATTAAGACCCATACCTGGAGCAATGGCAAAGGGGAGTTTCGCCCACGCACCCATCACAAATGTCATTAAGGCACTCAACAGTACAGTGGCGGTGAGCACACCAGTAAAACTCATACCGCTGCCAGGGGTAGCGAGAATCGCAGGATTCACAAATATGATGTAACTCATGGTAAGAAATGTGGTGAGCCCAGCAATAAATTCGGTGCGAATGTTTTTCATAGAATTATCATAGCGGTATCATTGAAATTCGCGAAGCAGCATTTGGCAGAATTATGCTAGCCTTTGGCTCATGAGTCACTGTCCCTATACACCATGGAACACTCGACGCTTCGTTGTTGGAGTGGGCCTTAAAAGTATTCCCGGCCAAAAGATTTTTTTACAGGACGAAGAGTGGGCCCATTATCGCGGCAACAAGGCCAATGTTCGTAACGAAAATCTTACGAAGTATTATCCTGCCAATGTGGGGCTATCTGATGCTGAGTTAAGTGCCACCACGAATTATTTAAATGAGATCGCTCAGCTTGAAGGAATCATTGAGGCTACACTTTTGCCTTCAGAGATACCGTTCAGAGATGAGTTTGATAAGTTCTGTTGTTCTGTGCAAGAAGATATTTCTATTTGGAAGAAAGAAGGTGAGCGTGAATGGCTCGCTGCCATTCATCTGGCCGCTCCCAATCACTGGGCACCGGAAGATAAGATAGGCAAAAGTTTTACTGACTCACATATTCCTGTTCCAAAAATTGCTCCTATCTCACAGATCGCAGGAAAGCTTTTTCAACAAGGTCTCGAGCGTGGATTACAGGAGAGGCTGGCCTGGGGAGTGGCGACGGACAATCGACTGAATCACCATCCAACTCCACCGACAGGAATTAAGCTCGCCGATTGGCATGGCCGCAGTTTTGATCTCGATCATCCCAAACTTTACGCTCGAGTTGAGCGCCAAACGCTCTTCCCCGTGCCGGGTCATTCTTTGTTGGTATTTACCATTCGCACCTTCTTCGTTGATGTAGCGTCTTTACCTTCAGTCGATAAACAACAAATCTCGCAGTGTATGGATAGTATGGATGAAGATATTCTGCGCTATAAGGGGCTCTTACTGGATAAGACTCCCATTCAAAATTGGCTGCAAAGTTTTTTTAATTTATAGGAAAGAAATGATAACACCTATTCTGCTACTAATTGTTTCCAATGTGTTCATGACCATTGCTTGGTACGGCCACTTAAAAGGAGACATGACTCTCAAACCCTTATGGATTGTGGTTTTAGTCAGCTGGGGAATTGCTTTTTTTGAATATATCTTTCAAGTTCCGGCCAATCGTTTAGGTCATCAGTACTTCACTCTGCCGCAGCTCAAAGTAATGCAAGAAGTAATTACTATGACTGTGTTTGCGGTTTTTTGTGTCGCTTTTATGAAAGTGCCCCTCACAAAAAACTTTTTGTACGCCTCAATTTGTCTGGTGGGTGCAGCGTTTTTTATCTTTCGTGATGTGAAATAACTAGGCCACAGGAAAGCTCACTACAAAACGCGTGTGGTGGTAGCGAGTATCAAACTCAAGATTCCCGCCATGAGCTTGTATAATCTTTAAAGAAATACTCAGACCAAGCCCTGAGCCTTGATTGAAATTTTTTGTGGTAAACCAAGGTAGCATAATTTTATGAGCAATTTCAGGAGCAATACCGACACCTGAATCAGTGACCGTTAAATAAATCTTCTCAGGCGTCTTTTTGGTCTCAATTTCAATCCAAGCACCCTCACTACCCTTGATTGCGTCAAAGGCGTTATTGAGAAGATTAGCGACAACTTGTGAAATTTCAGTTTCACTTCCTAGAACATAGGCAGTGGGATCAAGCTTCAGTCGAAGATCAATATGAGAGTTTTTAAATTTCTCAATAACCAATTCAGTACAAACAGCTACCGGTGCTGAGAGACAAATTCTTTCGCGTTTAAGTTTAGAGCCATCACGCGCTAGCATTTGCATGCTATTCACAATTCTCCCAATACGCTCTGCTGTTAACGTGAGTCTTTCATGGAGAGGCAATAAGTCGTTCGCAGCCGTTTTCTTTTCTACAATTTCAATTCTTAAAATTTCAAGCAATCCTTTAATGATCCCCAAAGGATTATTGATTTCGTGGGCTATGCTCGAAGAAAGTTCACCAAGGGTGGCAAGTTTGGCTGTGCTCACTAAAGCTTCACTTTTTTGGTGAGCAATGGCATTCGCCTTCTGAGTGAGTTGTCCCATATTGGCAGCGATAATCGCTAAGAGGACAGCGAGACTGGCCAGTAAGAAAGCGACCCAAACGGAGAGCCAATCTTTTGGATTGAGCATCAGTGGATCAGCGAACCATTCTAGGCGAAATATTTTGTCGGCTATCTTTACTTCACCAGATTTAGTGAAAGGGCGATTAGAAATATGATCCTGACTTTGATAAAGGAGTTCATCTTTGCCTTCGTAATTAAAGAACAAACGATATCCAATGCCATTAGGCAGATCTTTCACTGCCTGGCTTAAAAAGTTCGACCATATGGCCGGTGCATACACCCAAGCGAGAAACTTTTTATTGGCGTAAACGGGAGCAAAATAGAGAAAGGCCGGAGTTAATTTTTCTTCTTGAACGAGTTGAACAGGAGGTGAAAGGACTACGGCTCCCGTTGCTCGCGCTTTAAGTAACGATTCATACCGCCGCTTTTCAGTTGAGACGTCTAGGCCATAGGCAGTGAGGTTCGGTCCTCGAGGGGCAATCTTGGTGATAATGAAGGCATCATCCGGAAAGATGTTTTCGACGTTTGGAACATTTTTTATCCGCGTAATGCTCGACTTACATTCTCTTTGATTTCGTGCCAGCCACTTATCGATATTTTTTCGTGGAGTGGGGTAAATAATTCCAACACCCAGGATGCCTGGATAATTTTCTATTAACTTAGAGTCGGCGACAAATCCTTGCCAATTATAAACGCAATTTTCCCCGATGCTGGTTAAGTGTGAAGCCATGGTTTGTATCGCAGAGGAATAAACATCAATCCTAGCAAGAAGGTTACTTTCAGCAATTCGGAATTGTTCTTTGATCGCCATGGTCTTTTGAGTACGAATAATTTCTAAAAGACCACCATAACAGAGACTTGCAATGACCCAAAAAAAGATCAGGAGTAGAACGGGCTGTCTATTTACTTTCTTACGATAAAAATCTTCAATAACAATGAGAGTTAGAGAAATCGAGGCAAAGACAACTTGTAGGTAAATCAAACTGATACTGGGAGAAGAGCTGAGATAGAGTCCACTGCCTTCGCGACCTGTTATGACCCCAATAACATAAAAGCCCAACGATGCTCCATAGGCCAAAATGGGATGATAACTGTGGCCGAGCACCAACAATAAAATTAAAAAACAAAAGATGAAATAATCGCCGAGGCTACTGTAGGAGAAATACCAGACAGATATGGCACAAACGACGGTGACAATAAAAAACAAAATAACATCGAGACTTTTATTGCGATGCTGGGCTTTCCACCATTCATAAATTGAATAGAAAAACGGTATGACGACAAAAAATCCTAAGCAGTCCCCAATCGTCCAAACAAAGATCGAAAATAAGATATCAGTCGATTGAATAATGCCTGTAATGAAAAGTGCGCTGCTGCCAATCGTGGCTGCGATAAGGGAAGGGATAATCGTGCAAGTGACCAGTCGAGCGATACGAAGATGAAAAGGTGAATCGGTTTTTAAATTTGAAAATGAGTTATAAACTTGAACCGCAAAGAAGATTTCTAGGCCTGTACCTGCAGCAATGAGGGGTGCAGATATCCAAGATCCACCTTGAAGAAAATTAACCAAAAACGACCCAGTAATAACTCCCAAAAGTCCTGGGAGACCGCCATGACGAAAGATCAAAAAAGCAAAACCAGTCGCGGGCCAAACGGCGGAAACATGCAGATGAATATGGGCAATCTCAAGGCCAAGCTTAGCGAGGCTAAAATAGCCTAAAAGGCCAAGCAGGAAAGTTCCTATAATGCGCATAGAATCCATGAGTTAATCTTAGGGAAAGAGTGCTGCTATGTAAAACTTACCGTCGCCAGAGTAAGCTGCAAAAAGGTAGTTTCCCTCCATGCTTACACCTATCAATCCCGACTCGATTCCTCTGACCGCTTGGCTTCCCTTAACAGCTAAGGAAGCTAAGAAGCGTGGTTGGGACGAACTCGATGTGATTTTGGTATCAGGCGATGCCTATGTGGATCATCCCGCCTTCGGTACGGCCGTTATTGGTCGCATTTTGGAGTCGATGGGTATGAAGGTTGCCATTGTCGCCCAACCCAACTGGCAAGATGATCTAAGGGACTTCAAGAAATTTGGAAAACCGAAATACTTTTTTGGTGTGACCAGCGGGAATATGGATTCGATGGTGAATAAGTACACCGCCGCCAAGCGCACTCGCTCAGAAGACGCCTACACTCCCGGTGGTGCCACCAATCATCGGCCAGATTACGCCACCAGTGTTTATAGCAAAATATTAAAAGAACTTTATCCTGACACACCGGTTGTTTTGGGTGGTATCGAAGCCTCACTTCGTCGTGTGACTCACTATGATTACTGGTCCGATCGCTTAATGCCCAATATTCTCAGTTCATCAGGCGCAGACATGCTGATTTATGGCATGGGCGAGCAACCTTTGCGTGATATCGCTAAGCTCGTTTCAAAGGGAATTCCTTTCTCAGAGCTGCGCAATGTTCCACAAACAGCTTTTTTAGTTGATGAAAAAGAATCTCTCCCAAAAGTGAAATGGGAAGATCAAGAACTAACCAGTCATGAAGAGTGCTTGCAAGACAAGTTGGCCTACTCACGCAACTTTATGCATGTCGAAGTGGAAAGTAATAAGCAATACGCTAACCGCTTATTACAGAAGGTGAGTGGTAAGACGCTGGTGATTAATCCTCCTTATCAGACGATGACCGAGTCGGAGATCGATGCTTCGTTTGATCTTCCTTACACTCGCTTGCCTCATCCAAAATACAAAGACCGCGGTCCGATCAGTGCTTTTGAGATGATTAAGTTTTCTCTTAACACTCATCGTGGCTGTTTTGGCGGTTGTTCATTCTGCACCATCTCAGCTCACCAAGGTAAGATGATCGCTTCACGCTCGAAAGAGTCCGTCATGAAAGAGCTCGATCAAGTGGTCAAAATGCCAGACTTCAAAGGCTATATCTCAGATATGGGTGGACCTTCCGCCAATATGTATCAGATGAAGGGGATTGATCAGGCGCTGTGTGATAAGTGTGCCGCTCCTTCATGCGTCTTCCCACAAGTTTGTAAAAATTTAGAAACTGATCCTTCGAAAATGACTGATCTCTACAAGTCAGTGGCTGCTCACCCTCAAGTGAAGAAAGCCTTTGTGAGTTCGGGCCTTCGCTATGATTTGATGTTTGATCCGCGCTCTAGTCACCCTGAGAAGGACGAGGAGTATGTTGAGCAGCTAGTGACTCATCATGTTTCTGGTCGCTTAAAAGTGGCCCCTGAGCATACTGAAGATCATGTATTAAAATTAATGCGCAAACCGAGTTTTGATTTCTTTAAGATCTTTAAAAAGCGTTTTGAAGAAATTTCTAAAAAGAAGGGACTCAAGCAAGAAATCATCCCCTATTTTATTTCCAGCCATCCAGGTTGTAAGCCAGAAGATATGGCCCACTTGGCGTCTAAAACCATGAAGCTTGGTTACAAGCTTGAACAGGTGCAGGACTTCACGCCCACGCCCATGACCGTTGCGACTGAAATCTACTATTCAGGACATCATCCTTACACTTTAAAGCCGGTCGAAACGGCGATTACCTTGGATGATAAGACCAAGCAGCGCACTTTCTTCTTCTGGTATAAAACCGAGAATAAGAACTTTGTGCGTAACTTCCTAGCGAAGCACCAAATGAAAGAGCTCCAGAAGGAGCTCTTTGGGGCCTAGTCTTTCTTTATTAGCACTAAACTGTTGGATCAGTGTTGATGGCATCTGCAATACGTTCAGCGAGAGCTGATACGGTGATGAGTGGAGTTGCACCCAGTGAGCGTGGGATAATAGCAGCGTCAACTACATAAAAGTTTTTATGAAGTGAGCCGTCTTGATTAAACACGCGGCCTAAGTGATCCACCACACCGCTTTGAGCGTCTTCACCCATCGGACAGCCACCCAGTGGGTGAGTGGCCATCATACGATGACCAAATACTGTCATTCGTGGGTTGGCGATATAAACTCCACCTTGCGCTTTAGCCCACTTTTCCATTTCACGATTAATGTATTGGAAACCTTCTTCATTCACGACGTTCGGCCAGTTAACATGCACTCGATCTTGGTAATCATCGAGAACGTAGCGTCCCTTGGCAGTATCATGGCCGCAAGCAAAGAAAATGAGTGAGCTGTTGAGGGCCCCATCTAGATCCGGCTCATGAGTGTCAAACAAATCACGGCGGGCCTTACGTTTTTGTTCATCGGTAAATTTACTTGGATTAGCGAGCGCCCAAGCAGCTAGTCCTTTGGCCACTAATCCACCCATGGCTTTAGGGACAGTTCCATCAAGCATGAGGTAGCGCTGGAGCATGTTGGTTTTAGCAGGGTCGCTATAAGGCTTGCGATAATCACCATAGACTGCCAAAGCTTGTCCGCATGGGTTCTCGCGCATATCAAGACCAAAGCCCACCATATCTGTTTGTCCATCACCATTGTAACTGAGTCCCATTACATCGCCGTTGGCCGAAAAGCGTGAGCCGAGAGCTTTTGGAAGACGCAGACCTTTCATCTGAGAACGCATCATAATTTGTGTTGTACCCATTGAGCCTGCCGCCATGATCAAAAGATCTGTCGTGATCACACCACGCTTAGGTCGTGTCAAAAGAGCGCTATGCCATTGGTAGTGCACAATATATTTATCATCGCGGTTCTTTTCGACATGCAGAACTTCAATCGAAGTATACATCTCGGCGCCATATGATTTGGCGAGTGGGAGATAGTTTACCGTTAGAACGTTCTTAGCTCCCACATTACAACCCGTGCAGCAGTCACCGCAGAGAGTACAGGCATTTTGAGGAATACCTTGAGCGTTGGATCGGCCATTTTGAAACTCTTGGTTGATGTTGAGAACAAACTCGCCATAAGGGAGACCGAGCTTTGTGGCGATTTCTTTATGTTTAAGCGCTTTAGGAGTTGAAGCAGTTCGCGAATTTCGGTTTGATCGCAAGAGGCCTTGGGCCTTATCCATATATTTACTGATTGTGCCCTGAGCGTAAGCATCGCGAATTTCTTTGGGCCAATCTTTCTGTTGGAAAACCAAATCTTCAGGTCGAGAAGCGATAGCTGCATTGATGAGTGAAGTTCCGCCAAGGCCAGAAGCACAGATAATATCCACATCACTTTTTTTATGAAGATTAGTATCCATAAGACCCCATGGATTTATGGCATTACGAGTAGCCTTCGCAATTTGTGCACCACTTTGAGGAAACATACCTGGATGCCATTCTTTACCGCGCTCTAAAATACAAACTTTTTTTCCAGTCGCGGCCAAACGTGCGGCCATGACCGAGCCACCATAACCAGATCCAATAATGAGTACAGGATAATGGGCCTGAAGTTGATCATGCGGATTGGCAAGATTGCGCGGATCACGACGGCGTTCATTGGCCGGGTCACGCCCTAGATAAGCTTCAGCAGGGTTGGGGTCTTGCTGAGTGAGAGTTTCAGTTTTATCACTATCTAAACTTTGGGCCACCCCAAATAGTCCTGCACCCACCATGGCACCTGCGCCACTCGTGATAAAGTCTCTGCGATTTAGATTCTTTTTCTTCTCATCACTCATGGGGCCTCGTTTAGAAATAGTTCACACAATTACTCTTGCTTAAGCGTAATTGAATACGAATCACTATAGGATATTAAGTGGAGAGAATTAGTGTCAACGAGAGCAAAAATTGACGATAAATCAGAGGCGAGTAAAGCGTTTTGGGCAAGTATTGTGGGCTTAGAGTCGGATATTACAAAGCTCTTTTAGAATACGCTCGGGCCTGGCCCCCGTCATGAGCACTTCGAAATTTTCGTCTTCCACAATCGGACGCTCCAACACGTGATAGTGTTTGCGTAACCAATTCATACGTTCGGCCGGTTCAAGACGCATAAACATGCGTTCGGATTTTTTCCATAAGGTACTGCGGCCGTTGACTGGATAATCTTGCTGAAGGTATTCCGCCCAACGCATCAGACGATCGTCTTCTGGTTGATCATCGCGGTAATCATGAAAAGTGAAAGGGACTTCAAAATCAGAAAAGACCTGGATAAGTTTATCCATTTGGTCTTCGTGTTTAAGTGCCCAGATATGAAGATGTTCGGCCATTAGTACAACCAGGGATATTGATCAAAAGCAGGATCACGTTTTTCTAAGAAGGCAGTGCGACCTTCGGCTGCTTCTTCTGTACCATACGCCAAACGAGTCGCTTCACCAGCAAAAATTTGCTGACCGACCAGACCATCATCAATCAAATTGAAACCAAATTTGAGCATTTTGATAGCGGTAGGAGATTTGCCACAGATAGTGGTGGCCCATTCAAGAGCAACACCCTCTAGCTCTGCGTGTGGAACAACTTTATTCACCATTCCCATCTCAAAAGCTTCTTGCGCGGAATAGTTATGGCCCAAGAAGAAAATTTCGCGCGCTCGTTTTTGACCGACTTGGCGAGCGAGATAAGCGGAGCCGTAACCTGAATCAAACGAAGCGACATCAGGATCAGTTTGCTTAAAGATCGCATGCTCTTTTGAAGCCAGAGTCATGTCACAGACAACATGCAGAGAATGACCACCACCTACTGCCCAACCTGGAACAACGGCGATGACGACTTTAGGCATGAAACGGATCATGCGCTGAACTTCAAGAATGTGGAGACGGCCATGGCCGGCGCGTGCGTATTTCGAAGTCGAGTATTCATAACCTTGCTTGCCGCGTACACGTTGATCACCGCCGGAGCAAAATGCCCAACCACCATCTTTTGCAGAGGGGCCGTTACCGGTGAGGAGAATGACACCCACATCATTTTGTTGGTGTGACCATTCAAGGGCAGTCAGGAGTTCATCGACTGTTTGTGGGCGAAAAGCATTACGAACTTCTGGTCGATTGAAGGCAATCCGAACAGCGCCGGTGTTTTTTGCTTTATGAAAGGTGATGTCTTCGAATTCAAATTCTTTGATCTCGTGCCATTGAGAGGCATCAAAAATAGGTGAAATCATTATGGGTCTCCTGAATGGGCCCATTTAAACGCGAAAAGTACCAAGCGTCTAGTTCGAGCTTGGATTCAGGTAGGGATGCTGAAGGTATTTCTCAGTCTTATCTCGTAACGGTTTGAGAAACCATTCTCCCTTCTTATACGGAGCGTTCCAGGTTTCCCAGGCCCAAGGAGGTTTGGCACGTCCCAGACCGAAAATGATCCATTCCTGGCCATCGAACTGGGCGGGGTAGTGCTGACCCTCAAATTCAAAACGCCCCTGGAAAAGACCCTCATGGCGACGCTGCCAGATCTCATCTAAAGGGGTGAGTTGATAGTCTGTGGGAGCGTAAGTCTTTTGGTTAGCCTGAGGCGTTTTACTCAAGTGGGCATGGACACCGTGACCTCCAGCTTCAACGACAACCGTGGTGTTCATTGGATTTTCGTGAACAGTGAGAAAGTTATGCGCCAAGGTTTCCAGACGTATCAGCTTGTCAGGTTTTTGGATGGTCAGTCGGAAACCTTCAAAATCGTTTTCATGACAATGCACCCAGAAACAAGTGTCGGCGTAATCTCTGGGATAAAAAAGATGATAAGTCAGAAAATAGAATTGCTCACTTTCAATGACACTGTAATAGGCGACGCGAGGTCGAGGAAACTTGTCTAGGTTGTCCCAATTATTATTGGGATTCCAATCTTGATCGTAGTTAAAAAGAGTAAATTCATCGGCATCCGGATGGTTGCCTAATTCTTGAATGATGGTTGGGGCGAAACGTTGGGCCAATGGCCCGAAATCTTCGCCCCAAGCACTGAGACATAAAAATAAGAAAATTAATTGCAACCCATCATACCTGTATGGAGGTTATGAACGATTTTACCCTCGCAAATGAGGTCATGAACACAGCTAAATAGATCGATATCAGCAGAACACTGAGTATCAACACCCTTGAGCATGCTGTTGAAGTGCCAAATCATGGCCTGTTCTTGGTAATCAGCAGTGGTGCCCAAAACGACCGCCTGCTCGTAATGTCTGACGAAATCGGCGGCCAAGAGCGCCACATGCTCAATCTTGTCAGAATCGGCCGTGCGATTTGCAAGTACACTTTGCACATGAGCATCGAAGTCTGCGCCTGTCATTGATTTAGCTGCCAAAGTTAAAAATGTTACGAAGGCCGGGTTCATCATAAAAAGCTCCTAAGAGGAAAGTTGGACAGAGAAGAACTCTGTTAAATTTTTAAGATCTTGCTCTGTTTGCCCAGTAATCAGAATGGCGTCCAGGGCATTTTCATCAATTGTAAGAAATCCTTTCTCGGCCAGCTTAGATTTCACAAATGCTTTCCCGACCCGGCCATTCCCATCACTAAATGGATGAATGGCTATAAGGCCAAACCACAAATAGGCGATGGCCGGAGCGATTTCGACCTTGGTTTGAGAGTTTTGCCAAAGAGCGATGAATTTCTCCAATAACAGCATTAGGCTGCCCTCAATAGCGGCATGGGGAGCGAAGCGGATTTTCTGGCCAGTTTTGGCGACACAGAAGACATCATGGGTGCGAAATAACCCAGCATCTGGGGTGTTACCCATGATTTGCCGATGGAGGCGCATAAGCTGATGGAGTTCACGTTGCAACATAGGCCTTATATAGCCTACAGAGGGAAAAAAGGCAGCTCAACAGCTCAAAAGAGGTCAATCTTTACAGGATTTTAACCAGGGGAAAGCTGACGGTCATGGTGGTGCCGGTATTTTTAATAGAGTTACAAGTGAGGTTGCCACCATGTTCTCGCATCACACTTCGAGACAGAGGAAGGCCAATGCCGGTTCCCTCAGTTTTAGTGGTATAGAATGGGGTGAATATCTTCTGGATCGAGTTTGAGTCGATGCCAATTCCGTTGTCGATTACTTGAAGTGTTAAAAGACCTTGGTCTGTGTAGGAAGCTTGAATGCGAATTTCGCCAGCGCTGCCTTTCATTTTGATGGCATCCCGGGCGTTGGTGAGCAAGTTCAGAAAGACTTGCTCCAGTGCGGTTTGATTGGCCTCAACTTCGATCTGTAAATCGAAGTCAATCGCGATGGAAACCTGATCGATTTTAAATGTTTCAATTTGTTCATTCACAACCCGATGAATAAGTTTGTCTAGGCGAATTAGACTCATTTTAAGTGGAAGTTTTTTATTACAGGCCCGAACATTTTCGATGATATCGACTAGTCGTAAAAGTTGTTTGCGCTGTGATTGAACGAACTTGAGTACGCTATCTTGTGCAAGTTCGCCTTGATTAAGTTGAACTTCAATAAGATCGGTGTGCATGACGGCGATACTAAGTGGATTAAGTAATTCATGCGCCATCTCTGAGCTGACTTTACCAATGCTAGCCATTTTCTGTGACGCTCGGATGACATCGGCCGAATGATTGATCATTTGATCACGTTGTGAGAGACGAATCTCATTAATGGAAGAGACTTTCACTGATGGGTCTATCAGCTCGCCATGGCAAAAGCAGAGAGAATCAAATGCCTTCAGATCTTCTGGTCGATTAAACAGGCCTAAATTATAACCACAGCGCAATTGAAAATCGAATTGTTCGCGCAGTTTATGCCACACCACCTCTAGTTGATGAGCGAGATGCCATTGATCGCGTTCCACCAAGGTGTTTACGATTTCACCATAAACTCTCACCGCCTTATTCCTACTTAACATATTGCTAAGGATAGGTGGGATTAAGGCCTGGAAGGCCGCTTCATTGAGTGTGTCATTTTCGACTAATTGAAGAATCGCAACATTGACGTCGATATAAATAAGTTCGCCATTCATAAGCCAGTCTTCGACGGGGATATTTCTGCGGCGCAGTTCACGAGTGATCATTTCCCAGTTACTACTTTCTGCTGCCACGAGCAGGGATTGACCGCGCTCGGCTCCCTCAACGAGGTAGTCGCAGGTTTGCAGTAGGTAAGATTCAGTTGAATCGTAGAAACTTGCCTGATGATCTTGAAAGGCTTGCAATATTGATCCCCTTCGTAAAAAACAATTGTAGAGGTAATTGAGAATAAATGTGCTGATTTTGATCACAATTTAGGTGGAGGACTCCTCAGAATGAGGTTAATCTCTTAAGCTTATGAGTTTATTAGTGGAGGTTTCTGTTATGAAAAGCCTAGTTTGTTTTTTTAGTCTGATATTTTTCAGCGTAACTGCCTTTGCCGGGCCAGTTGTTGAGATGAAAACATCTCATGGAACAATTGAAATTGAGCTCAACGAAGAGAAAGCTCCAGCGACTGTGAAAAACTTTTTACAGTATGTGAGTGATAAATTTTACGACGGACTTATTTTTCACCGAGTGATCAATGGATTTATGATCCAAGGTGGAGGCATGACTCCTGACATGAAAGAAAAGCCTAATCGTGCGCCCATTCAAAATGAAGCGGCCAATGGTTTGCTCAATGATATTGGAACGATTGCAATGGCAAGAACTTCTGATCCACACTCGGCTACTTCACAGTTTTTCATCAATGTCGAAAACAACACCAATCTTAATCATACGGCGCCTAATCAACAAGGGTGGGGCTATGCTGTCTTTGGAAAAGTAGTAGGTGGTATGCACGTGGTGAATCGCATCAAGATGGTTAAGACGGGCAACCGTGCCGGCCATGCCAATGTACCCATGGATAATGTTATTATCCAAACTGTTCGTCTTAAAACTGCGAAGAAGAAATGAAAGAACAACAAGAACTCACAGAATTCTCACCCAAGAAATTACGTACGCTGAGAAATAATCTTAATAACCGGATCGAGTCTTTTAAAACTCATGGAAAAAGTACTGCCGAGTTGCAGAAGAGTCATATGTTGGCCGGTAAGTCTGAGTTAGAATGTGTCGCTTTATTGAAGGCAGTCTTGGCAGAAATGAAACGTCGCTCTCGCGAAGTAGAATAAAAAAGGCCCGCTAAGCGGGCCTTTTAATTTATGATCTTGGGTCAGGTTCACCGTTACAATCGAGCACCGTTTTTGTACGACGATTGCGGCGATATTCTTCACAGCTCCATTCATCGTAGCTGCCTGTTCCGCGAATACAGTCTTCAGCTTCCCAGGTAAATTCAATACGATGAGGATTAATCAATTTACCTTCAACTCCTAGAGAGTCAGAGAGTGAGCGGAGAGCGGCTTTCTCATCTCCAATGAAACAAATAAGTTCATTGTCGATATAGCCCAAGCTCACATCGCGCTGGATGTGGCCTTCTGAAACAACTGGATTCAAAGTATAGAATTGGCCCCATGGCTTAAACTTAAGAACGAAAGGAAGTTCGAGTTCGGCCTTACAGTTAACTGCACCAGTATGGAAAGCGCTCTCAAAGCTTCCGTTCCACACGTCACCAGCAATTAAAAAATTAGGCTGACCATTAACTGCGCCACCCAAAGTAGCGCCAGCGTTAACTCTTAACTCAACAACAGTTTGGCCAAAATCAACGCGGTTGGTGAAAGCAGGAGAAAGAAGGAGTTTCTTTGTCCAAGGTTCGCGCCATGCACCGAGTTTTGGTGTTGCTGTGACTTCACAATTATAAATAGGAAGAGCAAAAGCTGATGCAGAAACAACAAGTCCGACGAGGACCAAGATCATACGCATGAGTAACTCCTTGATGTATGGTGGGGAGATACCTTGTGAGGCCATTCATTGAAAAGGGCCAAGATTCAACGAAATGTTAAGTCTTGAATAAGACATCTAGTGACGGAATAAAAGATCTTGGAACGGCGTGTTATTGTCGTCGTAAAAGTGCTTACTCTCAAGAATTCTGGTTGAGATAAAGGTGAAGTGAGGTTTCAGTAGACGCTGATACTGGGCGCGAGAACGAGGCCGTGACCATGGATCTTCAAACGCCAGTTCCGACTTTTGCCGCTGGTACTCAATATCTGTCGGAACCGTTAGATAAAGGTAGCGCACTCGTTTGGCCAGAATCGGCAGAACGAGTTTCAATTCTTGATCACTCAAATACTGCAAAACAGAATTACAAATACCTAAATCATAGATCCAAGGTTTGCGCGTTTCATTTTGCGCCCAGGTCACTAGATCTTCTTGAAAGAGCTTGGCACCTTTCATGCGAACTTTGTTAAATGCCGGAGGCGAGGGTTCAATGCCTTCGATGCGACGAGGCTTAAACACGCGCACCATCTCTTTTAAGAGATAACCATAACCGAAACCAAAATCGATAAGGGATTCAACTTCAAAGCCTTCTAGATTAAAAAAGGCGGCCAAATAGCGCGAGTGGTCTTTGACATTACCAATGCCATCAATCGTTTTTAGATCGGAATATTGTTGATCCCAATAGTGCTGGTCAAATGGCTTCATAGAGTGAAATCTATAAGAACATGGGAGGCCTCTATGGTCAACGGCACACTAGAAAAACCTTTTAAAGTTAATTTCTCAGACAGCAGACACGTCTTTTGTGCGGATCTACTTCCAGCACTTGGCGGAGAAGATAAGGGGCCTAATCCCCATGAACTTTTAGAAGCCGCTCTGGTGGGTTGCACACTGCAAACGATGCAGATGTATGGGGCCCGCAAAGGCTGGGATCTTGGAGTAACAAAAGTCGGTGTTAAAGTTCTAGAAGAAGGTGCAAGCGTGCGCATCGGTCGTGTTTTGCATTTTGATCCGCATCTCACTGAAGAACAAAAAACCAAACTTACAGAAATCGCCAACAAATGTCCGATTCATAAACTGCTTCATGCTCCTACCACTATCGAAACGGAGCGCGCATGAGTGTCAGTCTCATTATTCCACCACGACCTCGAGATCTAGGAGAAGGAATGGTGGTGCGACGTGCACTCCCATTCGCCAAAAAGCGCATGGTGGGGCCGTTTATTTTCTGGGATCACATGGGCCCAGTGGCGATTACCGAAAAATTTTCTATGACAGTGCGCTCGCATCCGCACATCGGCCTCTCGACACTGACTTATCTTTTAAGTGGTGAAATTCTGCATCGTGATTCTCTCGGAAACGAATTGATGATTCGTCCAGGAGAAGTAAATTGGATGACGGCCGGAAATGGCATCGTTCATAGCGAGCGTGCTCATCACAGTCATCATCCTCAAGAGAAACTCGAAGGCATTCAATTGTGGATTGCACTTCCGCAGGAATCTGAAGAAATCGCTCCGTCTTTTGAGCATTTTAAAGAAAAAGACCTCCCGCTCATCAAACTCGGTCAGCTTAACTGGCGGCTTATCGCTGGTGAATATGCTCAGACGCGTTCGCCGGTTCCGACTTTCTCACCTTTATTTTATCTTGCGACAAAAGCGCGAACTGGTGAATCTGCAGAGTTGTCAGTCCCAGTCGAGCAAGAAGGGGCGGTATATATTGCACATGGTGAAGTTGAAATCGAAAATCAGCTTCAAGGAGAGGGCCATCTGGTGGTATTTGCTCCTGGCACTCCCGTGAAATTTAAAGTGACGAAAGATGCGACGCTCTTCGTTTTTGGTGGAACTCCCTTTGCAGAGGGGCGCCAAATATGGTGGAATTTTGTAGCATCCACGCAAGACAAGATTGATGCTGCCAAAGTACGCTGGTCTGAGCAGAGTATGGGGAAGGTGCCCCATGAAGTGGATTGGATTCCACTGCCGCCTCAATAGGAGATTGGTTATGAAGATTTTTATTTTGAGCTTTCTCTTCCTATCCCAAGCTCTCGCCGTGTCGGAGTCGGAATTTGAAGTCTTGTGGCCTTCGGCGATTGTTCCGCACATGGAAAGTGGCAAGCAAAGTAGCTTCACCAATGCTCAAGGCATGAATCTCAACTTTTACTCTTTCACCAAAACTGAAAATAAAAAAACGCTCATCATCCTTCCTGGTCGCAGTGAAGCCGCTATTAAGTACGCTGAATTGATTTATGACTTTAAAGATTTGGGGTTCAATATTTTTATTATCGATCATCAGGGCCAAGGCTTCTCTGATCGCAAATTAAAAAATTCACAAAAAGGTTACGTACTTAACTTTAATGACTACGTCCGTGATCTCACTCAATGGATCGACGAAGAAGTTAAGCCCAACGCAAAAGGGCATGAGTTTTTTCTTATTGCTCACTCGATGGGTGGAACGGTCGCTTCACTTTACATGAGTCAGAATCCAAGTTTCTTTAAGCGTGCGGTCTTGAGTGCGCCGATGCTTGAAATTGAAACCAAGCCTTACTCCGAGCGAGTAGCGCGCTGGTACTCAAGCCTCTTAGTTAAAATCGGTAAGGCCACGAGCTACGCTCCCGGGCGTGGAGGTTATGACGCTGAAGAAGATACTTTCGAAGCCAATGAAGTCACTCATTCACCGGTGCGCTTTGAAGCCAGTAAAGCTCAGCTACTTGCTCAGCCAGAAATTATTGTTGCTGGAGCTACTTCACGTTGGGTCTATACTTCTCTAAAAGCGACTCAATATATTGATCAGAAGGCCTCTTTAATCCAGACACCGATTCTCATGTTCCAGGCCGGCATCGACACTTACGTGAAACCTGCTCGTCAGATCAAGTTTTGCGACAACCATCCTCAATGCACACGCCTCGAGTTTGGTAACGCTTTTCACGAAATTTTGCTGGAAACAGACACCGTGAGAACGGCTGCTCTCACGGCGATCAAAGAGTTTTTTAGAAGATAGTCATCAAAAACGATATTTTAAAGTATACTCCTCAATCGTTTGGCAGCTCTTTTGGAGTGAACAGTAACTTCTGCGCCAAATCTAATTGCCAATTCACTTGCTAGCTAAATAAGGAAGAACTTATTTGATTAAGATAAGTTTAAATAACTGAGCGCTTTCAGACAATTTTTCTAATCCAGACTATTCCAGCTTATTGAAAATATTCAATTCAATAATTTCTTTTAGAATATCTTTGGTCAGGCCATTTAAACATTCTGGCGAGAATACTCAACAACCAATTTTACTGTTGAACGTTTGCTGGAGTGGTTTATGAAACAATCTTTCATTTTTTCCTTATTCCTTTTATGTGCATGCTCAGGTGGTGGAGGCCCATCCAGTGGGAAAATCTCCAGTGGTAGTATTGTCTCTGATGCGGCCACCAAGGAATTTATTCATCAAAGTGTGCAGACAATTCCTACCGATCTGCAACTTAGTGATGGTGATAAATCCTACATTAAAGATGAGCTAAGTCTTACCCAGGACGAGTCGGCAACTCTCGAACAAATTAAATAACAGGATTGCTTATATGTTTAATCAATATGTCTATATTTTGATGCTGGCCTCTTTTGTCTCAAGTGCTTGGGGAAGGCCAGATTTCTTACGAGAAAAATATCTCGAAGTTGAAATCATTGAGTCGCCACAAGAGGTCATTGAACTTGATACGACTCATATCATTAAAGGTTATCTGTGTTTAAAGCACAACATTGGTCACAGTAATAATTGCCGCATGCTCGCACCAGAGGATTTATCAAAATATGAGATTAAGTTTACTTATCCTCACGCCACTTCGGACATAACTCAAAATGTTCAAATTATCGAAGAAGAAAATCGCTTTCGTTTTGAAGCAAGTCTGCCAGCACTTACGCCGGGCATTCAGTCTCCGCGCTTTGGTGCCTATTTATTTCAAAAAGGACATACTGGTCACGGTCTTCACGTGGCCTATCAGAAAATTCTGGCCCACATCGAAAGATTTGAGCAGCTAAAAGACAAACTTCACTGGAAAGGAAAAAATAGCTACGAGAAGCATCTAAAACATTTACGAAGTATTGCTCAAAAGCTTCAAAAGAAAATTCATGCGCAAGATGCCAGATGGGCCGAGAGAAGCATACCGTTGCAACTTAAAAACTTTGTTGCCGCCCCATCGTCATGGATGGTTTCGACAGCTTCTTGGAGTATTGAAGCCGAAGCGCAACTGGGTACAGGTTTTAAGGGGGAGAAGAGTTGGCTTGATTTGGCATTCAACCCTTACGATGACGTGGATGATGAATGGAAAGTCGAGGTTAAGCAAAATGATCAACTTATATTTGAGCAGACTGGGTTCAAATCCGATTTACATCAAAGAATTTTGCTGTCCGGAGATTTTGTTGGCGAATCAGAAGCTGAGATTAAAATTTGGGGAAAGAATGCCAAAAAAGGGAAATGGCATTGGGAATCCGTTTTTAAAAGAGATTTAAAGATTTTTCGCATCGAAGATTTGGTCGCTCCAACATATAAATCTTTTCTGCCTCTACCTGGCCGATACGTCGGAAGAGACGTGCCAACCTTCTCACTTGTCCTTGAAGATTTAAAAGGGCGCATGGATCGCCTGACGGTAGACGGTGATTTAGTAGAAGATGGTGGCAATCGAGTATCACTTAAAAATACTTTTAGTTTTGAAACATCGCAAAATACTCTGGTCGCCGATATTCATGGCTCTCAAAATGGGAGTGATCTGTTTAGCATCACTGGTATGCCTCAAGGCGTTCCTGAAGGGTTTTATAATTTACAAATGCTCGTGAAGGACTTTGCTGGAAACCAGGCCCCAGAAGCGAGCTGGCGCTTTATCGTTGACCGCACGCCTCCAATCATTGCTTATCCAAATGTTCCAAGCATTAAGTCGAATGATGAATCTTATGAGCTTGAGATCAATGTGACGGACGCCACAGATGTTCTGATCCAAGTTTTTCATAATGGAGTTTTTGTTGGAGAAACGACTCAAAAGATAGATGGCATGGCGATTGATCTGGTGGATGGTGCAAACTTTGTCCGCCTCACGGCCATTGATGAGGCCGGAAATATGTCTGAACTCAATTATCCACCGATCTTTTTGGATAATCTTCCTCCTGAAATTGAAGATATTAATATTGAAGATGGTCTACTCATTCGGACGGCTTCTTTTAATATTCAAGGTTCGGCCATTGAAGAGCTAGGTTCAATCCTAGTTAACGGACAAGAAGTTGATTTTGAATCGACCGGAACAACCTTTTCATTTGATATCAGTCTTTATGCAGAAGGTGAGCAGACGCTGACGCTTGAGCTCTTCGATCTAGCGGGTAACTCAATCACCTATGAATATCAGATTGATTTTTTACTTCGTCTAGTTGATGGTGCACTTATTCGTGTTGAAAAAATTAATGAAGATCAAATGAAGATCATGGGGTTTCCCGGAGCAACCGGGCCAAACTTTCCTTTGGAAATCGATGCTGGCTGGTTTAATTCAACAGAGCTTACGGCAAATGATGATGGTTCTTTTGAGGTAATTCTTGATGCATTTGATGAAGCGATCGTAACAGCGACTTATCCTTTGAACGGGCGACAAGAGTCTGCTCTGGCAAAGTTTAAATTTGATACAACGCTTGCCGGTGTTGTGAAAGATAAAGACGACAACCCGCTCCCAGGAGTAACGGTAACGATTCAGTCTTCCGAGCAAGAGACAGTCACTGACGAAGCAGGAAGGTTCTATATTTCTGATCCAGCACTGGGTGATCAGACACTGATAATTGACGGGACAACTATTCCTGTCGAGGTCACGCAAGGTACAAGGGAGTTTTCACAGATTGCCTATAACGTCTCGCTCGGAAGTCGCCAGCAGAACATTTTAGAGCGCCCCATTTATTTATCTCCTAAAATGCTTGATGGCACTGAAACCATTATTACCAACGGTGCATCAGTTAGCGTATCTAGCTCTCATGCGCCAGGCGTGAGTCTTGAGGTTCCTGCAGGAGCGGCCGTATTTCCTGGAGGAGGCAATTCTGGAAGCATTAATATTATTGAGATTCCAGGTAGTAGAACTTCGATCGAAGTCCCGGATGAAGCCATTCCTGATACTGTGTTTGCGCTTGAGCCTTCTGGTCTAGAATTTAAAGAACGTGTGCACCTGACACTTCCAAACCCCAATGAATTCCCAGAGGGAACCGAGCTCGTTATCCTGTCACGAAATTCGGAGTCAGGGTATTGGGAGATTGATGGCTCTGCTACCGTAACAGGCCCTGACATGATCGAAACCAAACCGGGGCAGGGAATTTCCCACTTCTCAGAAGTCTTTGCAGCTCCACTTGGGATGGAAATTAAAAAGTTTGCCGACGGAGATAAACCTCGTATTGACACTCTTGATGGGGCCGTGAGCACACAGATAAGTCTGCCGTCGTTTAAAGTTTTGGGACAAGATATCACTCCGTCTCTGACTTATAACTCTAATTGGGCCTATCCCAACGTTTTAGTAACAAACGTCTTTGATCTTCCACGTAAGTATTTTGATGTCCGTGAAAAAGATATGGTGGCCTCACCTGGAGTGGTCAGGTCAGACATTCGTATTCGGACTTGGATCACACCAGAGTGGATTGATGCCAGGTTTGTGGCCGGCAATATTAATTCAGGTAACATGCGCTATAAGGGCCTTCCTGATCAAGCAGTCGTTAGCTCACAACATGATCTTTCAACCCTCTCATCAGGGATTATTCCGACGAATTCGAGTTATGAAATCCGATTCAAGCACCTCACGCTTGTCACAGGAAAAGTTAAAGTTCGAAACTCCTACTCAACTTCAACTCAGAAAATTAAGCCGATTCGCCAAGTCACGTGGGAGTCAGTCTTTCCGCCAGATTTGCAGGCCCCAGTCTATCTTCAAAATAAAAAAGAATCGCCTTATGGTGAGGGCTGGCAGTTAAACTTCACTAAAACCATTCTTAATCCTGGAAGCGATCGGGTTTTGGTTGAAAATGAAAATGGTGGAGTGGCCGTTTATGCGATTAAGAACGTCGTGCAAAACCTTGCGTATGACGAAAAGGGTATTGAAGCCTTTGGTTCAGATGGAGGGAATGTTTATTTTGTTAACTCAGAGAATAACCTCTTTCAATATTCTGATGGTGCGACAAATCTCATCAATCCACTTCCTCGTTACTCTGGACAAGTGGGTATCAATGCGTCTTGGTATCATGGCTATAGTCGAAACTGTGTTAAGTCTGGCTGGAGTGGGTGCCGTAAATATGAATACACTTACCGCTATACCTGTGAAAAATATAATGCTCCATTTGATACAGGGCGAACCACGCAGAGCTTAAGTGTCAAAAACGGTTCAGTCCATTTACTGGATGGGCTAGGTGCTGTGTTTGAGTCATCGTCTGAACTTCCAATTGCAGGACAGATGGGGCTTCCTGCTAACCTTAAAACGGCAACCAAAGCAAGTTCTGGCCCATCAATTGTCTCTCACTGTACCAATGTGACAGGTGAAGCTTGTTCGACTGTGAAAGAGAATCGCTCATTTTATGTCGTGAGAATAAAGAGTCGTCCAAAAAATCAAGTGGGCTACTGTAATACAGCGACCTGCTATTCTGGAACTTGCTCACCACGCACATGGCTCACTGGTTCTGGGGCAGTCCCTCAAATAGGCTTTTCAGATGGCCCGCTGTCATCAGCAAAATTTAATAAGCCCTATGATTTTGTCAGCGGTAATCGTGAAGGCACTTTCTACGTAACAGATTATGGTAATAACATTGTCCGCTTTGTTGATACAGTCTTAGGGCAAGTAAGCACTGTAGCCGGAAATCGCTCTACTACAGACAGCGGTGACGGTGGCTTTGCCACAAGTGCTTCAATGTATCACCCTCGCGGCGTCGCCGTTGATTTAGATGGTAGCTTCTATGTGTCTACTGAGAAAGGTTATATCCGCAAAGTAGGCGTCGATGGTCGCATAACTACTTTTGCTGGTAAACCAACCACGGCTGGCGGTGTCCTCGCTGATACGACTGATTTTGAGTCGATGGCGCTCAAAAATCCAAGTGGGCTAGTGCTAGATAAAGTGAATCAATTCCTTTATGTCGCCGATACAGGCCATAACAGAATTATGCGCTTGAACCTTAATACCAAGCTTGCGCAAGTCGTCGCCGGAAATGGCACTTGTGTTGTAGGTGATACTCAAGAAGGAAAAGTCGGGCTTGAGATTTCACTTTGTGGCCCGGAGCGAATTGCTTTGGATGGTAATAACAATCTTTTGATTCTAGATAAAGTGAACAAGAGAATCCGTCGTGTTAATTTCACATCACCTGAAGATGGTCTTTTGAATTTTCAGCCTTTTGCTAAAGACAATACCATGCTTTACAAAAATCAGGCGGGAGAGTTCGTTCTTTCATATCGTGATGGCAGTCAAACACTCTTTAACAAAGATGGACAGCAGATTGAAACATCAGACCGCACGGGCAGAGTTCATCGCTTTAGCTACAACGAAGACAAACAACTGACTAAAGTTCGCTTCCCCACTAATCAAGAGCTAGAGCTTGAGTATGCCGGTGGTCGTTTATCACAAATCATTGATCCAGCAGGCCGCATCACTCAATTCGTAAATGAAGACGGAAGAATTGGCCAAGTCATTTATCCTGACAACTCAGTTCGTGAGTTCAATTACCAAGAGGATGGGATTCTCACCGAAGAAAAAGACCAACTTGGTTATGCCACAAGCTACGAGTTAAACAATTTCAAACGCCTCAAGGTCATTCATCGTCCAGACAATACCACGATTCAGATTAGCGATGCACTTTCTCAGAGTTTGCACCAAGGGGAAGATGCAGGTGAACAAGAGCTGAAGAGCTTTAAGGGCGAGCTGAATAAGTTGCAAGATATTATTCGCGATGCCAAAGGTTACGAGACAAGTTTCAGTCGAGACACCAATGGCTATGTTGACACGATTACGGACTCGCAAGGAAGAGTGACAAAGGTTGAGCGTGACACTGAGGGGCGTCCAACGAAGATCATTAACTTCGATGAAACTTTTAGTACAATGGCGTATAATTCATTTGGCGATCTAGTCCAACACTATAATTCTTCTTCAAATAGCTCTGAGTCTTTTGAGTATAACAGTAGTGGTAGTTTAATAAAGTACACAAATTCAATGGGCCAAGTTAGGACTGCAATCTATGATTCAGAAACGGGACTGCTTATTGAGGAGCGTGATTATTTAGGACAAATAAGTCGCAAAACTTATAATACTTTTGGTCTGGTAGCTTCTCAAACCAACCCTAATAACGAAACCTCTCAATTTAATTATAATGAGTATGGGAACCTCGTGCAGGTGACTTCACCTAAAAATGAATCGGTACAATTTTCAAGAGATGCAAGTGGCAATATCATTTCAAAAACGGATTCAAATAATCATTCAGTAAATTACTCATTCGATCTACTCAATAGGATTTTGTCTGTTCAGACCGCTAAAAATTTAACAACAAGCTATAAATACTCTCTACGAGGTGATCTCGTTGAAATTATCGATCCTGCCAATAACAAGACCCAATTTTTTTATGACAGTATGGGGCGAACTAGCAAAAAGATATCTCCCTTAGGACAAGTCTATCAACTCTCATATGATGAAAATGGAAATGTTGCACAGGAGATTGATCCTATTGGTAGCTTAAAGAGCTTCAGCTACGATGCGAGTAATCGATTGATAAAGAAGATACTGCCAGATGATATTTATGAATACACTTTTAATGAAAAAGGACAAATGATCTTTAGTAAAAATAATTCATCAACCATTGCACTTAGTTTCACAGAGATTCTTGGAAGTGAAAAGGTTGCTAGCATCCTGATTGGAGGGCCTCAAGCGGTAGCCTTGGAAAGTGTACATGTCTATGATGTTCTAGGAAGAAGAACCGAACTTCAGACTTCTGTCGGAACTTGGACGACATATTATGACGCTAATGGAAGGGTATCGACAATTAACGGGGCATTTGGTGATAATTATTTAATGGGATTTGATTCTGTAAATCGATTGAAAAATATCTCTAGGCCAGGAGGAGTTCAAAGCTTGATTAGTTTTGATGCCGCTTCGGCTGTGACTCAGATTTTGCACAAGAGAAGTGATGCCTTATTGAATGGTTTTAATTATCAACAAGATGGGTCAGGCAATAGGACGCAGATAGACTCCATGCTTGGGACCACTGTTCTCACATATGATCAAGACGATCAGTTAACTGGCGTGAATGCCCCTTATGGCGAAGAAAGCTTCCAATATGATGAACTTGGGAATCGAGTTATTGATAGTGATGGAGTCTTCAGTTTTGAGCAGAAAAAGTATCGAATGATTGAGGATATGGGATTCATCTACGGTTATGATGCAAACGGGAATTTGATAACGAAACAGAGCAAAGGCTTAAACGGTGCAGTTTATAACTTTAAATACACATCTGAAAATCAACTCAAATCAATACAAATTTTTGAAGCGGCAGAACTGAAGAAAGAACTTCATTTTTATTACGATGTGCTAGGGCGAAGAATTAAAAAGCAAGTTATCGATCATAATGAAGCTCAAAAATCATTTACTCATAAATTTGCTTATGACGGTCAGGATGTCATCGCAGTCTTTAATGAAAATGACGAGTTGATGGCAAGATACACGCATTCAGGAATGCGCATGGATGATGTACTTGGCGTAGAAGTGACAAATGCTGGAGTGGACGGTGGAATGGCAAATAGCTCGGGTAAGTTCTACTTTCTGAAAGATGTCATGGGGACTATTACGGATATCATCGATGCTGCTGGAGTAGTTGTACAGCGATACTCCTATAGTGCCTTTGGTAGATTACTCAAGACGATGGGTGCGGATGGGATGGAGCTTGCGAGTCCAATTATCAAAACTCACTACGCGTTCACAGGAAGAGAGCTTGATGAAGAAAGTGGACTATACTACTACAGAGCACGTTATTATGATGCCCACAGTGGAAGGTTTATGCAGGAGGATCCGCACTCTGGTGATATAAGAAATCCAATTACAGTAACGAATAGATATGTTTACGGGGGAAACAACCCTGTGATGAATGTCGATCCGAATGGACGCTTCTTCTTTGCCGCAATCATTATTGGAGCAGTTTTAGGTGGTGTCATTGCTGATGCAAATGGAGGGAACTTTCTTGAAGGTGCCTTGATTGGTGCAGCTGCTGGAGGGGTTGGAGCTTTTGTTGGTGGAGCTGTTGGACTTGGAGTAGGTAACGCTGTTTCGGGTGCTATCGGTGGTACGGCTGGCTCATTTTTTGGTGGCGTTGCGGCTTTTGGAGCAGGAGCCTTTGTAGGTGGTTCGGTGGGAGGACTTGCGGGAGGTGTTGTTGGGGCCGGTATTGGTGCTGTAAATGGACGAGGAGCCGAGGAAGGTCTTTTCTATGGACTTGGTCTAGGCTTCTCTGTCGGGGCAATTACAGGCGGATTAGCTGGGCTTGGCTCCTATGCATACGGGGACTTCTTATTTAATGATGTTGACTTCGGTATAGATGCCTTTGGGATTAAAACGAATTCAATTCAAAGATACATTTATAATGAAGCTTATGGCACAGCTTCAGGACTATCAAAAATTTTAAAAGGTCCAAATGGGACTGAATACTTGCCGGTATTTTAGGAAGTTTATGCACAATATTTTGCTAGTACTTTGTTTGATTGTTTTGAGTTCATGTGCGACCTCTACAGAAAAAGCGTCTATTTATAGACCAATGGGTATAGCCCAGAAGAAGACTTTTTCAGTCTTTTTCAAAGCTCGATTTAACTCTCAGATCAATACAAAGTATGCTTCACTCCTACCGTCAGATGTAACGAGTGATCTTGAGAATTGTTCAGAGGTTCGACCGGGGGATTCTAGGGATGGTTATCTTAAATCTGTGTTGTGTTTGACGTACTTCAATTTACTTAAGTCATACGACTTAAGATTAGTTCAATCAGAGGAAGAGTTTAGGAGTAAAAAAACGTTTAGTATCGAGTATGTAATTTCTGAAGATCAAGAGATAGCAAATAAAATCTGGTCTTGGTCTAATTTATTGACTTTAACTATAATACCTTATTGGGGACAACGAGAATTCAAACTGGCTATTTTGGAACAACAAGGAGATCAAGTCATTTCTGAGAGAGTGTTTAATGCTCATTTCACGGAGTATAGGAGTATTATTCTACTTCCAGCAATGCCATTTACTGACGGCTACAAGATAGGAACTAGAAAAGCTGTGTCAAATTTACTTTCACAGGTGGATGAGCACTTCCAGAATTTTGATAAGAAGAAATAGTTGGCCAAAAAATGGCCAACAGTTTTCAAAAATTTCCAAAATTTCGCCAAAAAGTGCCTGTGGGTCTAACTCGACAACTAACCCTTCATTCGTAAGATTGTCGTAATGAGACCCATTTTGAGAGAGAAAATAAAGGGGAAGACTAAGCCTTCCCCGATGTGTTTCTTATTCAAAAGGATTTGTGATCGCTTTCGTAATCATTTCTTTGGCACTTTCTCCATAAAGTCTTCTGGTATCCGAGAGAACCCCATGCCCTAAGATATATTGAAGTTCCTTCATATCTCCACCACGAGATAGAAAATTCACCGCAAAAGAATGTCTGAGATCAAGTGGTGTCCAGTCTCCTTTATAGAGATTGGCGAGCTTAAATTCAGTGACAAGGCGATGAAATTTATTCGTGGTAAAGGGTTCATTGTAGTATGTCCAAAAAAGTACACCTGTTTTCTTAGGCTTGTTTTTAAGTAGGGTAACAAGTTCTTCAGAGATGGGAAGAGTTCTTTCTTTACCAGCTTTATTCTCGACAAAGTGAATAGTGCCTTTTTCCAAGTTTACATCATTCCATTTTAAATCGACCACCTCCTTGTTTTTAGAGGCGGTTTCAGAGATGAGTTTAATCATTGGATAGAGATAGCCGGGGGAATAAGACTTGATGGAGGTTAAAAGATCTTCAATATGAGAAGAAGTGAGGATGTTTCTTGACTTCACCGAAGGGACATACTTTTGGTAATAAATCTTACTCAAGGGTGATTCTGAAATAATATCCTTATCCACAAGAAAGCTAAAAAGCGTGTCAACTTGACACTTAAGTCCTCTCATTGTGATGTCCCTAAGTTTGTATTCCTTTTGCACCTGATCGAGCCATACTTTGAAGGAGTCAGAGGTGAGTTCACTCACTTGATATTCTCCAAAGGTACTGACAAAATCCATGATGTGAATTTTGCTTTTTGCAAAAGCGTTGCGAGGCTTTTCATCAATAAAAATCATGATGAGTTCTTCAAGAGTTAATTCTTGATAATGACTTCGATGTTTACGACGGTACTTGATTTCCATTTCTTCTTTATAACCTTTGGCCAGCTCTCGACTGGTAAAGGCCTTACGCACTTTCCTTTTTGAGAGTGGATGGGTAAAGCTGGTTAAAAATGTTCCATCCTGGATAGGATAGATGTTTACTTGAAATTCATTCATGGTTTTCCTCTTTTGTGTTTTGGGTGTTGTCGTAAGGTGATGGACACTCAATATCTTGTGCTTGAAGCTGCCCATAAAGGTTGACTGTCACATCAATTGATCTGTGCCCTAAAATGGCCTGCAGTTGATACATCTTTCCACTTTTCTTTAAGAAGTTATAAGCGAAGGAGTGACGCAGACAATGACTGGCCCAATCTTTTCCATTGGGAAAGAAGGCCTTGAATTTGGTGATATGCCTTGTGAGGGCCGAGCGCCCAATTCTTTCACCTTCTTCATTCAGAATGAGTGGGATTTTCTCATGCTTTGCAAGTTGTTTTTCCAGAATTGTCTTTAAAACTGGAGAAATTTTTACGAATCTTTCGTGGGAGTTTTTCGTTTCCCGAAAGTGAATCAAATCCGTTTCAAAATCAATATCATCTCGATTAAGTTTGACGATCTCTCCACGTCTTGCCCCTGTGTGGGCGGCAATCGCAAGGAAGGGATATAAAAGGTCGGGTGAAAAAGTCTTGGCACTTTCTAGGACATGTAAGACTTCGTTAACAGACATGACGATACGCTTGCGGCGAGGGTTGTCATACCGCTTAAACTTGATTCGGTCTAACGGATTTTGTTGTAAATAATCTTCATGATGGAGATACTCAAAAAAGCGGTAAAATTGCGTCTTTATTCCGTTCATTGTTCGTTCACTAAGGTTTCCCTCCGTCTTTCTACTTTGAAACCACTCTTTCAAGTCGTTAACAGTGAGTTCGCCAATTCGGTAAAGGCCAAAAGCATCAATGAACGATTTGAAGTGATTTTTTCTTGATCTTACCAGTGATGCTGGAAAAATTTCGAGATACAGTTTCATGGCCTCTGATACTCGAACATCGCTAAAAACATTGACTCCCTTGGAGTTCACTTTAGTCTCTATACTTTTTTTGAAGTCTTTGGCGTCTTTGAGTGTGGCAAATCGCTTACGCTTTCTTTTCCCTGTCTTGGGGTCAAAGAACTTGACCTGAATGTGTCCTGAACTCATTTTGTGAATTTTGACATTAAATTGATTTAAATTCATGCGCTCATCTCCAAAAGTTCGTGGGATGATGGAAGATGATGCTCTTTCATCATGTGTTTTTGGGTACGATCTCGAAGCCACTGATCTAATTTTTCTGGTCCTATGAGATACTTCTTTTTGACTCCGACATTTACATAGGGAAACGTCGGGTCTGATTTAATGTGGTGATAAATTAACCACTGACTGATGCCATACATACGGGCCACCTCCTTGATGGAATAGAGTCGTTTTGTGGGAGTTTGCTCCACACTTGTTGGCCAACATAATGTCGGCCGTTCAGTCAATGGCCGCTCTGATGGCCCTGAATTTTTTGGGGCACGATCTTTAGGATAAGGGAGTCTAAGCTTGTCGGGATTCCGGATGACAAAGAGTCCTCTAAGCTTTTTGGTTTCCGTTTTGTTCAGGCCCAGAATATAAACGTACTTGTGCTTTCTAGGTAAGCTGCGCTTAGGGATGCTATTCTGATACTCCCTAGCTTTTTTTTTCAGTTGTTGGGCAATGTCAGAAGGTACTTTGTCCCAAAAAATCTTATCCCGATGACTCCATCCATTTTGCCAACTAATGCCAAGCTCCTGAGCATAAAGCTTAAAGCTAGTGGTCTTTCTGAATACACGGTCACTAAATCCCTTGTCTGAAAACTTCTTATCAAAGTATTCAAACCGTGCCCCAGAATCTTGTCCCAGATAGATAAAGTTACAGGCCTGATAAATGGTGCCGAGTTCCCGTGCTTCCGTGTCCGAATAGGCCGTAAAGAATCTATAAGGGGTATTCTTCACCATCCAACGGATAGAAAACATCACAAGGGCCGAAGCCAGATTCTTGGGACTCCATGAAATACACGCCCCACGGCTGATGAGCTTTTCTTTGTCCCGATATTCTTTACCCAGAAGATTAGAAAAGGCGTTAGGTGTGGCCATGACAATGACTCCAGCAAGCTTGCCTTGATAGGTGGCAATAAATCTGTGAGTCGGGCGGTGTGGCATCTTGCCAAGCCACTCATGCCTTAGAATGAAATCTTTAACTTTCTGGCACGTTTCTTTATCTTCCTTGGAAACAAACTGAAATTCAAAATCAGAAACTCGAAGCGTGTCGATCTCAGCGTGAGTCAGTTCTGCCTCTTCCAAGTCTTGAGCGAGATTTTTCTGCCTGATCTCGTATTGCCAGCAATGAGAGGCCGTGAACTCGCGAGAGTTGAGTTGGTGTTTCATATAAATGTCCTTAGATTTTTATTTAATAGAGAGAAACTGTGAGAATCGCAGTTAGTCCCTCTTTATGAGTCTTGAATGAAAAGAGAATTTTCTCTTTGATTTTAAAATCTTAGTGAATGTCTTGGTTTTTATTCCCTGCTGACTCATGTATCCCGCTCGCAACGGTGACGGGTCAACATACTCATGAATTAGTTAATCGCTAGCACCTCCTTTTGATGATTGATAAAGGAAGTCTTTGTTTTCAAAGTGAGAAGGTCATCCAGTAAACAGTAAAAGAACTTTGGAGTTAAGTTTCCTTTGAACTTCTTTTCTGCCTGCATGACCTTATTTTGAATACCGGAAGTCTTGCTGATAAATAGCACTGCCTTAACTTCATCAGTCCCATAGTATTTGTGCATCAGTTGATCGTAGCGTTTAGCGAACTTTGCTGAAGCTTCATATTCGAGAGGGAAATAAAAAGTGTCATCTCCGAGATTCGTCTTGATGATGCCATCAGAATTGAGTTTTCTAATTTCTTTGATTATGTGTTCATCATCAAAGAGTCCAGATTGAAGCACATTTTCGCTTAAGGCTGATTCAACTGACTTGAAGTTTGATAAAATTCGCTTGATCTCCAAGACTCCCAGATCATGGGGAATTGATGAACTTTTCCTTTGTATGCGTTTCATTTGGGTTTTATCCCCGATGAACTTTACAAGGGACTTCTTGCTTAGAGAGTAAATCAGTTTGTTACAGGATTCTCTCAGGTAAGTGACTTCAAGAAACCCATATTTGATAAGTTTATCCAATCGTCTATGCACAGCTTGCTTACTGGCTTGATTAAAGATGTCCTCCCGTAAGTGGCGAATACTCGCCACTTTGTTAATAAACAGATAACGGAAAAGCTTTTCATCTCGCTCAGTAATGATGAGAGTGTTTTTCTGGGCCTTAAGCATTTAATACATCCTGTTTAGTTAAAGATGGTTTCTTGACTGGAACCGAGGACGATTCAGAAGGTGTTGCAAATCCCATAGGTTGATTTAGAGTCTTTTTTTCTTCTGCATAATCTTGGGCGATCAATTGAAGCTCTGGCTTCATGGAATTTGATGAAAGAAAGGGAGTCTGGACTTCAATTTCATCATGTCCGAATTGCCAGATGCCTCGCCCAGGTGTGGCAGGAAGATGAGAAGCCTTAGCGTTTCCGAGAACGCGGACTGAACCTTCAGGAGTGTTGAGCTTGAAGCACATTCTTCCAGATATGTTTTCCTGCATTCTTGTGTCGATAGTTTCCTTAGAGACCTTTTGGGTAGCTAGGATGAGATGAATAGCAGCAGCTCGTCCAAGCTTAGCGATACTTTCGGTTAAGTCCCTTGCTTCGCTAACCAGCTCATAATCAACACTATCTTTACGGGCCTGACCATAGAGGACAGAGGCCTCATCAATACCGATAACGATGCGATCAAAAGGATGTTTGTCTGGATTGATTTGCTCTAGGCCTTTCTTTTCAAGATAGGTGAAGCGGTTATCCATTTCCTTTTTAACGAGTTTTAAAGTTATGAGAGCATCCTCAATGCTTTTTGAAACCCTGACGTTTGAAAGTTGAGAAAATTCTCTAAACTCAAGCCCACCTTTTAAGTCCACGAGATACATTTGTAGATGGTTGGTGGATTTAAGAAGGCCTAAGAGCATTTGTTTAAAGAACTGTGACTTTCCTCCACCTGTGGCACCAGCAATGAGCATATGAGGGAGCTTGGAGATTTTGCCAATGACTGTTTCTTTTTTTGATTCACCAATGAGAAAGGATTCACTTTGATCTAAGCTCCCTTGAAGTTGTTCAAAGGTCACATATTCAGGTAGAAACTTAGTGGAGAGAATGATCTCCACATACTTAGGATTTTTAAGGCGGTTGATTTCTTCAATGTCTTTACCGAAGGCAGATTGAAGCTCGTCTTGTTTTGCTTTGAGCTTTTCGGCTCCAATGCCTGATACATAAACGATAAGTCTTGTTCGGTGCTCATCTAATCGAGTGATGCTATCAATCTCGGCGGTTACGTCTTTAGCATTTTTAAGTCCAATGGAGTCGAGAGCGTGTTGGTAATCCTTGAAGCGGAAATACGGAATAATGCCAATGATCCAGAGAAGAACCGTTGAGATAGGAACCGCAACCAGAGAAAAGTTTTTCTGAAATCCTAGATCATGGATTGCTTGCAGTCTTTTAAGAGGAAAGAGCCATGATGAGAGATCATGGAGAAGTTGCAAGTGCCACTGATAGTGGATGATTGTCATTGTGATGAGAGAAACAAGGCTGATTCCCATCAGTAATACTTTAAAGCTTCTGAGTTGCTTCAAACCGAACCAAAAAGAATGGGTGAAGAAAACGAAGATAGGTCCTAGCTGGATGAACGCTTCATTAAGAATTTCTCCGATCATCTTGTCGGTGCTGGATGGCGTATTGGTCTTTTTTGTTTCGTTCATGGTTTTACTCCTGTGTTGAACGGTTTTGTTTTTGGTTAAGACCCTAAGGCAAAGACCGTGCCAATTTTGAAAGTGATAAAAATAAATGAGTTACAAGTGCTCAAAATAATTTTAGAAAATTTGAAGCAAAAAATGTGACGAGGTCTCGTCACAAAAACTCAAAAAATAAATAAAATCAGAATCATTTTAGCGATTTAGAAATCTGACGAAGTTTCGTCATAAACTTTGGAAAAGGCCTACTGGTGCGACTAATTTCTGAAAGTTTTAAAAGACTTAAAGTACCTTTTGAGGTGGCGAGAGTCCGTCACTTTGAGGTCCTAACTGCGCAATCAAGTAACAGTAAGTGTGCATTTGGGTAACAGTAGAGGGATTGCTCCGTGCTTTTCCTTGGCCTGTAACCAGTTGAAAGCAGGTACTCCGTTGTGAGTTCAAGTTATTGAAAAGAAATGCCGATATTGACAATGGTGCTATATGTGATACCATTATTTAATGAGTATAGATGAAGCTTTGGAAGCTCTCGCGAGTGATACAAATATCAAGTTTAAAGACCTTCTCAAAATTTGCGAGAATTTTTTTGAAGGCCCGAAGATAAAAGGAAGTCATCATATCTTCAAAACTCCATGGCAAGGCCAGCCATGGGTGAACATTCAGAAGGATGGAAACAAGGCCAAGAGCTATCAGGTGAAACAAGTTCG
>JBKHVI010000028.1:0-34627 GCA_046570105.1 Bacteriovoracia bacterium
TTCCTTCATGGAGTCCGGGCTCCTACCTGATGCGGGAGTACTCTCGTCATATTCGCTGGGTTAAAGCGACCCAAGGAAATGGGGAAGTACTGTGGTGTGAGCAGACGGAAAAAGGCACCTGGATTATTGATTGGAAAAAATCAGAACTCAAAAAACCGAGTGATGATTTCTCGCTCTCTTATGAAATTTATCTGCATGAGCTAACAGTTCGAACCTCTCATGTTGATAACACCCATGCCTTCTTACATGGACCAAGTTACTTGATGTGTTTAGTGGGTGGAGAGAAAAATCCGCAAATCGAATTCCGCTTTCCACCGCTGTGGTCAAAGCTCTCGACCTCGATGGACGAAGTCAAAGGTCCACGCGAAAAGTTTGTTTATTCAGCACCAGACTATGACACTTTGATTGATCATCCAGTTGAAATCGGTTGCCAAGAAACCGATGGCTTTATGGTGGATGGCATTCCTCACGCTCTTGCGTTCTATGGTGAAACCTATCCTCATGGGCAAGATCTTAAAAAAGATATGCAAACCGCTGTAACCGAAGTGGCGCACATGATGGGCGAGATTCCTTTTACTCACTATCAATTCATCACGCATTTTGCTCCTAAGCTCTACGGAGGCCTTGAGCATCTCAATTCAACCGCTTTGCAATTTGATGGCCGCCGTTTGAGTGTGCGCAAGGACTATTTGGCGTTTTTAAGTCTCACCGCCCACGAATACTTCCATGCGTGGAACGTTAAACGTATTCGTCCCAAAGCTTTAGGGCCGTTTGATTATAAAAATGAAGCATACACTTCCATGCTCTGGCTCGCTGAGGGACTCACGAGCTTTATGGATGATCTGTTTATTTATCGCGCCGGACTCTCAACGCTTGAAGAGTATCTCGATGTGGTGAAGTCAAATCTTGAAGGCTACTACAACACACCTGGAAAAAAGTTTCACTCTCTTGAGGCAAGCTCATTTAATGCCTGGATCAAACTCTATCGCCCAGATGAGAACTCAAAGAACTCGAGCATTTCTTATTATCTTAAAGGCGGATTGGTCTTCATGGCGCTGCACTCACTCATGCTTGAGAAAGGTAAGCGTGTGGATGATCTGTTAAATGCCTTATGGAAAGACTATAAAAATCGTCCTGAGCGAGGTGTAGAGAAAGAAGAAGTCTATGCCATGATCAAAGAGATCGCAGGCAGTGACATCCTCGCGGAGTTTCAGCGCATGAATGAAACCACCGAAGATATTAATTTTGAATCAGTTATGAAGCGCATGGGCTGTGAGCTGGTGTGGCAAGACGGCGCGCCAGTGTGGCTCGGTGCTGAGTGGGATTTCGCGGGTGATCGCGCCCTTGTGAAAACGGTGCTGTTAGATTCTCCGGCCGCCAAATCAGGTCTGAATGCCGGAGATGAGTTGATCTCGCTTAATGGTCTGCGTGTCTTAAAAGATGATGTTGAGAAGTTTGCGCAAAATATGAAGATTGATGTGAATTATGAATTCACCGTCGCGCGCCTAGGTAAGCTCACCAAGCTTGATGTGCGTTTTGATAAAGGGCCACGCTCTTTGAAAGAGATCAAGATTATTGATCGCGTGGTGGCAGAGAAGGCGTTTAAACGCTAACTCCATGCTTGGCGGCAACCTTATCGAAGTACTGCATGCACTTCTTGGCGTAGTTACGTTTCTCAACGTAGTTGCCTGGGTAGAAGGCGCGTTTGTAGCCGTAGGCGACGACGTCTTTTAAGAGTTTGACTGGTAATTCAAAATTATCCACCGCCAGTTTGTATTCACGCGACATAGTGGTATTTGAAACCAGGCGATTGTCGGTGCACAAAGAAACTGACATACGATTTTGCAGCATCTTTCCAAACGGATGGTCTTTGATATCTTTGAGCGTTGGGTTGGTTTGTAAGTTCGATGTGAGACACACTTCAATCATCACACGTTTATCCGCGATGTAGCTCGCGAGATCATTCACATATTTTTTGCGATCGGTGATGCTCTCGTCCGCAATTTTATTTTCATCGAACAGATAGTAACCATGGCCGATACGGTCAGCGTAGCAGTCAGTAATAGCTTGAAAAATACTTTCGGCGCCATAGGCTTCACCGGCATGCACCGTTTTATGCATGAAGTGTTTATGAGCGTAGTCGTAAACTTCTTTAAATTTACCTGGCGGGTAGCCATCTTCTTGGCCTGCCAGATCAATTCCCACTATCGGTAGACCCATTTCATCGCGCACTTTAATCGCCGCCTTCACTAATTGAAGAGCACCATCGCGGATGACTTCCATCTCACGCGAGTATTCCATCATTTTAAAAAAGCGCGTGTAGAAAGGTGAGTAGCCTTTAGGACCAAACTTTCTCATAGCACAGACGATGATGCCGTAATGAAATTCCGGTTTGTCGCCATTTTTGACTTCGGGTTTTAAGTTGTATTCTTTTTTGGCGCGCTCGAAACCTTTGCAGGTCGCCGCTAGCACACTTTCCATGGTGAGATTTTTTTCGACATCCATCAAAAGCTGAGGAGCAAAGCGCGGCTCGATGTAGGTCACACCTTCATTTTGATTATCCACGGCGAGTTCATAGGAAACTTGCTCGATGACTTCGAGGTCACGCAACACAGAACAGGTGTATTGGAAGCCATGAAGATACTCACCAAGATTAGCGTAAGCATCTTTGAAAACGAGTTCTCTTAGTCCTGCTTCTGTTTGAGAAGGAAGATCAATTTTGAGTTTTTTGGAAGCTTCGATAAGGGTAGGGATGCGCAATGAGCCATCTAGGTGCAGGTGAAGGTCGGATTTGGGCATTTCACGGATAAAAGCGTCAGTGTATTTCATCTTGGTAAAATACCCAAATCCATTAGAACTGAAAAGCTTACTTCTTCTTGTTTGGCTTCGTTGCGTCAGCTGCAGCGGCCACAACTACTTTGAAATCCAAGACCACTTCGTTGTCGATAACTTTGTCGCCCAAGGCCTTCACATCAAAGAAGTCCTTTGAGTTGTACTGCATGCCGTATTTAGTACGGTCAAACTTCAAAGTTCCAGCGTATGTGTTGCCGGCTTTTTTAACAGCAAAGTTCACTGGATGTGTTTTGCCTTTAACTGTGAGGTCCGCTGTTACGGCATCACCTTTGACTGATTTCACTACAAGTTTGGCCGTAGGGTATTTCTCTACTTCAAGAAAATCTGGACTCTTCAAGTGGCCAATCAATTTATCCGCCCATTCGCCAGAGATGTCATCGACAGTCATTTTATTAAGGTCGATGACGAATTCGCCGCCTTTGAGCATGCCATTTTCTTCTACGACTTTACCGCTTTGAAGAGCGACTTTACCGTAGTGAGGGCCTGCGATTTTTTTACCAGTCCATTTGAATTCGCTTTTGGCGACATCAACATTGGCGATGGCATTGAAAGAGAGAGCGATCAGAGCAGTCATTAGAAATTTCATATTAACTCCTTGTTAGTTTATGAATATTGGACAGTTCTCATTGAGAGAGAGCCAGCTTGTATTTGTTCAAAGGGAAAAGAAAGTTTTTCATCATCATGGGTGCTACCGAAAACATACAGCAACGGTAAGTAGTGTTCTGGTGTCGGGTGTGCTTGCTGCCATAACTTTTGGTACTGCGGTTTTTCATTTCGAAGCCACGCCACATCTCTTTTAATTAACGCTTCTTTAGTGCGCTCATCGAATTCTACCGCCCATTCACGAGGCTTTGCGTTGGGAGTAAAGTCGAGGTCTCGGAGATTATGAGTGATATTGCCACTTCCTAAAACTAAAATCTCTTCCTGTCGAAGTTGACGCAAATGCGCTCCGAGGGCCATGTGTTCTTTCATATTCAAACGCGTCGAAAGACTGATCTGCGTTACTGGAATATCGGCCTTGGGATACAAGTATTTCAATACACTCCAGGTGCCATGATCAAAACCCCATTGTTCATCAGGACTACTCCAGCCTTGTGGTTTCATTTTAAAACCTGGAGCGGGGTATTGAACCTGATAGAGTTTCTCGGGGAATCCATAAAAATCGTGGATGGTACGTGGCTTCTCAACGTTGAGATGCTTTGTTGCCGGAGTTGTCCAGTGGGCGGATACCATCACGATGGCGCGTGGGCGAGGAATCGTTTCACCGAGTTTAGTTAAATGTTTTGTCCAGGCGCTCTCTTCGAGAGCATTCATGGGAGAGCCATGGCCAATAAAGATTGTAGGCATTAATTTCATAACATCATCATCGGGCAAAACTGATTGTTTCAAAAGTAGACATGTTTGCGCTTGTGTGTTGCAATAAATGCAACAATGAGGCAACCATGCGGGATATTGATCTTAATCGACTCCTAGTTTTTAAAGTCGTCGTGCTGACGGGAAGTTTTTCTAAAGCTGGTTTGCAGATGCGCATGCCCAAATCGCGGGTGAGTCGCCAGATTGCATCTTTAGAAAAAGAATTGGGGTTGCCGTTAATTTATCGCACCACACGCTCTTTTCAGCTCACCCAAGCAGGGAAAGATTTATTTCAAAGAGCGCTACCGGCCTTAAATGATATTGAAGGCGTTTTACAAAATCTGGGTGATTCTAAAACCGATATGCAGGGACGTGTGCGCTTTACTGTTCCCGAAGATGTAGGAGTGGAATTGATGGCAGGCCTTTGTCATGAATTTCAATTAGCCCACCCTCGTGTCGAAATTGATTTGATTGTGGATAATCGTTCAATTGATCTCGTTAAAGAAGGTGTCGATCTGGCGCTCAGGATGGGTAAAGTTAAAGATAGTTCTATGACAGGGAAAAAGTTGGGTGAAGTGCATTTGGGGTTATATGCGGGAGTGGCGCTTTTTCAGAGGCATGCTCGCCCGCAAAAAATTGAAGATTTAAATCAAATGCCCTTCTTATCGTTCTTTGGTAGTGATCCACAGACGATTAAGCTCAAAGGACCGAAGTCTGTGTGCTCGATTAAAGTGAATCCGCATTTTAATTGTAATAACTTTTTCGTTTTGAAAAAAATGGCCTTGGCAGGCAATGGGTTTACTCTGTTGCCTTCGTATTTGGTGCGTGAAGAAGTGGCGCGTGGGGATTTGGTTCCTTTATTTAAAGAATGGCATCACGAAGAAGTTCCGGTGCATCTGTTGTATCCTCAGCAAAAAAATATGCCGCCACGCCTACGCGTGTTGATTGATTTCATGGCCCGTCGCCTTGCTGAGAAAATGTCATGAAGATGCTTGTCTCAGGCTTTGAGCCATTCGGCGGTGATCCGATTAATCCATCGATGGAGTTTTTGGGATGGCTCTCTGGAAGAAAACTGCCATTTGAATTGAAAACTGTGCTCTTGCCGGTCAGTTTTCAAAATGGCTTCGCCACACTTCAAAAAACTATTAATGAATTTCATCCCGATATCGTCATCGCAACAGGGTTTGCCAAAAACCGCACGGAACTTACCGTCGAGAAAATTGGCATCAATTGGATGGATGCGCGTATTGCTGATAATGATGGTTTCCAACCTCTCCAGGCACCCATCGACCCTCAAGGCCCCGATGGGTTATTCGCTCGACTGCCGTTGAGTCAAATGGTGGCGGCGTCAATGAGTGTAGGAGTGCCAGCTAAAATCTCAACGACGGCCGGAGAGTATGTTTGTAATCATGTGCTGTATTCATTATTGAATTCATACCCACAACTTAGCTGTGGCTTTATTCATTTGCAGTCGACGGATGTTTTTGAGGGCGTTGAGGCGATGTTAAAAGTCGCCTTACTTCCGAATCGGAAGTAGTTATTTTGGTAACTTAGCTTTTGAAATGAGGATATTTCCGCGTTTTTCTTGCTGCCAGCTACCCTTAAAGGGTGAATTGATTAATTCATAATCTCCACTTCCGATTCGGAAGTGATTAAGCCAAATATCTGTTTGGGCCATCACGGGCAGCGCTTTGTAAGCGGCTTCTTTAATTGACCACAATTCCAAAAGTGAAACGCTGATGTCGGCTTCATGGTGAATTTTACTTTTCACATGTTCAGGGACTTTGCGAGAAGTAAGTTCTATATCGAGCCCCATGCCTCGTAAGCTTGCTGCCGGTTCAAGCCAAGCGGCGGCGTAGTCTTTAGTGTGAGAAAGAGAAAAACGCCAATGGGGCAGATGCGCGAGTTCATGAAAATTTTTAAAGATAGCCGTGTTGGGTTTTAACTCAATACCGTGCTCTTTAAAACAAAGCGACAAGCAGACGCGCGCCAGCGCCCATTCTTTCTGACGATTCAAATGAAACCCACTTAACCGCGATTGAGCGAGATGAAGCCAAGCCTCTCGGAGGTCGATGGGTGCTTCATCCCAATTTAAAACGACAAGGCTCAATGGAGTTGATCCTCTGATATCGCCTGTCCGGCCGGTTTACGAAGAGTCTTGATAATCTTTCCATTCTCAAGCACCACGATAAAAGAAGCCAGTCTTAGCGTTTCAATTCTATGCGCGATAAATAGCGTCGTGCGTCCTTGGAAGAGTTCTCCTACATGACCTAGCCATTCTTCTTCAGTTAATTGATCAAGACTCGCTGTCGCTTCATCAAAAACCAACAGACGTGGATCTTGCAAAAGTGCACGACACAATAAAAGCAACTGCTTTTCACCTTGGGATAAGGGAAGCGTCTCGGCTTTGACTAGCATATCGAGCCCACCGGGCAGAGCATGGATTTTTTCTAATAGACCGACACGTTTAAGGCGTTCATTGATTTGTTCATCCGTTACTTCTTCACGCCACAGACGAAGATTCTCACGAACGGTATCAGTGAAAATAAAGAGGTCTTGCGAGATGTGCCCAATCCAGCGCGCACGTCTAGCAGGTGGAAGGGCCAAAATATCTTCATTGCCCCAAGAAATTTTACCGCCACTCAAGGGGTAGAGTCCTAGCATCAAATGGGCAAGTGTTGTTTTGCCTGAGCCCGTGCGGCCAACGAGTGCCGTCACTTCACCTTCTGGCAGTTCGAGATTGAAATTTTCAAAGAGTGGTCGATCTGCACGGTAGGAGAAATTTAAATTTTCAAAACGAATAACACCTTGAGGAGTTACCCCTGAATCAGGGATTGAAACGGCTTCAGTGTTAATCTGTTCAGGCAATAATGTTCTCAAGCGCTTCACTGAGCCCAAAGCCGTGACCAGTGTATTAAGCTTTTCGGAAATTTCAAAAAATGGTCCAAAGATCAGGCCGACGTAGGTGCATGAAGCGATAAAACCACCGATGGTAATTTCTCCCTCACGCAATTGATAAACTCCTAAGGCGATAACAAGAGAGTAGGTCACTCCCATAACCAGCACGTGCGCTGAAGAAAAGCTGCCCCAGGTGAGAATGTTTCTCATGGTGAGTGAGGCAAAAAGATCTTGCAAGCGTTCATGACGTCGCGCCCATTTGGGCGAGAAGGGCTGTGAGTGGAGCACGCCTAAGTTATTCATGGTATCAGCGGCATGAGAAGAGAGACGTGAAAGAACGTTACGAAGGGCCCGGCCCCAACGCATCTGAGCTTGCGATACGTTGAGCATGAAAATACCCATGGGGATCAATGTGCAAAGGACTAAGAGTGCGGCCTTCATGGAAAGCGTCGCCATGACGATGACACAACCAATGACTAGCGCAATATCACTGATGACCGTGAAGAAATTTGAGGTAAAAAATGACGAGAGATTCGATACATCGTTTACACAACGACTGATCAAGCGGCCCGATGAGTTTTTATCAAAGAAAGCCAGAGGATATTTTCCTAGTTGGTAGAAAACATCATTGCGCAACTGACGAGTCATCTTTTGGCCGGCCTTGGTCACCACCCACTTGTAAGTGAGATCCGCCGCGATTTTAAAAATCATCAAAGCGCCTAACAAGAAGCCCCAGACTTCAAATGATGCTGTCTTTGCTACGAGAACATCATCGACAATTTTGGCAACTAAGCGTGGAGTCGCAACAGATACAAGAGTGGTGCAAAGGAAAAGCACAAAGGCCCAGGCAAGCTTCCAGCGATAAGGTTTGACCCACGGCCAGAGCCAATAGGTATCCGTTAGTGCTCCATCCCATTCGCGCGCTTTAGTGAATTGCAAACTGAAGGGACGGAAGTAATAGCGGCGCTCTTCCTCTTCATGGAGTTCTAAGTTGTCCATGTCGGCTCCTTCACTTGACTCTCTTTCTCATTTCGCAAGAGCGAAGCAAAGAGGGCATGATCACGCTTAATATCTTCAAAGCTTCCTTCACGCGTGATGCGGCCTTCTTCTAAAACCAGAATACGATCAAAATTTTTCAAAGAACTCAAACGGTGAGTCGCCAATACCAAAATCGCTCCGGGATCAAGCTTTCGAAGCGCTTCAATCACCCGACGTTCAGTCGCAGGATCAAGGGCACTGATGGCATCATCCCAAAGATACAATCTCGCTCCTGAATGAAAAGAGCGCGCAATCAAGGTGCGCTGCTTTTGTCCGCCCGAGAGATTCATGCCTTTTTCACCGACGATGGTGTTGAGACCTTCTGGGAAGAGTGTCACGTCAGTTGAGAGATCAGCTTTTTCAAGGGCCGCCCACAGCGCATTGGGCTCAAGCGGATGATGAGGTGAAATATTCATGGCGAGCGAGCGACTGAAAATTTGTGGCGTCTGAGGGATGAATGAGAGCTGGCGCCATAATGAACGGCGATTGAGCTCGTGATATGAGATATCATCAAAAGTAAATCGCGAGAAACTCAGAGAGTTGGGCTCCCATAATCCGGCCAGTGTTTGCAAGAGCACACTCTTACCACTCCCCACTGCACCCACAAGAGCGATGTGTTCTCCGGCCTTAAGTTTCAAATCAATTTCATGAAGCAAGGTTTTCGCTTCAGGTGTGCGAGCTGAAAGGCGTTCAATATAAATCTCACGCAAAGGTGATTCGATCTCGCGAGAACCTTGAAGTTTTAAGGGTAGTTCATCAATAATAGCAAATCGTCTGGCACCAGCGCGGGCCTGTTGAAAGAGATTCATCAAATAGCCGACACTCATCAATGGCCATAAAAGTTTATCGAGAAGTTGCAGCGACACAGTGAGTGTACCAAGACCTTGCGCCATCGGTCCATGGCCTTGCCAAGCGAGCACGAGAACGGTGAGATAACTTGATTGGATAACTGTTTGCAAAGTTCCATCAAGGCCAAGTTCCCATTTAGCAATTCCCAGTTGTTTACCGAAGAGGCCTTGGAGAATGAGATCGTATTTTTTTCTACGAAGCTCAATCAGACCTTCCGTTCTAAAAAAACGTGCACCTTGTGATTCTTCAAAAACATATTGTGAAAGATCACCCAAGGTATCCGAGACGGCACCATAACCTTTTTCTAGCGGACGATGGACCACCATCACGGCAATGGTTAAACCGACGAAAGGCAGTAGCACCCACAATGCTCCCCACCCCAAAATGTAGAAAAGGGTAGCGGGAATAAAAACGAGATAGGCAATGGAATCAAACAGCACCAAGATTCCAGGCCCCATAAACATCCGGATATTACCGATGTCTTGGGATAGTGTACTGACTACGTCACCAATTTTGAGACGCGAGGCACGGGCGAAGTCGCCCTGCAGAATCTTTTCGTACGCTTCTTGGCGCAACTCTCTTTCCATGGTGCGTGATGGGATCATCAACAAAAAACGCCAAGAGAGGCGCAGCATTGCGATGAGGAAGTAACATCCCGCTAAGATTAAGACGTACTTCAGAATCGGTAATTCTTCCGGTGCTTGCTGAACTTTATCAGTAATTTCTTTCACTATGAGCGCTGGGAGCATATCTACCGCGTCGAGTACGATCACCGATAGAATCCCACCGGCATAGTGCCACGGACGCTTCAAGACGAGGCGTTTAACAAATCGTAAGAAAGAAAATGAATCTGCTGGTGTCACGGAGCATCCTGAGTGATTAAGTCGAGAACGATAAAAAAGAGAATTATTTTTTATCACCTCTCTGCATCTAGGGCCATTTAACACTAGAATAAATGACGACACTACGTCCACGGCCCAATGCCATTGACTAGGTCTTATCTCGTTTTTTTAACCGCCAAGGAGAACATATATTTATGGCAACTTCACTTCGCAATGAGGCCAAGCTCAAAGTCTACGGCCGTACCCCACGTAAATGTGAGGTTCCTGTTAATGAGCAGGGCCGTTATTTGAAAGTTAGTCAGTACTACGGTGAAAACGTTTACAACTATCATCTTTCAAAAAATCTTACTCAAGAAGATAAAGAAAGTTTGAACCAAGTGTTGAATGGTAAGCGTACTATCGACAAACCTTTGGCCACTAAAGTGGCTAATTCAGTGCTTGAGTGGGCGATTTCAAAAGGTGCCACTCACTTCTGTCACTGGTTCCAACCGTTGACGGGTGCGACCGCTGAAAAGCATGATGCCTTCTTGAGCTTTGATAATGATCGTCCGATGGAAGATCTTTCGGCTTCTCAGTTGATGCAAGGTGAGCCGGATGCTTCATCTTTCCCTCACGGCGGTTCACGCGCTACTTTCGAAGCACGCGGTTATACCACTTGGGATTTAACTTCTCCGATTTTCATTCGTGAATCAGTAAACGGAAAAACCTTGGTGATTCCAACGGCCTTCGTAAGCTATCACGGCGATGCACTTGATACGAAAACTCCGCTGTTGCGTTCTGATTTGAAAGTCGCTGAAGAAGTGGTGAAGTTCTGTCACCTCGCAGGCGAGAAAAATGTTCAGCGCGCTTACACAACTTGTGGTGCTGAACAAGAATACTTCTTGATTGATAAGGCCTTCTTCTTCTCACGTCCAGACTTGGTAATGACGGGCCGTGCGTTGATGGGGTCACTCACATCACGTAACCAACAGTTGGAAGATCACTATTTTGGTTTGATCGAAGACCGCGTTCTTGCCTATATGCAAGAAGTAGAAATTGAACTTTATAAAATGGGCATTCCTGCTAAAACTCGTCACAACGAAGTGGCCCCAGGTCAGTTCGAACTTGCACCCATTTTCAAAGACGCCAACACGGCAGCTGATAACAATCAAATGGTCATGACAATTCTTCGTACGGTGGCCTTGAAGCATGACTTCGTTTGCTTGTTGCATGAGAAGCCATTTGCAGGTGTGAACGGTTCAGGTAAACACTTGAATTGGTCTGTGGCAACTGACACTGGCTTGAACCTCCTTGAGCCAAGCCAAAACCCCCATGAGAACTACCGCTTCTTGGCCGTGGTTGCGACAGTGGTGGAAGCTTTCTTCCGTCATGCAGACGTTATCCGCATGGGTATTGCGAGTCACGGTAACGATCATCGTTTGGGTGCTAACGAAGCTCCACCGTCAATCATGTCGGTCTTCTTGGGTGACACGATCACTAAAATTCTCGACACCATGGTCGCCGGTGGAAAGTACACACCAGATGTAAAAAAAGCCATGGATCTGGGCGCACGCCAACTTGCTTCTCTTTTCAAAGACAACACTGACCGTAACCGTACATCTTCGTTCGCGTTTACTGGTAACAAGTTTGAGTTCCGCGCTTGCGGATCCTCAGCATCCATTGCTTACCCGCTTTCAATCTTGAACGCGGCAGTAGCAGAAGTGTTTGCTGAAACCAATACATTCTTGGAAGAGCAAATTAAGGCCGGTAAGAGTGCTGACGAAGCTCTCATCATGGTCACACACAAGTGGTACAACAACGCCAAAGCGGTGGTGTTCAACGGTGACGGTTATTCTGATAACTGGGTACAAGAAGCTAAGAAGCGTGGTCTTTCGAACAACCGCACAACGCCTGAAGCGATCAGCGTATTTAAAGACCAAAAGAAGATTAGCTTCCTCACGGAAACTGGAGTCTTCCGCCAAGGTGAAATTCAAACACGTGCCAACGTTATGCTTGAGCGCTATATCAAGTGTCGCGAAATTGAGTTCCGTACTCAATCTGCGATGGTTCACAAACAAATTCTTCCTTGCGCAATCGCTTACAAGTCAGAATTGTCACAATCAATTGCTGCTATCAAAACAGCAGGTGGTGATGTGAGTGTTGAAACTGATATGTTGAAGCGCTTGGGAGATATCACTAAGACGCTATTGAGCAAAGCAGAAGGCCTTGATTCAGGCAGCGAAAAATATCACAAGTCACTTGATGAAAGTGGTTATGCGGATAAGATTGCTCATGAATTGATGCCGATTTCTAACGAGATCGCTCAGCTCTGTAATGCGGTGGAAGAGATTGTACCGGAAGATTCTTGGCCGCTTCCAAAATACTACGACATGTTGTTCATTCGCTAAAAGAAAAGGCCCCGAAAGGGGCCTTTTTTATTACTTCAAATCATTCAAATGAACTCTTTCTATATTGAGCTTCATCAACACACTTGATGAGTCGAGATAGCCGATTCCCATCTTTTGAACCATGGCCTCACCATTAGCAAAGATCGCCTCAATTCTAATTTTGGCGCCTTCCTTAATCTTGCCTTTTTTCACTGCCATAATGGCAAAATCTTTTTTACTGAAACCCTGCAGCTCTTTTATTTCCGGGATGATATTTGAGACATGGTTGAGGTTGTATTGACCCACTGCTGGTCTATCAACTCCGATGTTTCCGAGCATTTCACCCGTTTGGCAGCCAATGCGTGCCATGCCGTTTTCGAAGAGATAATAAACCTCACAAGGTTTTGTGATGCTACCAAAGGGAACGAGAATGAGTTCACCGGACTTAACACCCTCAATCCTTTGACTCGTTTGCTTACTTAAATCCTGTAAAGAGAAAGCGTATTTATATGGGCTGGTCGACCGGTGCCCTGGCCGCTTATGCGCAAGCTTCTGAAAATAAATTAGGTGCGGCCATTTTGATTTCACCTTATTTTGTTACTCGAGTAAGTATGACTGCCGCCGGAGTAAAGCACGATATTCCTGAGCCCTATGAGAAGCCCAAAGTGGCATCACCCATGATGACACCAAAATTCACTTCGAATCTTTTTTATAAGGGAATCAAGGTGAGCAAACTCAAGGTTGATGCTCGTACACCAGGTTTGGTTTTACTTGCAGGTGAGCGTGATCCCTGGGTCTCTGCTGCCAAAACCAATCTCTTAATGCTTGAGAATGCATCGCACTTCTTAGTGTATTATTTCGAGCATGCATTACATGGAATTCATAATGAGTCGTCACTGGCTATCAGACAGCAGTCCCATGATACCATCGTGAACTTCTTGTTAAGGCTCTAGGTCTTAGATTTGAATTTCTTCAAGAGTGCGATAAAGCGGCGGAAGACGTTATGTTCAAAACGAGCTTCCGCTCGCAAGAAATACATATCAAGCATGGGATCATCTTCATTCATCACATAACGAACAAAATCCTGAGTTACGATAAAGAGTTGAGTCAGAGGGGAGAGCTTTTCAGCAGGGATCTTGGTTGGAAAACCCCCGCCGCCTGGCATCTCATGGTGCTGCAAAACCAACACATCCGTTTCAGATGGAGCGAACTTAAATTGAGTTTTCGTTAATTGCGCGGCCTCACGCGGATGGGCGAGATAGAGTTTTTGATCATCATCAGAAAGTTCATTTTTACAATCTTCAAAAGCTGCCAAGTTAGGAATGCGTTGAAGATGCGGCTTCGTTGCCAAGGTAATATCGTGAAGCACGGCCGCATAAACGAGCTTCTCAAGAGTAGACTTGGAATGCCACTCCATTTTTTTTGCTAGCACACAACTGATGATACTGGTGAGCTGTAAACTTTTGGCGAAATAACTCACTTCTGAGTTATTGTCGCGAATCATCTTGATGACTTTGCCCATACGCATATCTTTTTGAACCACATCCATCACTTTACCCATGATGACTTCAATTTCTTTTTTAAAGTCTGGATCGATATGGAGTTCATCGCAGACGCGAATAATCTTTTGATCAAAGGCTTCTTCTTTCGGAGCATCTGGACTGCGCATGATAAATTGGAAATTTTTATTAGCGAGGAAAATATGGAACTGCTTTTGAATCTGATTCACCATCCAGTCACAAGTAGGACGTGAGAGCCATAAGAACTCTACGCCTTTGGCGCGATACTTGGCGCGATCTTCCACACTGGCCCCGCCGCTTTCGAAAAGTTTTACCAGTTTTCCTGAGGGAAGACGTAAGAACAAATCTTTATCCATTCCATTGAGAGCATCAATACCATCCATATGGAGACGGCACATCTCTTCGGTATTATTCGTCACAATGCCTTGGAACATTTCTCGAGTGTAATGAAGAACTCGTGCCCACATGGCCTCTTTTTGAATAAGATGAAAAGTGGGAAGTGATTCAAAGTAAGCACTGACTTGACCATGAATCTTGTCAGCGAGCACCATAAACTGAACTTTCTTTTTGCTCTCTTTAATATAGACAATGAAGTCTTCCACCAAGAAAGCATCTGGAACATATTCGTAGATAATCATATTGGGAAAGTGAATATTCACCCCGCGCAAATATTCGAGTGCAGCACTTTCCGAATCACTGGTTTGCACGACACATTCAAATTGCCACTCTAAAACGAAACGAACGAGTTCGCGAAAAGCAGGGCGTTTAGAAACGACTAGGTAATGAATTTTTTCACTCATGGTGTACCTTTTTCAAAGTCACGTAAAGCGTACCAGGCCGGGCGAAGTTCATCAAAGGCAATATAAGAATGACGAGCTTCACGATTATGCCCAGGGCGAATGTCTTCGAGTCGCCAAGCGAGAGCACTTTCAAAGCCACATTCTTTGGCCTGAGTTAGAAAACTTTTGGTGAGGTGTGCTTGTAGTTGATCATCGAAGGCCTGACTCTTCTGACCGAATTCTCCCAATTGAAAGCGCATGCCTTTTTGTGACATGCTTGAAAACCACTCACAGGCAGGAATTTTTCCGCTATCGCTATAAACATGAAAATCGAAATAATCACTGCAATGATAAGGCAGATCTTCATTGATATAATGTTTTTCAGAGCCACTATGTCCTACAGAAACTCCGTAGGTATGGTGATAGCTTTTTATGACTTTTTGCCATTGGCAGAGCATTTTTGAAGCACCTGACCAACCATTTTCAAAAATTTTGTACTTAACCGCCGCATCGATTTCATTCATTAATTCAATTTGTGCGATTGTTGAATCGAGGTCTTCATCCTTAATGGCATCGAGTAGAGGAGTGATGGCTTGATTTAGAAACCATTCTCCCATCTGGTATTTATCATTGAGTACATTCCACCAAAAGCTACGCAACCGACCATCTGTAAGGTGAGCCGCTTTGTAAGCATTTCCATCAAAGAAAGTGAGATTGGCCTTGAGTCCTTTTTGACGACATTTTTTGAGAAAATAAAGCACGTTGGGAATAAAACTTTTATGCAAGGTGGCCGGAAAACCCTCTTCATTTTTTTCAAATTGAGTTTGATGGATCCCTTCAAATAACCAGAGCCGAACAATTTTAGCGTCGCCTTTGACTGCGTGATCAAGGAGCTCATCTACTTTTTTTTTCGAAAAACTTCCGTCAATCCATTGATGGCCATAGGCCTTACCCCACCAAGCGATGTTGTAGCCTTTGATTAATTTTTGTGAAGCCGGTGTTCGAACTTGTTGATGAGGAGCGTGGATTTGTGCCCAAATCATCAAAGCAGTCACACTAAATAAACCCCATAGTTTCATGTCTCAGTTATCGGTCAAATAGTGAATTTCATGAAGATGTATTAAGTTCTAAAACACACTGGTGTACTATCCTGCTCGGTCTTTGACTCACTCCGTTTGTGCGCGTGTGCGGGCGTGTCAGTTAGTTTTTCTTGTTGCTTTGTTCCTGCGCAACAAAATGGTCAGGTTTTAATTTTTCACTCGTAACTAGGCGGCCATGTTGTGGGTATATGTAGGCCAGAAAGAAAAATTAGCGAGTAGCGACTAAATGAAAAGTGTGAAAAAAACTTTTTAATCAGAGGTGCCCCCACGACGAGGCACTTTTTATTTCCTTGACGATTTTCCAGACCGCCCTTACTTATTGATAAATAAATCTCGTTTCTGGGAATTCATGGAAAAAAAATATCTCGTCATAGTGGAGTCGCCTACTAAGGCAAAGACTATCCGCAAGTTCTTACCTAAGAACTACATAATTGAAGCAAGCATGGGCCATGTCCGTGACTTACCACAATCAGCTTCTGACATTCCTGCCGCCCTTAAAAAAGAAGATTGGGCCAAGCTGGGTGTGAACGTGAAGGAAGATTTCTCTCCTTTATATATAGTTCCCAAAGACAAATCCAAAATCATCCGAGAGCTCAAAGAGAAGATGAAGGGTGTCTCCATCGTCTATCTCGCGACCGACGAAGACCGCGAAGGAGAATCGATTTCTTGGCACTTGTTGCAACTCTTGAAGCCCAAAGTCCCTGTGAAGCGAATGGTGTTCCATGAGATCACCAAGACTGCTATCACTAAGGCCCTCGAAAAGTGCCGTGATGTAGATGAGAACCTAGTCCGTGCCCAAGAAGCACGTCGAATTCTTGATCGTCTCTACGGTTACACTCTTTCTCCTTTAATCTGGAAGAAAATCGCTTACGGTCTTTCTGCAGGACGAGTTCAATCGACGGGTCTCAAGATGATTTGTGAGCGTGAACGCGAGCGCATGCGCTTTAAGCGTTCAAGCTACTGGGATGTCAAGGCCACAGCTCATCCATTGAATGCCAAAAAAGACATGATCGATCTGCGCATGACCAGTCTGAAGGGATTGCGTCTCGCTGGCGGTAAAGACTTCGATGGTCTCACTGGCAAATTACATGACGCTAAAAAAGTAGCACTCCTTGGTGAGAAAGACGCCACCAAACTTGCGGCTGAGATGATCAAGCATGATTGGACTGTCACGAGCGTAGAAGAGAAGAAGTTCTCATCTAACCCGGCCGCTCCATTTATTACTTCTACGCTGCAGATGGAAGGTAACCGTAAGCTTGGTATGTCATCTAAAGATACCATGCGAACTGCTCAGCGTTTGTATGAAGAAGGTTTGATTACCTATATGCGTACTGACTCACCGAACCTTTCAGCGGAAGCTATTAAAGCGGCCCGCGATATGGTGGTGGATCTTTATGGCAAAGAATATCTAAGTCCTGAGGCCCGTCAATATTCAGCAAAAAACAAAGGCGCTCAAGAGGCCCACGAAGCCATTCGTCCTGCCGGTGCTGAATTTATGCATCCGGATAAAACAGGTCTTACTGGACGAGAAAAAGCTCTCTATGAATTGATCTGGAAGCGCACCATGGCGACACAGATGAAAGAAGCAGAGAAGGCGAGTGTCACAATTAAAGTCGATGCAACGGAAGGTGAGTTCACTGCCAGTGGTACGCGCATTTTGTTCCCAGGATTTTTACGTGTCTACGTTGAAGGCAGTGATGATCCAGAACAAGCACTCGAAGACAAAGAGTTGATTCTTCCGCCTTTGAAAAAAGGCGACAAGCTCAAGCCTGTCACAGTCACTCCAGAAAGCCATGAAACGAAACCACCGGCACGCTTTACTGAAGCATCGCTGGTTCAGAATCTGGAGAAAGAGGGAGTTGGCCGCCCATCAACATACGCTTCGATTATCGGAACCATCCTTGATCGCGGTTATGTGAGAAAAGAGGCGAATGCCCTGATCCCATCATTTACTGGTATGGCCGTCATCCAACTTTTGCAAACTCACTTCGAGCATTTGCTTGAGTACAGCTTCACATCTGAGATGGAAGAGAGCCTTGATAAGATTGCTTATGGAGAACAAGACTGGATTAAATATCTGGATAAGTTCTACAACGGTAAGGCCGGTCTTTTAAAGAAAGTAGAAGAACAAGACAAAAAGATTAAGCCTGATGAATCGCGCACGATTCATATTGAACGCGATGGCGAAATTCTCGATATTAAAGTTGGCCGCTTCGGACCTTACGTTGTTCAGAAAACAGGTAAAGAAGAAGTCCATGCTTCGATTCCAGAAGATATTGCTCCCGCCGATATTCGCCCTGAGCAGATTGCTGATCTCTTGAAGCAATCAAAAAATGGTCCCACTCCGATTGGTAAAGATCCTAAGACCAAGCAGAACATCTACTGCTTAGTGGGTCGCTACGGAGCATATCTGCAGTTAGGTGAAAAGACGGATGAGAACCCCACTCCTCGTCGTGCTTCTCTGCCAAAAGGTGTTGATCCTAAAACGATGGAAATGGAAGTTGCTTTAAAACTGCTCTCACTTCCTCGTGAACTGGGTGTGCATCCTGAAACGAAGAAGCCGATTCTGGCCAACAACGGCCGCTTCGGCCCCTATGTGATGCATGACGGGAACTTCCGCTCGCTGAAAAAAGATGATGATCTTTATGCTATTGATTTGAAGCGCGCCCTCGAGATTCTCGCTGAAGAGAAGAAAGGTCCCCGCGGCTCAAAGCTGGTGCGAGATTTTGGCCTGGTCGCCAAATTGAAAAAGAAAGCAGCTATTTACGAAGGTAAATACGGTCTCTATGTGAAGGTGGGAACTAAGAATATCACCCTCCCAGAGGACAAACGTGACCTCAAAGTCATCAAAGATATGACCGAGGCCGACCTGGCTTCCATTGTACTCGCTTCTAATAAAAAATAGTGCCATGCATTAAAGCCTTGAGTTGATTGACAACTCAAGGCCCAAAGCCTAATTTCTCCAGACTCCATTTTCTGTAATAAGGATCAGACTATGAAAAAAGACATTCACCCAAACTATCGCGAAGTCGTGTTCAAAGACGTGTCTTCGGATTACGAAGTTCTCACTCGTTCAACAGTGAAGACTACTGACAAAACAACTTACCAAGGAAAAGAGTATCCTCTTTTCAAAGTTGATATTTCTTCAGCATCACACCCGTTCTACACCGGTACCCAGAAGATCATGGATACTGAAGGACGTGTTGATCGCTTCAAGAAAAAATACGGCAAAAAGTGATTTTAAAGCCACCTTCGGGTGGCTTTTTTATTTCCAGGATGGAATGTATGCCGACGAAGCCAGGAGGCGAGAGTCGGCGATTTCCAATAACTCAAATTCACCCCTCTCATCCTGGCGCACAGACCCTTTTAAGTAACCACATCCATGCCAGGATGAACCAATAACAAAACGAAGAATGCATGAGGCGTCCTCAAGCCAGTTTCTCATTCGAAGTGAGACTTTGCTTCGGACTTAGGGGTGAATTGAATTTAAATGAAACTATTCGCAACAGTTCTGGTGTTTATGAGAGTGGCGAATGTTTAAGATATGCGCCCACACTAAAAGAATAGAGCCAATGATACTGACTGAGTGAGTGAGAAGTTCTGACCAGATCCCGTCTTGAAAAACTCCCGCCATAACGAGAATCAATCCCACACCAGCTTGAATGAGAACGCGGTTCACACCGTGACGGCGATAGCCTGGGATAAACGCTAGCGGCGTTGAGACCATAACAAAGAGAGTAAAGAGGCGATGAACCCAAGGACTATGGACGAGGAGTTCCGCGGCGGGCAATAACAACGGCACGAGCGCCACTAAAACACAGTGCACGATGCAGGCGGTGGAAAGGGCTATGCCCCACTTGTCCCAGATTTTTTTCATAGTATGGTCGAAGATAAGTTCCATGGATTATTTGTATATAGAGAGGGTAGAATGACTCCGTCTAGTTAAATGACAATGATTCTCATCTTAAATATATTTTATGGAGACTTTATGAACAAAATCGTCACCTTCCTTCTCGCCTCAATTTTATCTTTCAGTGTCTTGGCCGCTCAAGTTGAAGTCGGGATTAAGGGCATGAGCTGCCAGTCCTGCGTCGGTAAAATTACTGAAGCACTCACTAAAACGGGTAAATGCTCAGGCGTTAAAGTTGACCTAGAAGGCAAGAAGGCCACCTTTGAAACCAAGGGCGAGATCAGCGATGCCGAGATCAAGAAAGCGATTGAAGCGACTGGCTACACTCCGACAAAAATCACGCGTACTTAAAAAATCTCTATTATGATGAGGGGATGAAAATCATCGTCCTCTCACGTAATCCAAAAATCTACTCCACCCATCGTTTGGCGCAAGCAGCGCGTGCACGAGGCCACCAAGTGCGCGTAGTGAATCCGCTACGCTGTTTTATGAATATCACTTCAGCGAAGCCGATGATTCATTATCGTGATGAAGCACTCAATGATTTTAATGCCATCATTCCGCGCATTGGAGCGAGTGTGACTTTTTATGGCACAGGTATTCTTCGTCAGTTTGAAATGATGGGTGTCTACACCATCAATGAATCTACAGCGATTACGCGCTCACGCGATAAGCTGCGCTGTTTACAAATTCTCTCGCGCTCAGGCATCGGTCTTCCTGTCACCAGTTATGCTCACTCGACAAAAATGTCGGCGAAGTTAATTGAGATGGTGGGTGGAGCTCCGTGCGTGATTAAGTTGATTGAAGGCACCCAAGGTAAAGGTGTGATTCTCGCTGATACTTCCAAGGCCGCTGAATCAGTGATTGATGGATTGAGACAAATGGATGCGCATTTTTTGGTGCAACAATTTATTCCCGAGGCCAATGGCTGTGATATTCGTGCGCTCGTAGTGGGAGATCGTGTGGTCGCCAGTATGATGAGAGTGGCCCAGGCGGGAGAGTTTCGTGCCAATCTTCATCGCGGAGGTACCGCCGAGCCCGTTGAGTTGACTCCAGCTGAAGCCGAGATGGCGGTGAAAGCGGCCAAGGTTTTGGGATTGTCATTTGCCGGCGTTGATTTACTGCGCTCATCAAAAGGGCCACTTATCATTGAAGTGAATTCTTCACCTGGTCTGCAAGGAATTGAGCGAACGACGGGTCTTGATATTGCCACCATGGTGATTGAGCATATTGAGCAAAACGCCATGAAGCTTGAAGACTACCGCGGCTAGAGAAAAATCTTTTTCAGATCAAGCAAAGAGGCGAGGATTCGAACGGTTCCGCGAGGAGCGGTGAGAGTAATTGAGAGAGTCGTACACTCGAGTTCCACTAATCCGCCCATGTGTTGTGACATAGATCTTGGAATGAATTGGCGAACTCCATTGATCGCCGTTAGTTCTTTGTAGCGCTGAGCTTTTAAGAAAGAGAGAATTTCATTCTCATACCACTTCATGCTTTTTTGTGAGTCTTTGTTGGCCGAAGTGATCTCGAGTGTCTCGCGTTTGAGATCTCGCACGAGAAAAAATGATAATCCAAAAGCACCGATCGAACCGAGAATCGCTCCGACCATGAGTGAAGCTTGCCAAGGGCCAAAGAAAATTCCATGCACGAGAGTCGCAACAATAAAAGCCGCCAAAAAAATCATGCCGGCAACTCTCAGCCACTGTTGCCACCAACTCTTCATGAGTGCTGAGCGAATTGAGCAATAAGTTTTTGGCGCTCAACGGGTGAAAGAGAAAGGAAGCTTTCCAGATCAGGCAGCTTGGAGCGATTGAGAAAATTTAAAATATGCTTTTCTAAATTGATGAGGAGCTGTGGCCCTTGAAAGACAAAGGCGGTGTAGATTTGAAATGCGCCCCCACCACTGGCCCAATAACCCCAGACATCGCTGATACTTTCAAAACCACCCACGCCCACGACGGGAAGTTTTCGATCGCGGGCCACTTCCAGTACGACACGGCGTTTTTGGTGGGCCTTCACGCGCAAGAGTCGGCCTGACATGCCACCGGCACCTCGCTCTGGAATGTGAGTCGTGTTAGTGGCGACCAGTCCATCTGCGCCGAGATCGGCGAGTGTGGTGGTGAGATGACGTAGTTCAGCATCTTCCAGATCAGGTGCTAGTTTGACGAAAATTTCTTTGCCGTGGCGGGCCTTTAAGGGTGCCAGCGTCGCGAATAATTTTTTAAGCCAGTCTTCTTGTTGTAAATCGCGAAGGCCTGGTGTGTTAGGCGAAGAAATATTCACAACAATCCAATCACTCAAGGGAGCGAGGTCTTGATAAAGCAGTGCGTATTCTTCTAGCGCCGATTCAGGAGTCGCCAACTTTGATTTGCCGATATTCACACCCACCGGAAAATGCGCGGGGCGGGTTTTTAGTTTTTCAGCACAGAACTTTCGTCCATTGTTGGGAAAGCCCATGGAGTTACGCATAGAAGCTTCAGCGGGGTAGCGAAAGAGGCGAGGTTTGGGGTTACCGATTTGCAGCTCCGGAGTGATCGTGCCGCATTCCATAGAGCCAAAGCCCAGGCGCGAAAAGAAATCTAAGCAGCGCGCATTTTTATCCAGGCCGGCGGCGAGACCTATTGGAGTATTCCAGTACGTTTGTCCGACTTTCGTTTTTAGGCGAGTGTCTAACTTTCGTTGCCATGGCAAAGCAATTTGAGGGGCAAGTTCTGCCATATTAAGTGTGAAATCATGGGCCACTTCGGCAGGCATGAGGAACAAAGCTGGGCGAAACAATTGATAACTATCCATGATCATCAAGGTTGCCCGAGGATATCCTGGAAAAGCAAAGAAAAAGCGGAGATAATACTTCCACAGCTGGGAGGCTTCGATTGCGTAGACTTTTTTTCTTAGGACTCATCTTTTCTGCAACATCACTTTGGGCACAAAATGATGAGCGTCCCGAGAGTAATCTCGACTTGCGAGGCGCCAAACCGTTGTTGCTTATAGAAACTCATGGCGGCAATGAGCGTATTGAGCTCGAACGCAGCCAATCAGGTGATTACTATCTCAACGCCAAGAGCAAAGACGGATCGCAAAAAAACAAAATCAGTCGCCCAAAAGCAGAAGGACTTGATCAGCGCTTCTCTGCGCTCTTTCTAAAGTTGCAGTATGAAATGCCGGAAGACGAGAAAGGCTGTAAGCAGCATTGGAAGCTGGTTTTGCGTGGGGAAGAGTTGTTGGTATGCAATAAAAATGAGCAAAAAAATCAGGAAATAAATCCACTCTTTTCCGAACTCAAAAAAGATTCGACACCATAAGGCAAGATTATCCCGGCCAATACTACTTGCCTCACTCCTATAGGGAGAGGGACAATAGATCGAATCAGTCTTTCTGATTCTCGAATATGATTTCTTAATGAGGCATCTATGAAGTTTCTCTCGCTCGCACTCCTTCTTTCCTTTAGCACCACACTTCATGCACAAAAACTTTTCTCTTCTGAGAAACCAGAAACAGAAAGTCAGGTTCATGGCTCCCTTGTCAATGATCAGGGTTTTACTCGCGAAGTGGTGTTGGGAAATATTCTTAAGGGTGCACTTGAAAATATGCATCTGGCGAATAAGAGTATCGACGATAAACTTTCTAAAGAAGCCTTCAAGCTTTATCTCGAGCGAGTTGATTACGGTAAGCAGTTTTTAACGGATGCAGACGTTGCAATTTTGCGTAAGTTTGAAACGCAAATGGATGACCAGTTGCAAGCGGGTAAATTAACAATCGTCGATGCCACCACCCAAATTATGAATCAACGTCTGCCTCAAGTTGAAACTTGGATCAATGAGTTGTTGGCCAAGCCGCTTGATTACTCTAAGAAAGAATCATTAGAGACGGATGCAGAAAAAAGAAAATATAGCAAAAATGAAAAAGAGCTACGTGAACTTTGGTCTAAAGTGCTTAAGTACGATGTCATGAGTCGCTTGGCCGATCTGAAAGAAGAGCGCGACCAGGACCCTGCTAAAAAAGCTGAAGAAGCCAAAAAACCAAAGAACAAAAAGAAGAAGAGTGCCGCCGATGGCGAAGATCTAAAAAAGATGGATGATGTCGCCCTAGAAGCTAAAGCTCGTAAAAAGACCGCTGAGAGCTTTAAGAAAATCCTTCAGCGTTTGAAAGACGAAAAGAAAAACGACAAGCTTGATAAATTCTATAACTCTATCGCGCGCGTTTTCGATCCCCATACCAACTATCTTATTCCTGAAGAGAAAGAAGATTTTGATATCGATATGTCTGGAAAGCTTGAAGGGATTGGGGCCATCCTGCGTGAAGAGGGCTCTTATATTAAAGTCGAGCGCATCGTTCCTGGCTCTGCTTCTTGGAAGACCAAAGAACTCGATGCCGAAGATACTATTCTGAAAGTCGCTCAAGGCCGCGATGAGCCGGTTGATGTGGTGGATATGCCACTCAGAGACGCGGTTAAACTTATTCGCGGGAAGAAGGGTTCTGAAGTTCGCCTGACAGTGAAGAAGCCCAATGGCCTAGTCAAGACTGTGGCGATTGTACGAGATGTCGTTGAAATTGAAGACTCGTACGTGAAGGGAACTATCATTGAAGATAAGAAAACCAAAACGAAAGTTGGCTACATCAACGTACCTAAGTTCTATCGCGATTTTAATGATCGCTCAGGACGAAACTGTACCGTAGATGTGCAGAAAGAACTGATTCGTATGAAGCGCGAGAAGATTCAAGGCCTCATTCTTGATCTTCGTAATAATGGCGGTGGTGCATTGGAAGATGCGCGCATGATCTCAGGACTGTTTATTGAAAAAGGTCCGATTGTTCAGGTGAAAGCTTCGACAGGTTCAGTGGAAATCCTGGCCGATCAAGATTCAACAGTTGAATTTGATAAGCCGATGATCGTTTTGATTAATCGCTTCTCGGCCTCGGCTTCTGAAATTGTGGCAGCCGCTCTCCAAGACTACGGTCGCGCCATTATTGTTGGCGGCGAGTTCTCTCACGGCAAAGGTACAGTACAGCTTGTTGTCGATTTGGATAACTACGTATCTCCTGCCATGAAGACCTATTCACCACTGGGTGCTCTGAAAATTACCATTCAAAAGTTCTACCGTATTAACGGTTCTTCTACGCAGTACAAGGGTGTCACTCCCGATATCATCTTGCCTGATCCTTATGCTCACTTGGAGAGTGGTGAGCAGTTCTTGAAGCACTCCATCCCATGGGCAAAAGTTAAGCCGGTGAGTTTCAAGGCGTGGACTCCTAAATACTCGCTCAGCAATGTGGCCGCAAAGTCTGAAAAACGAGTCGCAAAAGACGCTCGTTTCAGTAAGGTGCGTGAAACAGTGACTTGGTACGATGCTCGCCGTAAGCAAACAGTCAAAGATCTCACCATGGTGGGTTACTTGAAAGACCGCAAAGAAGTTAAAGAGCGCGCGGAGGCCCTTGAGAAAGAAGAAGAGAGCAAGGATCTCGTTGTGAAGTCTCTTGATAATTTGAGCGAAAAAGTAGCGCAAGAAAAATTCGATGAGTTCAGTAAGGGCCTCCGTGTCGATCCAGTGATTGAAGAATCAGTCATGATCATTAAAGACATGCTCTAAGAAAAACTTTTCCTTTAGCACCAGGTATTCAAAGCCTGGTGCTTCTTTAAAAAACATCCTAATATTGCAGCTAATTTAAGCACCTGGTGGGAGTTGTTATGAAGTCTGAGTTAGATTTAAAGACGAAATATGACTGGTATGAGCGGGCCGTCCAAACTCCTGATACAGAAGTTGATTTCATGCGTCTTTGGTTCAAAAAGCTTCATGGGCGCTACCCCCAAACGCTGAGAGAAGACTTCTGTGGCACCGGTGCGATCTCATGCTCATGGGTGGCAAAAGCTCCTCAGAATGAGGCCTATGGAATTGATCTCGATCCTGAGCCCATCGCCATGGGACGTGAGCGTCACTACAGCAAGCTTTCGGCCAACGCTCAAAAGCGTATGCAGTATCTTGAGGCCAACGTGATGGATAAGCATCGCTTCACCGTCGATGTGGTTTGCGCCTTCAATTTCTCTTATTTTATTTTCAAAAAACGTTCACAGCTTGTGAAGTATTTCAAAACGGTTCGTCAGGGCCTGGGCAAGCAGGGCATGTTCTTCATGGACTTATTTGGAGGACCGGAGAGTCAGAAAATTGTGACGGATGTGCGTAAGATGAAAGGTCTGACTTATTATTGGGAGTGCCAGAGTTTTAATCCCATCACCGCTGAATGCACTTTTGCGATTCACTTTCGTGATGCCAAAGGCAAGAAGCACGAAAACGTATTCACCTATGATTGGCGTCTGTGGACAATTGCAGAACTTCGAGAAATTCTCGAAGAAGCCGGCTTCTCTCGTTCAATTGCTTTCTGGGAAGGGGATGACAATAAGGGTGGAGGAAATGGAATCTACACACCTTCTGAGATCGGCGAAAACTGTGATGCGTGGGTTTCTTATATTGCCGCTTTAGTCTAAGCGGCCCAACGATCAAAGCTACTGCCAGAACTGCCTTTGATGTAATCAATGAACTCAGAGTCTGATTCTGTTCCAAAGAAGTGCATAAAGTTGTGGCGGTATTTCGCTATGAATTTGCGCTGACCATTGCGAAATAATTCCCACGAATGGCCGTAACAAAGAGGAACCACCAGATCAGTTCCGCGATCGCGATAAATGCGATCCTTGGAGAGAACTTTATGGTCGTGGTCACCGAGATATTTACAAACAAGGCAGCGTTGGTCACTCATAGGAACATTGTCGGATACTATTTGATTTTCCTTAACATAAGCCTGATTTTAGCCTCTTAATTTGGCCCGGCCTAAGGTCAGAAAGTAATGGTTTCAAGGAGATCGATGATCTTCTGGAAGCGAGCTGTAGGGAAGGTGGTTTTAAGCTCTCGGATCATTTCTCGCCCATTAAATGGGCCGTTTTCAGATTGGACAATGATTCTAGTGAACTCTTCGGCAATGATAAACACAATCGCCATAGGGGAGAGGTTGGCGCCGAAATGATCGGAATAGCCCACGCCATTCAGAACACCATGATGCTGGCGAATGATCTGGTCAGCACCCATCGGTGCATGGGGGTATTTATGCACCAGTTCTGCCGCGAGCTGAGCATGTTTTTCCACCAGATTTTTTTCACGCGTATCAAACTCACCTCGACGAAGTTCATCTTTGCTTTTGATCTGTGCCTGTTTGTCAGTCTCTAAGGCAATGTCATGGAAGAAGCAGATAAATGAGATTTTATCTTCTTGTTCCGGTGTGCCCCAATCAATATTGCGCACAATATGTAAGCTCACATAAGTCACAATCTGAGTGTGTCGATAGAGATAGCCCGCCTTATTGGCGAGCATGCGTTGCAGAAGTGAGCCCAGCTTTGGATATTTTTTTACGTTACCGGCAAGGGCATCCATGCTCTTCTTGGCCATAGCAATGGTTTCTTCATTGATACCAATACTCATGAGTTTTTTGGAAATAAGCTCATGATTGGAAGCTCTGGCCTGAATCTGTTCATCGGGGTTGAGATCTTTATCTTCCAGTCGAACCACTAATTCGGCGGTGATCTGGTTCACAATTTGTAAGCGATCAAGCTTATCGACACAGAGTGTTTGTAGATCTTTCAGAAGCGTGCGATCAATTTCTTTATTGGCCGGAAAAACTAAATCGAGGAGTCCCAAATCATCGCGAGTGTAGACATTGGTCACTGGATAATTGATCCATTCGATGAGTCTGGCGGGAAATTCAAAGTAGTCTTCGACTTTCTTCTCAACCATCTGCTGAGCGGTGATCCCTAAGGCCTGGGCCGAACCCTTCACGACACCTTTTAAATCAAGACTGCCTGGGAGCACGCCATGAACCAAGGCGGGATAAATTCCGTGGCCGATAACAAACAGTGGAGTGGTGAGACCGCATTCCTTAAGTCGCTCAGCAACTGGAACGGCGATATCGTCTTTTCCAATTTTGGCGCGGGCGATAATCAGCTTAAAGGGTTTTTGCTCGATAAGTTGCAGAGCATCTGCACGGCTAGTTGCGACGACGAGCTCCAAACCCACATAGGTTGTGAGGTTTAAGTGGTAGATTTCGATAATTTTAGGGTTGTTTTCAACCAAAAGTGTCAGCGCCAAAGGTATCTCCGGTCTCATTGTACACCCTTTCTGCTGTCCGAGCGCGCTGCTTTTTTGTTAACATCTCTCCATGAATGAAACTTTGTGGCATGAACTTCTTAAGAAAGAATTAAAAGCTGACGATCTTGGACGGTTTCTCAAACGTCCAAGTCCAGAGGGTTTTGAGTTTGATTTACTGTCCACCCAAAGCATCACCTGGCGTGACAGCAATTTTCGTCGTGCAGCACTGTCAATTAGCCTCTGGGATGAATCACAGATCAATTGGAAAAAAGTTCCTGAGTTAGTGCAACAGGGGGTTTGGGATTTTATCCTTGATCCATTTATGTTGGGTTGGGACAAGGACCGTTTAGGTTTAGAAAAATCTGCGATGGAAGCGGCACTCAAGCAAAGTGCTGCCCGAGTTTGGATTGCTCATCCTTCGATCGATCTGCCTGAAGGCGCTTGTCGAATTTTGGATGCCCAAGATATTTATGCGCAAGGTGGCCATGCCGTTCACGAGCTGAGCTGTTTACTTTCGCGCGTGATTGATTGGGCAGAGTCTAAGCCTGATGAATCAATCGCTCTCGCCGTCTATATGGACCGTGAATTTTTTAAGTCTATCGCCAAGATGCGCGCTCTCAAGGCGATCACAGAAGCGGCTCTCACAGAGATGGGTCAGCGTGAGCTTTTAAGTCGTATCACTTGGATGGCGCGAGTCAGTTGGCGCGATTTTACCGCCTTTGATCAAGCGAGCAACATGTTGAGAAATGCCAATGCTGTCGCCGCCGGATATTTGGCAGGAGCTGCGGTGGTAGAGTCGCTGCCGGCCGATATGTTAGTTGTGAATGGTCTTAAGAATGAATCGGCACGTGTGGCGCTCACGACCCAATTGATTTTGCAGAATGAATCGGAACTTGGCGAAGTGATGGATCCTGCTTCAGGTTGTTACTCTATTGAAAATCTCACCCAGGAACTGGCACAAAAAGCTTGGAGCGAGATGCAGCACTTACAAGGTCTCTCTCTCGAATCACGTCAGGCCTATTTAAGTGAAAGTGCGAAGCTACATTGGAGTGAGACGCAAGATAAGTTTAAAAAACGCAAGATTGTTCAGGCCGGCGTGAATGACTTTGCTCAGGTCGATGAATGGGTCGAACTTAAACCTCGCTGGCAGAAAAAAGATCACGTTAGACTTGGTCGCGACTTTGAAGAATTACGTTTGCAAATGAAGAGTTCTCGCCCACAAGTCATGATTCGCGTGGTGGGAGACTATGCGGCCTTGCAAGCTCGGTTTAATTTCACCAAAAATTTCTTTGAACTTTTAGGTCTAGCACCTCAAGAAAAGCATTTTAGTGATCTCGCTAGCGCGACAATCTGGCAGGACAAAAGTGAAATCCAAGTCTGGGTCACCAGTGATGATCTGCATGGAGAATTGAAGCCCGTCGGTGAGCGTTGTTATCTGGCAGGTAAAACATCTGTCGCGGGCCACGTGAACATCTATCATGGGCTCAATATCTGGCAGTCTCTCAAAGAGCTTCTCACTTGGTGGGAGACGCGTTCATGAAAACGATTAACTGGTCTGAGAAAAAACTGATCTGGCCTCACTCTGTTGAAGAGCAACAAAACCCAGGTCGACTGACTCCCGAAGGGATCACTCTTAAAAACTTCTACGAGAAAACAAATATTGCCGATATCGGCTTGACTCAATCTTTGCCGGGAGTCGCTCCGTTTTTGCGCGGTCCCTACGCTTCAATGTACAGCAGTAAGCCTTGGACAATTCGCCAGTATGCGGGCTTCTCAACCGCTGAAGAATCAAATCGCTTCTATCGCAACAACCTCGCCAAAGGTCAGATGGGACTTTCGATCGCATTCGATTTGGCGACTCACCGAGGATACGACTCAGATCATCCTCGTGTCGCCGGTGATGTGGGTATGGCCGGAGTGGCGATTGACTCCATCCTTGATATGCAAGTGCTTTTCGATGGCATTCCACTCGACAAGATGAGTGTGTCGATGACGATGAACGGAGCGGTGATTCCTATTCTCGCGCTATTTATTGTCGCCGCAGAAGAGCAGGGAGTGCCACAAAAAGTTTTAAGCGGAACAATTCAAAATGATATTTTGAAAGAGTTCATGGTGCGAAATACTTATATTTATCCGCCAGCACCATCGATGAGAATTATCGGAGATATTTTTTCTTATACCGCTCAACATATGCCGAAATTTAATTCCATATCAATTTCTGGTTATCATATGCAAGAGGCGGGTGCGACCGCTGATCTAGAGCTTGGTTACACACTGGCCGATGGAGTCGAGTACATTCGCCAAGGTATTAAGAGTGGTTTGACGGTGGATGCCTTTGCACCACGGCTCTCTTTCTTCTGGGCCATTGGTATGAACTACTTCATGGAGATCGCCAAAATGCGCGCGGCCCGCGTTTTGTGGTCACGCCTAGTGAATGAATTTAGTCCACAGAATCCTAAGTCAGGTGCACTTCGAACTCACTGCCAAACTTCGGGCTGGAGTTTAACGGCGCAAGATATTTGGAACAATGTCGTTCGCACGCAAATTGAGGCGATGGCCGCGGCCCATGGACATACTCAGTCCTTGCATACCAACTCACTGGATGAAGCCTTAGCACTTCCTACACCTGCCAGTGCACGTATCGCTCGCAACACACAGCTATTTTTGCAGCAAGAAACAGATACATGCTCCATGATCGATCCATGGGGTGGCTCACATTATGTTGAGGCCCTTACGCAAGAGTTGTTGGCCAAGGCCTGGGGACATATTCAAGAAGTCGAAAAAATGGGTGGGATGGCGAAGGCGATTGAATCAGGTCTGCCTAAACGTCGTATTGAAGAAGCCGCTGCAAGGACGCAAGCACGTATCGATGCGGGTCTTCAGACAGTCGTGGGAGTTAACACCTTTCGCTCGCATAGCAAGGAAGAGATTCCCGTATTAAAAGTCGATAACGATGCCGTTCGCCATTCACAAATTCAGCGTTTAAAGCAGTTACGTGCCAATCGCAATCAAAAAGAGTGTGATGCCGCTCTTCATGCTCTTACACTCGCCTGTGAAAAGGGTGAGGGGAACTTACTTGATCTCGCCGTTAAAGCGGCCCGCGCCCGCGCCAGTGTGGGTGAGATGAGTGATGCCATGGAAAAAGTTTTCGGCCGTCATCGCGCACAAGTGCAAACCATTCAAGGGGTGTACTTAAAAGAAATGCAAGCAGGGAGACAAGACGTGAGTGACATCAATAAAACGATGGAGAAGTTTGTTGCTTCAGAGGGACGCAGACCTCGTATCCTCGTCGCAAAAATGGGACAAGATGGCCATGATCGCGGGCAGAAAGTGATCGCCACGGCTTTTGCAGATCTAGGTTTTGATGTGGATGTTGGCCCTTTATTTCAAACTCCGGAAGAAGTGGCTGAACAAGCGGTGGAAAACGATGTTCATGTGGTGGGAGTAAGCTCCTTGGCGGCCGGACATCTCACGCTGGTGCCGGCATTGATGAAGGCCTTAAAGGCCCGCTCTCGCGAAGATATTTTAGTAGTAGTGGGAGGAGTTGTTCCTCCGCAAGATTATCCGGCACTTGAAAAAATGGGAGTGGCAGGAATTTTTGGACCTGGCACTGTGATTGCCGATGCCGCCCGTGAATTGTTGAAAAAAATTCAAGGAAGTGTCGGTTGAAAAACTGGAGTGTCACCGAACTAGTGAGTGGTTTTAAAGCGCAAGACAAAAATGCGCTCGCTCGCGCTATCACTTATGCGGAGTCACTAAAACCGGAACATCAAAAGCTCACGCAAGAACTTTTGGAAGCATTGCCGGTCACCATCAAAAGTAAAAGAATCGGAATCTCCGGAACACCAGGTGTTGGCAAATCTACCTTTATCGAAAGTTTCGGACTTACTCTGACCTCTACGGGCCTACGTGTGGCGGTTCTCGCTGTCGATCCAACTTCACAAGTGTCTGGTGGCAGTATCTTAGGTGATAAAACGCGCATGGAGCTTTTGGCCCGTGAACCGAAGGCTTTTATTCGTCCAAGTCCTTCTGGTGGCAGTCTCGGTGGTGTTGCTCGCAGGACTCGCGAAGCCATCCTGCTCTGTGAGGCGTTTGGTTTTGATATCGTGCTGGTGGAAACAGTGGGTGTAGGTCAGAGTGAAACGGCAGTCGCACGCATGGTGGATTGTTTTGTGATGCTCTTACAACCAGGGGCCGGTGATGATCTACAGGGAATAAAGCGTGGTATTTTAGAACTGGTTGATATGGTGGTGGTGACTAAAGCAGATGGCGCTAATAAAGAATTAGCTCAGGCCGCGCGCCATCATTACGAACAGGCCCTGCATATTCTAAGGCATGATACTTGGCAGCCGCCCGTCATTCCTTGTAGCGCTTTGGAAAAAACCGGCCTCACGGAAGTTTGGCAAACCATTGAGCGCTATTTTACTCAGCTTGCATCAGGCCTAGAGACAAAGCGAGCCGAACAGCGTTTACATTGGCTAGATGAGTCGTTACGTGAATCATTAATGATGTGGTTTGAGGAAAAGTTAGATCAAAAAAACTGGCTCAAGATACGCCAAGCTGTTGAAAGTGGAAAGAAGCCTGTCCAAGAAGCCGTCAATGAACTCTTGAAGAAGCTCAAATAGAAGAGCTAGGCTATCTTCATGAAATATTTTTTCTTAAGTTTGTTTTTCTCGCTTAATGCTTGGGCGCTACCTCCAAAATGTGGTGAACATAAATTAGAGCTTGAGCATCCGGGACTCGTTTGGAAAAAATTTATTGATATCGGTGTGCGTTCGCGGTTTGCAGATGTCGATGCGATTATATGTGTGGGCTTCGTTTCAGGCTCTCCGGTCGCTGAAAGAGTTACCTATCGCGATGCTGGGGAGCAATCTCTGATCTCGCGCACGATTGAGGAGTTAGCTGAATTTCAAGTTCTTATTACCTCTCGGGATTTACCTGGCGGTATTTCGACAGTGGTAAGAAGTGGAGACCTCGTCGCCCTAAAAATCGATCCCGTTGTGCTTGATCCAGAAAATGGTATTTCAACTTATCCTGTGGCCGTTCGTTTTCATCGCGCATTGGCGCGAGGATCATCAAGTGACATCCGCGAAATTGAAGTCGAAGGTAAAATTGCTTTTGCCGAAGATCGAGTGTGGGCACAAAAAGATGAACACCACTTTAATCAACTCCGAATTTATATCTCAACCCTTCCTCCGCGCATGGAGCAAATTATCTTGAAACAGGATGAAGTCACAAAACTCAGTTTCTTCACATCCCAGCTTCATCGTGCACGGGATCTTACGGAATAATTCATGCAAAATTGGCTCAACTACCATCATCTGCTTTACTTTAAAGTGATAGCAGAAGAGGGCTCACTGGCAAAAGCTTCAGAGGTTCTGCGTGTCGGGCAAAGTGCGCTCTCCATGCAACTTAAACTTCTGGAAGACCGACTAGAGCGACCACTGTTTGAACGTAAACAGAAGAAACTTGTACTGACGGAAGCTGGTCAAGTGGCGCTGGAATATGCCCGCGAAATTTTCTCACTCGGCACTGAGATGCTTGATACTTTGTCAGATGCTAAGGATAGTGAACGAACAAGAATTCAAATCGGCATTGAAGAAGGCGTGCCACACTTTGCTGCGACTGAACTCTTAAAGCATGCATTGGATGAAGATGGAGCGACGCCTTTTGTGAGTCATGGAGCGGCCGATCTTTTAACTGCCGATCTTTTAGAGCATCGTCAGGATCTGGTTTTGTTATTAGAACCGCCACACACCAAAGACAAATCTATTTTGTTTCAACGTCGTGTTATGCATTTACCTTTGTTTGCTGTCGCCGCTCCTAAATACGCTCATCTCAAAAAAGACTTTCCTTCCTCGCTGGCATCGCAACCAGTCTTGTTGCCATCACCTTTGAGTCGACCGCGCCACGAGGTAGAGCGTTTTTTTCATGAGAACTCACTACCGATGAATCTCGTGCTCGAGACGGATGAAAATATTCTGTTAAAAAACTTGGCCATCTCTGGCCATGGAATTACTTTTTTAACCGAAGGCTCGGTGAGTACGTGGGTCAAATCAAAAGAACTTATTGTCTTGGGCCGCCTGCCCGTCTTTGCGGAGCTTTGGTTAGTGGGGCTTAAACGCAAAATGACTAATCCAGTGGCGACTAAGTTATTGAAAGAGTTTTCTCTTGAGTAAACAGCTCAGGTAGTCGGCTCCCTTGAAAAAATCCTCAGTATGACGAAAAGAGAGTGTGAAATATTTCATGCTCATTTTTCTATTCTCGGCCCCTTTTAACCTTACTGCTCAAACAGGATCGACTGACCACGTTGATATGACTGAGCAGATACGCCAACAAGAATCTCAAAAACAAGTGGATGCCTGCCAAGGAAAGATTAGCAACGCCGGTGAGGGTAATACCTTGGATGTTGTGAAAGGAGTACTGAGCTCTTGTCGCTTTCGTGCAGTTAATCCAGATTCTGTGCTGTGGAGTAAAGTATCTAGTGCAGGCCGTGCGCGAAGTTTTAATGCCTCAGTAGAAGCGCAAAGAAAAAAAATTCTAGAAGAGAGAGAGCGACAAAATCGCGATGATGAAGCCTCAGTGGTCAAACATTTTTATCGCTTTGATCAAGTCGTTCCGACTCGAGTGACTTCGCCGGGTTCTGTCTTGGGCGAGCAAGGCGTCACTCTCTCGTCAAATATCACTGAGGTGATGCTCTTTCTTCAGCGCTCTGATGATCTCGCGGGTTTTGCTGGTAGAAATTATGATCCCAAAGGACCTGGTATACAAGAGCTTATGGAATTAGCGAATCTGGCAGAAATTGCCACCGATCCCAATCATAATTGTCGCGAAGTGATGGACTTTCGTCAGTTGAGTGAAGGTGATCCGGAAGCACGTGCCATTCTTTGGTCAATTAAAGGCAGAGATCCAACAGGTGAAAGTGTCACGCCGATGCAGGTGTTTTTTGGTTTTAAAAAAGAAGAAGATCTAAATAAGCTTGATGCCTTT